>DASZPS010000066.1:0-9222 GCA_035549955.1 Lacunisphaera sp. | reverse complement strand
AGATTTGGCGGTACAAGGCGAATACGTTAAAGGCCTCCGCAGCATGACGCGGCAATACCCATACTCGCTGCCCGAAGATTTTTTCGCACCGGCGAGGGCGGGGGAACATGTCTTGTTCGTGTCCGTTAGTGCGCCATTCGCGCCCAATTTTCTCTAAATTATTTGCCACAGAATTTGCCAGGAAACTTCTTTTTGCTGGAATTAGTTTCCTCTCGATGTAAGTTCTTTCCTGTTCTAACTCACTCATAACAACTCAAAAGCACGTTCTATGAAGCTTTTCGGTTGTTGCGGACTCCCGGGTTCGATTCCCCGTGGGGGCGCCATCCTTCGCCAAGGCTACGGATGGTATGGTCAACTTCAAACGCGCATTCCAAGATGCGCGTTTTCGTTTTTGCGGATCCCGACGATCTTGAAGGTGCAAGATGAGGCCTGACCCCGAGGCTCGGCTCTAAGCGGAAAATCGGGTGCGGTGCTCTTCGTTTTCACGATTCTCGATTTCACGATTGCGGATTTCACGATTCCCCGGCTCGAGCCAGCGTCCTGGGTCAGGTCGCTCCACCTCCGACCAAGGCACGGCCCACGGGGACGCGGGCCCTCCAGCGGTGACAGGGAATCTTGAAAACTGAAAATCGTGAAATCGCTAAACTGAAAATCTCAGGCTGTAGTGACTGGCGTTTTCACGATTCTGGATTTCACGATGGCTGACTTCAGCATTCCCCATGCCGCCGTCAGGTCTGTTGCGGCAGGAGCGGGGCCTTGTTCTCGATGATGCCGCGGTTCATCGCGTAGCGGGTGAGGCCGGCGATGTCGTGGATGTTCAGCTGGTCCATCACCTGCTGGCGGTGCTTCTCCACCGTCTTCACGCTGATGCACAGCACGGCGGCGATCTGCTTGTTGGTGTTGCCCTCGGCGATGAGCTGCAGCACCTCACGCTCGCGGGCGGTGAGCGCCTCGGTGGTCTTCTTGACCGGCTGGCCGTTGACGAAGGCGCGGCGGTAATGTTCCAGCATGCGGCGCGACACCGCGGGGCTGAAATACGCGTTGCCCTGGCGGGCCTCGCGGATCGCCTTGATGACGTCGTTCGAGGCCGTCTGCTTCAGCAGGTAGCCGATGGCGCCGGCGTCCATCAGTTGTTCGACGTATTCGTCGTCGCTGTAGGACGACAGGATGATCACGCGCGCCGTGGGGCAGTCGTGCATGATCTGGCGCGTGGCATCGAGGCCGTTGAGGAGCGGCATGGCGATGTCCATCACGATCACCTCGGGCAGGTACTTGCGGGCGAGTTGGACGGCCTGGCGGCCGGTATCGGCCTCGGCGACGACTTCAATGTCGGCTTCGGCGGCGAGCAGGGAGCGGAGGCCCTGGCGGACTACGGTGTGGTCATCAGCGAGGAGGACAGTTATCTTGGGCATGGGCGTGGATGGGTTGATGCTATGTTCAGTGACGTTTCAGGTTCAGGCAAAGGGAACAGTGGCGCGGAGAATCGTCCCGCGGTCGGGCATCGACGCCACGACAAACTCGCCGCCGACGAGCCGCGCGCGCTCGGCCAGGCCGAGGAGGCCGAGCTGCTGGGGCGCGGACTCGGCGCGCGCCCCGAGGCGGAAGCCGCGGCCGTTGTCGGACACTTCCAGGTGGACGTTCTCGGGGATGCCCCGAAGCACCACATCCACCTTGGTCGCATTGGCGTGCTTGACGACATTGTTCAGTCCTTCCTGCACGATGCGATAAATGACGGTTTTCCTTTCCGAGTCCAGTTCCTCGACGTGGGACTGGCCCTCGATGGACAGCGACACCTGGATCTTGGTGCGCTCCATGAAGATTTTCACATAATTTCTAAGGGCGGGCAGCAGGCCGAGGTCGTCGAGCATGGCCGGCCGCAGCTCGCGGGAGAAATTGTGGATCGTGTCCATCGTGTTCTCGATCAGGCCCTGCGTGTCGCTGATGCGATGCTCGAGCTCCGGCGCGCAGCCCACCATCGCATTGCGCAGGATGGCCAGGTTCATGTTGATCGCGGTCAGGGCCTGGCCGACCTCGTCATGGAGGTCGCGGCTGATGCGCGCGCGCTCGTGTTCCTGGATCTTGAGGACGCGGTCCGACATCCGGCGCAGGTTGTCCTGCATCTGGAATGCCTGGTGAAACAGGTCGCGGTAGTGCTCCTCGCTCTGCGCGACGGTGGCCTCGGTGCGCTTGCGCACGGTGATGTCGCGGGCCGTGGCGATGATCAGGTGCTGGGAGGGCAGGGGCGTGGCGCTCCAGAGCGTCCACTTGAAGGACTCGTCCTTCGACAGGCAGCGCACCTCCACGCTGGTCAGGTCCTCGCCATGGCCGAGGAAGGCGAATTTTTCCAGCAGCAGCGGACGGTCCTCGGGATGGATGAACTCGATCAGCGGGCGCGACAGCAGTTCGTCCATCTCGTAGCCGAGCGTGCGGGTCCACGCCGGGTTCACGCGCTTGAGGAAGCCGTCGAAGCCCGCGAGGCAATGCATGTCGAGCGAGCGGTTGAAGAAGCTGTTGAGCTGTTCCTGCGTGCGCTCACGCTGGAAAACCGCGGCGAGCTCCGCGGCGATGGCCCCGGCAACGCTGGTCCACGGGGGCTCGGGCGGCTGGTCGCCGGCGAGGAAAAAGAGCAGCACGGCCGGCGTCTGCTCGGCGCACCGGAGCGGTATCAGGTAGCCGCTGTGGATGCCGGCGCGCTGCGCGGCCCTGGCCCGGAAAACGTCCGGCTCCACCTGCAGGTCGGGCACGAAGACCGGTTCGCCGCGCCGCAGCGGTTCCGACAGCTTCTCCGGCAACCGCAGGGTTTGCCCGGGCGCGGCGGGGGGGAAACGCTTGCCCCGGGGCAGGTCGGGACCCTGGCCGAAGCAATAGAGTTCGAACGCACCGCCGGGCGCCGGCACCCACATCTCGCCCAGCACCCAGCCCGACACCGCGCAGAAGCGCTGGATGATCGAGGTCGTGGCCGCCGCGAGGTCGGGCGATTCGCTGATCAGGTGGGCGCTGTCCAACAGGAGCTGGAGTTGCACGGCGACCGAGGCCTCGCGGGCAGTTTCGGGCTCGCGGTCGGGCGCGGGGATCTGGATGGCGGCCTCACTCATCGGCAGCCTCCTTCAGGCGGGCCAGCAACACGAGGGCGTCGTCCGTCCCCTTGAAATTCCTGTCCAGCAGCTGATCGGCCAGGTGTTGCAGGTCGATGCGGCCCGCCAGGTCGCGGGGATATTCCAGGCGGATGCCGTCGCTCGCCATGACGAGAAGGTCGCCCGCGCAGACCGGGATGATGCTCGCATGGGGGGCGGGCAGCTGGTCGCCGACCACGCCGCCGCGCAACAGGGCGCTCTCGCGCGCCGGCGTGCCCGGACCCGTCACCGACCGGAACAGCGTGGCGTCGACGTTGCCGACGCCGCACAGCGTGAGCGTCTCGTCCCGCAGGTTGAACTCCGCCAGCGTCATCACGACGCCCCGCGACCGGCCGAGCGCGAGATGGCAGCGCGTGATCTGGGCGAGGGGATTGTTTTCCGGCAGCAGGCGCAGCGCCTCGACGGCAAGATCCGCCGCTTTCGCGGCCTCCGGGCCATGGCCAATGCCGTCGATCACGGCCAGCGTCACTCCCCGGGCATGCGTGAGCACGACGTGGCGGTCCCCGGACACGATTTGTCCGGGGAGCGTGCGTTGGGCGACGGCCCAATCAACCCGTTGCAGTGGACTGCTGGTTTCCATGCTTGATCCATTTCCGCATCGTGACCTTCGTGCCTTCGCCGACGACGGACTCGATTTCGAATTCGTCCATGAGCCACTTGGCGCCGGGGAGGCCGACGCCGAGCCCGCCGCGGGTGGAATAGCCGTATTGCATCGCGCGCTGGATGTCCGCGATGCCCGGGCCGCGATCCTGGGCGACGATTTGCAGGCTGCGCCGGCCATGCCGGGTGACGACGGAGAAGGTGATTTCGCCCCGCTTGGCGTGGTCGAGGATGTTGCGCGCGATCTCGGAGATGGCGGCGGCGATCAGGGTGATCTCGGACCCGGCGAAGCCCAGCTCGAGCGCCAGTTCCCGGCCATGCTGCCGCGCCGTCACGATGTCGATCGTGGAGCGGATCTCCAAATGGATATCAAGAGCCGGCTTTTGCATGGAGCTTGTTCTTTTGGTCGAGGAAGGCCAGGCCCTCCTCGAGGTCGAGGGCCGTGCCGACGCCTTCCAGGGTGAGGCCGAGCTGCACCATCGCGAACGCCACCTCGGGCTGGATGCCCACGATCACCGTGTCGGCGCCGCGCAGGTTGAGCATGTGGGCGATGTTCCGGAGCGTTCGCGTGGCGAACGAATCGATGACGTCCAGGACGGTGACGTCGATGATGACCCCCCGCGCGCGGTGCGAGCCCACCCGCGCCGCCAGGTCGTCGCGCAGCTGCAGCATGTCCGCGTCGGACAGCACCGACTGGATGCTGGCGATGAGATAGGTGCCTTGCTTGAGGATGGGGACTTGCATGGGGAGGTCCCTGCCTCACGCCGTGGCCAGTCCCCGTCCCATCATTTCCTCGGCGCGGACCTTGTACCCGAGCATGCGCTCGGCGAGTTCGATGCCTCCCTGCAGGTCGCCGACGGCGTTGAGCTTGCTCAGGTCGACGCCGATGGTGACCAGCGTCTGGGCGATTTCGGAGGAAAGTCCGGTGATGATCACGCCCGCGCCCATCAGGCGCGACGCTTCGACCGTCTGCACGACGTGGTTGGCCACGGTGGAGTCGATGGTCGGCACCCCGGTGATGTCGACGACGACGACCTTGGCGCGGTTGTTGCGGATCCCGCGCAGCAGTTGCTCGGTGAGCTGTTTCGCGCGCTGCGAGTCGATCACGCCGATGATCGGCAGGATCAGCAGGCGCTCCCGCACCTGCAGCACCGGCGTGGACAGTTCGCGGATGGCCTCCTGTTGCTGGCGGATGATGCGCTCGCGCTCCTCGACGAAGCTGACGGCGACGGTGTTGGCGATGCGGTTGGCGGCGGGTTCGTAGGCGTCCAACACCCGGTTGAGAAGGTCGAAATCGTGCTGGTATTTCTTGAACAGCGAGCGCGCGAGGACGTCGCGCAGCAGCAGCACGATGCTGATGACCTCGTGCGTTTCGACGCCGCGCGGGATGATGCGTTCGGACAGGTTGCGGGCGTAGGCCTGCAGCGCGTCGACGTTGCCGGTCTCCAGCACCTCGACGTAGTTGTCGTAGACCGAGGTGACTTCGGAGAAGATTTCCTCCTTGGTCATGGCGGACAGGAGTTTGGCGTCCAGGATGTTGCGCGCCCAGACCTCGCGCAACTGGGTGCGGTTTTCGCGCAGGTGCGAGACGAGCTCGCGGAGCAGGAAATCGCTGTAATTGCCCTGGGCCGGGACCGGCGGTTTGGGGGCAATGGGGGATTTCTGCGGAGGTTTGGATTTATTGTTGGCCATGGAGGGAGAGCGGAAAACCCGGGCGTAACCCCCGGTGCGGCGGGGTGGACCGCACCGGAGGTTATGCTTGGCGCCGGCATGAGTGCCGGTGCTGCATAAAGCCATAAAGGGTAGGTGTATCCCATTGGGTGTTTACCCCATGACAGCAGGGTGTTTCCCCGGGATGGCGGCGGACCAGGGGCGCGGGACGGGGGTTGGGCAGGCGGATTTTGGCGGAAAGGTGGGCGCCCTCTCCATGGGGTAGGATCGGCGGACTTGGTTAACTGGGGTATGTCATTTCCTAAGTTTTTCCCTGAGGGTGGATCGGGCGGGTTCCTGATGGCAGGACTGCTGGCGTGCGCGTTTTTCGCGGCGCCGGTTCGCGCCGGGGCGCGTGATCCCGCGGAAGCAGGGGCGACGCTGCGCGTGCTCGCGCCCGATTTGTTGGAGATCGAACTGATCCAGGCGAAGCCTCCCGGGCCTGATGGTGGCAAGGCCTGGAACTTTGCCACGCCGTCGGCGGCCCTGAAGATTCCCGGGCCCGGGCAATTCGCGGTCACGGCAGGCGGCCAACCTGTGCCGGTGGCAGCGGTCGGCCTCAAGCGCCGCGCCGTCAGCGCCCCGCTGGTGGGCGGGGAATTGCGTGTTGGGACCTGGATTTACCTCCGCCTCGGCCGGGACATCCCGGAGGGGGCGGCCGTCGCCGTGACCAATCCCGCCGGGGAATTGTGGCCGGGCGGCACGGCCTTCCAGGCGCAGGCGGATTCGCTGCGCGAGAGTCCCGCGATCCACGTGAACCAGGAGGGTTACCTGCCCGGCGCGCCGAAAAAGGCGATGGTCGGGTACTTTCTCGGCAGCATGGGAGAGATGCCCATTCCCGCGGCGAATCGCTTTTACGTGGTCGACGCGCGCGGCGCGACGGTGTTGGAAGGGAAACTCACCGCCCGCCCGGACCGCGGTTACGCGTATGAGCCGACGCCGTACCAGCAGGTCGCGGAGGCGGATTTCACGGCGTTGCGCACACCCGGCGAATACCGGCTCGCGGTGCCTGGCCTCGGCGCCTCGCTGCCGTTTCGAATCGACGACGGCGTGGCGATGGCGTTCGCGCGCACTTACGCGCTCGGGATCTATCACCAACGCTGCGGCACGAGCAACGCGGTTCCGTTCACCCGCTTCTTGCACGAGGGGTGCCACCTTGCGGCCGCGCAAGTGCCTGTTCCCGCCGCGGAATTTCCGTCGGTATGGGAACGGCTGGCGGCCAGTGCGCGCGCGGAAACCGCGTCCGCCGCTGGCAATGGGCTCGCGCTGACCAGCGAGGCGGCTCAGCTCTATCCGTTTGTGCACCGCGGGACGGTCAACGTCGCGGGCGGCCACCACGACGCCGGCGACTATGGCAAGTACACCACCAACAGCGCCTCGTTCATCCACACGTTGATGTTTGCGGTGGACGCCATCCCCGGAGCGGCGGAATGCGACAACCTCGGGTTGCCCGAGAGCGGTGACGGCGTGCCGGACCTGATGCAGGAAGCGAAATGGGAGGCCGATTTCCTGGCGCGGATGCAGGATGACGACGGCGGTTTCTATTTTCTGGTGGGACCGCGTGACCGCGCCTACGAGAGCGACGTCCTGCCCGACCAGGGGGACCCGCAGGTGGTGTGGCCGAAAAACACCGCCGCCACCGCCGCGGCGGTCGCGGCGCTCGCGCAGGCGGCCTCGTCGCCACATTTTCGGAAGGCCTACCCGAAGATCGCGGACGGTTACCTTGCCCGCGCCCGCAAGGGTTGGAAATTCCTGGTGGCGGCGATCGAACGCTTCGGACCGCGCGGGTCATACCAGCGCCTGACGCACTACGGCGACAATCACCGGCACGACGACGAACTGGCGTGGGCGGCGGCCGAGCTTTTCCTCGCGACGGGTGAAGGGGAATTCCACGACAAATTCCGCGCTTGGTGCGACCCGGCCGGCGATCGCACGCGGCGTTGGGGCTGGTGGCGGTTGAACGAGTGCTGGGGCAACGCCATCCGGAGCTACGCCTTTGCCGGCCGGACCGACCGGATCGCGGCGGACCGGCTCGACGCCGCCCTCCTGGCGAAATGCGAGCGGGAGATCGAGGCCGCGGGGCGCGATGCCATGAACAGCTCCGACGAGAGCGCGTATGGCACGAGTTTTCCCGCGCAAACCAAGCGCATGCGGGGTGGCGGATGGTACTTTTCGCTCGACCAGGCCTTCGACCTCGCGGTGGCGAGCTTGCTGGACTATCCGCGCCAGGCCGATCCCCGGCCCCAATTCCTGGAAGCTTATCTCGCCAACTTGAACTTTGAGGCCGGTACGAATCCGGTGAATATCTCGTACCTCACGGGCCTGGGGCAGCGGCGGCCGCATGAGTTGGTGCACCAATACGCGGAAAACGACCGCCGGCGCGAGCCGCCGCCGGGCTTGCCGATCGGAAATATCCAGGCGGGCCAGCCCTACCTGTCGCGCTACAAGGGCGAACTCGGCAACCTGTCATTTCCCGACGACGGCGCCGCCACCGCGCCCTATCCGTATTACGACCGCTGGACCGACACGCACAATGTTTCGACGGAGTTTGTCATCGTGAACCAGGCGCGGGCCCTGGCCGGCTTGGTCTGGCTGGCGGCGGGGACGGAAGCAAGCCGCCGACCCTGGCGCCCCGTCGCCGCGGAAATCAAAGGGCTCCCGGAGAAAATCGCCGTGGGCCGGAACGTGACGGTGCGCCTGGTCGCGCCGGCGGGGTTGGACCTCACGCCAGCGAAGGTGGAGTGGGAGGCCGCGGGCGGGGCGAGCGGGCAGGGGAGCGAATTCACGTTTTCGCCGGGCGAACATGGCCGCCAGTGGGTGGAAGCCGGGGCCCAGTGGCCGGACGGACGCCGGATTTTTGCCGTGGCCGGCGTCGAAGCCGACAACGGGCGCCCGGTCGTCACGATTCGAGCGACGCAAGCCACCGCGTCCGTCCCGCAGGGCACGTTGGGTGCGGTGGAGTTTCATCGGACGGGAGATAATGCCAGGCCGCTCGTCGTACATTTCTCGCTCGGAGGAACGGCAGGCAAATGGAGCGACTATCGGCGGCCGGAAGGCGATATGCCGGTCGAAATGACCATCCCGGCGGGCCAGGAGAATGTGACGATGCGGCTCCGTCCCATGGCCGAGGGCCTCGGCGGCAGCACGCGGGAGGTGGTGATTAAGGTTAAGCCCGACGAGAGCTACAATGTCGGCACCGCACGCGAGGCGAAGGTAACGCTGATCGGGCGGTAGGGACCGGGCAAGGGCGTGTCTTCAGTGTCCCACTGGCTGGCGAAATCGCGAATTTACCAACCACCGTCGCCTTTGACGGGCGCAGGACCGGAACCATTCAATCGGTGGGCGTCGGTCTCCACACCGACGCCAGGTTCGCCCGCCTCGTGAGTCCTTGTCGGCGATATGGAAGCGCCGATCACCACAACGCGCTGACCCCAGCGCGTTGCGGCGCAGCCGCTCCGAGCAAGCGTCCTGGGGAGCAGGTCGCTCCACCGTCTACTGAATAATTGGGCTAAGACTGAATCTGCCTTTCTCTGCGCTTCAGTGTCTCTGTGGTTCAAATCATCACACCGGGAACGGATTGCGTTCCGCGAATCCCGCCTGGTGCCAGTACGGATAAGTCATTTGCTTCGCGCTGGCGGCGTCGAGCCGGCTCATCTGGTCCGCGCTGAGCTTCCATCCGGCTGCGGCGATGTTCGCCCGCAACTGGACCTCGTCGCGGGCGCCGATGATCACGGTCGAGACGCTCGGCCGCTGCAGCACCCAGTTGAGGGCTATCTGC
>DASZPS010000065.1:0-54746 GCA_035549955.1 Lacunisphaera sp. | reverse complement strand
GAACAGTCGGGTCCCGTACACTATCTCAGGTCTCAACCGGGATCATGCAAGTGGTGGGCGTCGGTTTCCACACCGACGCCAGGTTCGCACGCCTCGTGAGTCCTTGTCGTCGATATGGAAATCGACGACCACCCTTCGGTCGGTTCGCTACCGAGCGAAACGGCGCTTCAATTGCATGATCCCGTCTGAGGGTGGGCCGGCAGTGGCCGGCCCCAAGGTCAGGAAGCCTTACCGATGCCTGAGGCCCGGAAACCGATTTGCCGCAGGGCGGCGAGATCAACCACGTTGCGCCCGTCGAACAGGAACGCCGGCTTGGGCATCCCCGCAAAGATCCGCGTGTAGTCGAGGGTTCGGAACTCGTCCCATTCGGTCACGATGGCAACGGCATGCGCCCCGGCACAGGCTTCATATGCGTCCTTGGCGACCGTGAGGCGCGGGTTGTCCGCGCCCTTGCCCAGGGTGTCCGCCTTGATCTCGGCGGCCGGGACCTTCGGGTCATACACGCTGACATTGGCATGTTCGGCGAGCAGGTCGCGACAGACGTTGATCGCCGCCGACTCACGCGTGTCGTTGGTATCCTTTTTGAAGGCGAAGCCGAGGACCGCGATTTTCTTGTCGGCGACCGTGTTGAACAGCTCCTTGACGATGCGGGCGGCGAATCGGCTCTTTTGCCAGTCGTTGATTCCGACGACGCTGGCCCAGTACGCCGCGACCTCGGGCAACCCGAAGCTTTCGCACAGGTAGGTCAGATTCAGGATGTCCTTCTGGAAACACGAACCGCCAAAACCAACGGATGCCTTCAGGAATTTGGGCCCGATGCGGCTGTCCTTGCCGATTGCCCGCGCCACCTCGTCGACATCGGCCCCGGTCGCCTCACACAGGGCGGAGATCGAGTTGATCGAAGAAATGCGCTGGGCCAGGAAGGCGTTCGCGACGAGCTTCGACAACTCGGACGACCAAAGGTTGGTCGTGATGATGCGGTCGCGGGGAATCCAACGCGCATAGACCGCCGCCAGGGTCTCGCTCGCCCTTTCCCCCTCCGGCGTGCGCTCCCCGCCAATCAGCACGCGATCGGGATTCAGCAAGTCGGCGACCGCCGTGCCTTCCGCCAGGAATTCGGGGTTCGAAAGGACGGCAAACTTCAGGCCCTTGGCGTTGGAAGCGAGGATCGTCTTGATGGCATCGGCCGTCTTCACCGGGATGGTCGACTTCTCGACAATGATCTTCCCCGTGTCGGCGTGCTCGGCGATCGTGCGGGCCACCGACTCCACGAACCGCAGGTCCGCCGCGCGCCCCGCCCCGACGCCGTAGGTCTTGGTCGGCGTGTTGACGGCGACGAAAATGATGTCGGCCTTCTTGATCTGCCCGGCTACGTCCGTGGAGAAAAACAGGTTCCGGCCCCGCGCCTGGTTGACGACGTCATCGAGGCCCGGCTCGAAAATCGGCAGCTGACCGCTGTTCCAGGCCGCAATGCGCGCGGCGTTCATGTCCACCACCGTCACGGTGATGTCCGGGCATTTCAGGGCGATCATGGCCATCGTCGGCCCCCCCACGTAACCCGCGCCAATGCAGCAGATGTTCATAAATAAAAAGAGACCGGCATCGTGCCGGTCTCGGGGGAAAAACCAAGGCTGATTTAGGCTTCAGGCCGGGCTGGGCGATGGCGCGCCGGCGGGCCCGGCCGACGGCGACGAGGAGGATTTGTCGACCGACTTGCCCGTGTCAGTCGGCGGCAGCTTCGGCGGCTTGATGGCCAGGATCGGTGATTGGATCTCACCGTGCTTCAGGATCTCGAGGACGTGCTTGCCCTCGATGGTCTCGTGCTCCAGCAGCGCCGCCGCGACCTTGTCGAGCGCGACGCGATTCTCCGCGATAATGTCCTGCGCCCGCTTGTATTGGGTATTCAGGATCTCGGAGACCGCCTCGTCGATTTTCCGGGCGGTGTCTTCGCTGAGATGCTGGGAGCGGGTGATGTCCCGGCCAAGGAACACCGTGTCCTGGTTTTCGCCCATGGCGACTGGGCCAAGGTCGCTCATGCCGTAGTCGCAAACCATTGCCCGGGCAATGCGGGTGGCCTGCTTGATGTCGCCGTAGGCACCGTTGCTGAAGTCGCCCGTGACGAGTTCCTCGGCAATGCGTCCGCCCATGGCCATGGCAATCTGGTTGAGCAATTTCTTCCTCGGCTGGGTGAGAATGTCCTTCGTCGGCAGGTAAGTGGTGCTGCCGAGGCTTTGGCCGCGGGGGATGATCGTGACCTTGTGGACCGGCACGGTCCCATCATCGAGCACGGCCTGCAGGATGGCGTGACCCGCTTCGTGCCAGGCGACCAACCGCTTCTCCGCATCGTCCATGACGCGACGGCGCGACAGGCCCCACAGGAGCTTGTCGCGCGCCTCGTCCACGTCGGCCATGTCGACCTTCTTCTTGTTGCGGCGCGCGGCCAGCAGCGCGGCCTCGTTGAGGAGATTGGCCAGTTCCGCGCCGGACAAGCCCGGGGTGCCGCGGGCAATCATGGCCAGGTCGACATTGTCGGACAGGGTGATTTTCCGGGCATGGACGCGCAGGATCTGCTCGCGGCCGACGATGTCCGGCAGATCGATCGTGACCTGGCGGTCGAAGCGACCCGGGCGCAGCAACGCGCTGTCGAGGACGTCGGGGCGGTTGGTGGCGGCGATGATGATGACACCTTCCTGGGTGTCGAAACCGTCCATTTCAACCAGCAGCGAGTTCAAGGTCTGTTCGCGCTCGTCATTGCCACCGCCGAGACCGGCGCCGCGCTGGCGGCCGACCGCGTCGATTTCGTCGATGAAGATCAGGCAGGGGGCGTTCTTGCGGCCCTGCTCGAACATGTCGCGCACGCGGCTCGCGCCAACGCCGACGAACATCTCCACGAAGTCCGAGCCGCTGATGGAGAAGAACGGCACGTCGGCCTCGCCGGCGATGGCTTTCGCCAGCAGGGTCTTGCCGGTACCCGGCGGACCCACCATCAGGATGCCCTTCGGGATGCGCCCGCCGATTTTTTGGAATTTCTTCGGGTCTTTGAGGAAGTCGACCACCTCGCTGACCTCTTCCTTCGCCTCATCGCAACCCGCCACGTCGGAGAAGTTGATCCGGTCCTTGTCCCGCGTCAGCATCTTGGCGCGGCTCTTACCGAAGCTCAGCGCGCCCTTGCCCGCATTCTTCAGCTGGCGGACGAACAGGAAATAGAGCAGGCCGATGACCACAACGAACGGCAATACGTTGTAAAGCAGCTGGGTTGTGGCAGTTGTGGCGGGCTTCTCGGCAAAGACCTTCGACTTCTGCAGCACCTCGAGGCTGTTGTCGGTCAGCCGGCCCGACGCCACGAAGGTCTTCGTAAGGGTGTTGGACGAGTTCAGGAGGAACAGGGGCTCGGTCGTCTCGCCAGTGACCACCGACCAGTCGCGCCCGCCGGTGGGTTCGCTCCGGATGGCCCCCTTGGCGATCTTGCCTTTTTCGGCAAGTTCCAGGACTTGCTGGATGCCGTTCAGCTCGGCCGGCTGCGAGCTCGTGCGGGGGTTGTAGTAAATCAATGCGATGACCGACCCCAAGATGGCGATCCAGATGAGGACCAGCTTGAAAGGAAACCCGTCAGGGGGGATGTTTTTCAGCGGCCGGCGCTTCTTGTTGTCTTCGTTATCGGGCATGAGAATTAGAGTATGATCGAAACGTGGAGGTTCCGCCGTGATAAGTCAATCGGCCGGCGACGTACAATCAGCGCCGAAAATACTTGTCCCCTAGGCCTTGCAAAACGCCAGGCAGCCCTTCCGGATTACTGCAAAGCCACTGCGGCCCAAGCTGAAGCGCGTTGGCGCCCCGCGCCGGACAGCACCGAGGAGCAATTCGAACCCCTGCCGCGAAAGATCGGTATGCGGGCGGACAACAAGCAGCCAACGATGCAGGGCGCGCCGAACAACCCCCACCGGGAGCCCGGCCAAGGGCCCCAAGTCAAGTTTGCCCCGCCGCACGGCCCGCAAACGGTCCACCCAGGATTCCAGCGCCGCATCGTCCTCCTCGAGCAGTTCCCGGGTCAGGGCCGCGCCACCGATGGCATCACGCCCCGCGGCCTTTTGCCAGGCCGGCACAACCTGGCGCCTGATGCGATTGCGGAAATGAAGCGTCCCGGCATTCGAGGCATCCTCGCGCCACGTGGCGCCGGATTGGCCCAGCGCGAGGACCAACTCCTCTTTCTTCAATGTTAGCATGGGGCGCAGGAAAATCCGCCCATCGGTGAACTCCTGCACCGGGCGCGGCGCGGCCAGCCCGGAGGCGCCACTCCCGCGGGCCAGGCGCATCAACATCGTCTCGGCAATGTCGTCCCGCTGGTGCGCCAGCCACAACAGGCGGATTCTCCGCTTCTTCATCTCGCGTTGGAAAAACGCCAGCCGGGCCTCGCGCAACTGCGCTTCGCTGGGGGTGCGCCGGGCCTTGGGCCCGGCAGTCGGGTGCAAGGCCCGACCGGCACGGTTCCAGCGACCGACGACGAACCTCACCCCCAGGTCGGCGCACACGCGGCGGCAGAATTCCTCGTCACCGTCCGCAGCGCGACCGCGCAACCGATGATTGAAATGCATCACGACGAAGTCTCGCCCCCAGCGCCCGGGTCCCTCGGCCCAGAAAATCAGCAACAAAGCCAGCGAATCGGCCCCCCCGGAAAACGCCAGGGCCCAGCGCGACGGCTTCCCGCCACCGCGACATTCCCGCCGATGTTCGGCCAGCGCCCGCTGCATCGCGGTTGGATGCAGCTGACCGTGGTTAATCCGTTTCACCAACGCTTCGGCCACGGCGGACCAGTCGGGGTGTTTCTTGGTTGCCACGCGGGATGCCTCGGTGGAAGGGCCGTCCCCCGACGGGGCGCGGCCCAGCGGGAACCGGGCCCTCCAATTATTTGAAGCTCAGGTGGTCCTTCCCGAAATACGGCACGAGCGCGGCCGGGATCTTCACCCGGCCATCGGCCTGCAGGTTGTTTTCCAGCAGCGCGGCCAGGACGCGCGGCACGGCCAGGCCGGAGCCATTGAGCGTGTGGACGAGTTCGGGCTTCCCGGTTTCCTTGTTCCGGAACCGGATTTGCGCGCGACGCGCCTGGAAAGCCTCGAAGTTGGAGCAACTCGAAACCTCCAGCCAGCGCTTCTGCCCGGCGGCCCAGACCTCGAGGTCGTACTTTTTCGACTGGGAAAATCCGAGGTCGCCGCCGCACATCAACAGCACACGGTACGGCAACTCCAGCTTCTGCAGCAGGCGCTCGGCGTCGGCCCGGAGTTTTTCCAGTTCGTCGTAACTGGTCGACGGGTGCACCCATTTCAGGAGTTCAACCTTGTCAAACTGGTGCACGCGGTTGAGCCCGCGGACGTCCTTGCCGTAGCTGCCGGCCTCGCGACGGAAGCAGGGTGTGTAGGCGCACCGGCGCACCGGCAGCGCGTCCTCCTCGAGGATCTCGTCGCGGAAGAAATTGGTCAGCGGCACCTCGGCCGTCGGCACGGCATAAAGCTTGTCGGGCGTGGTCTCGTACATCTGCCCCTCCTTGTCGGGCAACTGGCCGGTGGCAGTGGCGCTCGCGGCGTTGACGAAGATCGGTGGGCTGACCTCCGTGTAGCCGGCCTTCACGTCCTCATCCAAAAAGAACTGCAGCAGGGCGCGCGACAATTTCGCCCCCTCGCCGATGAAGAACGGGAAACCCGCCCCCGTGACCTTCGCGCCCCGGGGGAAATCGATCAGGTTGCCAAAGCCGCCAATCTCCCAGTGCGGCAGGGCGTGCGGCGAGACCGCCGCGATGTCCCCCTGGGTCGCGTGCACCACGTTCTGCTCGGGCGTCCTGCCCTCCGGGACGGTGGCGTGGGGAATATTCGGCAGCGAAAGCATCGCGACATGCACCTGCTCCTCCAGCGGCTTGAGCGCCTCTTCCTTCGCCTTTACCTCGGCTGAGACCGCCTTCATTTCCTGGACCTTGGCGAGAAACTCCGGCGAGCCCTTTTTCAGCGCGGCCATCTCACTGTTGGCGGCCTTCTGCCTGGCGCGCAACGTCTCGACCTCCGCCAGCTTCGCCCGCCAGGCCGAGTCAACGGCCAGCACGGCGTCGAGGTCGACGGCCAGGTGCTTGCGGGCAATGGCCGTGCGCACGGTCTCGGGGGAATCGCGAAGGAGCTTGGGATCGAGCATGGGAAATCGCATTCAATGCGTATCCCGCCCGGTGAACAGGTTAAATTTGTGCAGCAGGATCGACGCCTGGACCGCTCGCGCCCCTCCGCGCAGTTTCGCTCACCCTGATGGCCCGCAGGGGCGCGGGCCCGCCAGCGTCGGCCTGGAAACCGACGCCCACCCTCACGCCGGCACCAGCGGCGCCTTGACCTGGGCCCGGCCCAGGCCGGCCTCGATGCGCCTGAAGAGGTAGAAGACTTCCTTAGCGGAGAGGAGCGTCAGCTCGCCCACCGGGGCCTGGATGGTGTAATTGGTCGGGCTCTTCAATGGATACGGGCCGTACTGCCGGGGGTCGGTCGGACCAAACAGTCCAATCGTCTTGAATCCCATCGCCGCGGAAAGGTGCATCGGGCCGCTGTCGTTGGAGAGCACCCAGTCCGCCTTGCTGAGCAGGGCCGGCAGTGAGGTCAGGCTGGTGTTGCCCGTGAGGTTGACGAACGCTCCTTCCGGAAACGACTCGCGGCAGGGCATGTAGTTGGATCCCGCCCACACCACCTTTCGCCCCGCCTCGCGGATCAGGAGAGCCGTAAGCTCGGTGAATCCGTTCCACTTCTTGGTGCGCTCCCCGCTGTCGGGGAAAATCAGGATTGGCCGCTGGCCCTTGCGCGGGTCCATGAAACCCAGGTGCAGGCGGTCGATATCGCGAAACTGCAGCGGACCCGCCAGGCGCGGCTCGGCGCCGGCGACCGGGCAGAACTGCAGGAGCGTCTCCAAGACGTGCGCCTGCGCGCCCTCCGGCGGCAGCTTGACCTTCTCATGGTAGAAGAACCCCGCGCCCTCCCGCGCGTCCGGCCGGCCGACCTTGCGCTTGCCGCGGGCCCATTTCGTCATGAGCCCCGTGCGCAGCAGGCCTTGGAAATCGCAGACGAGGTCGAACTCGCGCTTGCGCACCTCGCGCATGGTGCGCAGGAAACCGCGCGCGCCTTCGTAGCGCTGGAAAACAAACACCTGGTCGACCGCGGTGCTCGACCGCACGAGCGGCGCGAAGATGTCGCGGACGATCCAGGAAATGCGCCATTCCGGCTTTTGCGCCTTGATCGACGCAGCCACCTGGAGCCCGTGCACGATGTCACGCAGCGCCGACGGCTTGATGATGAGCATTTCCGGCATGGTGTTTGTCAGACTCGACCGCGTGGTCAGCGCGGCGTTCCCTGTCCGCTATAATTACGGCGGGCGGACCGAAGGCAAACGCGAACCTGACGCAGGCGGCACAGTACCGGGCTTTTACGGCCGATTCGCAGTGGGATCGGGAGCGCCAGCCGCGCGGCGTGGGGTGCGGAATCGAATGCAGGGTCGGACCCTGGTCCGACCTTGCACCCCAGCCATCGAACCGGCCGCATTCCCTCGCGGCCCCTCATCGCCAATGCTCCGCCACCCACGGCGTCGGGCGGACGTGCCGGTAGAGGTTCTTGCTCTTGCCAACGATGGCTTCAGGCGGGTTGGGGTTGCCGTGGAAAACCACGATCTTCGCCCCGGGCGGCAACTGGGGCGTCTTGACCAGGTTCAGGGGGAACGTGGCCAGGCAGCTGTGCTTGAAACTCACGCACCATTCCGCCGGCCAGTACTTCACGAGACCCTTCCGATTCATTTGCCGGGTCAGGTATTCCTGCTCGTTCCGCACTTCGACTTTCACCTGGTCGATATTCTTCAGGAAATAGTCCAGGATGTCCGGGTGCGCGCCTGCCGTGAAACGATACACGGACGAGTTGCCCGTTCTATCCGGCTTGGCCCAGTCGCGGATGATGCAGAACTCGCCGGGATGGTCGAAAAAGCAGTCGATGCTGCCCGTGATGGCGATGTCGAGGTCGAGGAAAAGCACCGGCCCGGTCAGGTCGAAAAACGGCGACTGGAACGTCGACAGCTTGCGCCAGCCGCGCTCCTTGTCCGGCGGCAGGTCCATCGTCGGCAGCGGCTTGATTTCCACGCCCGGACCGATGCCCGTGGCATCCTCCGTAAAGCAAATGAACCGGTGGGGGCGCGCCAGGTGGCGGGTCAGCATCGAACGCAGGGTGTTCACGTACTCCGGGCCGTATTTCACGCCCCACTTCATGCAGATGACATTGACCATTCCCCGTCTGCCTACCGGTTCGCCCGCCGGATTGACAGCGCGAAAATCCCGCGACTCACAAATCCGATCCACCCCGCGGGCTTGCCAAGACCGGGCGGCACGGCACACGCTCCGGGCGCATGTTATCCGCCCACGCGATCGCCACCCGCCAGGCCGAACTCACCGCCCGATGGCACAAAACCAACCCCGCCGCGGGCGGCGAAGGTTTCACGCGGCTGCTCGAGGAAAATCACCTCCGCAATTTCTCCCTCTGGCATGAGGAAGATGTCGCCCGGCGGGATGACCTCGGCTTCGAGGTCGTTTACCGGGCCAAGCGCAACATCGATCGCTTCAACCAGGAACGGAACAATTTCGCCGAGCAGCTGGACCAGGCCATCGCCGCCGAGCTGCAACCGCGCGCGTCGGGCTGCCCGCGCAATTCCGAGACGCCGGGCATGATGATCGACCGGCTGTCCATCCTGGCCCTGAAGGAATACCACATGCACGAGGAGTCCGTCCGCGCGGATGCTTCCGCCGAGCACCGCGCCAAGTGCGCCGATAAACTTGGCCGCATCCGCCGCCAGCGCGACGAACTTACCGCCTGCCTCGACGAGCTGCTCACCGAGGTCGCCGCCGGGCGGCGTACGTTTTCCGTCTATTTCCAGTTCAAGATGTACAATGACCCGGCGCTGAATCCCCAGCTTTACCGCCAGCCCCCCAAGGCATGAGCCGCGCCAGCGAGCAATCCAACCTCTGGCTCCCGCAACACTGGCCCATGTGGGCCGGACTCGGATTCTTCTACGCCTGCGCCCGCTTGCTCACCTGGCCGGAACGCCGCCGGCTGGCGCGCGCGATCGCGTGGTTCGTCTTCCATGTCGTTCGCCTGCGGCGCCATGTCGTGCTGGTGAACCTCAAACTCTGTTTCCCGGAAAAATCCCCCGGGGAGATCCGTTCGCTGGCCTTGGCGCACTTCGAGGCGCTGGCGTTCGGCCTGTTTGAAACCACCGCCGGCTGGTGGGAGCCGCTCGACCAGCTGCCGGCGTTCCGCATCGTGGGCCGCGAACATCTCGAACGCGCCCTCGCGGCCGGCAAGGGCGTCGTGGTCCTCACCGCCCATTTCTCCACGCTGGAAATCTGCGGGGTTTATCTGACGTCCCAGATCCCCGTCGGCTGCCTCTACCGCGAGCCCAACAATCCGGTCGTGGCGGTGCCCATGCGCCGCCATCGCGAGCGGGTCGCTTCCATCGCGGTGCATTTCGACGACCTCAAAGGCCTCATCCGGGCGCTCCGCGCCGGGCATGCCATTTGGTATGCGCCCGACCAGGGCAAGCGCTCGCCGGGATCGGAGATCCTCCCCTTCTTCGGCGTGCCGGCCATCACCAACACCGCCACGGGCAAGATCGCCAAGATGACCGGCGCGGCTGTCGTGCCCTATTTTGCCCGACGCGACCCCGACGGCACTTACACCCTCAGCATCCACCCGCCCCTGGAGAATTTTCCCACGGCCGACTTGTCGGCCGATGCCATCCGCATCAACCGGCTCATCGAGGACAACATCCGCCTCGCGCCCGAGCAGTACTTTTGGGTCCACAAGCGATTCAAGGCGCGGGGAGAAGGGTATCCGGAGGTGTACTAAGGAGTAGCGAGCATCGAGAAGCGAGTAGTGAGCATGGAAACACCCACCTACTGAGCAGCGACACCTTCTACTCGCTACCCACTACCCTTTACCCGCCACTTTGTGCCCCGACCATGACCTGGCCCGACCAGCGCCCGCTCCGCATCCTGGTGATCCGCTACCGTTTCATCGGTGACACGGTTCTCGCCATCCCGGCGCTGCGCAACCTGCGCCAGGCGTTTCCCAACGCCGTGATCGACGTCCTCGCCGAGCCGGTCTCCGGCGACACCCTCGCCCACTGTCCGTACAAAAACGACCTGCTCTACTACGGCCCGCGCCTGCAGGGCGAGCGCAAGCGCAAGGCGACATTTCCCACCAGCCTGCTCGGCGCCGCGAAGTTCCTCCGCGCCCGCCGCTACGACCGCTGCTACATCCTGCGCCGCTCGTTCTCCAGCGCCATCCTTCCGCTCCTCGCCGGCATTCCCCATCGCGCGGGCTTCTCGACCGAAGGCCGCAACTGGCTGCTTCAACGCAGCACGCCCTACCCGGACAAGCACGAGGTCGAGTGCTTCCTCGATGTTCTACGTGCCGATGGCATTCCCGTAACCGACACCCACAACGAGAACTGGACCGATCCCGCCACCGACCGCGGCGTCGACGCCGAGCTTCCCGCCGACAACCGCACCCGGGTCTTCATTTGCGCCAAATCTGTCTTCGAACTGAAGGACTGGGCGCCGGAACGCTTCGCCGAGGTTATCACGTGGCTGGTCCGCGACCGAAACAGCGAGGTGCATTACTGCGATTCGCCCGGCAACGTCGCGTACTATGCGACCATCTTGGCGGCGGTGCCCTCCGACCTCCGCGCCCACTGTCACGACTGGAGCACCAAGCTCGGCATCCGCGAAGCCGGCTCGCTGCTGCGCCGCATGAACCTCTGTTTCGGCATCGACACCGGCTTCATTCATATCGCCGCTTCGTTTCATGTCCCCGTGGTCGGGCTGTACGGGCCGCTCGAACCCTGGCGCTGGCATCCGTGGGACACGAAACACACGGTGCTCCGTCCGGCCGACGTCTCAGGCCCGCGCCCGCTGTTGCGCCTCAGCGTCGCCGAGGCGCAGGCGGCGCTGGAACCGTATCTCTCCAAATCGTGACCTCATTCGACCTTCGCGGGATTACGACCCAACTCGCCGTGCGGCCACCCCTCTCCCCGCGCAAACGAGCTCCCCTCTCGAGAGGGGTGGCGTGTAGCGATGGGGCGTGTTGGATTGGACGGATTGCCCAGCCATGAACCCCGTCCCCCGCGTCATCCACTTCGTCACCGGCGGCGGGTCCGGCGCCACCAAGGTCGCGCTGGACGTTGCGTGCGGCCACCTGAAGTCGGGCCGCTACGAGCCGCTGCTGGTCATGCGCCGCAAGAAAGCGGCCCTGCCCACAACCATGCAGACCCAGGTCGATGCCGCGGGGTTGCGGCACGCCTGGGTCGACGACTGGCCCAAGTGGACGACGCGCCGCCAGCTCGCCGCATTGATCGCCGACTTCAAACCGCAGGTTTTCGCCGCCCACGGTTTCAGCGAACACATTTGGGGTCGCCAAGCCGCCTTTGCCGCGGGCGTCCCGGTGGTCTTGCACATCGAGCAGAACTGCGAGCGCTACGCCTTCTGGCGGCTGTGGGCCGCCCGCCCGCTCGCATCGCGTACGACCGCCACCGTCTGCGTCTCGCAAGGGGTGGCCGACCACATCCGCCCCAAGGGGCTGATCGGACCGCGCCTCGAGATCGTCCATAACGGTGCCGATGCCTCCCGCTATGCCGTCGGTGCTCCGCCTTTTTCCCAGCGCAGCCAGGACATCGTCATGGTCGCCCGCTTCGCGCGGCAAAAGGATCAACCCACCCTGATCCGCGCCGCCAAACGCCTGCTGGACACCGGTTGGACCGGGCGGCTCCTGCTGGGTGGTGACGGCAAACCCTCGCACCGACGCGCCTGCGAAAAACTCGTCGCTTCGCTTGGCCTGTCCCACCGCGTCGATTTCCTTGGGCGCGTCGCCGATGCCGCCCCGCTCTACCACCGCTGCCGGGCGGCGGTGCTGTCGACGCACTACGAGGGCCTGCCGCTCGTGCTCATCGACTACATGGCCGCCGGCTGCGGCGCCATTGGGAGCCAGGCGTCCGGCGTGACTGACATCATCCAACCCGGTCAAAACGGCTGGTTGTTTCCGAAAGGCGACGATGCCGCGCTCGCCGCCGCCTTGCGCCAGGTGCTGGCGGGCGGGCCGGTGGTTGAGGCCATCGTCGCGCGTGGGCAGGCGGACGCGCCGAGCCGCTTCTCGGTCGGGCGAATGATTGAGCGATACGAGACGCTGTTCGCCGAGTTGCTTGGCGCGCGAAGCCGGTAGGAGGGGCTTCATGTCCCAACCGATCGGCGCAAAACGATCCATCGGGGCATAAAGCCCCTCCTACAATTGCGTTGCCGCTTCGCGCCGCAGTTTCACCCTCCGTTTCACTTCCGCGTGCCTCTTCTCGAAGTCAAAAATCTCAGCGTCAGTTTCCACACCCGGTCCGGAGTGTACCGGGCGGTCAGCGACGTGAGCTTCCAACTCGGGCAGGGCGAAATCCTCGGCATAGTCGGCGAGTCCGGTTCCGGCAAATCGGTCACGTGTTCCTCGCTGCTCGGACTCATCCCCCAGCCGCCAGGCCGCATCGAGGCGGGATCGGCTTTCTTCGACGGGGTCGACCTGCTGCATTGTCCGCCGGATCGTCTCCGCGCCATCCGCGGCAAACGCATCGCGATGATTTTCCAGGATCCGATGACGTCCCTGAACCCCTACCTGCGGGTTTCCGAGCAGCTCATCGAACCGCTGATCATCCACGAGGGAACCTCCCGGGCCGCAGCCGAGGCACGAGCGCTCGCCATGCTCGAAGCCGTCGGCATCAACGACGCCGCCCGGCGCCTGCATGCCTACCCCCACGAGTTCTCCGGCGGCATGCGGCAGCGTGTCATGATCGCCATGGCGCTGATCACGCGGCCCGACATCCTGATCGCGGACGAACCCACCACCGCGCTCGACGTCACCGTGCAGGCCCAGATCCTGGAACTCCTGAAAAAGCTCCAGCGGGAAACCGGCATGGCGATCCTGTTCATCACCCATGACCTCGCCGTCGTGTCGGGTTTTTGCGATCGCGTCCAGGTGATGTACGCCGGCCGGATCGTGGAAACGGCCGACACCCGGACGTTGTTCCAACACCCCCGGCATCCGTACACGAAGGCCCTGCAGCGCTGCATTCCCGCCCTGCAGCCCAAGGGCCGGGAGCTGTACGCGATCCCCGGCCTTCCCCCCGATTTGTCCAAGCCGTTCACGGAGGAGGAATTGCTCGCGCGATTCGCCTTGCCGGCCGAGGTCGCCGATTCCCATTCCGCGGTCACCAGGCCCGCATTCGGCGGGTCCATGATCGAGGTGCAGTCCATCAAGACGCATTTCCCGCTCGAATCGGGCTTCGTGTTCAAGAAACAGACCGGAACGGTGAAGGCGGTGGATGACGTGAGTTTCGAGATCCGCCAGGGCGAGGTGCTCGGCCTCGTCGGCGAGTCCGGCAGCGGCAAGTCGACGCTCGCACGCACCATCATGCAGCTGGTTCCGCCCACGGCCGGCACCGTGCTCGTCGCGGGCAAAAACCTCACCGCGGGCTCGGCCGCCGAACTCCAGGCCGCGCGCCGGGACCTGCAGATGATTTTCCAGGATCCCTTTGCCTCGCTAAACCCCCGGCTCACCGTCTTCGCCGCCCTTTCCGAACCCCTGCGCGTGCACCGCGTAGTGCCGCCGGACCAGGTGGCGGGCCGCGTGGCGAGGTTGATACAACAAGTCGGGTTGGCGCCGCATTCCGCCGGCAAGTACCCGCACGAGTTTTCGGGCGGCCAGCGCCAGCGCATCGCGATCGCGCGCGCCCTCGCGCTCGAGCCCAAGGTCATCATCGCCGACGAACCGGTGTCAGCCCTCGACGTGTCCATCCAGGCGCAAATCCTCAATCTCCTCGCCGGCCTCGTGCGCGACATGCACCTCACGATGATCTTCATCGCCCACGACCTCTCCGTGGTGAAGCACATCTCCGACCGCATTGCCGTGATGTACCAGGGCAAAATCGTCGAGCTGGGCCCCACCCTCGACATCATGGAACGTCCGCAACACCCATACACCAAGACGCTCATCGGGGCGATTCCGCGGGTCGAGGCGTGAGTTGCCGCGGTCGGATCCAATCCGCGGCGCGCGATCAGACCCGGAGATGCTGCGACTTTTCGTTCCGAGGGATCCGGGCGAAGGACACGCCCTCGCCTCAAGTTGGATCCTTCGCTGCGTCTGGCCGGAACCAAGCAGTGGAGGGTGGAGCGACTTGACCCCAAGGCGCTGGCTCGGAGCGTCATCGCCGCAACGCGCTGAGGTCAGCGCGTTCCATCACAACCCGCTGTCCTTAAATACCTAGCACATTCGTTGAGTTCTTTTGAATAAACCTCCGGGCAACTTCGTCCCAAGGGCAGAACCGCAATTCAACCTTTGGAGGACCATTCAATGAATACCAAGATTACTGCCCTGACCCTCGCGGCCGCCACCGCCTTCGGTTTCGCCGCCAAGCCCGCTCTCGCGGGTGACAAGGAAGTCGCCCTCATCGGCGGCCTGATCGGAGGCGCCATCATCGCCTCAGCGCTCAGCGACCACGACCATGATTCCCGGGTCGTTGTCACCAGCGGCTACGGTTACGACCGTCGCCGGGACGACAACTGCAATGACGGCTACTGGAAGTCCGTCGAGGTGCGGACCTGGGTCCCTGGCTATTGGGTTTCCGAACGTCGTCACGGTCGCATGGACCGCTACTTCGTGGCGGGCCACTACGAAACCCACTTCGACCGCGTCTGGGTCGCGACCAACCGTTATGATCGCCACGATGACCGGTACGACCGCTACGGCTACAACGATCGCCGCGACTATCGCCGCTAAATTCAAACCAACCGCCAATTGACGCTCATCCCCGCTCATCCCAATCTTCAAACCTTGTTTGAATTAGCGTCCATCAGCGAAAATTAGCGGTTTCACCGACTCCATCCCATGAACTGCCGCGACAGCGAATCCCTGATTCTGGCCGAACGGGACGGCGCGCTGACCAAAGATCAGCTCGCCGGACTCTCGGACCATGTCGCGGCCTGCCCGGCCTGCCGAGAGCTTCGCGCCAACCTTGCTGCCGCCCTCGAAGCCTACCATGCAGATGCGTCCAGCATCCCGGCGCCGGATGTCAACGAAGCGTGGCGCGAACTCCAAACCCGCCTCCACGGCGGCAGCGGGAAATCGATGCGGAAACGTCCCTTGGCACCCGTCATTTGGCTCGGCACGCCGCTGATGGCGGCTGCCGCGCTCGCGCTGGTATTTCTCACCAACCGGCCCATGCCGGCGCCGGCCCCCGCTCCGGCCGCCGAAGTTGCCCTCTCGCCGGCGCCGTACGACTCCTCGGTCATCGCCGGCGCCGATTACGTGGAAGCCGGAGACCCGAACGCCGCCACCTTGGTCTATGTGGACAAGGAAAGCGGCTGGCTGGTGGTTTGGGCCACGGAGCCCGAGACCAAGAACAACGGTTGACCGGCCGCCGAGGAGGCAACGCGCCGGGGGCCGCCGTTGCTCCGTTTCGCGATTGCCGATCTTCCGGCGACTTGCTGTTGCTCGTTGGTGGCCAGGCCATCTCCTTCCGCAATCACCGGGCCATCGCCAAACCTGCCGAGGAATTTCCTGGCCGGCGCGCTCGTGTTGGGGGCCACGGCGACAGCCTACCTGCCAGCCCTGCGCGGCGGGTTCATCTGGAATGACAGCGACTATGTCACGGCTCCCGCCCTGCGGTCCGTCGCCGGTTTAAAGCGCATCTGGTTCGAACTCGGGGCCACCGAGCAATACTACCCCCTCCTCCACTCCGTTTTCTGGGTGCAGCACCGGATCTTTGGCGACAACCCCCTCGGCTATCATGTCGTAAACCTCCTGCTGCACCTCGGCGCGGTCGCGCTGTTCGCGGTGGCATTGCGCAAACTCATCGCCGGCAGGGAGCCTACCACAGTCGATCCCACGATCGCGGCCTGGCTCGGCGCCGCTTTTTTCGCGCTCCACCCGGTTCACGTGGCGTCCGTCGCGTGGATCACCGAACAGAAGAACACCTTCTCGCTGATTTTCTACCTGGTGGCCTTCCTCGCCTACCTCCGTTTCGACATCTCCCGCCGGTGGGGACACTATCTTTTGGCGCTGGCGCTGTTTGGCATCTCGATGCTCGGAAAAACCTCCACGGTGACACTGCCCGCGGCCCTGCTCGTCGTGCTCTGGTGGCAGCGAGGCCGTCTGGAATGGCGTCGCGACTGGCTCCCGCTGCTCCCATGGCTGCTGCTCGGAGCGGTCGCTGGAATTTTCTCCAGTTGGGTGGAGCGGACCCACCTCGGCGGCGCGGGCCTCGGGGCTACCGGGGCGGATTTTGAGCTGACTCCGGCCGGCCACGTGCTCCACGCCGCCCGAGCCACCTGTTTCTATCTCGGCAGCCTGCTCTGGCCATTCAACCTCAACTTCATCTACGCCCGCTGGAGCGTCGATGGCATTGTGTGGTGGCAGTGGTTGTTTCCGCTGGCCGTGGCCGGCGCGCTGGCGTGGTGCTGGGCGCGGCGGCAACGCGAGCGCACCTCCCTGGCGGTCCTGCTGCTTTTTGTGGGCACGCTCTTTCCGGTGCTCGGATTCGTGAATCTGTACGGCGCGCGCATTTCGCGGGTGTGGGACCACTGGCAGTACCTGGCTGATCTCGCCCCGCTGGCGCTGGCGGGCGCAGCGCTGGCGAGTCCACGGCTCCGGTTGGCCGGTCCGGTCGTCGGCGTGGGGATCTGCCTGCTTTTCGGCGCACTGACCTGGCGGCGCTGCGGCGAATTCCGGGACAACGAAACGCTCTATCGCACCACCTTGGCGCGCAACCCCGAGGCCTGGCTGGCCCGGGGCAACTTGGCGACGATCCTGGCGAAAACCGCCGAGGGCCTGCCGGAAGCCTTGGCGCTGCTGGAAGGCGCCGTGCAGTCCAACCCCGACAACGAGGAGTTGCACCTGCAGTACGGCAGCGTCCTGGCCAGGTTCCCCAGCCGCCAGGACGAAGCGATCGTGCACTACGAGCAGGCGTTGAAGTTGAAGCCCAATTTTCCCGAGGCGCATATCAACCTCGCGGTCGCCCTGTTGAACGTCCCCGGTCGCCGGCCCGACGCGCTGGCCCATTGCGAAGCTGCGGTTCGTCTCCTGCCCGATTCCGCCACGGCGCACTACCTGCGGGCGCGGGCCCTGTCGGGCATGCCGGACCGCCTGCCCGATGCGATCGCCGCCTACGAAACGGCGTTGCGTCTCAACCCCACCATGCCCGACGCCCACAGCTACCTGGCCATCGCCCTCACCGCCATCCCCGGACGGATGGAAGAAGCCATCGCCCATTTCGCAGCCGCGGTGCGGCTCGAGCCCGATTCCGCCAGCGCCCACTACAATCTCGGTGGTGCGCTGGTTGGCGTGCCGGGACGAACGAGCGAGGCGCTGGCCCAGTTCGAAGCGGCCCTGAAACTCAACCCGCAGCACGCCCAAGCCCGGAGGTGGGTGGAAAAGCTGACGAAGTCCGGACTTTGATTTCAACGCGGCTTGGTTGGGCCGTCTGGAATCAAACGATCCTCGCTTTCACTTCTGTCGAACTACCTTACACTTCGGAGGGGGGCAATTTGTTGTAATGAATTAGATTTAACGTAAGATTCTGTTTATCAATGGCATGCTGATTCCCTAAGCAAAGTTGGCATATCCCTCGCTCCATGGGACTTATGTACTTCAGAGCCAAACTTCTCCTCGTATTGTTCGGCTGCGGGCTGACGTCAGCCTTCGGCACGGTCTATACTTTTGACGCCTCGTCTGACTTGAGTTCGAATTTTGCGGTCAATGTTTTCCCCGGCGACGCCAACGTCCAATGGCGCGCGGGATATGGCCCTTCGGGCATCTTCGATGGTTCGGACGGTGGTTTTGCCCACTTCAACAACTATCCCCAGCCGGACAGCATGAGGTTTCTCACCGGACCGGTATTTCTCAACAGCTTCGATCTCAGTTCTCAATACTTCGGCGGTGGCTACGGGGTCAGCGAAGCCTCATCGGCTGGGAATGACTATCGCCTCGTCTTGTACGACGTGAGCGACACCATCCTGTTCGATCAGGTGATGTCAGTGTCTGCGCTGGGCGCCTGGGGGACGGTAACCTTGAACGTGGCCAACGTGTCGACCATCCGGATCTTCAATGGCGTGCTTCCCAGCGGAGCCAACGGCGGCACCGGCTGGTGGCCGAACGTCGACAATATTCGCGTCAACGAAGCCGCCGGCGTCGCGGACAGCGGCTCGACGATTGCCCTCCTCGGCTTGGCGCTTTGTGCCATCGCCGGCGCGCGCCGCCGCCGTACCTAACTTAGGTGCCATTTCGAAACTTCGGCCGGATCGCAGTCGATCCGGCCTTTTTTGCGCCGCTGGCGGAGCGGCTGGGCCGCTAATTCACGGCAGCCACGGAAACTTTTCCACCTTCGGCTGGCGCTTCTCGCGCTGGGCCGCGCTGAACTCCTTCGCCTCCTCGGTCATGTAATAGAGCATCGTGGCATTGCCGGAAAGTTCCTGCACGCCGGTCAGGCCGTCGAGTTCAGCATTGAAAGCCGACTTCAGGCAACGGATCGCCAGCGGGCTGCGCTGGAGGATCTCATTGGCCCAGGCGACGCCCTCGCCCTCGAGGTCCGCCACGGGCACGACCTTGTTGACCAGGCCCATCTCCAAGGCCTCTGCGGCGCTGTACTGCCGACACAGGAACCAGATTTCGCGGGCCTTCTTCTGGCCCACGAGGCGGGCGAGGACGCTGGAACCGTAGCCACCATCGAAACTTCCCATCTTCGGCCCGACCTGCCCGAACACGCCATTGTCGGCGGCGATGGTCAGATCGCAAATCACGTGGAGGACGTGGCCGCCCCCGATCGCGTAACCGGCAACCAACGCGATGACGACCTTCGGCATGGAGCGAATGAGCTTCTGGACATCCAGGATATTGAGCCGCGGCACGCCGGCATCGTCGATGTAGCCGCCATGTCCGCGGACCGATTGGTCGCCGCCCGCGCAGAAGGCGTATTTGCCATCCTTTGCCGGGCCGGCCCCGGTCAGGAGCACCACGCCAATCTTCTGGTCTTCCCGGGCGTCCAGGAGGGCAGCGTGCATTTCCGATACGGTCAGGGGCCGGAAGGCATTCCGCTTTTCCGGGCGGTTGATGGTGATTCTGGCGATGCCGCCATGTTTGTGGTAAAGGATGTCGGTGTACTTCCCGGCGGATTTCCAAGGTGCAGCCATGGCTTCAAACTGTCGGAAATGCCTTGAGCCGCAACCGTTTTCGCGAATGGCTCTTTTTTACCAAACGGGGTCAAGCTACTTTTGGTCCCGCTGGCGAAACTGCTTGGAGTCGCCGCCGTGGGGCGAAGAATCGTACCCCTTGTCATGAGCACTCCCGCTTCAACAGCCGGCACTGCCGCCAAGGCGGGCCTGACCTTGGGCGCGCTGGGGGTGGTCTTTGGCGATATCGGCACCAGCCCGCTGTACGCGTTGCGTGAATGCCTCAACTACCTGCCCCCCGTGGAGCGGGCCACCGGGGTTCTGGGCGCCCTGTCGCTGGTTTTCTGGGCCATCACCTTGGTCGTGGTGGGCAAGTACTTGGTCTTCGTGACCCGGGCCGACAATCGCGGGGAAGGCGGCATCTTTGCACTGCTCGCCCTCAGTCACGCCGGCCGCACCAAGACTGGCCTCGGTGCGATCACGCTTATCATTCTCTTTGGCGCCGCGCTCCTGTATGGCGACGGGATCATTACCCCGGCCATTTCGGTCATGGGCGCGGTGGAGGGCCTCAACACCTTCAATCCCGAGTTCACCAAGTATGTTCCGTTCATCTCGGCCCTCATTTTGGGCGGCCTGTTCGCCGTGCAATTCAAGGGCACGCGCCGCATCGGCCAGATTTTCGGTCCCGTCATGCTGGTGTGGTTCCTCGTCCTGGGCGGACTGGGAGCCTGGCATATCCTGGCCGCCCCCCGGGTGGTGCAGGCGCTGAACCCCCTGGTCGGGCTCAACCTGCTAGCGGAACATCCCGCCAAGGCCAGCGCCCTGCTGGGCGCGGTGGTGCTCGCCATCACCGGGGCCGAGGCACTGTACGCCGACATGGGCCATTTCGGCCGGAAGGCGATCGCGCGGGCCTGGTATTTTTGCGCCTACCCTGCCCTGATCCTCAACTATTTCGGGCAGGGGGCCCGGGTGCTCGCCAACCCGGCCGACTCATCGCACACGTTCTTCGCCCTGGTTCCCGAAGGTCTGCCGCGCCTGCTGCTCACGTTCCTTTCCATTGTCGCGGCCGTGATCGCCAGCCAGGCGATGATCACGGGCACCTTTTCCCTCACCCGCCAGGCGATTCAGCTCGGGTTCTTTCCCCGGTTGCTGATCCGTTACACGAACCCCGACCAATCGGGCCAGATTTACCTGCCCCTGGTCAACCTGCTGCTGGGACTCGGTTCGATCTACGTCGTGCTCTTTTTCGGTTCCAGCGACCGGCTGGCCGCCGCCTATGGCATCGCCGTGACGGGCACCATGGTCGTCACGAGCCTCGCCTTCTACTTTGTGCTGCGCGAACGATCGCGGTGGGCGGTGTGGCAGGCCGGCCTTCTCTGCGGGATCTTCCTGATCGTGGACCTGCCGCTTTTCGGCTCGAACATCCACAAGTTCGCGGACGGCGGCTGGTTTCCCGTCGTCATCGCGGTCGGCGTCATCGCCCTCATGCACACGTGGAAGAAAGGCAAGGACGAGATCTTCCGCCGCATCTACGCCAATGAGATCACGGAGGATGAACTGTGCAACGTCGCCGCTTCCGACCGCGTCACGCGCGTGCGCGGCACCGCCGTCTTCATGGCCGGCAGCCCGCGCGGCACGCCGCTGGTGCTCCTGCACCACGTGAAGGCCAACAAGGTGCTCCACGAGGTCGTCGCGCTGCTGAGCGTGGTGACCGAGGAAGTGCCCACCGTACCCGAGGCCGAGCGCATGGAAGTGCGCGAGATTGGCTCGGGTCTCGGGGTATGGCGCGTCATTGCCCGCTACGGCTACATGGAATCGCCCGATGTGGCGTCGCTGATGGACCGGGTGCGCGAAACCGGCGTGCCGGTGAAGCTCAACGAGGCCACCTACTACTTCAACCGCGAGATGGTCATCACGGGCGGCGACACGCGGATGTGGCACTGGCAGAAACGCCTCTATGCCTTCCTCAGCCGCAACGCCCGCCCGGTCCGGGATTACTACCACCTGCCCCCGATGCAGATCATCGAGGTCGGGCTGCCGATCCAGCTGTAGGGAATGACTGAAGGTTCGAAGGACTGAACGGCTGAAGGCGCAACGAGGCGCCCTGGCGGTTCGGCGGCTAGCGGAAAGCACCGGACACTTCAGCCTTTCCGTCCCACTGCCTTTCCGCTTTTCATCCTCCATGTCCGCCGATATCCGCGCCCATCGGTTTTTCAGCCATTTCCCAGCGGCACAGGGCGCGAAACTGGCCGCGCTGGTGCGGCTGGTGCGGTTTTCGCACAAGGAAGTGATCTTCGAGGAAGGCAGCGAACCGGACTGCATCTACCTCGTCTTCACCGGGCGGGTGGCGCTCGCCAAAAAATCGCCCGGCGGCGGGTCGCAGATCATCGCGCACAAGGGGCCCGATGACTATTTCGGCGAACTCGGCGTCATGGACGGCTCGGTCCGCAGCACGGCGGCCATCGCCGACGGCCCGCTCCAGCTGGGACGCCTCGGCGCGAAACCGTTCATCCAGGCCCTGTCGGAATCCTCGTGGCACACGGTGCTGCGCCTCTTCAGCCAGGTCAGCGAAAACCTCCGCGCCACCAACGACCGCTACGTCAACGACGTCATGCGGAAGGAGAAGATCACCCTCGTCGGCGAAATGGCCAACTCGATGATCCACGACTTCCGCGGTCCCTTCTCCACGATCAAGCTGGCGACGGAACTCATCGCCAAGCACAACAACACCCCGCAAAACCAGGAACTGTGCACGATGATCCTCCGGCAGGTCGAGCGGCTCGGCGGCATGGTCGAGGAAGTCCTCGACTTCGCCCGCGGCGAAACCCGCCTCAAGATCAAGGTGACGCCCTTGCAGGACTCGCTGGACCTGCTGCAGGAAAACAACCTGGAGGTCCTCGCCCGCGCGGGCATCAGCCTCCGCGTCCGCCCTGTCCGGATCGTCCTGCCGCTCGACGCCGATCGCTTCCAGCGCGTGCTGCAGAATCTCGTCACCAATGCGCGCGAGGCCCTCGTGCGGTCCAAGGGCGGTCGCATCACCGTGGCGGCCCGTCGCGTGGGCCGCCAGTGCATCATCACTGTCGCCGACAACGGCCCCGGCATTCCCAAGGATATCCGCGGCACCCTCTTTGAACCGTTTGTCAGCCAGGGCAAAACCGGTGGCACGGGACTGGGCCTGTCGATCGCCCGGGCCGTGGTCGAAGCCCACCGGGGCGCGATCGATTTCGCCACCTCGCGCCGCGGCACGACTTTCACGATCACGCTCCCGCTGGAGTAAGCGGAGACGGGACCATCGGTCCCGCGAGATGTTGGATCGGTTTAAGTTGAGTTGTCGCCGCCCGGGTCCATTTGGTTCTTTCGCGGTGATTTGAATGTAGGGTCGGCGCTTGCGCCGACCTCATGCGCGAGGTCGGACCAAGGTCCGACCCTACATCGGACTGAAATGAACCCACTACCCGTCATCCTGAGCAACGCGAAGGATCCAAGCCGGGGATGCAATCAGCGCCTGCTCCTTTGATCCTTCGCCCGCGGCCGCGGGATCAGGATGACGGTCGAGAGAATGGGGTGTGGGCACTTGGAACGGCTATAGTTCATTTTGAGCCGCTCTAGTTTGCCACCGACGCAAACAACCGCTTCCGGAACGCGGCGTCGTGCTTCCGGTCGGTGCGTAGTTCCAGCACGCGCACCCCGTTTCTCGGAAGGTTGGCCACCAACCGGGCGAACTGCGCCAGGCTCGTCACCGCCACGTGCTTCACGCCATAGGTCGCGCACAGCGAACGGAAATCGACCTGCTGGGGCGTGGCAAAGAACTCCTCGAACGGGGGATCGAACTGCGCCACGGGCAGGTGCTCGAAGATACCGCCGCCGTGGTTGTTGATGAGGATGATCGTGAGGCTGCCTCGGAGCTTCGACGCCGAGAGGAATCCGTTCGTATCGTGCAGCAGCGCCAGGTCGCCCGTCAGCAACACCGCCGGCCGGTTGCCGTGGGCGAGGCCGAGCGCCGTGGAGAGCGTGCCGTCGATGCCATTGGCTCCGCGACTGAAAACGATGCGCTGGCGTCCTTTCGACACCGGCCAGAAATACTCCATGTCCCGCACCGGCATCGAACTCGCGACGAACACCGGCGTTCCGCGGGGCAGGTGCTTCGACAGCACCGGCACCACGGCGGGTTCGACCAAGCCCTTCGCGCGCCCCAGCGCCGTGCCGAGGGCGGCGGCCACGCGTTTCTCCTCCGCCAGCCAACGCCGGCCTTGGGTCCCAAGCGGCCTCGAACCACAATGGGCCCGGCACCAAGCCTCCACCTCGCCGCGGATATGCCGCGTCCGCAGGTGGAGTCCGTCCAGGTTGTCCGTGCGCTCGGTCAGCAACCACACCTCGGGGTCCGCGCGCTGCAGCCATTCCCGCAGCACCTTGCTGGTCGGCCAGCCGCCAATACAAATCACCTGCCTGGGCTGCAGTTCGTCGGCTAGCTTCCGATTGCGCAGGATGGCGTCGTAATGCGCCACCAATGGGCCGGCCGCTGCCGCGTCCATCCGCAAGGGCGACAAGGCGTCCGCCAGCACCGGCCAGCCCAAGGCCCGCGCCAACCGGTCGACGGCCGCGACGAAGGAACGCGGCGAAGCCGGATCGTTCGGACCGACGACGATCACCCCCGGTTCGGTCCCCGGTCGCCGGGGCTTTGCGCCCAAACTCGCCCGATCTTGGAGCGATGATGCGCCCGCACCCGCCAACAGGACCTTTCTCACGGCCTGCCCCGTGATCTCCGCGGGCATTGCTTGCGGCAGCGGGGGCAGCGGATCGCGGAACGGACAATTGAGGTGCACGGGCCCGACCATTGGGAGCGCTGTCGCCTTCCAGGCGCTTTCGAGCAGTTTCCGCAGGCCGCGCAGTTTTCCCAGGTTGGCGGCGGGCACGGGCATCTCCTGAAAGAGGTTCACGAACCCGCCGTATAGTTCCTGCTGGTCGATGCTCTGGCCGGAATGGCAGTCGCGCAGTTCCGGCGGCCGGTCGGCCGTCAGCACCAGCAACGGCACGCCGCTTTCGTGCGCCTCCACGACGGCCGGCAGGAAATTCGCGGCCGCCGTGCCACTGGTGCAGACCAGCGCGACCGGCCGGTGCCGTTGCTTCGCCAGGCCCAGGGCCAGAAAACCCGCGGACCGCTCATCCAGCACCGGGATGGCCTCGATGCGCCGGTGCCGCGCGAGGGCGAAGGTGAGCGGCGCCGAACGCGACCCGGGCGAGATCACCGCCTGGCGCAATCCCAGCCGGACCAGCGTCTCCACGAGCACGCCACACCAGAGGCTGTTCGGGTTGCGAAAATCGAGCGACGTGGGCTGGGACATGGCCAACGCCCAGACTTTCGCGCGACCCGGGGCGCGCAACGCCAAAATGCCCGGGACCAGTCGCGTTCGGCTCATGCCTCGCGGGCATCACGGAGAGAACGAGGAACTATTTCCCGTGTAGTCGGCGAAGAGATACCATGGCGGCATGACGACAAAGGCGACCGTCCGCCGCGGCGGCGCGGGAGGTTCCGCGTGATCCGCCCCGATACGCTCGTCTTTCGCACGCTGGCCGCCATGTCGCGCCAGCGGCGGGACATGCCCGGGACGCGCTGCGACGCGGTGGCAGAGCTCCTGCACACGGGCTCCCTGGTGCATCTCGCCCTGCGCCGGCAGCTGGAGGAGGCGGGGTTGACCGACCTGAAGTTCGCCGTGCTCGTTGCCCTTTACGCGCTCGAGCCGCACCGGGCGACGACCAACGACCTGGCCTTCTACACGGGTTACACGCGCCCGGCCGTTGCCGAGGCGATCACCGAGCTGTCCGCACGCCGGCTGGTTGCTTCCGAGCGCGACACCACGGAACGGCGGGTCCTGTATCTGCGCCTCACCCCCGCCGGCCGCCAGCTCGGCGAGCGCACGGCGCTGGACTATCTCCGCGCCATCGCCCGCATGACGCGCGACTTGAAGCCCCCGGCACTGGCTGCGTTGCAGCGGGCGTGCGTGCATCTCGCGCAGGGTGCGCTTCGTCTTTCCTCCCCTCCTCAACCGTCGTCCGCATGAAAAAAAGCGTCCTGCTCATCATTGGAGGCGCCGTCCTCGTCTTCGGCGCCATCTTTGGCGTCAAATACCTCCTGTTCTCCCACCAGATGGCGGCCCGGGCCGCGATGCGGCCCCACCCGCCCACCGTCGCCGCACTCGCGGCCGCCGAAGCCGACTGGCAGTCGGCGCTGCGGGCCGTGGGCAATGTCCAGAGCCGCGCCGGCATCATCGTCAAGACCGAGGTGGACGGCTTGGTGCATCGCGTCGCGTTTGCCTCCGGCGCCATCGTCGCGGCCGGCGCGGCGCTGGTCGAACTCGACACCTCGCGCGAAGAGGCGCAGCTGCGCGGCCTGGAGGCGGCGACGCGCCTCGCGGAGCTCTCGCTCCTCCGCGCCCGGGAACTCCGCGAGAAAGGCAGCAATTCCGCGGCTGACCTCGATGCCGCCCAAGCCACCCGCGAGGAGGCGCAGGCTGCCGCGGACCAGCTCCGGGTGGCGATCGCCAAGAAGCACATCGTCGCACCCTTTGCGGGTCGGGTGGGCATCACCAGGGTGAACCCGGGACAGTATCTCCGCGCCGGCGATGCCATCGTGGAACTCGAATCGCTCGATCCCATCCACGTTGATTTCGGCCTGCCGCAGCAGGAAGTGGGGCGCGTGCGGCCCGGCCTGGAGGTCCGGCTCACGGTCGATGCGTATCCCGGGCGGGTATTCACCGGCCGCATCGAGGCCGCCAGCCCGCGCATCAACGACGCGACCCGCAGCGTCCAGCTCCGTGCCACCCTCGCCAATCCCGACGAGGCCTTGCACCCGGGCATGTTCGCCCAGGTCGAGGTCCTCCTGCCCGGCCAGGAACATGTGATCGTGGTACCCGCCACCGCGGTATCCTACAATCCCTACGGCGACTTCGTCTATGTGCTCGACCGCTCCGCGGACGCGGCGGGTTTCGTGGCGCGGCAGCAGTTCATCCAGACCGGTGCCGCCCGCGGCGACCAGGTGGCCGTCAGCCGCGGCCTGAAGCCCGGCGACCTCGTCGTGACCGCCGGCCAGATGAAACTCCGCCATGGCGCGCCCGCCGTCGTCGACAACGCCGTCGTGCCCGACAACAACGCGGCCCCGTCCCCACCCAACAGCTGACCGGCCATGCACTTCACCGACCTCTTCATTCGCCGGCCCGTCCTCGCGACGGTCGTGAGCCTGCTCATCCTCCTCGGCGGCGGCATCTGCCTCTTCAAACTCAACGTCCGCCAGTTTCCCGAAACCAAGAACGCCGTGGTCCGGGTGACGACCGTTTACGTCGGTGCCAGCGCCGACCTGATCGCCGGCTTCGTCACCACGCCGCTCGAACGCGAGATCGCGGCGGCCGAGGGCATCGACTACCTCGAATCCACCAGTTCGCCCAGCGTCTCGATTGTGACCGCCCGCCTGCGGCTCAATTACGATCCGAATGCCGCCCTGACCCAGATCACCGCCAAGGTGAACCGCGCCCGGCGCGACCTGCCCGCCGACGCGGAGGAGCCCATCATCGAGCTGACCGTCGGCGAAAGCACCGCCTCGATGTACCTGTCCTTCGCCAGCCCGGTGCTGAACGCCAACCAGATCACCGACTACCTGTCGCGCGTGGTGCAGCCCAAGCTTTCCACCGTGCCCGGCGTGCAGAAGGCCGACATCCTGGGGGCACGACTTTTCGCGATGCGGATCTGGCTCCGGCCCGATCGCCTCGCGGCCCATGGGCTCAGCGCCCTCGACGTCCGGGCCGCCCTTTCCGCCCAGAACGTGCTCTCCGCGGTCGGCCACACGAAGGGCGCGATGATTTCGATCAACCTCGACGCCCGCACCGACCTGCGCACGGCGGAGGAATTCCGCCGCATCATCGTGCGCGACCGCGACGGCTCCGTGGTGCGCCTGGGCGACGTCGCGGAGGTCGTGCTCGGCGCCGAATCCTACGACGCGGTGGTGCGCGCCTCGGGCAGCACCGCCACCGGCATGAGCGTCAGCGTGCTGCCCACGGCCAATCCGCTCACCGTGATCGCCGCCGTGCGGCGGCTCTGGCCCGAACTCACGGCGCAGCTGCCGCCCGAAATCAAGGCCGGCATCATCTACGACGCCACCGCCTACATCCAGTCGTCGATCGACGAGGTGATGCAGACGCTCATCGAGGCGATCGTCATCGTGTGCATTGTCATTTACCTGTTCCTGGGCTCGTTCCGCGCGGTGCTGGTGCCCGTGATCGCCATCCCCCTTTCGCTCATCGGGGGCGGCCTGTTCATGCTGGCCCTGGGGTTTTCCATCAATCTCCTCACCCTGCTCGCGATGGTGCTGGCCATCGGCCTGGTGGTGGACGACGCCATCGTGATCGTGGAAAACATCCACCGGCACATCGAACGGGGCCTGTCGCCCATGGATGCCGCGTTGGGCGGTGCCCGGGAACTGGTCGGGCCCATCGTGGCGATGACGATCACGCTCGCCGCGGTCTATGCCCCGCTCGGCCTGCAAACCGGGCTCACCGGCACCCTGTTCCGCGAGTTCGCCTTCACCCTGGCGGGCGCGGTGGTGGTGTCCGGGGTGATTGCCCTGACGTTGTCCCCGATGATGTGCGGCCGCGTGCTGCGCCCGACGGCGAATACGCACGGCTTTGCCCACTTCCTCGACGTGGCGTTCGAGCGCCTGCGTGGCGCCTACGAGCGGGTGCTGGACCACGTCCTCGACAATCGCGCGGCCGTCTACGCGGTCGCCGTCCTGATCGTCCTTTCGCTGGTCCCATTTTATCTCTTCACCCGCAAGGAACTCGCGCCCGACGAGGACCAGAATTTCGTCATCACGGCCGCCACCGCCGCGCCGAACGCCTCCATCGACCAGACGGATCGCTACCTGGGCCAGGTCCGCCAGATCCTGCAGGGCCGGCCCGAAACCGCGCAGTCTTTCACCATCGCGGGCTATCCCGCCACGAACAGCGGCGTGGCCCTCTGGGTCCTCAAGCCTTGGGACCAGCGCCCCCAACACGTGCGCGCGATGCTGCCGCAGTACCAGGGCCAGCTCGCCGGGATTGCCGGTCTCAACACCGTGGCGTTCCTGCCGCCGTCGTTGCCGGGCTCCTCGGGCGGCCTGCCCGTGCAGTTCGTGGTCACCTCCACCGACGAGCCCCGGCGCGTCGCCGACGTGGCCAACGAGCTCCTCGGCCGCGCCATGGCCAGCGGCCGCTTCCTGTACGGGGACAACAGCCTGAAATTCGATCAGCCGCAGACGGAACTGGTGATTGACCGGGACAAGGCATCCGCCCTCGGCATCAACATGAACCAGCTCAGCGGCGACCTCGGCACGCTGCTCGGTGGCGGCTACGTGAACCGCTTCAATGTGAGCAATCGCGCCTACAAGGTCATTCCGCAGGTCGAACGCGTGTCCCGCCTCAACCCCGGGCAACTGGGCGACTACTATGTCCGCGCGGGCAACGGCGAACTCGTCGCGCTCTCCGCGGTGGTCCGCCAGCGCCAGACGGTCGAGCCGCAGGGCCTGCCGCGCTTCCAGCAGCTCAACGCGGCGACGATCTCGCTCCTCCCCGCCGGCGGCGTCTCCCTCGGCGAGGCGCTCGACTTCCTGCGCACCGAGGCGCGCGAAGTGTTTCCCCAGGGCTACTCCGCCGACTACGCGGGTCCCTCGCGGCAATTCATGCAGGAAGGGAGTTCGCTGCTCCTCACCTTCGCGCTCGCGGTGATCGTCATCTTTCTCGTGCTCGCCGCCCAGTATGAGAGCTTCCGCGACCCGTTCGTCATCATGATGGCGGTGCCGTTGTCGCTCGCCGGCGCGATGGTGTTCCTGTTCCTCGGGCTGGCCTCGCTCAACATCTACACCCAGGTGGGCCTGATCACGCTCGTGGGCCTGATCACCAAGCACGGGATCCTCATCGTCCAGTTTGCCAACGAGCTCCAGGCGGCCGGCTGCGTCAAACGCGAGGCGGTCGAACACGCCGCCGGCGTGCGCCTGCGGCCCATCCTCATGACGACCGCGGCGATGGTCTTCGGCATCGTGCCGCTGCTCTTTGCCTCCGGCGCCGGCGCGGCGAGCCGCTTCAACATGGGCCTCGTGATCGCCGCCGGCATGTCGATCGGCACGCTCTTCACCCTGTTCGTGGTGCCGGCCTTCTACCTGCTGGTCGCCCACGACCGGCGGGCCGCGCGCCGGACCGATGTCGCGCCGGCGGCCGCGATCGTCCCCGCTCCCGCCCAGAGTCAGTAATGACCCCGATAACCGGGGCTTCACACCGCGGCCCGGCCGCGGTCGCGACCATTCTGCGGTTGTCCGACCACGACGGCCGCGGATAACCTCCCACCATGGAGTTGCGACACCTGCGTTACTTCCATGCCGCGGCCGAGTTGTTGAATTTCAGCCGCGCCGCCGAGCGCCTCCATGTGGCCCAACCCGCGCTCAGCCGGCAAATCCGCGACCTCGAGGACGAACTGGGCACGCGGCTTTTCGACCGCAACCGCCGGCGCGTGCTGCTGACCGACGCCGGCCGGACGTTTTTCTCGCACGTGGCCAAGGTGCTGGCGCAGGTCGACCTCGCCGTCGCCGCCGCGCGCGCCGCCGCGCGGGGAGCGGGCGGCCAGCTCATCATCTGCAGCGACTGGCGTCTCTCCATCGGGCTGATTCCCAAGACCATCGCCGACTTTCGCGCGCGGTTTCCGCGGGTCGAGGTGGTCCTGACCGACCTGCCCATGCACCGGCAGCTCGCGGCGCTGCGCGCGAATCGCATCCACATTGGTTTCCTGCCGGCGGAGGAAATCGCCTCGCACGGTGATCTCGAATCGCTGCCGCTGCTGACGGCCGAGATGCTCGCGGTTATCGGCGCGGACCATCCGCTCGCCCACCGGCGCAGCATCGAGATCGCGGACCTCCGCCATGAGCCGTGGGTGCGGCTGACCGGGGACCATGCCGACGGCTACCGGACGTACGTGAGCCAGGTGTGCCGGCTGGCGGGCTTCAACCCGGTCTTCGGGCCGCAGGAGGCGGCCTCGCTCGAAGCCCTTTTCACAATGGTCGGCACCGGCTTCGGCATGGCGTTGCTGCCGGACTTCCTGCGCGCTCCGCGCCATCCGCTGATACGTTTTCTCCACACCAATTGCGCACCAATCGAGCTCTGCGCGGTGTGGCCGCGCTCCGGGACGTCGCAGCTGTTGCGCCAATACCTTGCCGTCCTGCGCGCCCATTCGCCGCAGGCCGCGGCATGATCAGGAATCGGTCAGGGCCTCGATGAGCGCCTTGAACTTCAGGTCGGTCTCGGCGAATTCCTTTTCGGGTTCCGAGCCCGCCACAATGCCGGCACCGGCGTAGGCGGTGGCCGTGCGGCCGTCGATGAGCGCCGACCGGATGCCGACGAAGAACTCCCCGCCGCCGCGGTGATCGACCCAGCCTTGCGGGCCGGCGTAAAGGCCGCGCGGAAAAGATTCGAGCCGGGCCATTGCCGCCAGGGCCGGCGCCTGCGGGGTGCCACCGACCGCGGGCGTGGGGTGCAACCGCGCCACCAAGTCGAGGATGTGCGCCCCGGCCGGCAGGTTGGCACTGATCGGGGTGTGCAAATGGTGCACGTTGGCCAGGCCCAGCAAACGCGGGTGCGCGGGATGCTCGAGCGCCAGCTTCAAGTCGGCCAGTCGGCCGACGATTGCGTCGAACACGAGGCGGTGCTCGCGCAGGTCCTTCTCGCTGTGCAACAGCCCCTGGGCCAGGGCGGCGTCCTCGCTCGCCGATTCGCCGCGGGCGGCCGAGCCGGCCAGGGCCGTGGTATGCATGCGTCCGCCCGCGACGCGCACCAGGCGCTCGGGCGACGCGCCGATGAAACTCTGGCCGCGACCGCTGGCGACGGAAAACGAATAGCAATCCGGGTAGCGTTGCCGCAGGTGGTTCAGGATTCCCATCGGATGGAACTCCTCGGCGGTCGTATATTTCAACGCGCGCGCCAGCACGACCTTCTCGTAATCGCCGCGGCCGATCGCCTCGATGGCTTGCGCCACCGCCCGCTGGTACGAGCCGGCGCCGCCGATCTCCTCCGCGCGTTCCGGGGCCGACGGCCGGTCCTTCCGGCGGGCACGGCTGTAGTCGAACTTGCCAAACTTCGCATGGGCCCGCCACACCCGCGCCGTGATCTGGTCCACGGGCGCGTCCGCCGCCACGAGCAGGTTGGCCACCGCCACCGTGCTGTCGCCCATGCGCCCTACCTGCCACCGGGGCACGAAAAGCCGCAGCGCGGGGAATGGGGCTCCCGGCGACGAGTCGTCCGCAAACCCGGCGGCGAAGAAGAAATGGGGCCCGGCAAACGGTTCGGCCAGCGGCCCCACCGCGATGGTGTCGGCCAGGGCGCGTTCGATGAACCCCCGGGCCGCGGCAAACCGGTCGGCACCGGACGCGCTGAACTCCAAGGCCGCCTCCGCGCCGGCAACGCTGAACCCGGCCGAGGGACGCTCGGCATAAAAGTGCGGCTCGCTGGCCTCGAAAATCGACTCGAGCACCGCCAGCGGATCGAGGTTTTCCACGACCATGCTGATGCTCACCAGCTGCGGCCGCCCGGCCGCGCGCGCCTCGGCGCAGCATTGCGTGAGAAAATCCCGCAGGGCGTCCGGCGTCGCGCTGCCGGTGGGATTGACGGGCGGAGTTTTCATGTCGCCCGAATTTGCCGCCGGGGCGCCGTCTTGCTCCGCCCGGGCTTGCGCTGCCATCCGCAGGGACGCCGCCGGACTGCGCCCCTGCCGAACCGACGGAAACTCGCGAATGAATCGGCCACGCCGGGGATCAAGGTTTCGGTTTGGCCGGCGCCGCCGGCGGCTGCGGCCGTGGGAACAGCACCAGGGCCTCGGCAACCTTTAGTCCGGTCAGCTTGCCGCCCCAGAGCAGTTCGTCGCGCCAGGCATTGCCCGGTTTGTAGCCGAGGACGGCATTGATCTTCCCCGACGCCGTGGGCGTGACATGCTGGATCAGCGCGACGGCGAGACGCAGGGCTTCGGCCATGGTGGCCAGCGAGGTCTGCAGGAGCGCCTGATCCTTCGGTTCGCTCGACTTGCCCAGCTTCCACGGCGCGCGCTTCTCAATGTACTGGTTCGTCTCGGTCAGGAAGAACATCGCCCGTTCCAACGCGGTGTGGAATTGCAGGCCTTCGCACAGCGGGATGAACTCGTCGCGCGTCTTGTCCCATAGCGCGCGGAGGCTGCGGTCGAGATCGTCCAGCTCACCGGAGGCGGGCACGTTGCCGCCGGCGAAGCGTGTCGTCATGTTCAGCGTCCGGTTGACCAGGTTGCCGAGGTTGTTCGCCAGTTCGCTGTTGTAGCGCACAAGGAACTGTTCGCGCGTGAAGTCGCTGTCCTGGCCGACGTTCATCTCGCGGATCAGGAAATAGCGGAAGGCGTCCGCGCCGAACTCGGTGACAAGGTCGAGCGGGTTGAGCGCGTTGCCCGTGCTCTTGGACATCTTCGCGCCGCGCTGCAGCCACCACCCGTGCGCAATGATCTGTTTCGGCAGGGCAATGCCGGCGGCCTTAAGCATGATCGGCCAGTAAACGGCGTGCGGCGGCACGAGGATGTCCTTGCCGATGACATGGTGCGCTTCGCGCCAGACCTCGGGCCGGTCCACCACCGCGGAGTAGTAATTGATGAGGGCGTCGAACCACACGTAGGTGACGTAACCCTCGTCGAAGGGCAGCGAAATGCCCCACTCGAGGCGCTCCTTCGGGCGGGAAATACAGAGGTCGTTGAGCGGCTCCTTGAGGAATTCCACGACCTGCTTTTGGCGGAAGGACGGAAAAATAAAGTCGGGATTCTGGGTAAGAAATCCGACCAGCCATTCCTGGTACTGCTGCAGTTTGAAGAAGTAGTTCTTCTCGGTGATCTCGGTCACGTCTCCGAAGATCTCCGGCCAAGTACCGTCGGGGTTCCGGTCCTTGTCCTGCAGGAATTGCTCCTGGCGGGTCGAATAGAACCCCTTGTATTCGGCGAGGTAGATCTCCCCCTTGTCGAAGAGCTGCTGCAATACATCGCGCACGACCTTCTTGTGCCGCGGCTCGGTGGTGCGGATGAAATCGTCGTTGCTGATGTTCAGGCGGGGCAACAGCGCCCGGAACTCCGCGCTGACCTCATCGACGAACTGCTGCGGCGGAATGCCGCGCTTCTTGGCGCTGGCCTGGACCTTCTGCCCGTGCTCGTCCACGCCCGTCAGGAAGTGCACCTTGTCCCCCATCTGCCGCCGGAACCGGGCGATGACGTCCGTCAGCACCTTCTCATAGGCATGGCCCAGGTGTGGCGAACCGTTCACGTAGTCGATGGCGGTCGTGATGTAGAAGGACTGCATAAAAGGGTTAAAACCTGTAGCCGCCACCCGCCAATTGTCGAAGGTTTTGACGTGGCGCCCGTGGTCGGCCTAGTCTCGCTGCCGCCCGCCCCATGAGTCCCAACACCCGTTCGATCGGCCTGGCCATCCTGCTGCTGCTCCTGTTCCTCGGGGCCGCCCTGGCGCTGCAATGGTGGCTCATGCGGGAAACCCGGCATCTGCAAAACCTTGCGATCGAGGAGCAGCGGGCGCGATTGGAGCGCATCATCGCCGTGAGCGGACGGCCCCCCGAACGATGGGACGCCACCTTTCAACGCGAATTGGGCGCGATGCTCGGAGGCAGCGTGCAGCTGTATCGGGCCGTCACGCCGCCCGCTGCCGTGATCGCGAGTCCGGTCACCCTTGGCTTCACCGAACGGCTGGCGAGTGCCCCCGACTGGGAGGTCCGGGCGACCTTCGCGGCACCAGCCCTGTTGCGCGGCGAGGTGATGCGCCAGCGCATGCTGGCCGCAATCGTCCTGCTGGCGCTGCTGCTGGCGCTCGTCCCCCTGCTGATCGTCGTCCTTGAGGCCCGTCGCAGTGTCGTGGGTGACGGCATCACCCGGGCGCCATGGAATGAAAGCCGGGCCCAGGCCGTCGGCCTGGAACAGTTTGCGCGGCTGACCCATGAGCGGACCGCGGCGCTGCAAGCGGAACACGGCGCGCGCCTCCGCGCCGAGGAGGACCTGCAGGTCAATCGGACGCTGCTGGACCAGTCGGTGGCCGAGCGGATCCGGCTGGGACGCGATCTTCACGACAACATCTGCCAGACCCTGTATGCCGTGTGCCTCACTCTCGAAAGCGTGCGGAAAAAGAGCGCCCTGACTTCGGAAATGAGCCAGCGCATGGACCAATGCCTGCTCGAACTCCGCCGGGTGAACCAGGAAGTCCGGGCTTACCTGGAGGAACTCGAACCCGGCCGGGTCCACGGCCAGTCGTTCGCCGTGGCACTGGCGGGCATGCTCAGTGCGCTGCCAACCACCGAAGATGTCCGGATCGAGCGCCGGATGGACCCCGACACCGTTGGACAGATTCCCCCGCATCAGGTCGCGGAGATCATGAGCATCCTGCGCGAGGCCCTCAGCAACAGCCTTCGCCACGGCCACGCCCGGCACATCACCCTGCTGGCCGGGCGCAGCGACGAGGCCATCGCCCTTTCCGTCCAGGATGACGGCATAGGATTCAGCCCCAACGGCCAGCGCGGCCATGGCCTCGGCAACATGCGGGCCCGGGCCACCGGCCTTGGCGGCAGCCTGCAGGTGGAATCGGCGCCGGGCAAAGGCACCCGCGTCATCCTCAATCTGCCGGTCCACGCCCTGGCATGAACGCACCCCCCGCCATGCCCATCCGGGTCCTGCTGATCGACGACAGCCCCATCATCCGGCTCGGCCTGCGGAGCGCGCTCGAGGATTATCCCGACCTCGTCATCGCCGGCGAGGCCGGCACGGCGGCGACGGGGATCGAGGCCGCCGCCCGGCTGAAGCCCGACGTCGTGATGCTCGACCTCCACCTGCCCGACAAATCCGGCCTGCTCGCCTGCCGCGATTTGCTCATGGCGCACCCGGGCATGGCCGTGCTGATCCTCACTTCGAGCAGCAGCGAGCGCCACATGCACGACGCGATCGCCGCGGGGGCCAAGGGCTACCTGCTCAAGGAAAACGAGGGCGCCGCCCTCGCCGCCGCGCTCCGCGCCGTGGCCCGCGGGGATTCGGTCCTCGACCCGTCCATGGCCGGCCAGGTGCTGAACTTGGTGAAGAATCGCGGCCTGGCCACCCCCACCGAAAAGCTGGCTCTTCTCTCCGCCCAGGAGCGCCGCGTCGTGGCCCTGCTCGCCGCCGGCCTCACGAACAAGGAGATTGGCGACCAGCTTGGGCTGACGGAGAAGACCGTCAAAAACTACCTCGCCACCATCTTCAGCAAGCTGAACATCACGCGCCGCACCCAGGCCGCCGCCCTGTATGTCGAGGGCGGCAAGACGGACAACAAGAGCTTATCGCCAAACTGACCATGGCGGACGCGCGCAATGGGATTGATGCCACCAAACCCACGCGGGGCGAGGAGCGCATCGGCCGCCCCGGCGCTGGCAAGGCGGCCGAGGTGCGGCGCCGAACGGACATCACGGCCCATCCCAGCCGACGGGAGGATGGTTGATGGCAGCGCCGGCAGCAGTTGAACGGGGCGCAAACGGAGCGACGGCGGCCGTTGCTCCGACGCGAATCGTGACCCTCGACATCCTGCGCGGATTCGCGCTGCTGGGAATGATTCTCGCCCACGTCCACAAGACGATGGCGGACGGATTGGCCGAGCATGCAAACCATTGGGTCGGCGTTTTCATCACGATGGGCGTGGCGGAAAAGGACCGGACCATATTTGCGTTCCTGTTTGGCGTGGGTTTTGCCGTTTTGATGCGGCGGCTCGATGCCAAAGGCCGGCCGGTGGTCGCCCTTTTCCTGCGGCGCCTCGCCGGGCTCTATGCGCTCGGTTTTGCCGTGGAGACTTTCACGCGCTTCTCCATTCTCCGGGAATACGCGTGGGCGGGAGTACCGCTGTTGTTTCTCCGCGACCTCCCCACCCGCACGCTTTTGATATTGGCGCTGCTCAGCGTATCCGCCCTGTCCCTCCGCGACCTGATTGACAGCGGCTATTCCCTGGCGACCAGGGGCCAGGCGGCCACCGTCGCCCTTGAGCGGCAACAGCTGGAGCAATGGGACGCAAACAAGCGCGCTGAACTCGCCCTGGCCGCGAGCGATGACTACGGGGCCGTCGTTGCGACCCGGTTCCAGCGGCTGATCCACACGAAACCATCCCTGTATCACATCACGCCCAACATCTACCTGGCGCTTTTCATTCTCGGTCTCCTCGCCATCCGCCACGGCGTCTTCGACGATCCGAAAAAGCACGTGCCGCTTCTCGCCACCAGCATGGCGGTCGGGGTGTTGATTTGGATGGCGGCCTGGTGGCTGCTCCCCCTGCTGCCCACGGAGTTTGCGAGCCCGCGGATCGCGCTCCAATGCCACTTCGGCCTCGGCATCGTGGACGAACAGTTTCTGGCATTCTTCTTCATCGGCGCCATTACCCTGTGGCTGGCGTTCCGACCCGGAGGGCAATTCGCGATGATGCCCCTGGCCTGGTTGGGACGAATGGCGCTCACCAACTACTTGATTCAAGTCGCGGTGATTGACTTCGCCTCGTCCCGATATGGCTTGGGCCTGCGGCTTCCTCCGCTGTTCGAACTGCTCGCTGCCGCGGTCTTGTTTGCCCTGTTGGTTGTGCTCAGCCGGTTCTGGCTGTCGCGTTTTCGCTTTGGTCCGGTCGAGTGGCTGTGGCGCTCACTCACCTATTGGAAGTGGCAGCCTATTCGGATTGCCGACGGTTCCCCCGGACTTGCCGTCCAAGGCGAATAAGACCGGACCGGGCTGATAAGGGTGCAGGGAACTGGCTGGCCGCGGATCGACCAACGCAAAATATAAAGCGACGGAAACCCAATGGTTCCGTCGCCGGTGAGGTGCCGCGCCCGTTGTTCGGGGCGGCGCCTGACTCCCTCGGAGTCTGTAATTACTTGGTCAGCTTGCGGCGCAGCGCGACGATCGCGAGCGCGGCAACAGCGACAGCACCGAGCGTGCTGCCGGATTCCGGCACCGACTGCTCAGGAAGCGCGTGAGCGAAAGGCGCCAAGGTCAGCACAGAAGCGATGGTGAAGAGGATGCGATTTTTCATGGGTGGAGGGGATGGTTCGCACTGTTAAAGCAAGCCGGATGCCAAAATCATAGCTCAATTTTATTCATTTACCCTACAATCAGTTATGAATCTATTGTCCACGCTTCCTGTACCACGTGCCCGCCGAAATGTAAGAATCCCCGACAAACTTGCGGAAACATCAATAAGAGATCCATCAGGAACCCGGCATTGCCCTCTACTAAGTCACATTAACCGATTTCCCATTAGTCCCTCAGTGACATCCTATTCCTATTTCCCCTTCTTCCGGTCCTTTGGAACGAAGCCCTTCAGAAGCTCGGCCATTGTGGATAGCTTAGGAGTAGGCTTCCCCTGACCGTTTCCGTTCCTTTGCAATTTCCTAAACATTTCTGCCAATGCGTCTACCTCCTGCGGTGTGCCTCCCATTCCAATGAAATGGTATTTTGGTTCCTCCCCAACTGCTAGCATCGGAATATGTTTCGTCATGAAATCCTTCAACGAATCCCGTGAAAACTCCCCTTCTTTCGGATTATAACTCAACACAATCAATTTCTCCGTTGGTCTCATGAAAACACTTTACCCGCGAATTCTATTAGTCCGCAAGGGCGAACGCCGCACGGTGGCACAGGAACGACGTGCACAACGCGCACTGGTCATAATCGAAAAGGACGGTTCGGATTGTTACGTAATCAAGGAACGGTTTCCGAGACCGAGTTCTTTCTTACCGCCCACAGAAAGCAGATGACAGCACCTGCATACCACCCCGTCATTCCCGCCTCTGGTACCCGCGCAACGGTGACCGCATCGATCTTGCTCCCTGCCCCGAACTCCCGACTCAAAAGGGCAATATGGTCACCAGTTGAATACGAACTGGACGCGGACAACTCCTGAACCCCGTTCACCGAGAAATCGATGTTCGTGCCGTCATCGAAGATGGAGAAAAAGTAGGTCAGGCCGGTCGTGAGTGTGTAGCTTTTGACCGCAAGAAGGTCCCAGTCGGATGGCGAGGTATAGCGCTGAATCGAGATTTGGTTCCCGTCATTGGAGAAGCTGACGAGCATCCCCGCCCGCTCATAAAATGGTGCGCCGGGGGTCGAGAGGTCGGTGCGGAAGGCCACGTTGAAGTGTTCCAGCCCATCCAGCATGGTGAATGCCCCGTTGATGACGTAGGGCGCGTTGAAACCCGCTTGCGTGGCCAGTATGCCGCGCCCTTGGGTGGTCACGAATCCGCCGCTTTGGGAGACGCTGCCGGGTCCCAGGGTTTGCCACTTCGATGTGTCTAGGGAAGCGCCAGAGAAGTCATCGGACAGGAGGATCGAATCGGCGCGGGAGGTGAGGCACAGGCCGACAAGGGCCGTGAGGGAGAGGAGGTGACGGAGGTTCATGGTGCGTGGAATGCGAAGGCACTAACTAGGTAAGCTCGCTATCATCAAACCGACTATCACGACAACAATCGCTCCAGCACCCCACATTACGAGCCACATGATGTTATCGTTCTTTTCTTTCTCCTCCAATGCACGGCATTCCTTGCTCGTATAGACACGATGTCCGCAGACCGCGCAGAATGTTTGCTCATCCGTATCGCTAGTAATTCGAGTCAGGTCCACCGGGCCACCCAGATCAATGGTTGCAGCCAAGGTCGGACGATTGACGTAGCCAAATGTGATGGGACGCATCTGGTCGCAACTTGAACAGAACGCTGTTTCGCGACCCGATTCGTCACGTGTTGATTCCTCAAATGCCCCCTCCGATGTGTCATGCGGTTGGCGTATGTTTCCTGAATTCGCGATCCGCGCCGCGAGGATTTCCTTAACGCGGTACCCGTCAATAAATGCCACAATCTCATCCTCAGTAAGCACCACCCCTCCCGTTGCTGCTTTTATGGAATGACGAATTAGCTTTAGGGCCTCATCGTCACTGCCGGAATGTGTGTGCAACAAATTCCGTATGCCGCGTTCAGCGTCCTCTTCGGGAAGGAAATACCCTGCGGCTTGGGCCGCTTTCTCTGTGGTGACGCTTGGCACAGCGCGATCATAAACACCCTATTATGTCCCGGTGTCAAGGTAACGGCGTACCGGCTAGACTGGGCGCGTGACGCTCCTCAAGTGCCTCCAGACAAACCTGCGCCGAATTAGAAAGGAGCAGGGTCTGACGCAGGCACAACTGGCCGAAAGCGCCTCGGTCGAGTACAAGGCCTACCAAGCGCTGGAAGCGGGGACGGCCAATCCAACACTCAAGACACTCGAAAGACTGGCCAAGGCGTTGAAGGTCCATGGCGAGGAGCTTTTTCGCCGCTAATGTTGTCGATGCCGGTCGATGTCATGCTTTCTGAGCCTATGTCGGGCCTTTAGCTGCCGGAATATCTCGTCCTCACTGGCGTCCCGTTTCGGCAAGTAATGCGCCAGCAACACGACAACATCCTGTACGCTCAATAGCGGGAATTCCTCTGCATTGTGGATTTTCTCACGAAGCAGAAACAAGTGAGCCATGCATGACAGTGCCATGTGATGATGCCACCCACGCCAGCGTCTCAACTGGTATTCCGTCAGGCCGAGACACCCTTTCGCATCCTCAAAAACGCGTTCGATCCAATAGCGCGCAGACGCCATGCGGGCCATTTTTTCCAAGCTAACGTCTCCGTTTACATGGACGACGGAGTAGCGGATGTCCGACTTGTCGGTGACCGAACGACGAATCAGTATCTTCACCTTTCGCATCTCCCCCTTCTGTTTGTTGGAGGTTAGAATCCACCCGTCGAAGGTGACATATTCAAAGTTCAGCGGCCCTTTCGTCCCCGACGCCGGGCTGTATCGAATCCAGTCCTTGTCTTGGTGCAGCATCCCCAAGACCTGAACCGTGATGCAACGAGGCCTATGGCGTTTGTACTCCGGCTCCGCCGTGCAGACGCGCTGGTTCTTGTGCAGGTCGATCACAAAGTTCACGCCCAGGTCCATGAGGTCCCCAAACAACGATGGGTCTATCGCATATCCGGCATCCATACCCACCCAGCCAAATCGCACGCCGTTTTCTTTGGCGGTCTTGACGATATCGTACGCGAGTTGGGTCTTGGTTTTGTGTACGATGTGTTCCTGCGGGATGCCAGCAGCAACGCATCGTTCCTCGTTACCGGACCAGTCTCTAGGCAGAAACAGGCGACAATCAATTGGCACTGCTTTCTTTTGGGAGACGAGGGCTCCGACGACGCCAACTTGGCAGTTAGCTGTATTACCGAGTCGGCCGCAGTATTGAATGCCTACCCCGACGCTCTTGTCGCCTTTTTTGATAAACGACGTTTCGTCGATCAGCAGTGCGCTATCTTCATTGCCGCCCAGTAGCTTGTCCGCATCGCGAGCGACCTGATCCAATACGGCACGTTCGGACCACGGAGAATTCGATAGAAAATGCTGAAATTGTTGAGCGCACGAATCCGGTACCCGTTCTTGCATCCGCGACATGTTGCTTCTGTCAGCTTGAACCAGACCGTGAAGATATTGCTGGGCAACAGCGAACCCATCCCGCGTTTTCGTACGAAAAAACGGAGCATACCCGTCCATAAATTGGACGAAGCGCCGGGCAACACCCCGGAGCGAGTCATGCTGATCCCCTGCCGCCATGAGAGGTTAGCGGCTGGGTGAGCAGATAGAGGTTACGAGACCGGCCATAGACATACTGTGGCACAAAAAGTAGGGCTTGACGAGAACATTCTGTGCCACATTATGTCATCCGTGAAACAAACGACGAAATCGGCAAAGATGGGCCGTCCACCCCTTGAGAAGGGCAAAGCGAGGAGCGAAACCCTCAGGGTACGCCTAACTGTTGCGGAAAAACGGGCTATCGAAGCTCAAAGTGACAACCCAAGCGATTGGGCGCGCCAGAAGCTGCTGGAGGGACTAGTTATCCCAGAGACAAACTAAGCTCGTGCCGAAGGGGAAAGGCAGTGGCGCCACCTTCGGGGGCTCGATGCGACTCTGGTCGAGAACATGTCCACATAGCGGAGTATGCTCTAAACTGAGCGTCGAGGTTTCTTAGGGCAGTCAGAAGGAGTTGTACGTCGGGTTCGGGTTCCATGGCCCGCGATACACTGAAAATACCCCCGTTTTAAAATCGCCTCGGCCCGGGAATGGTGGGAGCGTTCGGCTGTAGCGGGCCGCTTCAACCAAAGGATTCATCATGTCCACCGGATACCGGGTTTCGCTGCCGTTCCTACAAAGCCTGTTCCCGTCACTGATTAGTGAACCGAGTTATAGGAACATTTTGGTGCAGACGCACCCGCATCATCGCGTGCCGACCGAGGGACGGCTGGATATCGTAGGTGGCTGGGGAGATCATCAACCCATGATAGTTGATCTAAAGTGTCCTCAATCTCCCAATCCTGGACTTTTTTATCAGGAGGACACCACCTATTCTGTGTCTCAAGATATGTTTGAGTTGCTGATCTTCGACCCTGTAACCCGTAGTTGGACCGCAGACTGGTCAGGACTCTCTCAGCGACCAGTGAAGCATGGAAAATGAAATACTGTCCATGCAGTTTCACGAAGTAATAGGGTAACACGAAGGCCAGCATCATGCGTTGCATGATACCCGATACACCAAAAACACCCCTGTTTTAAGGGGTGCTAACGAAAGATCGGTAGGCCCGTCCAATCGGACGGATGCATTATAAGTGTCAGACCATTTGTATTGTGATACCCTGATACACTAAAACGACTCGAATTTATGGACCCGATGCTCTCTCAGGGACGAAAGTTGGCCGGTGTGCTCGCAGATAGTGCCACAAATTTTCGATTTGAAGTCTGGTCCTACCGTCCATTGACCGAGGAAGAGCTACGGGAGACCTATCTGGCTTGGCAAATGGGCCAGAAACGAAGGGCCAGCAGGAAAAACAAGCTCATACAAGTGATGACAAATCACGGAGCCGACTTGTAAGTACAATGGCCACTCCAGACGAATACCACACGCCATCTCAGCCGGGAAACGTTCCCCAGTCTGAGAATAAGAAGCCGGACCCAAATCCGATTGATGTCATCAAAACTCGTCTCGCGGCCCTTCCTCCGGTTACTAACTCAGAGTGGAAAGTAGCCCGCCAAGAGATTGTCGAGGAGCTGTCCAAGAACTGGCGGTTCAAACTCCAGGTCGCAGGGATCATAGTTGCAGTTCCCATCGCTATATTGGCTGTGTTGGGGTATAAGACATTCAAAGACGTGGAGAACGCGCGGAATGAACTGGCGGTTCAGGTCCAAAGTGAGCTGGTCAAAGCCAAGAAGGAGACGGACGAAAAGATCGGAACGGCTAAAGCGGCTATCGCCGATCAAATCGCCAATGATTTCAAGGACCCCGGTATTCAAGAGACGATTCGGGAGGTTGCAGCCGAACAGGCTAAGAATCTCCTTTCAGGTTCGGTTCAGCCAACAATTGATTCGTTCAACAAGAATGTCGAAACGCGGCTAACGACGTTCGATGAATTCCTAAAGGCACAACAGAAATCTGCCGCTGCTGATTTGGAATCCCTGCGAAAGCAGTTAGAGATATTGCAGCTTAGAAATATGCTCGTTGGTTTGGGAGATGCGGCTGTAGCCAATGGCAATGTTAAAGCATACAGATTATTGGAGGAAATTAGCGCGAAGAAGAGTCCTGAAATTCTGGACACGAAATCAATTGCGACATCCGAGTTAGTGCGGGTCTTTTCGGCATATTCGTTTGCTGCGCCAACCCGTATTGATAGTCTTAAAATAGATGCAAAAGTACTCAACAGCACGAAGACGAAAGAAGAAGAACTGACGGCAGAAGACATCATTCCCTTCCTGCCGTTAGAGAGGGACCCAATTGCCCGCGCTAGACTTGCTTCCTTAATTTCTAAGAATGGAAAGCGTGGTTCATTTAGGACGGCAGAAGCACTGGCGACGGCAATCAAAGCCGAAGAAAATCTAGAAGCGTTAAGATACCAGATTGCAGCCTTTGATCGCATTACGGGCGGCGGCGGGGGCGGAAAGCTCGATGGAAGTACTCAACTGGAGTGGTGGGCGGAGCACAAAGAAGAGATTCGGGAGAAGGATACGGACAAACCTGCTGAACCGGCAAAGTGATACACGCATTAAACGTTATGAAAATGCCTTTGCTGATCCTCTCTTGGGTTATCACGTTCATCGTGTGTCTTTGGTCTGCATCGGTGGTTTATTCGATAAAATCCGCGAGACCCCCGGCGCCCACTAATGGGTCATCGATCTCAGATGTCCCTACGGAAATACAGCGGAGTCTGGCCAGTATTCCACCAAGGCAATATTTCTGGTCAGCCATCGCAAATCTTGCGACGGCGCTTTTTGCAGGCGTCGGCATCTGCGGTTTCTTAGCACAACAACGCGCTGGCAGACTACACGAACAACTAAATGAACTGGCCCTCCTTATAGAAGGGGCTAACGAGGACGAACAAGAGTCTATATGGCTGGAAGAGGCTGAAGTCAGGAAGCGCTGGGAAGAAATGCTCAAAGCCATCAATGCAGACGTTGAAAAGGGCGCAGACCGGTTGGTCCGACTAAACGCTCGATCAAAACGCGAACTCGAACGCCTGTTGGATGACCTACATCGAATTGATGCCAAAACCATCCTTCATAATCTTGGGTATGCCAAAGAGGGGGAACCCAAACCGCCAACCTCAAGGGAAAGGGCTTTGTCGCGGCTCGTAGAGTATCAGAAACGAGTAGGCATACTCAGCTTTTTTGAGAAACCGTAGGCCTTGATCCTGATTTTTGTTGGGGTGGCTATAGCCATGGTGGCGTTTCCCTTCTAAAGGGAGTAATGTGACTTAGTAGAGTGCCTCAAAGCTAGAGGCTAAAGCCTCTAGCTTTGCCAAAGGCTTTAGACCGGACTTTGGGCCATTACGTTTGGGCACCGTTTACGGCATACTCGCGTCGTCATGCTACACACTCCCCTCAATCGACGCGGACTTGGGTCACCGACCAGAGCCCGCCCCGTACCCGGCAAAGCTGCCGCGCTGAACGGGAAAAGCACATCGCCTGAACGTGCGATGAACCTCGTGGAAGTCATGTTTGCCTCCGGAATCCTGGCGATGGTGTTGCTCGGCGTGCTGCAGGGAATGCTGCAAAGTCGCCGCCAGTCCGAGGGCAGTGTCCGCCAGGCGACATGCGCCAGCATCGTGCAGGGCTACATGGAGCAGATCAAGAGCCTCAAGTACGCCACGACGCTCAATGCTCTACCTTCCTCACCCGCGTCCACGCCAAGTCCCGCCACGGTCGCCGGCTGGCAGGCTTACGTCGGCACGCCGGGTACGGACGACAGCAATCCGACCTTGACGCTCAAGGATTCCAGCCAGGCCGACACGACCATCTGCCTCGCGCCGGGGGCCGCGCCCACCACCCTGCCCGACATCAGCACGCTGCCGACCAATGTCGCGAAACATAGCGAGTCTGTCGACATCGACAACATCAACTCAACCTTGGACAACTGCACCTTGGACATGTGGGTGTGGATCAATCCGATGACGGGCACGAACCTCCAGGACTGCAAATCGATCGTGATCGTCTACCAATACACCGTGAAGGATGGCGGCCGCGTCCGCTACTTTAGCGACATGGTGCGGCAAATTCGCTCGATCATCCCCACCGACGGTTAAATCCCCCATGAATACCAGAAACAAACAAAGGGGCATGACCCTCGTCGAGATCATGGTGGCGTCTTCGATCAGCCTGATCGTCGTCACCGTCGGACTGAACTTCGTCATCCAAACGCAGAAGACCTATCAATATGAGACGGGAAAGCTGCTGGTGAACCGGGATATTCGGAAATTCACCCTCCAGATGATCGACGATGCGACTTACGCCAATAACTTCCAGATTTACGACCAAATCAGCAACCTGAGTCGCACCAGCTACTCCGCCGTTGGCTCTTCCGATCCGACCAGTGCCACGTACCAAGGCTATACCGCGGACCTCGCGGTGACCCTGCCGGCCGTCCCCGTATCCACCGCGAACCCCGGCACCGCCAAACTCGACAGCGGCCTGCCCGGCGACGTGCTTGTCCTGATTTACTACGTCAACGGCGATAACACGAAAATCTGGCAGCTTGTCATCTACTACCGCGTGATCGACACCCCGGCCGGCGGTACCACGGGCACCAACGCCGCGGCGGCATCCGGCCGTTTGGCGCCGCTCAAGCGCCTGGTGGTCAGCATCCCGGCGTCGGCCCAATCCGCCGGCATCATGAAACTGCTGCCCGAGCTTACCGCCTCCACGAAGGGAAACACCATCTTCACCTACGTGGACGGCCAGGCCAACGACGTGGTTCCGACTGCGTCGACCAACCGCGGCAACAAGATGTTCTACAACCTGAATGACACCAGCATCCTGGTGCGCGGGCGAATCTACGAAAACTACACCGCCCAACGCATCGTCAAGAGCACCTACAACTTCACGGTCACGCCCCGCGGCTGACCTCTCTTCCCCATGAAAACCCCCTTCTCTTCGGCGCAACGCGGCAGCGCGTTCATCACGGTCATGATTTTCTGCACGATCCTGCTGATGCTCGTCGCCAGCGTGCTGCGCTACTCCACCCAGGAACGCCGCCTGAACAACCGCGGCAAGCTGCTGATGGAGGCCCGCAACGCCGGCGAGGCCATCTCGGAGTACGGCATTTCCCAGGTCAAGAAGGTCCTCGAGGCCAACCGGCAGTTCACGGACAGCACTTGGTCCAGCAACGATGAGTCGCTCTTCGTCCCCGGCGGAACCTATGCCGGCACCATTGGCATGCCGCCGGACAGTTTCTGGGGCGGCGGCCACATCGTCACCTCCGCCGGCGCCTCGACGGAAGTCCCCCTGATGCACGTCGGCAAGATCCTCGATATCTCCGCCGGCGGCCTGTACTACATCGACCCGACCAATCCGGACAACGACAATGACCCGCTGAAGGGGAAGCGCGTGTTCCGCTACGATATGGATATCCTTTCCCGGGCCTCGGCGGTCGATTCCTTCGGCGGTGGCAACGTCACCAAATACATGCAGCAGGCATTTTCCATCCGGGCCGTGCCGCTGTTCGCGAACGCCGTTTACTACAACATGGATCTGGAGGTCTGGACGGGCTCGGCCATGACGATCACGGGTTCCACCCACACCAACGCGCGATTGTTCGCCCACCCGCAAACAAACGTCGCCCTCGCCTTCGCCGGGCCCGTGACCGCCGTGAAGGGATTCTGGACCCGCTCCATCGGCTCACCCTCCACGCCGTTCTTCAACTACATCACCAACACCGGGTCATCGGGCACCGCGTCCAGCGGCACCGTCTCGATCATGCAAGCCGGCACCTCGACGCTCGTCTCCATGCAGCTGGCCTCCGCGACCTCGGGCTATTCGCCGAATTTGCCCGCCAATGCCTGGCCCGAGTCGACCTGGGACCTCGCGCCGTCAGGGGAAACCTGGGCCCAGCACATTGGCGACAGCAGCGCCACCGCCCCCACCCCGACCGAGACCATCTCCTCAAAGGCCAATTATGCCAACTGGACCCGACAGAACATCAAGGGCAACCTCCTGACCCATGTGAACGGCCTCACCGCCGTCAACCTCCAGGGCATCCCCGACTATAACTATGTCTATGGCTCGGCCTACCCCGACCCCCGTTTCGGCCTTACTTCCAGCACCGGCCCGGCTGACGCCCCCTACACGTACATCGCCACGGGCAACGACGTCTCCAACAGCGCGCACGGCTTGGTCGAGCCGCCGCGCCTGACGAGCTCGAACAGCTACATCAAGGCCGTCGAGGACATCAAATACTCCCGCAACGCCGCCCTCTACATCGTGGCCAACACCACCCAGGCCACCGCCGTCGGCCACAAGCCCGACGGCACGGAAATCAACGTCGGCCCGCGCAGCTATCGGTGTTTCATCAATGACACCACCACGCCCTCATCGCCGGTCATCACCGAGGTGATCCTCCCTGGCCAGAAGACCTATGGCGATGCGAATGCCACCGTCGATGCCACCACGAACCCGCTGCACACGGCCCATTCGCTGGCCATGCCGATCGTGCAGATGCTGAACATCAACTACACCACCGGCGTCGAGGCGGCCAACAGCCAGGCCAATCAACGCCGCATGATCGACATGCGTCGCACGGAGGGTGGCGACCTGACCAACTCCACCACCAACGGTGACACGACGTTCGACCACTCCGCGGCCCGGAGCGCGACCAACGCCTATGTGCCAAAGAATCTCTACATGATCGACATCGACATGATGGAGCTGAAGAAGGCCGTGCAGACCATGTCCGTCGCCACCGGCACCACCGTCATCACCACGGCCAGCGATTTCTTCGCGACCGGCCTGCCCACGGCTGCAAACGTGGTCACCACCCCCACCCACATCTATGCCGCCTCCCCCGCGGGCATCAATGTGACCCTCTCCGATTCGACCCGGATCATCACAACGGCCACCGCGGTCACCAACGCCTGCACCACCGCCATCTGGAATGGCGCGGTGTACGTGGAGTCCATCGCAGCCCAACAGTTCGAATCGAGCTCCGCGGTCTCCGCTTCGGTCCGCAAGGCCCGCACCCACGAGCTGCACAATTCCGGCGTGCGCCTCATCAACGGCCGCGGCAAGGTGGCCTCCACCACCCTGACCCCGGGCTTCACGCTGGCGACGAACGACGCGGTCTACATCCTCGGACATTTCAACACCGACGGGCTTTCCTCCACGCCCGCGATCGTGTCGGTCACGGTCCCGGCGATCGCCGGCGATTCGACGGGCCACAACTATGAAACCGGCGAGGTCCCGGCCTGCATCGCCAGCGACGCCATCACCGTGCTGTCGCAGCCGGTCTTCGCCAGCGAAACGAGCCAAACCACCGGATGGAACGACGCCATGAGCGGCCGCATCTGCAGCGCTCGCAACTCCGTGGCCGCCTGGCAGACGACTGCTCCCGCCAGCAGCAATGCCGGCGACGGGGACAACAGTCACTCCGCGACCACCAGTGTCTCGGCCTACACCGTCCCATACGATTCCAGCAACGGGACACTGAGCACCTCCTCCGCCACCAAGCTCACCCCGAGCTTTACCGAGATTTCCACCGCCATGCTCTGCGGTCTCGTCCCGACCGGCAAGAACGGCTATTCGCAAAACAGCGGCGGCCTCCACAACTTCCCGCGCTTCCTGGAGGAATATAACGGCGCGATCGAAGTCCGCATCCGTGGCTCGATGGTGGCCCTGTTTGAATGCCGCGTGGCCAATGACCCCTGGAGTCTCCGCACCTACAGTGCGCCGGTTCGCAATTGGGGGTTCAACCTGCTGTTCAACACGGGCGTGATGCCCCCGCTGACGCCCAAGACGATCCACTTCCGGCGGGCGAACGCGAACGACATCACCAAGGCCCAGTACAACGCCAAACTGACCGCCTGGGGCTATACCACGCTGCCCTGACCCGGCGAAATTCCTTTCAGCCATCGCACCAGGGCCGCGAATGCCCGGGCGCGATGGCTGATTCTGTTTTTCTCCTCTTCGCTCAGTTGCGCGTAGGTGCGCGTGTATCCGGCCGGGACGAAGAGCGGATCATACCCGAAACCCTTTCCGCCCACCGGTTCCTCCGTCAGCCGGCCCACGCATCGCCCTTCGCAGACCTGCTCGGTGCCATCGGGTCCCAGCAGGACCAGGACGCACCGGAAACTGGCCCCGCGCCGCGCCGCCGGCACGCCGCGCATCACTTCGGTCAGCTTGCGGAGGTTGGCCGCGCTGTCGTGTTCCGGGCCGGCGTAATAGGCCGATTCCACCCCGGGCGCCCCGTCAAGGAAATCGACACAAACGCCGCTGTCGTCCGCCAGCACCCAGGCCCCGGGAGGCAACCTGGCCTGCAGCGCCCGGGCTTTTTTGCGGGCGTTGCCCACGAACGTGCCCGTGTCCTCCACGACCTCCGGCATGGCCGTCGCGGGGACGACGCGGATCGCCAAGCCTGATGCGTCGGCCAGGCGCTGGAATTCCTCCGCCTTGTGCGGATTCCCGCTCGCCAAATGAATCACGTGGAGGCCGGGTGCCCCCACCCCCCAAGGCTGCGTCCCATTCATCAATACGTCTTCTTGTTGAAGGTGGCCTCGTCGACGAAGACCTTTTCCGGATAACGCACAAATCCGCGCATCAGCGCGTCATCGCCGTGCACCTCATGCCGCACCGTGTGCAGCCGGATGGCGTTTTCCAACGTCTCGGTGCGCAAACCGCGCAGGATCGCCTTGCCCTTGTCGTCGGCAAACAGGACCGGCGCGTGGTAGGTGAACAGGTAGTCCAACTCGCGGGCCTGGAGCAACTCACTCAGGAGTTGCGCGCCTCCCTCGAAAAACACGCCGGTGATGCCCTCCTGCGCGCAACGCAGCCGGAAGTCCTGGAAATTCACCTTGGGCGTGGACGAGTTCAGCACCCAGGCCTTCACCCCCATCGTGTTCAACTTGCGCACATAGCCGAGCCCGCCGTGCGGGGTCGTCACGACAATCGTCCGGTCGCGGAATTCATCGGTGAACACTGCCGGCATCGCCTTGTCGGTCACGGAACGCAACAGGCCGTCGAAAACAAAGCGCCAGGGGCACCATTCGGTTCCGCCCATGCGCGCGGTCAGCCGCGGGTTGTCGGACCGCACCGTGCCCGCTCCGACCGCGATCGCCGGGAAGTACCGCCGCCAGGCATGCCCGTTGGCGCGTGCCGCCTCGCTCGTGATCCACTTCGAATCGCCGGTGCGGGTCGCCACCTTGCCGTCAAGCGTCACGCCCGATTTCGCGGCAAACAAAGGCCGGCCGCTCGTGATCCACTGGTTGAATATCAGGTTAAGGTCGGCGCAATCGGCGGCCAGCACGCCTGCGATCACCTCGACGCCGCCCGCCCGCAACGACTCGAAGCCCTTGCCTGCGTGGGCCGGATTGGGGTCGGTGGCTCCCGCGACGAGGCGGGAGATACCGGCGTCCACGATCGCGTCGGTGCACGGCGGCGTCCGGCCATGCGTGCAACAGGGCTCGAGCGTGACGTACATGGTTGCGCCCGGCCGCGGCTTTCGCCCGAGCGCCCGCAGGGCAACGATCTCGGCGTGCGGCTCGCCGGCGCGGGCGTGATGCCCTTCGGCGATCACCTGCCCGTCCTCGACAATCAGGGCACCCACCAGGGGGTTGGGATGGGTGTCTCCCCAGCCCCGGCGCGCGAGCGCGAGCGCCTGGCGCATGAAGGCTTCATGTGCGGCGGTGGTCATGCAACGATCGCGGTCACGTAGGGGTTGGTTTCCTTCTCGAATCCCACCGCGGTGTGGGGGCCATGGCCGGGCACGATTATGGTGTCGTCCGGCAAGGTGTAGATCTGCTCGCGAATCGACCGCTGCAGCTGCTCGAAGCCGCAGCCGGGAAAATCCGTGCGCCCCACCCCGCCGGCAAACAGGGTGTCGCCGACGAAGGCCACCTTTTGTTCCGCCTGGTAGTACAATACGCTGCCGGCGCAATGTCCCGGGACATGGCGCACCTCGAACTCCCGGCCCAGTGCCCAGAGGCGTGTCCCCTGCTCGACCCAGGCATCGACCTTGACCCCTTCCAAGCCCAGCCGCTCGCCGAGGAAGTTCTCCTGGATTTCGGGAGTTTCGATGAAGCCTTGGTCGGCGCGATGCGCGCGGATCACCACGCCCAGCTCGCGCTTGATCAGCGCGGCCTCCTGCGTGTGATCCCAATGACCGTGGGTCAGCCACAGCTCCGTCAGGCGGCAACCCTCCCCGGCCAGCAATGGCCGGATCAGGTCGCGGATCCCGGCCGGCGCGTCCACGAGCACCGCCTCGCCCAGGCGGGCGTCCGTCAACAGGCAGCCGTTCGTCTGGAGCGGTCCGGTGGGCAAAACGTGGATTTTCACGCCGCTAGATTCGTGCAGCGGGCGGTTGACGCGCAACGCCAAAGGCGCCGCCACGTCCGTCCCGCCTATCCCGGGCCAAATGGCGGGCGGCTTTGTTCGCCGTCGAGCGCCGCGCGCACGGTCTGGAACAACCGCTCGAGTTCGTACGGCTTGGCCAGGTAATTGACGCCATCGGTGAGCTTCAGCTCCTTGCCCGCGATATCCGCGTTGTAGCCGCTGCTGTAGATCACACGCAGCGTGGGCTTTTCCTGCAGCAACTGCCGGGCAAGCTGGCGGCCGGAAATACCCTCGGGCATGATCATATCCGTCAGCAGCAGTTTGATCTCACCCTTGTGCCGGGCCCAGATTTCGAGCGCCGCCGGCCCGTGGGACGCCGTCAGCACGCGGTAACCCTGCCGGCGCAGCGCCTGGGCGCTCATTTCCTGCACGGAGACTTCATCCTCGACCAGCAGGATCACTTCATCCCGTCCCCGCGGGATCGCGCCCGGTGCCGCCGCGGCGGGCGCGGCGGGTGCTTCCGCGAGTCGCGGCAGGAAGATTTGGAAACGGGCTCCGGCCCCTAGTTCGCTGTCCACTTCGATCCAACCTTGGTGTTGCTCGACGATCCCGAACACGGTGGCGAGGCCCAGGCCGGTGCCCTTCCCCACTTCCTTCGTGGTGAAGAATGGCTCGAAGATCCTCCCGCGGATATCAGGCGGAATTCCCGTGCCGGTGTCCTCCACCGACAGCCGGACGAACACGGCCGGCTCGGCCGGGCCGTGGGTGGCCGGGGGCGTGCAGGTCACGCTGCGTGTCGTGATCCGGAGCGTGCCGCCGTCCGGCATGGCGTCCCGGGCGTTGACGGCCAGGTTCACCAACACCTGTTCCATCAGCCCGGCGTCGCCGTGGAAAATCAGCGGTTCGGGGGCGAAATCCAGCTGCATGATCACGTGTTCGCCCAGGATGCGGCGCAACATCTTCGTCAGGTGCGTCACCACCTCGTTGAGGTCCAGGGCGCTCGTGGTCAGCACCTGGCGGCGGCTGAACGCCAGCAGCTGGCTCGTCAGGCGGGCGGCACGGTTGGCCGCGGCGGCGATCTCCCCGAGCGATTCGTCGATCTCCGGCGTCACCTTGGGATTGCCGCGCAGCAGCCCCAGGTGCCCGATGATGGCGGTCAGCATGTTGTTGAAATCGTGCGCCACCCCGCCGGCGAGCTGGCCGATCGCCTCCATCTTCTGGGCCTGGCGCAACTGCTCCTCCAGCGATTGCCGGTCCGTGATGTCGCCCACGTAACAGTGCACCACCTGGGGGCCGGCGATCGGATAATAGGACCACGAAAGCCGGCTGCGCCCATGGGTGGTCTCGAGCCGGAGCCGCGGTTTTCCGGTGGCCAGGCATTCCGCGATGATCACCGGGGTGTCCGCCGGCAGGAGGTGCCCGATGCCGGGCACTCCCGCCTTCTTCGCCATCGAAACCGCCGCCGGATTGTAGTAGGTCAGCGTGCCGTCGCTTTTGAACTCCAGCACCGGGTTCGGATTCAGTTGGGGGAACGCCGCCAGGTGCCGCACCAATTCCTCGGCCTTTCGCGCCTCGGTCACGTCGCGAAAAGTCCAGATGCGCCCAAAATACCTGCCGTCCTTGCCGTTTACCGGGGCCGAGTAGCGATCCAGGATCGTCCCGTCCACCAGTTCGATGATATCGCGACTGACCTCCTTGGGATGCGAATAGAGGTGGAGAACTTTCTCGACGAACTGCTGGGGATCCTTTGTCCGGCCGGTGACGAACTTGACCTGGCGGGCGTCGTCCTTGTCGTCGGCCACCTCGGGCGGGATTTTCCACACCTCCGCCATCCGCCGGTTCTGCAGGATCTTCCGGCCGGAGCTGTCGACGACGAGAATCGCGTCATGCGCCGCGTCCACCTGCGCCTCGAAGAAGGCCGTGCGCTCCTGGAGCGTTATCTCCACGCGCTTGCGCTCGCTGATATCGAGCAGGGAATTGAGCACAAAGACCGACCCGCCGATCTCCATCACCCGGCCGTGGAACAACACATCGAGTTCCTTCCCGCCCTTCACCCGCAGCCGCGCCTCATACCCGCTCACGCCCGCGCCGGCCTGCAGGATCTGCAGGTATCGGTCGCGGTCTGCCAGGTTCACCCAGAAGCCCAGTTCCGTCGCCGTCCGGCCGCGCATGTCGGCCAGGATGTGGCCGAGCAGCTTCTCTGCCGCCTGGTTGGCATCCACCACGCGCCCCTCCGGCAGCGTCGTCAGCACGATGGCCATCGGGCTCTGGGCGAAGACCGCGTGGAACTTCATCTCGCTCTCCCGCAACACCCGCTCGCTCGCCCGTTGGGCGGACAGCTGCTTGTCGAACAGGAGCATCACCAGGCCCAGCGAAAAGCCCAGGATCCGGAGCACCCAGGTCAGGTAGATCCATTCCGGGTAGTAGCCGAAATAGAACTGCACCGGCACGGCGATCGCGAACAGCATGTACGGCACGCCAAAGACAATTGCCAGCAGCGCTCCGGGCAGCTGCGTCTCCCGCCAGATCCGCACCAGCCAGACGAGCATCGCCAGCCGGGCGAGCGTCACCGTCGTAAACAACAACATGAGCTCGACAAAAGTGCTGATGAAATCCGCCCGCACCGGCGTCATGCCCCAACCTGTCACCAGCGCATGTGGCGCAAGGTAACGCAGGGCCAGGATCACGGGCACCCCGGCGGCCACGTAGAGCATACCCAGCCGCGCGGGCAGCTTCACCCCGGCAAGGTCGGCCACGCCTGCGAACAGCCACCACGTCGCGAGCAGGTTGAGGCAGTCCGAAAAACTGTGCCAGTGGCTCACCGAGCCGAGCGAATGGTTCAGTTCCATCAGAACGATGCACGCGCGGAACGCCTCGGTCAGCGAACTCTGGGCAATGAGTTGCGCGAACCGCCCCGCCTTTTGCCAGCTCGCAAAGAGGAACATGCAGCCAAAGGCCGCATAGAGCATGACGATGATCAGGACATAGGCCGGCTGCATGGCGCAGGAGAGCGGGCCATCAGGGCACGCACCCGGATGGGAGGGAAGTGACCATCTCTACCTATCGGAGCGTTTTACCTTCAAGAACAGGCAAAAATGGGCCGCCCAGCGCCGCCTCATGCGCATCTTTTGCGCCCCGGCCTGGTCGCACTCATGCCGTTGGGGTGGAGCGACCTGCTCCCCCGGGCGATTCTTTCGCAGCGGACGTCATCACCGCGTTGGGGAGCCTTTTGGCAGGCTCACGGACCAGAGCTGAATGGCGGTAAGCCAAAAGCTATGCAATCGGAGGCGGAGCGACTTGACCCCAAGGCGCTGTTTCGAGCAGCACGCCGCAACGCGCTGGGGTCAGCGCGTTCCACCTTTTGGTGGTCGGCGATTTCCATATCGCCGACAAGGACTCACGAGGCGGACCACCTCAGCTTTTGGCTTAGCCAAAAGCTGAGGTGGTCCGCGCAAGCCTTTTTTGCAGGTTTTCAGACGCCGGTGGGCAAGGGAGACCGCCGCCTGGTGAGGGCGGCGAGGTAGTGGGTGTCGTCGTAAGGCACGTTGTCCTTCCAGCAGCGCCA
>DASZPS010000064.1:0-30029 GCA_035549955.1 Lacunisphaera sp. | reverse complement strand
AGCGCCGTTTCGCTCGGTAGCGAACCGACCGAAAGGTGGTCGTCGATTTCCATATCGACGACAAGGACTCACGAGGCGTGCGAACCTGGCGTCGGTGTGGAAACCGACGCCCACCAACTGCATGATCCCGGCTGAGGCCGGTCCGGGGTCACCGACCCCGGCTACAACCACACCATCTCTTCCTGACCGGAGCAAAACGTGTTTTTGCGGCTTGGGGCTGCATAGTTCCGGATGAAGTGGGGTGGCGCGCAGCCCGTTTGGCATGCACAGCGCCTCGAGGACGTCGAAAGGCGACGGGCTGGGTGGAAGTTTCGCGATTTCGTCAGTTACTCGGATTTGGAAGACACGCCCAAGCTCGGTCCCGGCGAATTTCAAGCGGCCGCATATCTTCCGGAAGATCGCGTGCCTGCCAAGTGGACGATCCCACGGCGCCCAGGATTCGGGGGCCTTGGTCAGGCTCAAAATGCCAGGAAAATGAATCCAAGGGGATCAAACCTTGCAGGCCCCGCCGGCGTGGATAGGGTCGTGCGCACGTGAAGGAAGTCGTGCCGCAATTCTACGAACGGTTGCTGCGCCTGTTGCGCTGGCGGTTGTGGATCCTCGAGAAGCTGAAGCCTTCGCCCTGGCAGGAGACGCTGGCCTTTGCGGCGGTCGCGGGGATGCTTGGGGCACTGACCGCGCTCGCGTTCCGCGGTGGCGTGGACGTGGCCCATCGCGTGCTCACGGGCAACACGGAGGGCATCGTCGACTCGTTCCGCCAGCTGGAGCCGTGGCAGCGGCTGGCCATTCCGGCCGTGGGCGGTCTCATGGCGGGCCTCGTCTTGCTCTTCGGCCAGCGACTCCATCGCGGGCAAAGTTCGACGGACTACATGGAGGCGATCCTCATCGGCAGCGGCCAGGTGCCGGCGCGGCCCAGCATCGTGAAGAGCCTGGCGGCGATGTTTTCCATTGCTTCCGGCGGCTCGATCGGGCGGGAGGGCCCGATGGTGCAGTTGGCCGCGGTCGCCGCCTCGCGGCTCGGGCGCTGGTGCAACCTGTCGGCGCCACAGCAGCGCCTGCTCGTGGCGTGCGGCGCCGCCGCGGGCATCGCGTCGGCGTACAATGCGCCGATCGCCGGGTCGTTCTTCGTCGCCGAGATCATCCTCGGGTCCATCGCCATGGAAAGCCTGGGTCCCCTCGCGGTTTCGGCCGTGGCGGCGACGCTGACGATGCGGACCCTGTCCAATGCCCATACCTTGTACACCGTGCCGGCATTCACCCTGCATTCGCTCTGGGAGATCGGGCCTTTCCTGGTGCTTGGCGCGCTGGCGGGGATCATCGCCCCGTGGTTTCTGCGTTCGCTGCGGGCGGCCGAGCGGTCGTTTGCCGCGACGAACCTGCCCGTTCCGGTGCGCCTCATGCTCGGCGGGCTCGCCGTGGGCCTGCTGGCCGTGTGGGTGCCGCAGGTGTGCGGCAACGGCTACAGCGTCGTCGTCGCAATCCTCAACGGGCAGTCCCTGCTCGAGGGCCAGCCCCGCCTTGAGGGGCTGGAATTGTGGCAGGCGCTGGTGCTGGTCCTCGCCTGCAAGTGGCTGGCGACGGCCGCCTCGTTTGGCTCGGGCGCCCCCGGCGGCGTGTTCACGCCGGTGCTGTTCGTGGGGGCGGCGTCGGGTTACCTTTTCGGCTTCGGCGTGCACGCGGTGTGGCCCGAGGGCGCGGCCGATCCCCGGGCATTCGCGATGGTGGGGATGGGTGCCTTGCTGGCGGCGGCCAGCCACGCACCCGTCATGGCGATCATCATGCTGTTCGAGATGACGCTGAGCTACGACATCATCATGCCCCTGATGCTCTGCAGCGTGGTCGCGTATTACACCGCCCGGGGCCTCGAGGACAACTCGCTCTATAGCGAAGCCCTGAGCAAGAAGGCGGCCGAGGCGCCGCCCGAAGCGGTCCGGCTGCCGGGCGTGGTGGCCGACCTGGTGCGGCGGCAGGCATCGGTGGTGACGACCACCGCCCGCTTTGCCGCCATCGCGCAGGAATTCCTGCAAAGCCGGCGCGAGGAAATCTACATCTCGCAGCCCGACGGCGCGTATGCGGGCGCGATCTCGTTGCACGACATCAAGCCGCACCTGAGCGACGCCGAGGTGGCGACGCACGTCATCGCGGAGGATTTGCTGCGGGACGACGTGCCGACGGTTTCGCCCGGCGCGTCGCTGGCGGACGCGTTGCGCGTGTTCTCCCAACACGCCGGCCAGACGCTGCCGGTGGTCGAGCGGGTCACCGGACACCTCGAGGGCGTGCTCGTGAAGAACGATCTCCTGCTGGCATTGCTGGAAGGGCAGGGCGCGGAGAAGCGCGGCACGACCCCGCCCTGGCACGGATAGCCGCACTGGCTCGGTCCTGAGGCTCGACAAGGGAACGAGCGAGGCGGGCCCGACCACGGACCAAACCTGGCGCGGGCGTGAGCCGCCAGGCGGCGGCTAGTTTCCCCTTTTGTCACACGGGCGTCACGGAACCGTAACAATGCGCCCCTAATGTTACGGCGCATGCCGGCACTCCGCCGGCCACGTGCATTCATCCAAGCCATCCACCCTCGAATATGTTCAACCTGAAAACCAAATTGTCCGCCCTCGCCGCCGCCCTGCTGTGCGCCGGCACGGCGCTCGCGCAAGACAGCGGCCCCCTCATCGACCTGCTGATCAAGAAAGGCGTCCTGAACGACCAGGAAGCCGAGGAACTTCGGGCTGACCTGGCCCGTGACGCCTCGGCGGCCGTGACCGCGACAATCTCCGGCGGCAAGAGCACGGCGAATCTCTCGATTACCGGTCGCATCCAGGTGCAGTATGCCGGCTTGAGCACGGACATCAGCGGCACCACCGCGGATCCCGTTGATACCAGCCACATCTTCCTTCGCCGCATCTATATCGGCATGAAGGCGAACCTTGGGGCCGGCTGGAGTTCCAGCGTGAACTACGACTTTGCGGGATCGACGTTTGACGAGGCCAAGATCACGTGGGCGCAAAGCGAAGCTCTCAACCTGGACATCGGCTTCCGCAAGGTGCCGTTGGGCCTGGAGGAATGGTATACGTCGTCCGGCAGCCTGAAGGCAATCGAACGCTCCCCCGCCACGCGCTACTGGGTGGAAAGCAACAATGGACGCCGGCTGGGTGCCGGCAGCTATCGTCTGGGCGTTTATCTCGGCGGCAAGATGCCCGACAGTGGCCTTTTCTACAATGTTGCCGTAACAAATCCCGAGCGGGATGAATCAGCCGCCGGCGTGGCCGGCACGGGCTCCGCGGCGAACAACAATCTGGCCTACTGGGGGAATCTGGGCTACAAGGTGACGTCCGCCGAGGGCCTCAGCTATGTTCTCAGTGGTTCGATGGGACTGCTTCCGGATCAGGGCGGCAAGACGCTCGGGGCGGGCAACGATCTGACGGTCTACAATGCCTTCGCCCAGTTTTCCAAGGGTCCCTGGGATCTCCAGCTGGAGTGGTTTGGCAGCAAGAACGATGCCGGCATCTCCGCGACCCAGGATTCCGAGAGCAGCGCCTGGTCGATCCAGCCCTCCTTCAAGATCGGCGAATTCTGGGAGCTGACCACCCGTTACACCTTCGTCGATTCCGATGGACGCGGTGTGCAGACGTCCGATGGCATTCGTTCGGCGCCCAGTGGCGGCACGATGAACGAGCTGGATGAATGGTATTTCGGCTTCACCCGCTTCTTCCGCGGGAACGACTGCAAGTGGCAGCTCGGTTACATCATGGGCCAGTCGCGCGACAGCCTCACCGGCACTTCCGGCCCCAAGGCCAACACCAGCGGCGTCCGCAGCCAGTTCCAGGTCAATTTCTGATCCCACCACCCAACTCCCGAATAAATCTCCCATGAAAAAAGCACTACTGTTCATTGGCGCCGCGCTTGCCGCGGTGTCCCTCCAGGCCCAAAAGCTCGTCATCAAGGGCTCCGACACGCTCGGGGCCAAGCTCGTGCCGATGCTATCCGAGGAATACAAGGCGAAGAATCCCAACGTCAGCTTCTCCATCGCGGCCGAGGGATCGACCACGGGCATTGCCGCCATCATCGACGGCACCGCGCAAATCGGCATGTCTTCCCGACGCGCCAAGCCCACGGAGCAATCAGCCGCCGCCGCCAAGGGCGTCATGATGAAGCCCACCGTGGTGGCCTATGACGGGATCGGCGTGATCGTCAACGCCGGCAATCCGCTTACCTCCCTCACCAAACGGCAGGTCGAGCAGATCTTCGCCGGCGATGTCAGTGACTGGTCGGCGGTCGGTGGCACCGGGGGGGCGATTTCCGTTTACACCCGGAACACGTCCTCCGGCACCTATTCCGATTTCAAGGAACTGGCGATGCACAAGCGCGACTACGCGGGATCCTCCCAAAAGATGGCCGGCAACGAACAGATCGCGGCCGAGGTGGCCAAGAACCCGAATGGCATCGGCTACGTCGGGCTGGCCTATATCCACGATCCCGGCATCAAGGCCATCGCGATCGAGGGCGCGGTCCCGAGCAAGGAGTCCGTCCTCGCCAAAAAATATCCCTACGCCCGGCCGACCTTTTACTACACGAATGGCGAGCCCACCGGGGAAGCGGCGAAATTCGTCGACTACACGCTGAGCGACGAAGGCCAGGCGATCGTCGCCAAGATCGGCTTCGTGCCGGTTCGCTGAGTCAATCCGGCGTCCGTCAGGCCCGCCGCCGCATCCGGACGGCGGGCTTGATTGTCACCAAACTGTAACATGGGCCGGTTGACCGTCCCGTGGTCCCGCGCCGACACTGCGCCGTCCTTCCGTTTTCGCATGCAATCTGCCACGCTTCCCGCCACCCAGGCCGTTCCCCGCTTTGTCGGTAAAACGCGCTTCGAGTTGTTCGGGCTGACCCTCGACCGGATTATCCAGGTCTTTTTTGGCGGAAATGCCCTGGTGGCCGTCGTGGTGCTGACGCTGATCACGATCTTCCTTTTTCGCGAAGGAGCTGGGTTCTTCACCCAAAATCACGACAACCTCCGCATCTACCGGCAGGCGGGACTGGAATATGTGGACATTCTCGCGGAGGTGGAAACCAGCCATACCGCGCTTAACCGGTACCTCTCCGACGTGCGTTTCCGCGCCTACCAGCATCTGACCGGTCCGGCCGGACTCGCGCCGGCGGCGGCCAACGCCCAGCTGGCGGGATTCGACGAATTCGCGGGAAAATTCGCCGACGCCATCGATCCGGTGCGCGGGATGGTGTCCGACCTGCGGGACAGCGCGACGGCCATCAAGACGCGCTACCTCGTCAACCAGGACCGGCGCGAATCACAGCGACAACTGCGGGAAGCCGGGCGGGAGGCGGAAGCAGCGGCCATCACCTTCGACCCGATCGATTTCGGCGCCGAGATGGCGACCCTGAAGGGCACGCTCCCGGCTTTTCGTGACGCCGTGGACGAGATGCGATCGACGCTCGAGACCGCCTTGCGTGCACCTCCGACCCTGCCGGATGCCGCGCTCGCGCGGCGGTTGGACCGCTTCAACGAACTGGTTCGCCAGTTCCTCGGAGGACTGCCGGCCATCGAAACCCGCGCCGCCGCCTGGGATCCTTCGGCGCCGGTGTCGCTGGGTCGGTCGGTCGGTGGTTTCCTGTTTGGACGGGAATGGCTCACCGCGAGCTTCTGGCAGGATTGGTACGGCATCGTTCCCCTGTTCGTTGGCTCGCTGATGGTTTCGCTGGTGGCCCTGCTGTTCGCCATCCCCATGGGCGTCGGGGCGGCCATCTACGTCAACCAGATTGCCTCCCGGGCGGAACAGCGGTTCATCAAGCCCGCGATCGAGTTTATCGCCGCCATTCCCTCCGTGGTGCTCGGTTTCTTTGGCATCGCCGTGCTGGGCCAGGCGCTGCGGACGCTTTCGCAGCAGTCATGGCTGAGCTGGCTGCCGGGGTTCCCCTACAGCGAGCGGTTGAACATCCTCACCGCGGGCTGCCTGCTCGCATTGATCGCGATCCCGACGATCTTCACCCTGGCGGAGGACGCGTTGAACAATGTGCCGCGGGCTTTCCGCGAAGCGTCGTTCGCGCTGGGCGCCACCCGCCTCCAGACGATCGTGCGCATCATCATGCCGGCCTCGCTGTCCGGCATCATTTCCGCGATCCTGCTCGGCTTCGGCCGGGTGATTGGCGAGACCATGGTTGTGCTGCTTTGCGCGGGCAACCGCATCGCGATTCCCGACTTCAGCGCCGGCCTCGCCGTCATCGCCCAGCCGGTGCACACGATGACCGGCATCATTGCGCAGGAGATGGGCGAGGTGGTGCAGGGCAGCATCCATTATCGGGCCCTGTTTTGCGTGGGCATCGCCCTTTTCTTCCTCTCCCTGCTCATCAACTACTTCGCGCAAAAGATCGTGCGCCGTTATCGCGTCTCGATCGGCTGACCATGAGCTCCGCCGCCCACGTCTTCCACCTGCGTTCGACGCCCGCCCGCCGCTGGGAGCGGCGGGTCTTCTGGCTCTTTCGGCTCACGACGTACCTGGTGCTGTTTTGCGGTCTCTACGTGCTCGCCGATATCGTCGTGAAGGGCTCCGGTGCCGTCTTCCAGGCGAAGGCACCGTTTATCAACACGAGATTTTTCACCGCCGCCCCCGAGTCGCTCCATGTTTTCCAGTTCGAGGGGCGGCGCTACGAATTGGGTGATCGGGATTTTCGCGCCTTTCGCGAGGCGCATGGCATCACCGCGCAACTGAAGGAGGAGAGTTACGTTTATTCCGCCGGGGGGATCTTTCCCAACATCGTCGGCACCGTCCTGCTCGTGGTCGGATCCATGACGATCGCCCTGTTGCTCGGCGTGGCCGCGGCCATCTACCTCAACGAATACGCCCGGCAGGGCCGTTTCATCCAGTTTGTGCGCCTCTCGATCCTGAACCTGGCGGGAGTGCCGTCGATTGTCTTCGGCCTGTTCGGGTTTGGGATGTTCGTGATTTTCTTCGGTTGGAACGTTTCGTTGCTCGCCGGCTGGTTCACGCTTGCCTTCATGGTGCTCCCGGTGGTCATCACGGCGTCCGAGGAATCGCTCAAGGCGGTTCCGCGGGGATTTCGCGAGGGGTCGCTGGCGCTCGGCGCCAGCAAATGGCAGGCGATCCGGACCAATGTCCTGCCCTATGCGCTGCCCGGGATCCTGACTTCCTCCATCCTCGGCATCGCGCGCGTTGCCGGCGAAACAGCGCCGATCATGTTCACCGCGGCCTACGTTTCCCGCGACAAGCTGCCCTGGCAGGACCTGAATCACTGGTGGGATTTCGTGTTCCAAGGGGTCATGGCGCTGCCGTATCACATCTACGTGGTGAGTTCCAAGATCCCGCAAAACGAATATACCGCGCGGGTCCAATATGGCACCGCCTTCGTTTTCCTCTGCATCGTCGCCCTGATCGCGCTCAGTTCCATCCTGCTCCGTAACAAGCTTCGCGCCCGCTACAGGTGGTAGGCGCCCCGACCGCCATGAACGTCATGACCGAACCCACTCCAGCTCCTCCTTCCGTCCGGCAAGTCACCGTGCCCACGATTGTGGCCGCCACCCAGGCGCCGGCGGCGACTGGCACCGCCCCGGCCCAGCCCATGATCGAGATCGACAAGGTGGACTTTTATTACGGCGCCAGCCAGGCCCTGCACGATATCACGCTCAACATCGCCGCCAAGGAAGTGACCGCTTTCATCGGGCCGTCAGGTTGCGGCAAGAGCACGCTGTTGCGGTGTCTCAATCGCATGAACGACCTGATCGATGGCACCCGGATCAGCCGGGGCGAGATCCGCGTCCACGGCATCGACATCTACCGGCCGGACGTTGACGTGATCGAGTTGCGCAAGCAGGTCGGGATGGTCTTCCAGAAGTCCAACCCATTCCCCAAGTCCATCTACGAAAACATCACCTACGGTCTTCGCATCCAGGGTCAGAAGAGCAAGTCGCGCCTTGATGAAGTGGTCGAGAAAAGCCTGCGTGGCGCGGCCTTGTGGGACGAGGTGAAGGACCGCCTGCAACAAAGCGCGCTGGGCCTCTCGGGTGGCCAGCAGCAGCGCCTGTGCATCGCCCGGGCCATCGCGGTCGAGCCGGAGATCATCCTGATGGACGAACCCTGTTCGGCCCTCGATCCGATTGCCACGGCCAAGGTGGAGGAACTCATTCACGCATTGAAGAAGGAATTCACGATCGTCATCGTCACCCACAACATGCAGCAGGCCGCCCGTTGCTCGGATCGCACGGCCTTTTTCTACCTCGGGCGCCTTGTCGAGTTCGCCGAAACCCGCACCATCTTCATGAACCCCGCCAATCCCCAGACCGAGGCCTACGTCTCCGGCCGCTTTGGCTAAGCTGTCCCCATCATGACTAATTTCGACGAAGAGCTGCAGATGCTGAAGGACAAGCTGCTCGCCATGGCCAGCCATGCCGAGAGCGCGGTTTCCCGTTCCATTCGTTCGCTGACGGACCGGGACGACAACCTCGCCCAACAGGTCCAGAAGGACGACAACATCCTCGACCGCTACGAGATCGAGATTGACGACATCGCCATCCACCTGCTGTCGATGGCGCCCGTGGCGTCCACCCTCCGCCTGATCACGGTGGCGATGAAGATTTCCCAAAACCTCGAGCGCGTCGGCGACGAGGCCGTGAAGATCGCGCGCCGCGCCGTCGATCTCAACGCCGAGCCGCAGCTCAAGCCCTACGTCGACCTGCCGCGCATGGCGCAAATGTCCCTGAAGATGCTCCGGGGCACCATCGACGCCTTCGTCGAACGCCATCCGGACGAGGCGCGCGCGATCATTCCCAACGACAAGGACGTCGACAGCCTCAACAAGCAGCTCCACCGCGAGCTCTCGAGCTTCATGGTGGAATCTCCCGCCAACATCTCGCGCTGCCTTTCGCTGATGGCCATCTCGCGTTCCCTCGAGCGGGTGGCCGACCATGCCACCAACATCGCGGAGGAGGTCGTTTATCTTTACGAGGCGCGGGACATCCGCCACACCAAGGCCAAGCCGAATGAAGCCAAGAATACTGGTCGTTGACGACGAGCCCGATGCCCTGGAGGTAATCGCGTTCAAACTCAAGGAAGCCGGCTACACGCCACTGACCGCCGCCGACGGCCTGCGCGCCGTGGACCTGGTGCGGGAGGAGCGACCCGCGCTGGTCGTGCTCGACCTGATGCTGCCGAAAATCGACGGGCTGGAGGTCTGCAAGATCCTGCGGCGCGACCCGGCCACGGCGGGCATTCCCATCATCATGCTCACCGCCCGCGCGGCGGAAATGGACCGCATCGTCGGCCTCGAACTCGGCGCCGACGATTATGTGACCAAGCCGTTCAGTCCCCGCGAACTCGTGCTGCGCATCAAGAAAGTGCTTACCCGGGCGGCGGCGTCGGACGAGCCCGCCACGCACCTGCGCATCGGGACGCTCGACATCGATTCCGGCCGGCACGTGGTGAAGGTGAAGGACCAGGCCGTAACGCTCACGGCCACGGAGTTCAAGTTGCTGGAGCTGTTGGCCCGGCGTCGCGGCCGGGTGCAGACCCGGGACCGCCTGCTGCAGGATGTCTGGGGCTACGACAACCCGATCGATACCCGCACCGTGGACACGCACATGCGCCGTTTGCGGGAAAAGTTGGGCACGGCGGCGGAATATCTGGAAACGATCCGGGGTGTAGGCTATCGCTTTGGTTCGAACGGTTGACCGATTCGGACTGCCGGGATGGCCACAAGAAGTACAAAAGACGCGAATATTCAGGGTCGGGACTTGAGGTGGAGCGCGCTGACCCCGGCGCGCTTTGTTCATCGGCTCCCCAACCAGCGCACCGGGGTCGGTGCGCTCCACCCGCCATGACCGGCATCGTCGTCATTCTCATCGCCATCGTGATCGCCCTGATCGTCTGGGCGCTCCGGCTGCGCCGTCAGCTGGCCGAGGCGCGCGAGGCCAATTTGCGCGAGCGGGCTGAGCTCCAGAAGCAGCACGCCAGTGCCCTGGGCGAGCAGCAGGAGCGGCTGGCGGCCGTGCTTTCACAGATGCTGGAGGCCCTGATTGTCGTCGACCCCACCGGGCGAATCCAACTGGCCAATCGGGCCGCGGCGGTGCTCTTTGGTTTCGATTTGCCGGCAACCGGCCGGCCCCTGCTGGAGGCGGTGCGGCACCACGAATTTGCCGCCTTGCTGGCGCGGTTGGAGCACGAGCCTGAAGTGCGGGACTATGAACTGCCCCTCGAAGGCCCGGTGATGCGGACCTTGAACGTCAACGCCGTTCGCTTGCTCGACGCGGGCGCCCGCCCGGCGGGGACGCTGTTTGTCGTGCACGATCTCACCCCCCTGCGGAAGCTCGAGGGCATGCGGGAGGAATTCGTGGCCAACGTCAGCCACGAGCTGCGCACTCCGCTTTCGCTGATCAAGGGGGCGGCGGAGACCTTGCTGGACGGCGGCAGGGACAACCCGGAGGCACTGACCAAGTTTCTCGGCATAATCGACCGGCATGCCAGCCGGCTGAACCTGCTCATTGAGGACCTGTTGCTGATCTCGGCGATCGATTCGGGACGGATCGTGTTGCGCTTCGAGGCCGTCGATGTGCGCGCGCTGGTGGATGAACTCATGGGTGATTTCCGCACTTCGGCCTCCGGCCGGAATATGACCTTGGTCAACAACCTGCCGGAGTCGTTCCACGCACGCGGTGATGCCGGTCGCTTGCGCCAGGTGCTTTCGAACCTGATCGACAACGCCATCAAGCACGGTGGCAAGGGTACGGTTGAAGTGGGTGGCGCGCCGCTCGGCGCCGGCTGGCTGCAACTCTGGGTGCGCGACGAAGGCCCCGGCATCCCGGAAGCGGCGCGCGCGCGGGTGTTCGAGCGCTTCTTCCGCGTCGACAAGTCGCGGGCGCGGACGCAGGCCGGCGGCACCGGCCTGGGCCTCGCCATCGTCAAGAACCTCGTCCAGGCCCACGGAGGGGACGTGCGCGTGGAAAGCGCCGAGGAGCGCGGCACGACCTTTTTCATCAAGGTCCCGGCGGAGCAGGGCCCCTCGGCCTCGCAGATTCCGTTTAACTTCAATGCGGCGTCCTGAGGGCGCCGGCCCCGGCGATTTCTCTCCGCAGGAGCATGCTCACGAATTCCGCGGCCACCGGACGGTGATTCCGAGCCCCGCGAAATCCACCCGATCGCCACGCTGGAAGACCCTATCCCAACTGTTCGCAGCAGGTCTCCGTTTCCGCCCCCATACCGCCCGTGCCCGAAAATTCGTAATACAATACGTTACACTTGGGGTGGTCGTGCCAGGAGGGGTGTAACGTATTATATTACGTGTTGCAGGGGCCCCGGCGCGATGGGGCGAATGAGTGTCGGAAGATGAGATGGAGCGGGCCTCACGGGCAGAGTGACTAGTGGGAGTCGGTGACGGGAGGGAGTGAGGTCACGAACGGCGACGTGATTGCCCAGCCGAGCTCCGACTCGGCACCCCTGACCCTGAACCCTGGCTCGGCCTTATCTTCCGGCCAGCAGATTTGACGGATGCCCGAAAAGCGGTGCGTCCGTCGAATTGGTCTCGAGGAAACCGTCGAGCTCACGCGCATTGGAGGCATCGAGTTGCCGCTGCACCACCGCTTCGGGAGCGGCGGGATCGTTCTTGCCGCCCTGGGCCATGGCCGCCAGCGGAGCGAGCAGCGTGACGGTGAAAAGAAAGGCTGGAGCCGTTCAAATAAAGCTATGGCCAGTCAGTGAGGTGGAACGTCCTGACCTCAGGACCTTTTTCCCAAGGCAAGCGGGCTGAGGTCAGCCCGCTCGACCTTTCCGAGCGGCTCCAACTCAACTCAAACCGCTCTTGCCCGGACATTTCACAGTCATGAGCGACCCAATCACCAAAATGTCCGTCCGCCCTCCGGGCGGAGCTACCTTGTCGCGGCGCGCCCCGACAAAGTCGGCCCGACAGGGCGCATACCTCGCACTTCTGAGCGTGAAATATGCGGGCTAGGTTGACGCTCATGATTTTGGTGCCGGACGTCTCGGCTCGGAGACGATGGCTGAAAGCCCGATTAGTCTGTGGCGGTTGGGTTTTTGGGATTGCGTATCAGCTCTGCTTCGCGAGCCACACATTCTTTCCGGCTTGTTCAAGCATATCAGGGCTGGGTGTGGGGGCGGGCCGCGTATCGAGAGGTGTCACTCCGCTGCTGACTACCTCCGAATAAGCGTCCGGACCCGTGGCTCGCCCTGCCAGTCAGCGGGATAGATCGCCGAAATCTTCGAGGTACCAGGCACGGGGTCCGAACATCTCAGCCTTGGCAAGTTCGGCGAACGTCGCTGCCGGAGGGCCCACACGGTCGCGCAGGCTCAAATCCGTTTCGGCGACGGTTGAGCCTTCATGTGGCATCAACTCGTGGGTGTAGATTGCATGCCTTGATCCGACCAGTCCGGCGACAAACCACCAGACTTGGCGGAGTTCGTCCCGCGCCGCCCGATCGTTCGCAAACTCGTGAAAGGAGATCAGATGGTAGACCTCGAGCATTCGTGGCGCGAAGATGAAGGAAAATCCCCCTGGACCGCAGAGTTTCGGTCGTCCGTCCGCGGTGCTGGATTCGCAGGCCCAGCTTTGCACCTTCCATCGCGATCGATAACGCTCGATCACCGTGGCCAGTTCCGGCGTTGGCTCGGTGAATTGAGTCTTCAACCACTCCGGTTCGACTCCCCGAACCGTAACATCGAATAATCCGATGAAGTCGGTAGACATGGTAGCACGTCTTCCGGCCTGGCTCGGTGCTCAGGCTTGGGTCTTGAAGGTGTACAGCGCCACCAGCGCGGCGCCGATGGCTTGAGACAGGTCGCCGAGGGTGGCGGGGACGACCTTGAGTTTGGCCTGCTGTTGCGGCCAGAGGTAGGGCAGGGCGGACTCGCGGATGATGCGCAGGTAACGCTCGCGGAACTCCGGCGTCGTGGCTTCGGGATCGATCAGGCCGCCACCAATCACGACGTACTCGGCGTCGACGGCGGTGAGCAGCGACGCCATGTGGAGGCCGAGCGCCTTGGCCTGGAAGTTGAAGATGTCCACGGCCAGCGGGTCGCCCTTTTGGGCGAGCGTGCGGAGCGACAGGACCTTGTCCTTGAGCGGAACGGTGGAGGTGTGGAACGAATGGCCGGGATGCTTCGGCAGGAATTCCTCCAGCAGTTGCGGCAGGCCGGAAATGGTCGTGTAGGGTTCGATGCACCCCCACGTGCGGCCGCAACCGCACTTGAACGGCTTCATGCCGAGGAGTTGGAGGACGGCCGGCATATGGCCGCCTTCCATGCCATTCAGGGTGTCGCCTTCGAGCGGCAGGCCATTGGCATCGACGTAGGCGACGCCGAGGCCGGAACCGGGGGCGAGCATGAGCACGGTGGCCTTGGTGGCGCCGCGCACGCGCTGGGCCTCGCCTACGCCGCCGTAGTTGCCGTCATTGCCGACGACGAGCGAGATGGGGCGTCCCGCTGCGGCCGACAAGGCGGCGCCGTAGTCGGCGTGAAAATTCCAGCCTTCAAAGCTCTTCGGCAGGTTGGAGGCGCGACCCATCACACCGTAGCTGGAATAGGGTCCGGGGATGGCCAGACCGACGCCGAGCACCTGGTCCCACTTGAGGTTGTTGTCGGCGAGGAAGCCCTGCACGCCGTCCACCCAGCCTTTGACGACCGCGACGGTGCCCGCCTGCGAATTGGTCGAGCTCTGGCGGAGCTTGGTGGAGATGAGGGTGCCATCGGCCCAGACGCCGCCGGTTTTGGAGGTGGTGGCGCCGCTATCCGTGCCAATGTAGATGCCTTGGGGGGTGCTCATGCGGCGCGCAGGTTCGCGGGACGCGCCCGTCCGGGCAAGTAACAAGTAACGCAGGGGCGCGGTCTTGCCGGTTCAACGCTGCTCAGGGCCTTGGATTTCGCCGCAAGGTTGCGGCCAATCCCGGCCGCGCCGGGGATTCATCCTGCCAGGCAGGGGCCGAGCTGGCTCGGTCCTCGCAGGTGCAGTCGGGATAGGATCGAGCCAGCCGACGCCTGCAGGGACGGATTGGGATGCCGCGCTCCGCGGAATGGGACGCAGCCGAGACTGCGCCCCTACAGCTATCTGCACCAGCGGAGACGAGGTCGGCCCAAGCGCCGACCCTCCGTTAGATCGAATCCCGCGCAGCCAGCGGGTTCCGGGCCTAGCCCGGACATTTCACAGTCACGAACGATCCAATCACCAAAATGTCCGTCCGCCCTCGGGCGGAGCGACCTTGTCGCGGCGCACCCCGACAAGGTCGGCCCGCCAGGGCGCATGTTTCACACCTCTGAGAGTGAAATATGCGGGCTAGATCAGCCCGAAATGATTGCAGAGGCGCTCGAGGCCGTAGCCGAGGACGCCGCAGACGGGAATCGTCAGGACCCAGGCCCAGACGATGCGCTCCACGATGCCCCATTTCACCGCGCCGAAGCGCTTCACGGCGCCGACACCCATGATCGACGTGGAAATGACATGCGTCGTCGACACGGGGATGCCGAGCGAGGAGGCGCCGTGGATGATGGCCGCGGCGGTTGTTTCGGCGGCGAATCCGTGCACGGGCTGCAGCTTGACCATCTTGTGGCCCATGGTGCGGATGATGCGCCAGCCGCCGGCCGCGGTGCCCGCGGCCATGGTCAGGGCGCACACGATCACGACCCAAGTGGGAATGTCCTTGAATTCACCCATCCGCAGGAACGACGCCCATTCCGGCAGTTGATCGAAGACGCCGGCTTTTGTCCCGGTGAACAGCGCGAGGGCGATGATGCCCATGGTCTTTTGCGCGTCGTTCGAACCGTGGCTGTAGCCCATGAAGCCCGCGCTGACGAGTTGCAGCTTGCCGAAGATGCCATTGACCATGCGGGGGGTGAGCCGATGGATGCAGATGGTCAGGAGGAACATCAGGAATGCTCCCCCGAAGAAGCCGATCACCGGCGAGGAGAACATCGGCAGCACGACCTTGGGCCAGAGGCCGATGGCATTGCCCTTGGCATCGTTCGTGGCCCAGATCAGCACGTTCCAATTGCCCTTGGCCGTGGCGAGCGCCGCCCCGCACAGGCCGCCGATCAGCGCATGGCTGGAGCTCGACGGCAGGCCGAGCCACCACGTGATCAGATTCCAGATGATCGCGGCGCAGAGCGCGCTGAATATCGTCACGATTGTCACCACCCCGGTCTCAACGATGCCGCCGCTGATGGTCTTGGCCACGGCGGTGCCGGCGAGGGCGCCGGCCAGGTTAAAGACCGCGGCGAGCCAGATCGCCTGGCGGGGGGTCAGGACTTTGGTCGAGACGACCGTCGCGATGGCGTTGGCGGCATCGTGAAAGCCATTGATGTATTCGAAGACCAGCGCCGTGAAGAGGACGATCAGGAAGATGGTCATGGGCTCGGCAGCGGGGACGGGCGGTCGGGCGCGGGACGGCGATCAGGAGTATTTCAACATGATCTGCAGGACGACTTGCCCGGCGTCGCGCGCGCGGTCCACGGCGGTTTCAATCAGGTCGTAGAGCTCCATGAGAATGACCACTTCCTTGGCGTCGTAGGGCCCGTTGTAGAGATCCTTCACCAGGGCGAGCATGATCTTGTCGGCTTCGCCCTCGGCGAACTGGAGGCGATTGTGGGCATCCTGGATGCGGTCCACCTGCGTGCCCTGGCGGAGTTGTTTCACCATGAAGTCGACGGCTTCCACGGCCTCGACCAGGAGGATGACTTGCCGCTGCATGCTCTCGCGCGGGACGCGCGCCGGGCAGATCGAGAGGCGCTCAACGAGCTTCTCGACGGTCTTGGGGATGCGGTACAGGGCGAGGGAGAGGGACTCGATGTCCTCGCGCTCAAAGGGGGTGACGAAGGTCTTGCAGAGCTCCTCGGTGATTTGCTGGGTGATGCGTTTGTCCTTCCGGCGGGCGTTGATGATGTCGTGGATGTTCGAGGCGCTGGTTGCCGCCTCGTTCTTGAGGATTTTCGCAAGCAGCTCGGTGCTGAGCCGCGCCTCCTCCGCGCTCGCTTCCAGCAGGTCGTAGAACTTCTCTTCTTTTCCCAGCAGCTTCTTGAAGGAGATCATGGCTCCAGACCGAAACGGCATGGCCAGCCTGAGGCGAGGCGATTTTTAACAAATGTTACAGGCGCTGTGGCAAGGGCATGCCCAACGCAGCGCCGCGATTCCCGGTCCCGTGTGGCGAGGCCGAATTTGGCGCTGGAAGAAGGGGTTGACAGGGTAGGAAGACTATGAACTTTCACACCTTCCATACGGCGGTCATAGCTCAGTTGGTTAGAGCACAAGATTGTGATTCTTGGGGTCGGGGGTTCGAATCCCCTTGACCGCCCCACTTTCCCGAGACGTCAGGCACTTAAATTCATGCCCCGGCTGCGCTTCCTGACCTTCAACATCGCCCATGGCCGGGGCATTTCCCCGATCCACCAGAGCCTGCGGACTGCGGGCGGGATCCGTGCCAACCTGCTGAAGATCGCGGCGCTGATCAAGCGCCTCGGGGCCGACATCGTTGCCGTCCAGGAGGTGGACGAAAACTCGCGCTGGGCGGGCAGCTTCAACCACCTGACGTTCCTGAGCGAACACAGCGGCCTGTCTTTCACGGCAATCGGCCTGACGAACGTGCGGGCAGGGCTCTATCCGCGCAACTACGGCAACGGCGTCCTGTCGCGCTGGCCGATCATGCACGCCGAAAGCGCCACTTTCGGGCGGAGCGCGCTCGGCGACAAGGGCTTTTTGCTAACCGAGATCGAGCTCAGCGCGGGGCGGCGGTTGCCCTTGATCAACTTGCACCTGCACCACACCTCCCGGAAGCGGCGGTTGCAGCAGGCGGGAACCCTGATGAAGTTCATGAGCGAACGCAGCCAGCAGCGCAGCGCGCATTGGGTGGCGCCGCCGATCCTGTGCGGCGACTTCAATTGCCCCGCCTATACGCCCGACGCGACCGCGATGCTGCTCGGCTACTGCGAGGAGACCAACAACTACACGCTGTTGCCCAAGAAAGGCCGCACCTTTCCGGCGGCCTTGCCGGCGCGCGCGCTGGACTTCGTGCTCCTGCCGGAGGAGTGCCGGTTGGTGCACGATGAGGTGCTTCGCACCTACCTTTCGGATCACCGACCTGTGCTGGTGGACTTCGATCTCGAGTATGGCCGGACGGGCTAATTTGCGCTCGACCCCCCGGGCCGCCCACCCGACGCTTGCCCCTCGCATGGATCGAATCGCCGAGACCTTCGCCCGGACCCGTCGTGAGCAGCGCTCCGCCTTCGTTGCCTACCTGTGCGCCGGCGACCCGGATTTCGACACGTCGCTGGCCGCCTGTCGCGCGGTGATTGCCGCCGGCGCCGATGTTTTGGAACTCGGCGTGCCTTTTTCCGATCCGCTGGCTGACGGCCTGACCAACCAGCTGGCCGCCCAGCGCGCGTTGGAGGGCGGGATGACCGCCGCGCGCGTGTTCGAGCTGGTGCGCCGGATTCGCGAGACCAGCCAGGTGCCGATCGTCTTCTACACCTACTACAACCTCGTGTTCTCGAATGGCGTGGACGCTTACGTCCAGGCCGCCAAGGCCGCGGGCGTCGACGGCATGCTCACCCTCGACCTCCCGCCGGAGGAAGCGGGCGAGGTGGTTGCGGCGTGCGAGCGGCACGCCATGAAGACCGTCTTCATCGTTGCTCCCACGACGCCGGCGGGCCGCCTCCCGGTAATCGGAGCTGCGGCCACCGGCTTCATTTACTATGTTTCCCGGGAGGGCGTGACCGGCGTGCGCGACCAAGTGGCGGCCAACATTCCCGAGGCGGTCGCGGCCATCAAAAGGCACACGGCGCTGCCCGTGGTGGTCGGCTTCGGCATTTCGACCCGGGCCCAGGTGAGGGAGGTTGCCAGGATGGCGGACGGGGTGGTCGTGGGCAGTGCGCTGGTCAACGTGATCAAAGCGGGCCTGCTTGACCGGACCCAAGTGCCTGCTAAACTCGGGGTTATTGCGGCCGATTTAACAGCTGGCGTGCACTGATTTACCCCTTGAACCGGCTCCTACTCATCGACGACAACCCGACGGCAAACGACATGCTGTCGCGCATGGTTGTGAAGTTTCCGGAGGGCCCATGGGAGCTTGATTGGGCCGACACTTACGATTCCGGGCTGAAGAAACTCTGCGAAGGCAAGTATGCCGTTTGCCTGCTCGACTACCGATTGGATGAGGGCAAGGACGGGCTGGACCTGCTGCGCACCGCCCGGTCGGCCGGCAACACGACGCCAACGATCTTCCTCACCGCCGAAACCGATCCCAAGCTGGACGAGGCGGCGCTGCAAGCAGGGGCGATGGACTTTTTGATCAAGGCCGAATTCACGCCGCGCATGCTGGCGCGCTCGGTGCGCTATGCGCGCAAGCTGGGGGAAACCCTCGAGCAACTCCGGCACCTGGCGACGCGAGACCCGTTGACCGGATTGCGCAATCGCCGGGAATTTGAGCGATTGCTGGGCGAGGAATGGCAACGGTGCGCGAGGTTCCAGCGCCCCTTTGCGCTGGTCGTGTGCGACATCGATCATTTCAAAAAGGTGAACGACACCTACGGCCACCCGGCGGGCGACGCGGTGCTGCGGCATGTGGCCAATCTCCTGGCCGGCCAGCTACGGACCGTGGACCACCTGGCCCGCGTGGGCGGCGAGGAGTTCGCCATCATCATGGTGGAAACGCCGGCCAAGGAGGCGCTGGAGACCATGCAGCGACTGCTGGTGACCGTGGGGGCGTCCGGGTGCGAACTGCCTGACAGCGCGGGAAAGATATCGGTCACCCTCAGCGCCGGCATTGGCATGATGCCGGAAGATGCCGACAACACCAAGGCCCTGTTTGACGCTGCCGACAAGGCGCTCTACACCGCCAAGCGGACCGGTCGCAATCGCGTGCTCATGGCGGCTGAGAAGGTGGCGGTCAAAGCGTAAGGGTGCGGAGCAAAATGCAGGGTCGAACCTTGCTCCAACCTCGCAATCGAGGCCGGCGCAAGCGACGATCCAGAGCTAAGCCGGGATCATGCAATTGAAGCGCCGTTTCGCTCGGTGGCGAACCGACCGAAGGTGGTCGTCGATTTCCATATCGACGACAAGGACTCACGAGGCGTGCGAACCTGGCGTCGGTGTGGAAACCGACGCCCACCAACTGCATGTTCCCGGCTAAGAAATCGCTAGGCGCTCTTTCGCGGCACCATGATCCGCAGGCTGCTGGGCCGGACGGTTATCTCCAGCCGCGAGACTTCCGCGCGAGGCTCGCCGTCCGTGTGGATCCAGCCCGCCTTCTCACGCTCCAAGACGAATTGATTTCCCTGCCAGCGCCGCACGGTGGCGACCCGGTCCAGCGAACCGTGAAATAGGCGCCAGATCAGCGGCACGGCATTGTGCAGTCCCACGTGGGGCACGGCGGTGATGTCCAACAACCCGTCATGCATGGAGGCGCCCGGAGCGATGTAAGCATTGTTGCCGTATTGGGAGGAATTGGCGATCGCGACGGTGAAGGCCTCGAGGCGGTCGCTTCCTCCGGGGTGGTGCAGCGTGTAGCGTTCGGGACGATAGGTGCGCCAGGTCGAGGCGCTGGTCCGCAGATAACCGCTGAAACCGCGGGAAGTGAGCGAGGCGAAGCGGCTGGCGATGACTGCTTCGAAACCCGTGCCCGCAGCGCAAAAGAACGGGTCGGAATTGACCATGCCGGTATCGATGGCGAGCGGTTCACCTTCCAACAGAGCGCGAAACGCCGGGCGGCCCTGCCGGATGCCGAGGTGCCGGCCCAAGCCATTCCCCGATCCACAGGGAATCAGCCCGAAGCAAGCCGGGCTGCTGATCAACGCACTGGCGACTTCGTTCATGGTGCCATCACCCCCGATGGCCACGACCAGGGAGCAACCGTCATCCACCGCTTGTCGCGCGAGTTCGGTCGCATGGCGCGGACGTTCCGTGGCCACCACCCGGGCGTCCCAGCCATGCTGCCGGATGAACTCCGCTGCCCGGTCGCGTAGCCACGGATTGCGGCGATTGCTGCCGGAATGTGGGTTGAAGATAAACCGGGCTTTCAAGGGCGAACCCGCAGGAAAACCACGGAGGGAGGAGATTGCACGGATTTTTGTTGTGACGATTCCGCCACACGGGCCAACCGCAAGACAGGAGAAACCACGGAAGACACCGAGCACACAGAAAAACCCGTTACGGGAGGTGGCGGAGATTGCAGAAGTGACCGACCAAGTCCTCCGTCGCGTGTTGGGCGAGGATTTGGTCGATTTCTGTGTATTCCGGGTGTCCTGCGGTTAGCCCTTTGGGTAAATCCGGCTTTGCCGTCTTGGGAACCCCTGTTTCCAATCGCGCGATGTCCCGCGTCATCCATGTCCTCACCGGTTGCACCGCCGTCGGCAAGACCGAGCTGGCCTTGCGCTGGGCGGAGGAGCGCGGTGCGGAGATCGTATCGTGCGACTCGCTGTTGTTCTACCGCGGGGCGGACATCGGCACCGCAAAACCAACGCCGGCGGAACGCGCGCGGGTCCCACACCACCTGATCGACGTGTGCGAAATCACCGAGCGAATGGACGTGACGGACTTTGTGCGGCAAGCCCGGGGGGCGATCGACGGGATCTTTGCCCGCGGGCGGCGGGTGCTGGTGACCGGCGGAAGCGGATTTTATCTCCGGGCCTTCTTCGCGGCGGTGGCGGATGAAGTGTCGGTGCCGGGGGAACTGCGGGCCGAAATCCGCGGGCGGCTGGAGCGCGAGGGATTGGGAGCACTCGTGGCCCAGTTGGAAAAGCTTAATCCGCACGGGCTGGGGGCCCTGGATGTGCAAAATCCCCGGCGGGTGACGCGGGCTTTGGAGCGCTGCCTCGTGTCCGGGAAGACACTGGCAACCCTGCAGGCGGAGTTTGCGGCGCTGCCCGCGCCCTTTGCCGACTGCGAGGTCAAGCTGGCTGAACTGGTGCGGGAATTGCCGGACCTAGAGACGCGCATCGACCAGCGCGTCGCGGGCATGCTGCAGTCGGGGCTGGTGGCCGAGGTTCGGACGCTGCTGGCGCAGGGCCTGAAACAGAATCCCAGTGCGGCCGGGGCCATCGGTTATCGCGAAACGATCGACTGCCTGGAGGGCAGATTGCCCGAGGATCAACTGGCTCCCGCCATCGCGCGGAACACCCGGGCCCTGGTGCGAAAACAGCGCACTTGGTTCAAGACGCAGCTGCCGGACCACCGAAGGCTCGATGCGGCAACGATCGGGGTGGCGGAGCTGTTTGTGTGATCCTTGACCCCCATTTGAGGCCGATGGGAGGTGGCCGGCTCCCGCCGTCAGGGCATTCCTCCCCTGAGCGGAGCAAAGGATCCAGGAGTGAGGCGCGAGTCATATCGCCGCTTGAAGCCTCGCTGCGCTCCGGATGACGGTGGAGAAGGAATTGTGCGAATGAAAGCCGCCCCGGCATCCGGGGCGGCTTCGTGGGAGATCTCGCCGCCCGACCTCAGAACTTCAGGCGGGCGCCGACCTGGATGCGCCAGCGGGAGGCCAGGGGATTGATCGTGGCGTCAGCCGGGATGAACTGGCCGTTGGCATCGAGCGTAACGCCAGCGGGACGGAGGCGTCCGTCGGAGGCATAAGTGGCCGTGCCGAGCAGGCGGCGGGCATAAACGCCGTTGTTGTTGCCCAGTTCCTCGACGTAGCCGAAGAAATCGCGGCTAAGCCAGTAACCGAAGTTGATGAAGTCGGCAAAGAGCTCGAACTCGGCGACGGACGCGAGCGGGATCTTCTGGCTGACGCGGATGTCGAGCCGGTTCTGCCACGGCAGGGTGAAGGAGTTGCGAGGCGCGAAGGTCCCCTTGAATTTTGCGAGCGCGGTGTTGTCGACGAAGGCCAGATAGGCGTTGGCCTGCGCGCTGCTGAGGGCGGAGAAGTCGACCTTTGCGTCATTGGCGCCGGTCGGCACATAGACGAGGTCATTGCCGGAAACACCGTCGCCGTTGGCATCGCTATTGTAAGTAAAGGAGTAGGGTGCGCCGGAGTGTCCCTCGTAGTAGAGCGAGGCGAGGGTCTTGTAGTTCTTGGCGAACTCGAACTCCCGCGTGTAGGTGAACTGGATGCGATTCCGGACTTCAAAGTCGGAACGGCTGACCTCGATGGTGTTCTGGTTGAAGACCGCGTTGCGCACCCACCCGTCGACGGCGACCGTCTGGCCGGAGGATTGCGCCTCGGTGGAGGTGCCATGGGTGAAGGAGAAGTTGGCGGCCCAACGGTCCTTCATCGGGCGGTCCCAGGACAGGGAAAGATAGCTGCTCCGGCCGACGCCGGTGTTGCGGATGCGAATGACCTCATTGAAGGCGGTGCTGAATGCGCCCGATCCGGTTGACGAACCGTTGAAGCGCTGGCGGCCGTCGGCACCGATGGCGGGACCGGAGGAAGCGGTGACCACCAGCGGCTTGATGTTCAGGTTGTCGGAAAAAAGGGCCTGGTCGGTCAGAGTATGGACGTATTCCGCGGAGATCGTGCTGTCGAGAAGGCCGAGCTTGCGGTCGAACGCCAGGTTGCCGCGCCAGACGGAGGGAAGGTGGATGCCATCGACCATCAGGTTGATCGTGCGCCGGGCATTGGGATCGCCGTCCGTGGCCGCTTTCCCGATCGGGTCGGCGGGATCGAACTGCGTGTTGAGGTAGCTGACCAGGCTCGGGGCGACCCCGGTGCCGATCTGGCTGATGCCGAAGCGCCCGACGCCCGGATTGGAGAAGGAATTGGAGAAGAAAACCCAGGGCGCGCGGCCGAGGAACCGGCCAATGCCGCCGCGGAACTGCGTCGCGCGCTGCTCATCGAGCGCCCAATTGAAGCCGACGCGGGGCGAAACCTCGCTCACGCCGTCCGGCACGCCATCGTTGCGCAGGCCGAACGTGGATTGGAAGGCGGAGTTGAGCGGCGGCCGGATGTCGGAGGAAACGAAGTCCCCGCGAAGCCCGAAGGTGACGTTGAGCCGGGGGTTGATATTCCATTTGGCCTGGCCGTAGACGCCGGTGATGCCGAACTGGCTGACATCGGCGACCGGCGTGCCGGACACGTAATATTCGCGGCGAAAGGCGTTGGGCGTGTCGGCGACAAACGCGGCGATGCTGGGAAACTCAATCAGGCCGTACGAACCGCCGCGGAAGAGGTTGTAGAAGTCGCTGTCCTCCCGGTCGACGCCGCCGCTGAACGTGAAATTGTTCCAGAAGTAGTCGGCGTTGGCGTTGTAGCTGCGGGTGTCGACCTCGATGACGTTGCCGTGGCGGAATTGTTCGGTGCCGGCAAAGAGAACGCCGTTGGTGATGCTGGTGCCTGCGCTGTTCACGCCCGAGACGCCGAAGATGCGAACCTCCGGGAAGTCGATCGGCGAGGTGGTGAGCTGCTGGTAGGAGGTGTCGGCGTAGCGCAGCTCGGTCTTGAGGTTGGGCGACCAGCTGCTGAACAGCGTGCCTGCCCACACCTTTTCCGTGCGGATTTGCGTGTAGAAGTTGGACGAAAGGTTGGTGCCGACCGAAGCGGTGTTGGCCAGCGAGGTGGAGGGCGCGAAGGTCGTGAGCGTGCTGAAGCGGCCGAACTGCGGCAGGGTGCCCTCGGTTTCGTTGTACCGGACGGAGAGCCGGTGATCCTTCGTGATGTTCCAGTCGATCTTGGCCAGTTTCTTTTCCTCGGTGGTGGTCAGGTTCGAGCCGCCGAAGGTGCCGAAGTCGACCGATTTGGTGCCAATGGCCGTGTTGATGGCGGTGAGGCGGGCGTTGATGGTGGCAAGGTCGGCCGCGGCCGGGGTGAAGCCCGGGACGCTGGCGGCGGATTCGCGGGTGAACTTCTCGTAGTTCAGGAAGAAGAAGAGGTGGTCCTTCCAGATCGGGCCGCCCAGGGTCGCGCCCCAGGTCTTCTGGGTGTCGAGGGGCTTGGTGCCCTTGATGGGGGCGGCCGAGGTCCCGGTGATGTTCTCCCCGGCGTATTGGGCATCGGTGTAGAGCGTGTAGGCGCTGCCGGAAAATCGGTTCGTGCCGGACTTGGTCACGGCATTGATCGCCGCGCCCGTAAAGCCGCTCTGGCGCACGTCGTATGGCGAAATGACAATGGAGAATTGCTCCACGGTATCGAGGGAGATGGGGTTGAAGAAAGACTGGATGCCCGAGGCATTGAGGCCGAACTGGTCGTTGATGCGGGCGCCGTCCAGCATGATGGAATTGTAGCGGTTGTTCTGCCCGACCGCCGTGATCATCTGGTCGTCGCGGTCCGTGATGGCCTGGCGGAACGTGACGAGGGCGTTGGTGCGCGCCATGTCGCCGATCGAGCGCTTCGACGTCGGCTGCGCCTGGATGCGGGCCGCCGTCAGGACGGAACTGGCGCCATTGGCGGCGGAATCGAGTTCGTCCGTGGGCGCGGTGATGACGAGCTTGTCGAGGGTGACGACCTCCGTGGGCTGCAAGCGGAGGTTGACGTCGATGTCGGTGCCCAGCTGGGTGACCACGTCGGTCTGCTCCGCGGATTTGAAGTTGTTGGCCGAGGCGGTGAAGGTAAACGGACCGCCGACGGGAAGGCTGCGGAAAATATAGCGGCCCGTGGCGCCGGTCACGGCGGTGTAGGTCGCATTCGTGGGCACGTGCACGGCCTGGACCGTGGCCCCGACGATCGGTTTGTTGGCGGCATCGGTGACGAGGCCGGTGGCGCCGGCTGAAACGACGCCTTGGCCGAACAGGGCGGGGGAGAGCGAGAACAGGAGGCAGCAAACAAAAGCCGCGAAAGGAGACGCGGCGCCGCGGAAGCGACAGGCATTCATGGTGGTGTTGGGTACGAACTGACGGTTTGCCGGCAAGGTGTTTTGCCGGCACGGTGCAAGTGTCATAAAGCAGGACACGGGCCAGCGTTTCAATCGTTCCAGGTGTTCCGAAACACCGTAGACGTTTTTCCAATGACTTTTGGCCGCCGGTCCCGATTCCGGACTCCGGAGCGCACGCAATCCGGTTTAGCGCCGCATCACGGTCCGTTAACCGGCGAGGGTTTCCAACGGTTCAACATTCGGGTGAACAAGGGAGGGGCCAGGGCGGCCACCAACAAGCAACGCCCGAAGATCATCACGGGGAGCCCGACGGGGCCAACGCTCCAGCGATAAATGCGGGCCATCGCCCGGATTTTTTCTTCGGGGATCCCCTCCGCCCGTGAGTGGGCGACCTTCCATTCCAGCATGAAATCGGGATAGTCGGGGTTGATGAAGTTCAAGTAGAGCGAGACAAAGACGGTGAAAACCATGGCGGCAACGAGGCTGGCCAGCAGGCCCTGCAACAGGTTTTCCGCGAGAGTCGGCGGAGTGCCCCCGGCTCTTTTCGCCCGCTGGTGGAGCAGGTGCCACAGGACAATCGCGAGGATGAGGTCGGTGCCGGCGGACGTGTAGTAGCCGATGCCGACCCGGCTCGTGTGCAGGCCGAGCGCAAACTCCGCCAGCCTCCAGGCGCTCATGAGAATGGCGGCCAGGGCACCGTGTTTGAACGCGGCTTGCATGCGATTAACGAGGGCAGGTGGGGGAAGTCGGCCCGCTCAAGGCTGGCCTGTCTTTGCCGGCGCGGCGTTGATTTGCTTCAAGATGATTTGTTCCGCCGCGGATGATTGGTTCGTGCCGCCCGCTGCCGGAGGCACCGGGCTGGCCGCGCCGGATTGTGCTTGGGCCAGCAGTTGTCGGGCGGCCGCGACGCTTCGCCCATTGGGAAAACGCGCCAGGTATTGTTGCCAGACCTCGACGGCTTTCGCGGGTTGGTGCAGGTCTTCCAGGTAAAGTCCGCCTTGGTTGAACAAGCTGTATTCGTGAAGCGGGTCTTGTTCCTGTGCGCGGCGATACTGCACCAAGGCGTCGTCGAAACGACCGGAAAACCGATAGGCATTGCCCAAATCGGTGCGAATATCCGGGTCGTCCAGGCCCTGCTGAATGGCTGCCTCGTAGTGGCTGATCGCCTGGGCCCAATTGTCGTGGTCGTAGTGGAAATTCCCGAGCGTCCGGCTGGCCTGCGCGGGAGTCTGTCCGGCGGTCAAACTGGGATCCGGTTGATGACTGGTTGAATCGGTACGCGCCGCCGCCGCCATGCTGCCGTTCGCCGCTGGTTGCATTGCCGGTCGCAGCGCGAAATACATCAAGGTCGCACCGACGAGGACCCCAGCCAGGCCGGTGGCGGCGAAGGCCGGCCAGGCCGGCGCCGACTGGGGCGGTGGAACGGATTTCTTGCTCATGGCGCCGTACTCTTTAGCTCCCAATATGTCCGTGGCAATGGATGTTTGACTTTGTCGCACCACGCGGGCGCCAAGCGGCAGGAAAGCGCAAACGGTGACTTTCCCCGGTACCTGCCGCGAGCTGACGCATTTCCCGAACCCACGTCTGCGTGCGGGTTTCCGGCGAGCGTGGCTTCCGACGCTCAGGGAAGTTGCACGGCGTAGCGCTGAAGCGAACTGCCCTCGATGCGGTGCAGGGCGGCAACGGCCGTATGGAGCGTCACCTTGGCCTGCAGTTCATTGATCCGGGCGGCTTCGAGGTCGTCCTGCGCCTCGAGCACCCGGCGGCTCGTGGAAAGACCGGCGGCAAACTTCTCCTTCTCGAGCTCGTACTGTTTCTGGCTGAGGCCGGAGGCGAGGGTGGCAATCTTGACGCTCTCGACGTTCGTCTCGACGGCGCGAACCGCGCTGCGGACCTGCAGTTCGATGGTCTGTTCGATCAGGCGCAGGCGGGTCTGCTCGCGATTGAGGGACGCCAGACTCTGGCGCACGCGGGCCTTGTCGGCCTTGCGGCCCCATGGGTAGTTGAAGGAGAAGTCGACCTGCCAGGAGTGATTCTGCCGGTCAAAGGCGTCGCCGAGGGCGTCGCTGCCGCTGCCGTTGGTGCCGCTCATGCCGATGGCGGCGCCGACGCTGAGATCGGGCTTGGCCGAATCCTCGACGAGCTTCAGGTCGATCTTGAACTGGTCGATGGCCGCTTGGGAGGAAAGGTAGTCCGGCTGGCTTTGCCGAGCCATCTGGTAGGACGAGGCGAACATCGGGGTCGCTTCGGTCATCTCGGTGAACCGCACCATGCCGAGCGGCGCATCGAGCTCGAACTGGCCGATGAGAGCGAGCAGGCCTTCCTGCCGGTCCTTGACGGTTTGCTCGGCGAGGATGACGCCCCGGCGGGCGTTGGCGACTCCGACCTCCGCCTGCAGGACATCGAGGTCGGTGGCGACGCCGGTGTCGCGGCGGGTCTTGGCTTCGTCAAACAGCTTGTTTGCCAGCAAGAGGGAGAAATTCCGGACGGCCAGCTGTTCGCGGGCATAGGCGAGATTGTAGTACGCGTTCTCGGTGTCCTGGATCACGTCCATGACCTGGGCTTTGAAATCGAGATTGGCCCGCAACAGGCCGATTTCGGCGCGCACGATTCCCGCGCGGTTGACCTCGGTGCCGAAGCCGCGTAGCAGCGATTGGCGGACCGAGAGGGTCAGGTCGGCATCATAGGCCGGATTGAGTGTGCTGAAGGCGGGATCGGAGGAGCTGCGATCCAGCCGGCTGCTCGCGGAAAGGGTGGTGCCGGTGTAAAGTTCCTGGGTCACGCCCACGCGGACGGTGGAGCTCTTGCTGTCCGTGCCGGAATCCGAGCTGGAGCCGGTCACCCCGGTGACGGACAGTTGCGGCTCGTAGGCACCCTTTGCGACAAGGATGCTGTCCTTGGCGATTTGCGGGGCGAAGCGGCCGATTTCCAACGAGAAATTCTTTGCCAGGGCCCGATTGATGCACTCCTGCAGTGTGAGTTCGGGAGCCGCGGTGGTTGCAGGGGCGGGGGCGGTCGCTGGGGCGGAGGCGTTGTCCTGGGCAGGGAGGCGGGCAGCAAGCGACAATAGCGTCAGGCTGCAAGCGAGGCGGCGAAGGAGGTGGGTCATGGGAAGTTGTGCTGGAAACAGGACACGCGACACGGGCGGAAAGTTTAAGCTAATTGTGACGGTCGCAGGCTGGGCAGGTTTCGGCATAAAAATGCCACCGCGGGAGGGGCGGTGGCAGTTGGCAGTTAGCCGGGCGGCCAATAGGCGGGATGGGCGGCGTGCCGGAGGGCTGCCGGGTCGATCAGGGGACGTCCGTCGCCTCGATCTTCTTGCCCTCCTGTGCAATCATGTCGGCCAGGACGACGCTCCCATTATTCCGGGCGATCCGGTCCATGAGATCCTTTTGGACTTCGCTGTAGCGCGGATTGGCGGGGGTGAGCTCGGGCAGCTTCTTTTCCTGGGCAAAGACCAGGATTCCCTTGTCGCCCAGGCCCACGAAATCGGAGACCTGGCCGGCGCTGAGCTGGACGAGGGTCGAGAGGGCAGGTTGGGGCAGGTCCGAGGGCGGCTGTTTCACCGTGAAATTGGCATATGCCTTGACCTCGAGCTTCTCGGCCTTGGCCGTGTCGGTGAAGCCAGCAGGGGTCTTGGCGGCGGCCTGCAGTTGCGTCTTCAGGGCGTTGCCGCGCTCGATGAAAAGACGACGCTTTTCGGATTCGCGATAATCGGCGACCACGCGGTCGCGCACCTCGCTGAAGAGCGGTTTGTAGGCCGGGAGATTTTCCTGCCAGAGGAGCACCACGACACCATCGGGCGTCGGGAGCGGATCCGAGAAGAAGCGGTCCGCGTTGAGCCGGGCGATGGGTTCGGCGTAGCTGCCCAGCCAGGATTTGTCGGCGGGGGGAAATTCCGGCACGAACGGCGCCAGGGGAACGGCGGTCCGGTGCTGGCTGGCGAGGAAGGCCGTCAATTCGGCGGAGGCGGGCTTGATCGTGGCTTTGCGATCATACAGGGCGGCGGTCAGGTCGCTGGCCGCCTGGGTGGCGGCGCGCTGGCTGGCCATGTCGCGGACGGCCTTTTCGACCTGGTCGCGGACCTTGGGGAAATTATCAGTCGTTGCGGCGGCGGCGGCAGTGGCGTCCTTCTTTTCGGGGTCAGGCGGCACCGGGAAGCTGCTGATATTGGAATTGTAGAACGCGCGGAGCTCGGCCTCGGACGGGGCGCCCGGCGGGACGAAATCGGCGTTCTTGAATTCCACGTAGCTCAACTTCGGGCGGACCGGCACGTCGTAACGGAAGGCGTTTTCGTCGTGGAATTTCTTCAGGACTTCCTCGGTCGGGTTGATCGCGGGATTGAAGGAGGCGTAGTCCAGCGTGGCGACCTGCGCGGTCCAAACCGAGTCGAGGAGGCTGAGTTGCTGCTTCACGTCGGCGGGGAGGATATAGCCGGGACCGCCCAGGACATTCGTGAGGGACTCGAGGCGGACATCTTCCTGCAGCACGCGCAAGACGTCGGCGGCGGTGAAGGGGCCGCCGGGGGTCTTCAACGAATCGCCGAAGCGGGTGTAGCGGCTGTTGTCGAAGACACCCTGTTCATTTTGGAAGGCGCGCAGGGTCGGGACGTATTTGGCGACATCCTCGGGCGTGGCAAGGGGCAGGTGCAGATCGTCGGCCAGGGCCATGCCGGCCACGCGTTGCAGCGCGTATTGCTGGAGCTGTCCACCCTGCAGGCCGGCGTAACCGAGGCGGAGAAAGCCGCTCAGTTCGCCATCGGCGAAGACCCGGCGCGCCTGGGCCGGATTGGCCAGGTTGACGCCAAAAAACGAGCGCTCCAGGACTTTGTTCGTGTCGCCGCGGCCGCCTCCCGACGTGCTGTAAATGACGACCATGGGCAGGGCCACGGCGACAAGGACGGCGATGAAGACCAGCCGGAAGTGCTTCTGAAAGTACTTTTGAATCCAGGAAATCATGGGGGAAAGGGGCCCAAGGTTGGAAAGGACGGGCCCCCTGTCAACAGGCGATGCAGCAACCCGCGCCGCTGTGTAAATACCGGCCTCGGCGCCGGTTTGGAGGCTACTTCCAGTCGGCTCGGGTGAAGTCCATGAGGTCCGCGTAGGCCGCCTGCTGGCCGGTGGTCAGGCCGCCCCAAAACGCAGCGAAGATCGCCTGCTCGTCGGGCGGGTTGTGGTTGCGGGCATAGTCGGGCCGGCCATCGGCGATGTGCACCGTCCGGTTGAGTGCACCGCTTTTCCAGATCCGCTTTTGATCGGGAGACAGCGAATCCGTGAAGGC
>DASZPS010000063.1:0-23906 GCA_035549955.1 Lacunisphaera sp. | reverse complement strand
GGCGGGACGCGATCCGGGAATCGATGTCGACAAAGGAGATTTCCACCCGCGAGGGCTTTCGGCTTTCATCGTCCACGAAGGTAAGAATTCCCGTTTTTGCGGACCGCCAGGGAACGCCCAGCGATGTCTTGCCGGCTCCAGGAGGAATAATCCCGCCCGGCACATGGGGTCCCGGCCATTCCAATTCGACCCAATCCACCGCCCGGGAGGATTCGTTGCGGATGGCGATATTCACCACCGGCGACTCCACCTGCCGCCCGCATCCAGCGAGAGCGACGCAAACGAGGAAGAAAATGACCTTGTTCATGGGGCTGGGTTTCGCGGGGGAGACTGATCGGTCCGCCGTCGGTTTAAACTGCAAAGGCATTCTGCCGATCAAAACCCCAATCCCCGGCCCCCGGCTTGTCCCGGAGAGAAGCAACCGCTGATGCTTCGCCTGACGGCTGCGCTTCAAGATCCCCTCCGACCCTGTTGCATCCTGCTGACTGCCCAGGGTCCGTCCCAAGTTCTCGCGATGCGAAACTCAGGCGGATAATCGGTTCCGGATTTGGTTCCATGGAGCGGCCAATCGCCGCTGGGAGGAGAGCAAAAGTCCGGTTCTCCTTCGGACATTAGCCGACTCCCGAAACCCACTGCGGAGCACTCTACCTAGCGCAGCCGGTAGGCGCAGCATCAGTGGTGAAAACGGGATCGGAAAGCGCGCTGAGGTCAGCGCGCTCCACCTCAACATTGTGCCGTCGTGGCTTTGTGGTTGGTTCGGGGACTTCAACCTCCGCGATCGGGCCGGCGCATGATCAGCAATCCAGCCAGGGAACCGAGGAGAAGAAACGCGCTGCTGGCGGCGTCGGCGACTCGCGCGGGCGGACTGAAGGTGATTGTCCCCGACGCCCTTCCGCCGCGGCCCTGCAAGCCGTTCCGCCAATCGGTCTGGCTGGGGTCGTAATACTTTTCCAAGTACGAATCGTCGAAAAAATACCAGTCGGTCCCGGCGGCGCCCACGACGTAGGGACCATAGCCATTATTGAAGTTCAGGGCGGAGACCGCGCCGCCACTGACGGTCATGTAGTTTGCGTGGGGCCAACCGCCGTAAAAGGGATAGTCAATCGGCAAGGTGTGCTGCAGGTCGCCCGGCCAGGTTACCTGTCCCCGCAGCGTGTACAGTTTGGTAGGGTCCGGGCCAACGTAGTTCGGCGGCTGGTCGGAACAATAAAAGGTCCCGTCCACGGTGGGCGACTCGTAGCCATACCAGCCGGAAAAGGTTTCACCGATCGTGAAGAGATGGTCTGACGTCGCTGTGACGGTGAAGGTCATGGTGCCAACGAATGCGTCGGCATTCGCCTGGACCGCCAAACATGCGGAGACCGCGAGCAGGAAGCTGTGCTGGAGTTTCATTCCAGCCGACCAAGCACACGGCTGACCAACTTTCGCCGGCAGATCCGGTCCCAACTAACGACTAACCGCTTAGAAAAAAGATTTCGCCCGCGGCCCCGACCGCGCGGTCGCGAGCGGACGTTCCAGCGCCAGATTTTGTCGAGTTAGCTTACAAAGGGGCCGATGGCCGCTCGGCGAGATCGGGCTGGCGGTGCGGGGATGGCGGACGGATTGGCCGCCCCCTGCCGCCGATGATCCAGCTTGAACCGCCGAGTCTCGGATGTGGTCAACTGCCGGGATTGATGCCGAGGCGGCGCCCAATCGTTCTCGTTCTCCCAATCTTTATCCTAATCTCGATCCTGCCCGGCCCGGGAGAACGATAACGATCAGGCGAACGATTGGCGGAGAACACTAATCGCCGCCACGCAACAGAGATCCCATCGGCGATCAGCCGATCCCCGGAACCAAAGCCCGCGCCGATAAGGCGGAGGGGGATTTTGAAGCGCAGCCGTTAGCCGGAGCATGAGTGGTTCAACCTGGATCGGTTGTGCCAAGCGCGTTGGGGAGCAACGCGCTCCACCTCGCTGCGGCAGCTCAAACTCCCGGATTGAGGCCCAAGCGCAGCGAGAGCGGCCAGGCAATTGTCCGCGGGGATTGCGGGTCGCCCCAGGCGGGGGCGAGTTCCTCGCGCAGCGGCTCGAGCGGGTTTCTGCCGTTGGCCTTGATGTAGGCGTTCGTTGCCGACCAGGTGCTGAAGTAGCCGAGGAGCTGTTCGAGGGTCCAGCGGGTCTCCATCTTGAACTGGGGGGCGGTCAGTTCGGGGAACGGGAACGGCAGGGTCTGGTAACCGGCCTCGACCAGGCGGCGGGAGCGCGGCCAGAAGACGTCGAGGGTGTTGCCGTAGTAGTGCTGGACGATCCGGTTCACGGTCGCGCCCTCGACTTCGTTGATGCCGTAGCACCAGACGGCGAGGACGCCGCTGGGAACGAGCACGCGGCGAACCTCGGCGTAGAACTTCGGCAGGTCGAACCAGTGCAGCGCCTGGGCGACGGTCACGAGGCCGACCGAGGCGTCGGGCAGGCCGGACGCCTCCGCCGGGGCGACGCGGTACTCGATGCGCGGGTGCGCGGGTGCCGCGGCGATCTGCTGGGCGCTGGCGTCGGTGGCGACGACGCGCGTGAAGTGGTCCGCCAGCGAGCGCGAGGCCTGGCCGTTGCCGGCGGCGCAGTCCCACACGGTCGCGCCCGCCGGGCTCACGCGCGCGAGGTAGGCGAAGAGCTCGTCCGGGTAAGTCGGGCGGTAGCTGCCGTATTTGGCCGCGACGGCGGAAAAGTGATCCTGGAAATTTGAACTCATGTCGGAAATGGCTGGTTAACCACAGAGGCACCGAGACACAGAGGAGATGCAGGGAATAACCACAGAATACACGGAACCCACAGAAAGCGGATGACTAACTACAAAGCACCAAGACATGAAGATAATACCCCATCCCTTCCTTTGTGCCTTCGCGTCTTCGTGTTGAACCGTGGGGATTGATGCCGAGGCGGAGCCCAATCGTTCTCGTTCTCCTAATCTATATCTTAGAGCGGTTTCAAAAATGTCGTAGCCGGCAATGCCCGGACAAAAACAAATCCCCCGCCTCCGTCATCCGGTAGTGGGTCCATTGGGTTCTTTCGCGGTGATTTGAATGTAGGGTCGGCGCTTGCGCCGACCTCATGCGCGAGGTCGGACCAAGGTCCGACCCTACCTCGAACTGATATGGACCCACTACCCGTCATTCTGAGCAACGCGAAGGATCCAAGCTGGGGATGCAATCAGCGCCTACTCCTTTGATCTTCTCCCGCGGCCGCGGGATCAGGATGACGGTGGAGAGAATGGGGTGTGGGCACTTGGAACGGCTATAGTTCATTTTGAACCGCTCTAATCTCGATCTTGCCCGGCCCGGGAGAACGAGAACGATTAGGAGAACGATTGGCGGAGAACACTAATCGCCACCACGCAACAGAGATCCCATCGGCGATCAGCCGATCCCCGGAACCAAAGCCGGAGCCGATAAGGCGGAGGGGATTTTGAAGCGTAGCCGTTAGGCGGAGCATCAGTGGTTCAACCTGGATCGGTGGTATTTTCCTCTGCCAGCCGGAATCCGGCCCACCCGGAGGTCGGGCCCTACCTTTCATTGCTGGCTCACATGCCGTGAATGATGCCGAGCCGGCGCCCAATCGTTCTCGTTCTCCCAATCTTTATCCTGATCTCGATCCCGCCGACCGGAGAGAACGAGAAAGATGACGACTACGAGAACGATGGGCGGAGACGACCATGCTTTCCGGGCAATCATCAATCGCCATTCATCAATTATTGATTCTCCGCCGCCTTCCGCTTGCCGACGAAGGCGGCGACCCAGATGGCGAGTTCGTAGAGCACGGCCAGCGGCAGGGCGAAGAGCGTCATGTTCAGCGGGTCGGTCGTGGGCGTGACGAAGGCGGCGATGATGAAGATCACCACGATGGCGTGCCGGCGGAATTTCCGCAGCGTCGCCACCTCGATCAGGCCCATGTACACGGCGAGCACGACGAGCAGCGGGAACTCGAACGCGGCGCCCATGCCCAGCGTGAGCCACATCAGCAGGCTGTAGTAAGTGTCCGCCGTCCAGTTGAAGTCGTAACCGAGCGCGACGTTCAGCTCCAGCGACACCCGGATGCTGCTCCCGACCAGGAAATAGTACCCGAAGGCCGCGCCGGCCAGAAAGAGCGCAAAGGCCGACAGCCCGGTCGGCACGATGATCCGCAGCTCCTTCTTCGTCAGCGCGGGCTTCACGAACTGCCCGAGGAAGAAGAGCCAGAACGGCAGCGACAGGACCACGCCGCCCATGAGGCAGATGTCGATGATGACGGAAAACACCGCCATCGGGCTGTTCGTGACCAGGTGTTGCTTGAACTGCGGGAAACCCGAAAGCACCTGCTCCAGCGGCCAGTTCAGCAGCGTCGCCGCGTCCTCCAGCTGGTAGGCGATAATTGTGACAACAATGGCAAAAACGACCGCGCACTTGATCAGCGTCCAGCGCAGCTCCTCCAAATGTCCGAGGAAGCCCATGGTCTTGCCGCCTTCGACCAAGGCGCTGCCGTCATTTTCCCCGACTGGTGGTTGTTCGCTCAAGTCACGACCTGAAAACAACTTTGACCCCTCCCGGCAATACCCGTGTTGCCTTTTCGCGTATCGCCCACGGATGCGGGCATTTTGGCAAAAAACACCGAGTCAAATCCGGCCGAATCTGGAATTATGCCACAATGGAGGTGTCCGTTCCGCGGCCCGCAAGTGCCGCAGGATTGACACCCCCGCCCCCGCCCTCTCCGATGACCGTTCCCTTTCTTTCAAATACCATGGCTAAAAAATCATCCGCCAAGAAACCCGCCAAAAAGGCGTCCTCGTCCAAGAAACCCGCCGCCAAGGCCCTCAAATATGTCTATACTTGGGGCGCCGGCAAAGCCGATGGCAACGGCGGCATGAAACCCTTGCTCGGTGGCAAGGGCGCCAACCTCGCCGAGATGACCCGCATCGGGCTGCCCGTGCCCCCGGGCTTCACGATCACCACCGAGGTCTGCACCTATTTTTACGCCAACAAGAAGACCTATCCGGCTTCGCTGCAGGGGCAGATGGAGGCCGGCATCGCGAACATGGAGAAGATCATGGGCACGAAGTTCGGCGCGACCGACGGCACCCCGCTCCTCGTCGCCGTGCGCTCCGGCGCCCGCGACTCGATGCCGGGCATGATGGACACCATCCTCAACCTCGGCCTCAACGACCAGACCGTCGTCGCCCTCGAGAAGGCCACCAACAACCCGCGCTTCGCCTGGGACTGCTACCGCCGCTTCATCCAGATGTACGGCGACGTCGTGCTCGGCGTCCAGAAGGCGCCCAACGAGGACCATGAGCCGTTCGAGACCGTCATCCATGCCCTCAAGCACGAGAAGTACCATGCGGACATCGAGGATTCCAAGCTCACCGCCGATGACCAGCGCGAGCTCGTCAGCCGCTTCAAGGCCCTCGTGAAAGAGCGCACCGGAAAGGAATTCCCCAACAATCCCTGGGACCAGCTCCGTGGCGCCGCCGGCGCCGTTTTCGGCTCGTGGATGAACGACCGCGCCAAGGTTTACCGCGCCAAGTACAACATCCCCTCCGAGTGGGGCACCGCCGTCAACGTCCAGGCCATGGTGTTCGGCAACACCGGTGACTCCTCCGGGTCCGGCGTCGCGTTCACCCGCAACCCCGCCAACGGCACCAATGAGTTCTACGGCGAATTCCTGATCAACGCCCAGGGTGAGGACGTCGTCGCCGGCGTCCGCACGCCCGAGCCCGTCGCCGAGCTCAAGAAGCACCTGCCCGAGTCCTATGCGCAGCTCCTGAAGGTCCGCGCGACGCTCGAGAAGCACTTCAAGGACGTCCAGGACATCGAGTTCACCATCCAGGACGGCAAGCTGTTCATGCTGCAAACCCGCAACGGCAAGCGCACCGCCGCCGCCGCGCTCAAGTTTGCCGCCGACATGGTCAAGGAAGGCCTCATCGACTGGAAGACGGCCATCACCCGCAACCCGGCCGACCAGCTTGAGCAGCTGCTCGCCCCGATCTTCGACCTCGCCGAGGTCAAGAAGGCCGAGGTCATCGCCACCGGCCTCCCTGCCGGCCCCGGCGCGGCCACCGGCAAGATCTACTTCAACGCCGACCGCGCGGTGCAAGCCGCCGAGAAGGGCGAGAAGGTCCTGCTCGTCCGCGTCGAGACCTCCCCCGAGGATCTCCGCGGCATGATCGCCGCCGAGGGCATCCTCACTGCCCGCGGCGGGGTGTCCTCGCATGCCGCGCTCGTCGCCCGCCAGATGGGCAAGGTCTGCGTCTGCGGCGCCTCCGCCGTCCAGATCAACTACGACGCCAAGACCGCCACCATCGCCGGCCACACCTACAACGAGGGCGACTTTCTCTCGATCGACGGCACCTCCGGCACCGTGTACGCGGGCCAGATCAAGACCGCCCCGTCCGAGATCATCGCCGGCCTCGTCAATGGTGACGCCGCCGCGCAGAAGACCGAGAAGTTCAAGAGCTACGTGCAGCTGATGAAGTGGTGCGCCCAGGCCACCAAGCTCAGCGTCCGCACCAACGCCGACACCCCCGAGCAGGCCCGCATCGCGGTCGCGTTCGGCGCCGTCGGCATCGGCCTGACCCGCACGGAGCACATGTTCTTCGAGGGCGACCGCATCGACGCCATGCGCGAGATGATCCTCGCCGACACGCAGTCGGGCCGCGAGGCCGCGCTCGCCAAGCTCCTCCCCTACCAGCGCGGGGACTTCTTCGGGATCTTCAAGGCCCTGAAGGGTTTCCCGGCAACGATCCGCTTCCTCGATCCCCCGCTGCACGAGTTCCTGCCCCACACCAAGGAGCAGCAGATGGACCTCGCCCGCAAGCTGGGCCTGCCGGTGGAGAAGATCCAGCAGCGGGTGCACGAGCTGCATGAGTTCAACCCGATGCTCGGTTTCCGCGGCTGCCGCCTCGGCATCAAGTATCCGGAAATCACCGCCATGCAGGCGCGCGCCGTCCTCGAGGCGGCCGCCGACGCCAACAAGGCCGGTTTCAAGGCGAAGCCCGAGATCATGATCCCACTCGTTGGCTTCAAGAAGGAGCTCGACCTCCAGGTTGCCATCGTCCACGAGGTCGCCGCCAAGGTGCAGGCCGAGAAGAAGACGAAGATCGCCTACACGGTCGGCACGATGATCGAGATCCCGCGCGGCGCCCTCACCGCCGACGAGATTGCGCACTCCGCCGAGTTCTTCAGCTTCGGCACGAATGACCTCACGCAGACCTGCCTCGGCATGTCCCGCGACGACTCCGGCTCCTTCCTCGCCCCCTACCAGGAGGCCGAGGTCTTCAAGAAGAACCCCTTCGCCTCGATCGACCAGTCGGGCACGGGCCAACTGATGAAGATCGCGATCGAGAAGGGCCGCCAGACCCGCCCCGACATCAAGCTCGGCATCTGCGGCGAGCACGGCGGCGATCCGGACTCGGTGAAGTTCTGCCACAAGCTCGGCCTGACGTACGTGTCCTGCTCGCCTTATCGCGTGCCGGTCGCCCGTCTCGCCGCCGCCCAGGCCGCGATCGCAGACGGGAAGAAGTAATCCTTCCGAATGTGGGAGGGGCTTTACGCCCCGACTCTTTCAGCCCCGGTCGCAAGACCGGGGCTTTTTGATTTCGTAGGGGCGCACTCTCGCTGCGCCCAATCCCGCGGCCGCGGGATTCCCCTTCGGTGCGGACGGACTGAATTCCGCGCTCCGCGCGGAATGGTCGCAGCCTTTCAACGGAGCTCAAGACCCTGAGCGGGTCGAACGGGCAAGTCTGCGCCCCTACAACCGAACGGCCCAAATCTTTCTCTTTCTCTCAATCTTTCTCGTTCTCCCGGCATCGCACATAAACGTCCAAGCCTTCAACCCGCCCGAAGTATTCGCCGGGGTCTTGTCATCTCGTAGGGGCGCAGTCTCGCTGCGCCCAATCCCGCGGCCGCGGGATTCCCCTTCGGTGCGGATGGACCGGATTCCGCGCTCCGCGCGGAATGGGCGCAGCAAGTCTGCGCCCCTACTCTTTCTCCCGGCATTGAGCGGGCGAGGCCAACCCCATCCTGCGCAAATCCGCGTTAGCCCGGACATTTCACAGGCTTGGGCGATCCAATCAGCAAAATGTCCGTCCGCCCTCCGAGCGGAGCAACTTTGTCGCGGCGCGCCCCGACAAGGTCGGCCCGACAGGGCGCATGTTTCACCCCTCTGGGTGTGAAATATGCGGGTTAGGCGGCTTCCGATGTCGACAACTGCACCGGCGCGTTCGCCAGCGCCTTTTCGGCCGCCGCGCGCAATTGCGCCCCGATGCGCAGGATCACCTTGCAGACGTTTTCGCGCACCACCTGATCGTCCGCCGTAACGCAATAGCCGCGTCGTTCTGATTCCAGCCAGGTCTCGTCATCGATTATCCGTCGGATCACGGGCAGTTGCAGGAAAAGGGCGGGGTCTGTTCGGGGCATGGGCGTGAGGGGTGAACAACCTTCGTAACAGCACCTTCACTATAGCGCCTGTCCGTAAATCCGCCTTGGGGTGAAGAACCCCAATCCATCCGGCAACCACCTGACCTTTGATGGGAACCCGCGACCAACCGACCGGTGCCGGGTCCAAACTACCAACCATGAAGGCTTCGACCCATTCGACGATGCATCACCCCCACGACCATGCCCACGCTTCCACCCGCGGCTGGCGCGACTACGTGCCGCTCATCGCGTTGGTGGCCGTGTCCGCGCTCGTTGCGGCTGCGCTGTATCGTTCATATGGGCCCGGCATGAACCCCATCCGCGCGATGCACGCCTTCATGGGCTTTTTCCTCGTCGTGTTCGCCCTGTTGAAGCTCTTCGACCTGCCCGGGTTCGCCGACGGCTTCCAAATGTACGACCTGCTGGCGAAGCACTCGCGCGGCTATGCGCTGCTTTACCCCTTCCTCGAACTCGCGCTCGGCCTCGCGTACCTGGCGTTTTACCGGCCCGACCTCGTGTATCTGGCGACTTTCCTCCTGCTGGGCTTCGGCGCCCTCGGGGTCATCAACGCCCTGCGCAAGGGCCTCGACGTCCACTGCGCCTGCATGGGCAACACGCTGAAGGTCCCGCTCTCCACCGTCGCCCTGGTCGAGGACCTCGGCATGGCAGGCATGGCGCTGGCGATGTGGCTCAGATTACAGAACTGATGTCTTTCCGCGTCCATGGGACCGTTTTGTGCCTCGCGGCAAGGCCGCAACGGACGCAGCGGAAGTTTGGGATTTCGTGGTGCGCCTTGGCGGACTTTGCGTGAGGCATTCAAGCTCCCGCCCGGGGTCGCCGGATGAAACGCCACCCGATCAGCCCCATCACGATCGCAAACGGAAAGCACTGGCCTGGCACCGAGCCGGCGCCGTGCAATCGCACGGTCAGGAAAAACCCGAGCCAGCAGTAGGCCAGCAGCGCGCCGAGCACGAGGCCGTCCTCGTGAGCGTCCGACCATCCGGCGGACCGGCTGCGCGCGAAAACGACGCCCACCACACCCGCGGGGATGGCCAGGGCGATCACCACCGCGACCCCTGGCGCCAGGTAGGAGCTGCCCAGCTGCGTAATCAGGTGGAAGATCGACCCCGTGACAAAAGTCAGGATGCCCATCGCCCGCGGATTCCAGCGCGGGTCGCCCGGCGACTCGGCGACGCCAGCCTCCTTTCGCCGCAGGAACAGGAAGGTCGCCGCCACCAGCAGCAGCGCGACCAGCGCCGAGGCTCCCAGCTGCGTGCCCGAAGCGGTGAATTTCTCCTTTTGGTGCGTGCCTAACGTCACGAGCGCCACGCCCACGACGTACCCAAGGCCGCTGATCGCCAGCCCGGTCTTCTGCAGCCACGGCGTCTGGCGTTGGCCGCCGAACAGCGCCTCCGTGAACCCAATCGGCACCGCCACGCTCCACGCGACGTGCAGGACCACGACGTAAACCGTCCATGGCCCCCCGATACCGAGCGCGGGAATGAAGCCGTAGTCCAACAGGCGCAGCCCGAGGTAGTGCGGGTTGAACAGCGACTGCGTCGCCAGCCCCTCCTCGATCACTCCGTAGGCCAAGCCCAGCAGGATGATCGCCGGCCAGCCGCGGCCACTGCGGCGCGCCACCTCGCGCACAAACAACACGCCGGCGCCATACATTAGCACCATGAGGGGAAACAGCGGGAGTTGCGCGAAGCTCAGGCTGCCGAGCAGGTACTCGGCGATCAACGGTGTGAGCAGCAGGAGCGAAAAAGCAGGCTTCAGGCGGGAAAGCACGGCGAGAGGGGTTCGAATCGAGACCGTCAGGCCTGCCGCCGGATTCGCCAAAGATGCCACCCGCCAAGGAGCAGGGGCATGACCCAGCCCGCCCACACCGTCAACATGGCCACCTGACCAAGATAGTGCACCGCGGCGGTCCACGCACTGTCGTCGAAAAACGCCTTTGCAGTGAGATCGTTCGTGTGCGGCGCAGACGCGATCGCACCGCCGGCAAATTCCCCCGCCCACGCGACGATGCCCTTTGCGGCTTGGAAGCCGGCCGCGAAATAGCCGTAGGCGATTCGGCCGACGCTGACCACTCCAAGTGTATCGAGCCCCAGTGCGACCAGGCCAAAACTGCACAGGCCGATGGCTCCGAAGCCGACGCTGACCGGCGCGATCGCCCCGACTCCCATCGCGAAAAGCCCGCCGACAGCGCGACCGTCGCTGACCACGATCCAGGCCTTCACCGGCGGCTGCCGCCAGCCGCCCTTGCTGCCCAATCTCACGTGGTGCAAGGGCCAGCCCAGGAAGGTGATTCGGCTCCGCCGTTCAAAGAGCGCGCCCGCGTGTTCAGGGCGGGGGAGATAACCGACCGAAACACCCTCGGGCAAACTTTGCCGGACCTCCCGGGCGGCGCGCACCAGCACCCCCAGGGCCGCCAGCGCCAGCAGGGCGAAGGTCAGGCACACCGGCAACGAAGGGTCGCGCAACACGCAGCCCGGAATCAGCAATGCCAGGACGAACACGCCGGAACTGGCGTGCATGAGAAAGTAGGCCCGGGCGATCCGCCACCGCTCCGTCTCGTCTTTCAATCGCTCATGTCGGGCGCGGAACCGGAGGAAATCGACGGCTCCGCCGTAGAGGGCCGGAAGCAACGCCACCACCGAAAAAATCTTTACGAACATCCCGCCTTTTGCCGCCGCTCCCCCCACCACACCGGCCGTAGTCGCGACCTTTGCCAGCGTGCCGCCCGCTGCCACTTCGGCCGCCGCCGTGGCGGGAGTCGCCGTGCCCAACGCCACGGACAACATCACCCCACCGGCGAACACCGCGGTCGGCCCGGTGCGCCCGAGCGATTCCTCCACCAGCTTCGCCATCCGCTCCGTCAACATCGCCCGGCCGCGCACCAACCTCTGGCGGGCCAGCTCCTCGGAAATCTCCAGCGCCGCCGCGACCGCCGGCACCGACTCCTGTTCGCGGTAGAAAAGCACCATCGGCTCGCGATAGATCTCGGGCATTCCCTCCAAAGCCTGCCAGACCGCGGCAGCTTCGTCGGCGCGCACCGCAGCATCGCGCGGGGTCCCGCCGGCGGCGGGGGTCTCGTCTGAAAGCGGTCCAGCGACCGCCGTCGGTGTGCGGAGCTGGCGGCGAAAAGCCTGGTGGATCAGGTTGCGCGCGATGCTGCCGATCCATGCGCGCAGCCGGTCAGGATCCCGGAGTTCAGGCAGTTGCTTCCAAACAACGAAGAACACCTCCTGTGCAATGTCCTCGCTCCGCGCGACATCGCCGCAGGCGCTGAACCCCAGCGCACAAACCATGGCCTGGTAGCGTTCGACGATCTGGCGAAAGGCGTCCCGGTCCCCATCGAGATGGAGCGCCACAAGTTGCCGGTCGCTGCAGGTGCAATAATCCAAGGGTGAGCTCATGTTCACCCTATAAGTGACCGGAACGCCATCTTCTGTGACAAGAAATCCGCCAGATCGGAGAGCCGTGGCGGCCGGGAGCCCGCGTCCGGCACCTGTCGTGAAAAATGATGACACTCCGTGGGTAACGGATCGGTTCTTTGCATCGTCTTTCCCGGACCGGGCTGCTTCGCTGTCCTCCTACCCCCCATGTCCCCTGCCCCTTCCGCCCGCGTCGCGTGCATCCTGTTGTCACTGCCGGCGCTGCTGCTCGCGCAAACTCCGGCCCCGGCCAGCCGCCCCGAAATCCCCCTCCCGGTCATCAGCACGCCCATGGGCCGCCTGCCGGGAGTGAACGACCTGCCCGCCCGGCCGGCGCTGCCCGACATCCTCGTGATGAACGACGGCACCAAGGTCACCAGCGCCGCCCAATGGCCCGCGCGCCGCGCGGAAATCCGGCGGACCCTCGAATACTACGCCACCGGCCAGATGCCACCCGCGCCGGGCAACGTGAAAGGGACCGAAGTCAAGGCGGAGTCCGTCGCCGCGGGAAAAGTGAAATACCGGCTGGTCCACCTGACGTTTGGGCCCGGCGAAAAACTCGAGCTCAATCTCGGCCTCTTCACGCCGGCGGAAGGCGGACCGTTTCCCGTCATCATCCTCCAGGGCGGCACCCCGCCGGGAGCCACGCCGCTGCCGCGCCTGCCGCCCGGTCCCAACCAGGGCAAGGGCGAGAATGTCCTGCTCTTCGTGGGCCCCGCGCCAGCTCCGGCCGCGCCGCCGGCCTCGGGCACGGAAATGGCATCGGCGCCCGCCACTCCGGCAAATGCCGCCGCGAGCGGGGCCGTTCCAGGCGCCAACGCCCGCAATGCCCCGGTGACCGCCGAGGCGATGGCCGAGCGGTACGCCGACATCTTCCGCCGGGGCTACGCGCTCGCGGTCTTCAACCCCAACGACTGCGCCGAGGACACCACCCTGCGCGAGCAGGACGGCACGTTTTCGTTCCGCACCACCCGCTTCTTTCCCGCCTATCCGGGCTACGACTGGGGCATCCTCGCCGGGTGGGCGTGGGGCGCTTCGCGCGCAGCCGATTATCTCCAGACCGACGCAGCCATCGACCACACCAAGCTCATGGTAATCACCGGCGCGTCGCGAAACGGCAAATCCGCCATGGTCGCCGCCGCCTTCGACGAGCGCCTGATGGGCGCGCCCGTCGTCACCGGGGGCGGCGGGGTCGGCGCGTATCGCTTCGCCGGGCCGCGCCGCAGCGAAACATTGGACGTCATGGAATTGAAATACCCGAACTGGTTCTCGCCCGAGCTCCGACAGTTCCGCGGCCAGCGTGAAAAGCTGCCCTTCGACCAGCACTGGTTCCTCGCCCTCTGCGCCCCGCGGCCGTTCCTCGCCCTCGAAGGCGACACCGACACGATCTCGCTGCCGGAAGCCGTTCGCCGGTCCATCCTGGCGGCGGAACCGGTTTACCAACTCCTCGGCGCTCCCGGCCGGCTGGGCGTGCACTACTCGCATCACGGCCACGCCTTCAACGGCGAGGATTGGACCGCGCTCATGAACTTCACCGATCGCCACCTCCTCGGCAAACGCGACTTCACCTTCGACTGGTTCCCGACCGAGGCCGAGCTGGATGCCGCGGCGAAACGAGGCAACTGACCCCCATGAAACCAAACCTCTGGCCACAAAAAGCGCAGGAGGCGCAAAAGGTCTTGTTGCGCTTTCTGAATGTAAGGTCGGCGCTTGCGCCGAACTCACGCACGAGGTCGGACCAAGGTCCGACCCTACTTTCCAAATCCAGGGCCAACGGCCATGCGTTCCTCTTGCGCCTTCTGTGCCTTTGGTGGCTCTCCCCGCTGCTCTCCGCCGCCACCTTCAACGTCCGCGACTTCGGCGCGACCGGCGACGGCGCCACCAAGGACACGCGGGCCTTCCAGAAGGCCCTCGACATCTGCGCGGTCTCGGGCGGCGGCGACGTCGTTGTTCCCGCCGGCAAATACCTCATCGGCAGCATCCAGCTCGGCACCCGCACCACGCTGCGGCTGGAAAAGGACTCCGTCCTCACCGGCAGTCCCGACCTCGACGACTACCCGCTGATCGACATCCGCTGGGAGGGCCGCACGCTGCCCGGCCATCGCGCGCTGATCTACGCCACCAATGTCGACCGCATCGGCATCACCGGGCCCGGCACGATCGAAGGCAACCCAACCACCGCCGCCAGCAATCGCCCGCCGCGCGGCACGCTGGTGATTGAGCCGATCAACTGCACCAACATCCTGTGGGAGGGGTTCACGGTGAAGCAGCCGGGCAACAACTGGGCGACCCACCCGACGTATTGCGACGACATCGTCATCCGCAACATCGCCATCGAGGGCGGTCGCGATGGCATCGATCTCGATTCCTGCCGCCGCGTCCGGATCGAGGGCTGCACCATCAACACCGGCGATGACTCGATCAGCATCAAATCGGGACGCGGGATGAACGGCGCTCGCCTGGGCCGCCCGACCGAGGATGTGCTCATCACTGGCTGCAACATGACCGGCCGCCGCTTCGCCTGCATCGGCATCGGCAGCGAAATCTCCGGCGGCGTGCGCAATGTCCGCATCGAAAACTGCACCTTCAAGGCCAACACCCACGCGATCTACCTCAAGACCCGCATCGGCCGGGCCGGCGTGAACGAGAACATTTCCGCCGACAACATCGAGGTGCTCGGCGGCGACTTCCTGCGCCTCAACCTCGTGAAGGGCGGCAACACCAACACCGCCGACGATCCCGTCGAGGGTCCGCTCGGCTACCCGGTCGCACGCCAGCTCACCTTCTCGAACATCCGTCTCGAGGGTGCCAAGGCCATCGTGGTGGGCACCGAGGTCTCCGCGCTCCGTCCCATCGAAGGCCTCACGCTGAAGAACATCACCGGCACGTGCAGCGCCGGCCTGACGCTGGCAAACATGAAGGACGTGGTCCTGAAGGACATCAAGGTCACCGGCTTCACCGGTCCGCTGCTGGGCATCGTCAACGTCACCGGCACCGGCCTGGAAGGCGCGCAGCCCATCCCCGCCCCGGTCGACCCGCCGGTCGGCAACGCGGCGGGCGCCGGCGCGGCACCTCCGTCCGCACCGCCCGCTCCAAAGCCAAGCCCGTAACCTGCCATGAAGATAAACGCTTCCATGTGGAGGGCCCGCGTCCCTGCGGGCCGCTTTCGCTGGAGGGTCGGTCTCCTGACCGACCGGTTGGGCGGGAGCCCAACCCTCCATCCCGGCCCGCAGGGACGCGGGCCCTCCATATGGGTCTGCCTGCTTTCGTTCCTAGTCCTTGGTATCGCTGCCGCCGCCCAACCCCTCGTCAAAGCCGACAAGGACGGACGCCTCGCCTACACCGCCGATGCCAACGGCAACCGCGTCATCGATTTCTCCACGGCGGGCTATGCCAGTGGCGACGAACCCATCCCGTTCGTCCCGGCCAAGATCGTGGTCGAGCCCGACGGCAAAAACGACCGCGCCCGCATCCAGGCCGCACTCGACCTCGTGGCGGCGATGCCCCGCGACGCCCAAGGCTTCCGGGGAGCCGTGCTGCTCAAGCCCGGCCGCTGGCTCATCGACACCAGCCTGCGCCTCAAGGCCAGCGGCGTGGTGCTCCGCGGCTCCGGCGCGGACGAGAAGGGCACCATCCTCGTCGCCACCGGCACGTCGCGACGCACGCTGCTCGAAGTCGGCGGCACCGGCCAGCGCGCCGAGGTGAAGGGCTCGCGCCGCGCCGTGACCGATGCCTACGTGCCGGTCGGCGCGGTGAACTTCTCGCTGGAAAACACCGCCGGCCTGTCGGTCGGCGACCGCATCATCGTCCATCGCCCCTGCACCGCGGAATGGGCGGCACTCCTCGACATGGACAAGTTCGCCGGCTGGCGCGCGGACGGCCGCCTGCATTGGCGACCGGGATCGCGCGACATTTTCTGGGACCGCGCCGTGACCGCCATCGAGGGCAACCGCATCACGATCGACGCTCCAGTCACGACTGCCCTCGACCAGGCGTACGGCGGCGCCTCGGTCTATCGCTACGAGTTTCCCGGCCGCATCGACCAGGTGGGCGTCGAAAACCTGCGTTGCGTCTCCGAGCATCCCGGCGACCGCGAGGAGCACGCCTGGGTGTGCGTCTCGCTCGACAAGGTGGAAAACGCCTGGGTGCGCCAGGTGACGGCGCGGCATTTCGTCAGCTATGTCGTCAATGTGCAGGCCGACGCGTTGCGGGTCACCGTCGAGGATTGCGCGGGCCAGGACCCGGTGTCCGAGCTGGCCAGCCTCCGCCGCCGCGTGTTCTCGATCGGCGGGCAGCTCACGCTGGTGCGACGTTGCTCCAGCAACTGGGGCCTGCGCGATTTCACCACCGGTTTCACCGCCGCGGGGCCCAACGTCTTCCTGCAATGCACCACCCGCGAGTCGTACGACTACAGCGGCCCGGTCGAGAGCTGGGCGTCGGGGATGCTGTTCGACAATGTCATCATCCGGGGCAACGCGCTCCGGCTGTTCAACCGGGGCCTCGATGAACAAGGCTCCGGCTGGGCCGCCGCCAACTCGATCCTGTGGAACTGCGAGGCGACCGACATCCAAGTCCAAAGCCCGCCCGGCGCCTTCAACGTGGCCTATGGCTGCCGGGGCGACGTGGCGGAGGACCGGATCACCGCCGGTTCCGGCGACTCCGCGCTGCGCGACATCGGCCGCGGCGGACCGATCAAACCCGCCAGCCTCTATCTCACCCAGCTCGCCGAGCGGAAGAACGGCAGCGCCACGCCCGCGGGACGGCAGGAGATCTCCCTCGCCAGCGACGGGGCCCGTCTGCTCACCGTGGCGGAGGTGCAGGCCTTCCTCGCGGCCGAGACCGCGGCGAAAAAAGCCCGCGGCGTCCACCCGCTCAAGGTCGAGCATGCCCGCTTCACCATCGACGGCCAGCCCGCGTGGACGGCCGCCACCAACATCGGCCAGTGGTTCCAAGGCCAGATGGCGCGCCCGCTCGCCCGCAGTTACGGCCCTGCCCTCACCCGTTTCGCCCCCGGCGAAACCGGCCTGGGTCTCACCGACAACCTGGAGGAGGTCGCCGACGCCATGCCCGCCCACGCGGTGTTCAACCAGCATTACGGGCTCTGGTACGAGCGCCGGCGGGTGAACCACAACTTCTACGGCGCGCCGGAGCACAAGGATGGCAACGTCTGGGGCCCGTTCCAGGAAATGCCGTGGGCCCGCAGCGGCGGCGAGCAGAAGGACTGGAACGGCCTGAGCCGCTACGATCTCACCCGCTTCAACCCGTGGTACTTCAGCCGGCTCAAGGAATTCGCGGACATCTGCGACGCGCGCGGGCTCATCCTGCGGAACGATTTCTATTTCCAACACGCGTTGCAGGAAACCCGCGCGCATTACGTCGATTTCCCCTGGCGGCCGGTGAACTGCCTGCAGGACACGGGCCTGCCGGACGAAAATCCCGCCGCCAGCACGTTCTACGATGTGAGTCATGCGGTCCGGCGCGACCTGCACCGCCGCTACATCCGCCACACACTCGATGTGCTTGGCTACAACAGCAACGTCGTCTTCGGGCTCGACCAGGAGTACTCCGGCCCGCTGTCATTCGTGCAATTCTGGCTGGATACCATCGCCGAGTGGCAGCAGGAGCACAAACGCAAGGTGTTCGTCTGCCTTGGCGTGCCCAAGGACCAGATGGATGCGATCCTCGCCGACCCGGCGCGCGCGCCGCTGGTGACCGCGATCGATTTCCATTACTGGTTCTACCGTCCGGACGGTTCCCTCTACACCATCGTGGGTGGCATCAACAGGGCCCCGCGCGAGCAATCGGTCGGGATCGTCAGCGAGTCCGACCTGCAGAAGCTCCGCGACGCCAACACCAATCCCACCTGGGCCGGCTCCAACATCGTCAGCTCGCCGGAATTCCAGCGCCGCACTCAGACCGTGCGCGCCGGCACGCCCGCGATGCGCTACCGGGCCCTCCGCGAGTACCGCGACAGCCACCCGGACCTCGTGATTCCCCTCCGGCGCGATGATTTCCCCGAACTCACTGCTGCGCTGGAGGAAAAAATCCCGGCCGGCGAACGTGCGGCGACCCGCCCCATGGCGATCGTGCGCGGGCCGGTCGAATCCGCCTGGGCCATGGCGGCCCCGGGGCGCGCGTATCTGGTCTACACGATGGCCGGCCAGGCCGCAGACCTCGACCTCACGGCCGACCGGGGGGTCTTCAACATCTCCTGGCTCGACTCCGCCAGCGGCGAACTGCGCGCCGCCGGTGACGTCACCGCCGGAAAGCTCGTCACTCTCGCACCACCCGCTGCGGACACCAATCGTCCGTGGATCGCGTGGCTTACCCGCTCCCAATGAAAACAGTCCGCAACGTCTCATTTCTTCCCGTATTGTTCGGCAATGTGGGAGGGACTTTATGCCCCGACTTTGCCGGCAGCGAACGCGCCATGTCGGGGCCTAAAGCCCCTCCCACACCCAAGCCGTCGGGTAGAAAAGGAATGCTAAAACATGCCCTCCTCCTCGCCGGGGTGGCGCTCTGCTCGACGCTCGCCGCCCAAACGCCCGACGCCCTCCCCGCCTTCCCCGGCGCGGAAGGTTTCGGTTCGACCACCCCGGGCGGCCGCGGCGGGCGGGTAATCTTCGTCACCAACCTCGATGACTCCGGACCCGGGAGCTTTCGCGCCGCCGTCGAGGCCGAGGGACCCCGCATCGTGGTGTTCCGCGTGAGCGGGACCATCGCGCTCAAAAGCAATCTCGTCGCGAAGAATCCCTTCCTGACCATCGCCGGGCAGAGCGCCCCGGGTGACGGCATCTGCCTCCGGGACCACACGCTTGGCATCGCGACGCATGACGTCGTCGTGCGCTACCTGCGCTGCCGCTTGGGCGACGAGAGCAAGCAACAGTCGGACGCCCTCGATATCCTCAACGGCGCCACCAACGTCATCTTCGACCATTGCTCGGCCACCTGGTCCGTGGACGAATGCCTGTCGCTCTCCGGCAATGTCTCGAACGTCACCGTCCAATGGTGCCTGATCGGCGAATCGCTGCGCAAAAGCGTTCACGCCAAGGGAGCACACGGCTACGGGTCGCTTTCGCGCGCCAACGGCCCGGTTTCGTGGCACAACAACCTCTGGATCCACAACGACGCGCGCAACCCGCGGCTGGGCGATAATTATGGCCGCGGCCCGACTTACCCTTCCTTCGACGTCCGCAACAACGTCATCTATGGCTTCGGCGGCACCGCCTCGGGTCTCACGCAGGGCAAACTGAAGATCAATTACGTCGGCAACTATCTCCGCGCCGGGCCGGACAGCAGCGCGAAGACTCCCATGACCATCGGCCCCAATTCCGAGATCGAGATCTATTTCGCAGGGAACGTGTACGACGGCCACGCCGACTTCACCAACGACAACACGAAATTCCCCAGCGCCTACGAAATCGACGGCAAGCGGCAGGTGCAGCTCGCCGACAAGCCGTTTGAACTCGCACCGGTCAAAACCGTCCCGGCGGAAAAGGCGCTCGACCTCGTGCTCGCCGGCGTGGGCGCTTCGCTGCCGAAGCGCGATGCCGTTGACACGCGCCTGATCGACCATGTCCGCAACCGCGAGGGGAAGATGATCAATTCCCAGGCTGAGGTGGGCGGCTGGCCCGAGTTGAAATCGTCCCCCGCGCCCGCCGACGCGGACCAGGACGGCCTGCCCGATGCCTGGGAGAAGACGCACCGCCTGAATCCGAACGATCCCGCCGACGCCGCGCTCGATGGCGACCAGGACGGCTACCCGAATCTCGAGGAGTACCTGAACGGCACCGACCCACGGACGTTCGTCGACTACCGCAAGGCGGACAACAACGTGTCGGTGCTGTAGTTGAATCCGGGGTCGCTGACCCCGGGGAGCGACTTTATCTCAGGACGCCTGGCGTACAAATCACGCTGACCCCAGCGCGTTGCGGCGAAGCCGCTTCGAGCCAGCGCCTTGGGGTCAAGTCGCTCCACCTCCAAACGCATCATTCCGGCTTTATGGAGGGGACTTCGGCTGCGCGGGATTGGATTCCCCTCTATGAGAGGGGTGGTGCGCAGCGCCGGGGTGTGTGGAGGGCACCGCGAGGTCCACCTCGCCGCCACTTTCCCCATCCCGCCAATTCGCCGCTCGTCGCAATGGGATTGCCGCGACGCCGATCCCGGGCCAAAGCACGCGCATGAATTCCTTCGCGGCGGACATTCGCCTCGCCTGGCGCGTGCTCTGGAATAACCCGGGATTCACCGCGGTCGCCACCGCGGCGCTGGCCCTCGGCATCGGCGCCAACACGATCATCTTCACCGCGTTCAATGCCATCCTCCTGCGGCCGCTCCCTTACCACGACCCCGAGCGCGTCGTGACGATTTGGGACTCGTTCCCGCAATCCGGCATCGCGCGCTTCGGCGTGGCCTACGCCAACATCATGGACATCAAGGAGCGCAACCACGTCTTCGCGCCCTTGGGCACGTACGTGGCCGCGTCGAACACCTCGTTCAACCTGACCGGCGGCGCCGGGCCGGAGCGCGTGCAGGGCACGCGGGCATCGGCCGATTTCTTCGCAACCCTCGGCACCGCGCCCCTGCTCGGCCGGGCGCTGCGCGTTGAAGACGAACTGCCGGCGCGCAACCACGTCGCCGTGCTTGGTTACCGCCTGTGGCAGCGCTACCATAACGGCGACCCGGCCATCGTGGGACGCATGATCCGGCTCAATGATGAGGACTACGAGGTGGTCGGGATCATGCCGCCCGGCTTCGAGTTTCCCAGCGGGGCCGAAATGCCACCGGGCCAGCAATTCGCCTCCGCCACCGAACTCTGGACGCCACTCACGATTCCCGACAATCCCGGCGCGCGCGGCGACCGCACGACCCACTACCTGCGGGCCATCGCCCGATTGAAACCGGGCGTAACCCTCGAGGAGGCCCGGGGCGAAATGTCCGTCCTCGCCGCCCAACTGGCCCGGGATCATCCCAATGAAAACCAGGGGCTCGCGAGCGCCGTTACCACGCTCCGCGAAAACCAGGTCGGACAGTTGCGACCCGCCCTGCTGGTCCTGGTGGCCGCAGTCGCCGGCGTGTTGCTCATTGCCTGCGCCAATCTCGCCAGCCTGCTGCTGGTCCGCGCCACGGCCCGGTCCCGCGAATTCACCATCCGGGCCGCGCTCGGCGCCAGTCGCACGCGCATCGTCCGCCAGTTGCTGACCGAGAGCACGCTGCTGTCGTTGCTGGGCGGCGTGCTCGGGCTGGCCCTGGCGTCCGGCGGCATCCGCGTGCTGGTGGCCGTCGCGCCGGCCGGCATTCCGCGCCTGGCTGAAGCCCAGCTCGACGGCCGCATCCTCGGCTTCACCCTCCTGCTGTCGCTTGCGACCGGCCTGCTGTTTGGGCTCGCGCCCGCCATGCATGCGGCACGGGCTGACCTCAACACGGGGCTCAAGGACGCCGGGCGGGGCGCCTCGGTCGACCCGCGCCTCAATGGCCTGCGCCAGTTGCTGGTTATCGCCGAGGTCACCCTGGTTTTCGTCCTCCTCATCGGCGCCGGGCTCATGCTGAAAAGCTTCCGCCGGCTGCTCGAAGTGCCGCCCGGTTTCGAATCCCAACACGTGCTTTCGGCCCGCGTCACGCTGCCCGCGAAGTCCTATCCGGCGGCGAGGAAGCTCACGTTCTACCACGAGCTGGTGGCCCAACTCGGCCGCGAACCCGGGGTCGCGGCGGCGGCCGTCATCCGCGACCTCCCCTTGAGCGGGACCGACCCGCGTTATGGTTTTACCGTCGCCGCGCGCCCGGCCGAGGCGCAGAACAACGCCTTCACCTACCGCTACCGCGTCGCCAGCCCCGACTATTTCACGGTCATGGGTATACCGCTGAAGGCGGGGCGATTCTTCAGCGACCATGACAACGCCACGGCTCCCGGCGTGGCCATCATCAACGAAACAGCCGCCCGCCAGGCCTGGCCCGGGCAGGATCCCATCGGGCAAGTCATCACCACCGGCGGGCCGATGCCCGCGAGCTGCGTCGTGATCGGCGTGGTGGGTGATATTCGCTTCGGCGGCTTCGACTCCGCCCCCGACCTAGAGGTTTACTACCACTACCCGCAGATTCCCGAGGGAACCATGAACGCGGCCATCGGCAGCATGGCCGTGGTGATCCGAACGGAGGGCGATCCCGCGGGCGTTGCGGCCGGGCTGCGCCAGGCCGTGGCGGCGCTCGACAAGGACGTGCCCGTGACTTCCGTCAAGCCGATGGCCGACCTGTTGGCCGGGTCGGTGGCGCCCCGCCGCTTCAATCTCCTGCTCCTCGGTGGATTCGCCGCCGTCTCCCTCGTACTCGCCGCACTCGGCATCTATGGCGTGATTTCCTACTGGGTTTCGCAACGCACGCGCGAGATCGGCGTCCGCCTCGCACTCGGCGCCGAAACCGCGGCCATCTTCAGGCTGGTGATCTGGCAATCGATGGCCGTGGTGCTCCTCGGCCTCGGGCTGGGGCTGGCGTTGTCCCTGATTCTGGCCCGCTTGCTGCCGGCTACGGTCGCCGGCTCGCTTTTCGGGGTGTCCGCGACGGATCCGCTGACCTTTCTGCTGGTGGCGGCCGGGCTGGGCCTCACCGGCCTGCTGGCGAGCGTGCTGCCGGCGCGGCGGGCCATCCGCGTCGAGCCCGCCGAGGCGCTGCGCTGCGACTGACAGCCGCCCGGCGTTACTTCAACAACTTGAAGGCATGCGTCCACTCGTTCCGCAGGAACCCGGGGATGCACCAGAGGATGCAAAGCGGTTCGATGGCGCGCGCGGCGGACGCCCCGCCCATGTCGGCGGTTTCCCAGCCAAACTGGTCGAGGATCTGACCGACGGTCCGCTTGGCCGCTTCGTCATTGCCGCAGATGAACATGGTGGGCCGGCCCTCCTTGTACTGCGGGTTCACCATGCGCGGGGCGCCCACGGAATTGAAGGCCTTCACGAACCGCGCCTGGGGAAACTCCGTTTGCAGTTGTTCCATCAGCGATCCGTTCAGGTCGGTCGTGAATTTCAACATGCCATTGACCGGGGCTTCGTCCGCAATCGGGTTGGCGGCATCGATGACCACCTTGCCCGCCAGGTTGGCGGCACCCGCGCTGCGCAGGGCGACAGCCGCCACCCCACCCTTCACGGCGAGAACCACCACTTCGGCTGACTTGGCGGTGTCGGCGAAACTGCCGACCTTACCGCCGGGGTTCGCCTTGCTCCACTCCGCCAGCTTGGCGGCCTCGCGCGTGCCCAGCATGACGTCGTGACCATGTTTCAGGAACCCGGAACCCAACGTCTGCGCCACCACCCCCGAGCCAATGATGCCGATTTTCATGGGGCCATCATCGCCACGAGCCCCAAAAAATGCAAACCGTCTCGGCGAGGTGGAGCGGGCTGACCTGGCCCCCTGCCTTGGAGAAAACACCCTGAGGTCAGGACGTACCACCTCACCGACTACCCACCGACCTGATCGTTCACCACAAAGGCACAGAGACCCTCAGCCAGAACTATTCAGCCCCCAGCCGCAAAAATACGTTTTACTCCGGTCAGGAAGAAACGGTGTAGTTGTAGCCGGGGTCGGTGACCCCGGACCGGCCTCAGCGAGGCCGGCTACAGCGCCGCTGTTAGCTAAGAGGAGGTGGGCGGCGGCACCTCGTGAGTCCTTGTCGGCGATATGGAAATCGCCGACCACCACAACGCGCTGACCTCAGCGCGTTGCGGCGCAGCCGCTCCGAGCAAGCGCCCTGGGGAGCAGGTCGCTCCACCTTCTGCTGAATAGTTGGGCTAAGACTGAACCTGCCTTTCTCTGCGCTTCAGTGTCTCTGCGGTTCAAATCATCACACCGGGAACGGATTGCGTTCCGCGAATCCCGCCTGGTGCCAGTACGGATAAGTCATTTGCTTCGCGCTGGCAGCGTCGAGCCGGCTCATCTGGTCCGCGCTGAGCTTCCATCCGGCTGCGGCGATGTTCGCCCGCAACTGGACCTCGTCGCGGGCGCCGATGATCACGGTCGAGACGCTCGGCCGCTGCAGCACCCAGTTGAGGGCTATCTGC
>DASZPS010000062.1:0-19188 GCA_035549955.1 Lacunisphaera sp. | reverse complement strand
GACCGACACACCCCGGCGCTGCGCGCCACCCCTCTCCTAGAGGGGAATCCAAGCCTGCGCAGCCGAAGTCCCCTCTAGGAGAGGGGTGCCCGACAGGGTGGGGTGTGTTGGTTGTTTCCAAGTGTGAAATATTGCGGCTAGAGCGGTTCAAAATGAACTATAGCCGTTCCAAGTGCCCACACCCCATTCTCTCCACCGTCATCCTGATCCCGCGGCCGCGGGCGAAGGATCAAGGGGGAGGTCGGCGCAAGCGCCGACCCTACATTCAAATCACCGCGAAAGAACCAAATGGACCCACTACCGGATGACGGAGGCGGGGGATTTGTTTTTGTCCAGGCATTGCCGGCTACGACATTTTTGAAACCGCTCTAACAGCCGCGGCGCCAACCGCGAATTGGCGGCAACTGGGCCTTCTCGCGTGTTGCTGCTGAACCGTGCGATCAGGACTGGCCGGGAGTCGCGGTGTGGGTGCGGCGGGATTCGGTGAGCAGCCACGCCATGTAACCGACGACGACCACGTTGATCACGAGGGCGGTGATCCGCAGCCACGTCACCCGGTGGATGAGTTCGTAGATTTCCACCGGAATGTAGATCGCGCCGCTGAGGGCGGCGAACCATTCCGCCCAGCGCCGGCCATACCAGAGCCCGTAGGCCTCCGCAAAGCGCACCGCGGCATAGAACGCGGCAAATCCGGCGATCAGCCAGAGCCGCGTGTTGGTCAGGTCACCCATCGCCTGGATGAAGATCTGCGGGTAATGACTGGCCGGGTTGAGGTGCAACCGGTTCACGAGCCGCTCGGCGAACTCGTCGGCGTCGCGGCCCAGGAAGCTGAGCAGGCCGAATCCGGCGACGAGGACAATGGCACCCTTTAGCGCCTCGAACAGGGCGATGGTACGCAGGCCCTTCTTATGGGCGGTGGGGGCGATGGGAGCGGCGGGAGCCATGGATCACTATAGTTTTCCCGCGGCCGGAAGGGCGCAAGGCGGATTCCGTCGATGACAGGGTGGCGGCAGCCCGGGAATCGGGCCAAAAGCAAAAAAAGCCGCGACTTGCGTCGCGGCTTGGGGGAGAAAGCGCGCTGCGGTCAGCGCGGTCCACCTTATTGGGCGGCGGGAGCCTCGGCGGCCGGGGCGGGGGCGGCTTCGCCGCCCGGCTTCTGGCCCTCGAGTTCCTTCATCGCGGCCCGGCGGCTGAGACGGACCTTGCCGGAACGCTCGTCGATGCCGACGCACTTCACCGTGATGGAGTCGCCGACCTTGACGACGTCCTCAGTGCGGCGCACGCGGAAGTCCGCGAGCTCGGAGATGTGCACGAGGCCTTCCTTGCCCGGCAGGCACTCGACGAAGGCGCCAAATTCCTTGGTGCCGGTGACGCGGCCGGTGTAGATCTTGCCGATCTCGATCTGGGACCCGCCGCCGCAAAGGGCGTCGATTTCCTGCACGGCGCGGTTCATCGCGTCGGCATTGTTCGAGTAGATGAAGACCTTGCCAGAGTCGTCGTCGGCGATGTCGATCTGCGCGCCGGTCGTCTCGACGATGCGGCGGATGGTCTTGCCCCCGGGCCCGATGAGCAGGCCGATCTTCTCGGGATCGATCTGGATCGTCTGGATGCGGGGCGCGTACTTGCTGAGATCCTTGCGGGGAGCCGGCAGCGAGGCCAGCATGACCTTGAGGATCTCGATGCGGGCCTCGCGGCACTGCATGATGGCGGCCTTGGCGATTTCGAAGGGCAGGCCGTTGATCTTGAGGTCGAGCTGGAAGCCGGTGATGCCCTTGGTGGTGCCGGCGATCTTGAAGTCCATGTCGCCGAAATGATCCTCTTCCCCGAGGATGTCGGTGATCGTGACCCACTTCTCGATGGAGCCATCGGCGGCGTTTTGGGTCATGAGACCGCAGGAAATGCCAGCGACGGGGGCGATGATCGGCACGCCGGCGTCCATGAGGGCGAGGCAGCCGCCGCAGATCGAGGCCATCGAGGTCGAGCCGTTGGAGGCCATGATCTCGGACACGACGCGGATCGAGTAGGGGAAGACGTCCTCGGGCGGGAGCACCGGGACGAGCGAACGCTCGGCCAGCGCGCCGTGGCCGATTTCGCGGCGGCCCGGGCCGGTGAAGCGGCCGGTTTCGCCGACGGAGAACGGCGGGAAGTTGTAATGGAGGATGAACGACTTGGAGGTCGCGCCGCCGGTTAGGCCGTCCATTTCCTGGGCTTCCTTGGTCGGCCCGAGGGTGGTGATGGCGATGTTCTGGGTGTCGCCGCGCTGGAAAGTCGCGGAACCGTGCACGCGGGGAAGGACGCCGACGCCGGCGCTGAGCGGGCGGAGGTTGGTCTGACCGCGGCCGTCGGCCCGCACGCCCTTCTCGAGGACGGTCTTGCGGTAGGCCTTGTATTGCAGGTCTTCGAACACGACGTTCAGGTCGACATCGGTGAACTTGCCTTCGCCGAGTTTGGCGGTGAGGGCGACCTTGGCTTCTTCCTTCAGCATCTTCACGGCGAGGCTGCGGGCGGCCTTTTCCTTGCCGAAGATCGCCTCGGCGATGCGCTCGGCGGGGACGGTGTGTTCAATGATGGCGCGGGCCTCGGGCGTGGCGCCGGAGAGCGCGAACGTGGCCTTCGGCTTGCCGCACTTGGCGACGAGTTCCTCGATGGCGGCGATGATGGGCTGGATGGCCTGGTGGCCGAACTCGAGCGCCTTGATGAACTCCTCCTCGGGCAGCTGGTCGGCCGAGCCCTCGATCATGAGCATGTCCTTCTTCGTGCCGACGTAGATCAGGTCGAGCGCCGAGGACTGCATCTGGTCGAGGTTTGGGTTTGCGACGTACTGGCCGTCGATCAGGCCGACGCGGACGGCGGCGATCGGTCCGGCCCACGGAATGTCCGAGATGGCGAGCGCGGCGCTGGCGCCGTTGACCATCGGGATGTCCGAGTCGTTGAGCTGGTCGGCCGACAGGAGCTGGCCGATGATCTGCACCTCGTTGAGGAAGCCTTCGGGGAAGAGCGGGCGGCAGGGGCGGTCGCACAGGCGGGAGGTGAGGATTTCCTTCTCGGAGGGACGGCCTTCGCGCTTGAAATAGCCGCCGGGGAACCGGCCGGCCGCGGCGTACTTGTCGCGGTAATCGACCGTGAGCGGGAAGAAGTCCTGGCCGGGCTTCATGGTCTGCGCGACGCAGGCGGTGACGAAGACGTTGGTTTCGCCGACATTGACGTTGACCGCGCCGTTGGCGAGGGAGGCGTAGGTGCCGGTGGAGAACGTGATGCCCAAGCCGGGCACCGTGACATTGTGTTTCTGATTCATTTTCTGGTTTCTAACTGGTGCGCCACGGCCGGCCGGATTGCCGGTGCCGGAGCGCGGGGGTTCGGATTTTTCCGTCTCGGTCCCCTTTGAATCAGCACCCGGGAAATTTCGGATTACGGCTTCCGTGGTCTGTTGTAGGAGCGGCTTTACGTCGCGACAGGTCGGGGCGTAAAGCCCCTCCTACAATTTCTGATCGGAAGAAGTAAGCGGAAATGTCCCTGGGGTCCTGTTTCTCGGAGGATGAACAAAAGGCGGCCCGTCGGTGGGCCGCCTTTGGGAGACGGGTTACTTGCGCAGGTTGAGCTTCTGCAGCAGGTCGTTGTACTTGGCCAGGTCCTCGCTCTTGACGTAATCAAGGAGCTTGCGACGGCGGCTGGCCATCTGGAGAAGGCCGCGGCGGCTATGGAAGTCCTTGCGATGCGTGCGCAGGTGCTCGGTCAGGTGATTGATCCGGGCGGTGAGCAGCGCGATCTGGACGTCGCTGGAGCCGGTGTCCTTCTCGTGGGTTTTATACTGGGCGATAACTTCTGATTTTGCGGGTTGTGACATGGTTTATGTGGTTGATGGCGCGGTCGTTGGAGGGCTTTCACCCGTGTCACCCGCTTGTGGAGGGCCGGCGACACCGTTAGGGGTCCGGTTGCCCGGACTGACCGTGGTCGAACCCCGCGACCAGCGGGATTCAACTAACGTAAGAGGCCATTAACCAAATCGGCCGCCCACCGTGCAAGTGTAATCTTGCAGGGATTGATATGGGACATCCTGGCGCACGATTCAGCTCAGGAACACGAGGAAACCCTGCTTGGCCGCTGCAGCTGCGCTCAAGAACTGCTTCAGGAAATCAAAATTGCCGACCACATAGTCGGCCAGGTCGTCGTTGACGCGATCGGGAGCCCATAGCGCATCCGGGTAGACCTTCGCGCGGAACATGGCAGGCGCATCGTAGCGCCCGAGGAAATCCTCACGGGAGATCTCAGCAACCAAACGGGCAATTTCCTGCGTTTGGGCGGCACTGAACGCCCGCGCGGGACCATATCCGACCTCCTCGTCGATCACTTCGCCCCCGCTGAAGAGAAAACCGAGCGGGTGGTCGGTATCGTCGGCCGAGTTGGTGAGCATGAAGTGGATTGCGTTCCAGGCCTTGTCCAAATCGATCGTGTCACCGGCCTCGCGCTCCACGGTGATCGGCGGCAGGGACGCAGGGGCGGCGCGTCCCAGCAGCCGGGCAAAGAAGCCCGGGGCGGGGGTGGGAGCCTCTTCGCCTTCATCCTGGTCGGACAGCACGCGATGGATCAGACGGGGGTGTTCGAGGAGAAGCGCGATGGTGTGATCATCAACGCGGCGGAGGACGGCAACCATGCCCATGGCAATTCCTGGACGGTGGTTTAGTTCGAACGAAGGGCCAGGCCCTTGATGGCGGCGCAGCCGGGGAGTTGGCGGAGCTTGGCCACGATGGCTTCGCGATGAAGGAAGAGCTCGTTGCGGACGACACTGTGGGAAACGAGCACGACGAGCAAATTCCGTTCGACGGCCAAGGGATGGGAGTAGGTGGCGTTGGCCAAGCCGACCAGTTCCGGCCATTTCTCGCGGATACAGTGTTCGACGGAATCATGGCTGATGCGGTACTTGACCAGCAACTCGTCGATCAACGCCCCGACTTCCGTCGTCTTGCGGCGCTTGGAACGCGCGTCGTCCGCCGGGACCTGGCGGAATTCCGCGATGAGGTTCTCCACCGCGCGGGAAAATTCCTTGGGTTCGGCGGTCATGGTTCAATCATTTGCCACAAAAGGCACAGAAGGCACAATACGGTGGATTTGTGGGCCACGGTTGGCGTGCATCAGAGCCGGATTGTTGTACGCCTTTGTGCATTCTGTGGCCAATCGCCTTGGGCTCAGGACCCGGTATTCTGCCGGTCGTAAAGCGACTTATACAGGGCGTTGCTGGAATAAAGCGCGGCATGATCTCCCTGCGCCACGATACGGCCCTGGTCGAAGACGAGGATCATCGAGGCGTCGCGGATCGTGCTGAAGCGGTGGGCGATGATCAACACGGTCTTGCCCACGACGAGCTTGCGCAGGGCATCCTGCACCGCGGCTTCGCTTTCCGAGTCCAGGGCGCTCGTGGCCTCATCGAGGATGAGGATGGGCGCCTGGCGCAGGAAGGCGCGCGCGATGGCGATGCGCTGCTTCTGCCCGCCGGAGAGGAGCGAGCCGCGCTCGCCGACGACGGTGTCGTAGCCTTGGGGCAACTGCCGGATGAACTCGTCGGCGTGGGCGTCCACCGCGGCCGCCATGATCTCGTCGCGGGCGGCATTCTCGCGGCCGAGCAGGAGATTGTTATAGACCGTGTCGTTGAAGAGCACGGGTTCCTGCGAAACCAGCGCGATGTTGCGGCGCAGGTCGGCGAGCCGCATGTCGCGCACGCCGATGCCGTCGATCGTGACCCGGCCGGCGCCGGCCTCGTAGAAGCGCGGCACGAGGTTGGCAAAGGTGCTCTTGCCCGCGCCGCTCGGGCCGACGAGGGCGCACACCGTGCCGGCGGGCAGCGAGACGTTGATGTCGGCCAGGGCGGGGGCATCGCGGTAGGCGAAGGTCACGCCCTCGAAGGCGATGTTTCCGCGCAGGCGGGCGACGGTCGCGGGGTTGGGCGGGTCCTGGATGGTGAGCGGTTCGTTGAACACCGCCTCGAGCCGCTCGAGGGCGCCGAGGCCGCGCTTGGTTTCATTGTTCAATGCGCCCAGGCGCTTGACCGGGTCGTACGCGGCGTAGAGCGCGGTGATGAGCGCGACGAAGGTGGTCTGGTCGAGGCGAATCTTGTAGGCGTAGAGGAGCGTGAGCGCGATGCCGGCGGCCGAGATGATCTCGATCAGCGGGGCGAGGGCTTTCTCCCATTTCACGAATTTCATCTGCGCGGTGATCAGGGCGCGGGTGACGAGGGCGAAGCGCTCGGTCTCGCGGTTCTCCAGCCCGAAGGCCCGGATCTCGCGGGCGGCGGCGAGGTTCTCGTTGAAGTGGCTGGTGACGGCGCCGAGTTCCCTTTGGATTCCTCCCGAGCGGCGGGCAAGCTTCTTGCCGATGTGGCGGACGGGCAGGACGGTGAGCGGCACCGCGCCGAGGCAGACGAGCACCAGCGTGAAGCCCTCGATCGTGTAGGCCTTGTACGCCACCACGGCGATGCTGGCGACCAGCGTGACCGGGCTCTTCACGATTTCATTGGCGACGCTGGTCAGCGTGACCTGGAGCTGGTTGGTGTCGGCCAGCCCGCGCGAGATCAGATCACCGGAGGAGTGGCGGCCGAAGAACGACAGCGGCAGGAGCTGGAGCTTGCGGAAGTAGTCGCGCCGGATGGATTCCAGCACGCGCGTGCCGGCCAGTTGGATGAGGTAGGAGTTGAGATAACCGGCGACGCCCCGGATCGTGAAGACCACGGGCAGCCAGAGCACGACGGCGGCGAGGTGCCATTTAGTGAGCGGGACGGCGTTTTCCCCGAAGACGACGGGGAACACCTTCGACACCATCAGCGGCAGGCCCGCACCCGTCGCCACGCCCGCGATCACGCCGCAAAGCATGGCGAACAGCAGCATGGAACGGTGCTCGCGCAGATAAGGAAAATAGGGGCGGAAGCGGCGGAGCATCAGGCGGCGGAGGACGAAGGACAGAAGACAGCGTAGAGGGGACAGAGGCCAGACGGAAAAGTTGCCTTGCCGTCCTGTGGTAGGGTCGGACCTTGGTCCGACCTCGCGCGCGAGGTCGCCGCGAGCGGCGACCCCACATGGGGGGCGTTCAGTCCTTCGCCGCCCGCACGTCCAGCGCGTCGCGCAGGCCGTCACCGAGGAAATTGAGCGAAAACAACGTGAGGGAAAACAGGGCGCCGGGGAAGACGAGGAGCCACCAGTATTCCTCCATTTTCTCCGCGCCGTCCTTGATGAGCGTTCCCCACGAGCTCATCGGCGGCTGGACGCCGAGGCCAAGGAAGCTGAGGAGGGCCTCAAGCAGCATGACCGCCGGGATCGTCAGGGTCGTGTACACGATGACCGGGCCGAGGGTGTTGGGCAGCAGGTGGTGGAAGATGATGCGGGCGTCGCTGTAGCCCAGCGAGCGGGCGGCCTCGATGAACTCCATTTTCTTCAGGGCCATGACCTGGCCGCGGACTATCCGCGCCATCGTCAGCCATTCCACGGCGCCGATGGCGACAAACATCAGGATGATGTTCCGGCCGAAAAAGACCATCAGCAGGATCACGAAGATCGTGAACGGCAGCGTGTCGATGATGTCCACGACCCGCATCATCACCGCGTCGAGCCTGCGCCCGAAGTAGCCGGCGACGGCGCCGTAGACCACGCCGATGGTCAGCGCGACCCCGGTGGCGCACAGGCCGACGCCGATGGAAATGCGTCCACCGTGCAACATCCGGACCAGCAGGTCGCGGCCCAGCTGGTCCGTGCCCAGCCAGTGGGCCGCGCCCGGCGGGGCGAAGGTCATGTCCAGGTCCTGTTGTTCGTAACTGTAGGAACTCAGCCAGGGCCCGATGACGCAGATGGCGACCAGGCCGATGAGCATGATGCCGCCAAACACCGCCAGCCGGTTCTTGAGCAGGCGATGCCACGCGTCGCGGGCCAGGGATGAGCCGCGCACGACTTCGCTGGAGGGGGAGGAGGGGCGGCTCATTCGAATTTCAGCCGCGGGTTCAGGAGGACCTGCACCACATCCACCACGATGTTCATCAGGATGAGCAGCACGGCGTAAACTATCACCGTGCCGATGATCAGGGTGTAGTCGCGGTTGAAGGCGCTGTTGACGAACTCCCGGCCGAGGCCCGGGATCTGGAAAATAACCTCGATGGCAAAGGCGCCGGTCAGGATGCGGGCGGTTGCCGGCCCGAGATAGGTCACCACCGGCAGCACGCCCCCCCGCAGGGCGTGGCGGAGGATGACCCGCCGTTCCGACGCTCCCTTGGCGCGGGCGGTGCGGATGAAATCCTCGCTCAGCATCTCCAACATGCCGGTTCGCGTCAGGCGCATCACCGAGGCGGCATAGAACAGCCCGATGGCCAGGCTGGGGAGAATGCGGTCCCCCGGCTCGTTCCAGCCGGAGACATTGAGCAGGTGAAAGTGGATGCCGAAGGTGAGGGCCAGCAGGGGACCCGACACGAAGGTCGGCACGCAGATGCCCGCCACGCCGACGGTACTGCAAAGGTAGTCCAGCCACGTGTTGTGGCGGGCGGCGGCGATGACGCCGAGGGGCAGGCCGATGACGAGCGCCGTCAACAAGGCCAGGCCGCCGAGCTCGAGCGACACCGGCAGCTTGGTGCCGACGATTTCGTTGACGGTGCGGTTGGGGTATTTGAACGATGGCCCGAGATCGCCCCGGACGACGCTGCCCAGGTAAGTGAGATACTGGCGCCAGAGCGGCTGATCGAGGCCGTAGTGCGCCTCGAGGTTTTTCAGGATCTCGGGGGGGATGGCTTTTTCCGAGGTGAACGGCCCGCCGGGCACGAACCGCACCAAAAAGAACGTCGCCGTGATGACGACGAAGAGGACCGGGATGGTCTGGAGCAGGCGTCGGACGACGAAGCGGAGCATGGCGGCAGTTGCCGCCCAGATGACAGATGACGGAGGTCAGAGGCCAGACGGAAAAACTCGCGTCAGTTGGGCGTCGATTTCCAGATCGACGCCTTGTCGCCGGTATGGAAACCGGCGACCACCATCTGTAGCTATTTCCTCAGCATTGCGTCGCGTTTGGCCTTGAACTCGTTGCCGGGGCGCCATTCGGGCCACTGGTCGCCGTTTGCGATGCGCCGGCCGATCTCGAAGAGGAACTTGGCATCCAGCGCGGCGCCTTCGAACGTCCAGTCGGGCTGCACCTCGTCGCCGACGTTGTGGTACCGGTTGGAGATGTAGTCGGCGACGACCTTCTCGGCAAAATCCGCGGGCTGGCCGATGTATTTCTGGCCGGGATCGACGTAGAATGCGGGCACGCCGACCTTGGCGAATTCGAAGTGGTCGCTGCGGTAATAGTAGCCGCGTTCCGGGTGCGGCTCGGGCTCGGTGGTGCGGCCCTGGCCGGCCGCGACCGCGGCGGCGATGTCGTCGATCGTCGAGGCGCCATAGCCGACCACCGTGATGTCGCTCGTGGGTCCAAATTGGTTGGCCCCGTCGATGTTGAGGGCGGCGACGGTTTTCTCGAGCGGGTAAAGCGGGTTGGTGGCGTAGTATTCGGACCCGAGCAGGCCTTTTTCTTCCGCAGTGACGGCGAGGAAGATGATGCTGCGCTTCGGCCGGGCGCCTTGGGCATAGGCCTTGGCGATTTCCAACATGGTCGCGACGCCGGCGGCGTTGTCGGCTGCGCCATTGTAGATCTTGTCGCCCGGCAGGCGGTCGTCCTTGCCGAGGTGGTCCCAGTGCGCGGTGTAGATGACGTACTCGTTCTTGAGCTTGGGGTCGGACCCGGGCAGGAGGCCGAGCACGTTGCGCGACGCGACATTGCGGAGTTGCTGCTTGATGTCGAAGGAGGCTTTGGCCCCCAGGACGACAGGCTTGAAATCCTTGCTCACCGCGGCCGCCTTGGCGGCGTCGAAGTCCTTGCCGGCGGTGGCAAACAACTTCTTCGCCGCGTCGACGGTCAGCCAGCCGGCGAAAGGCACGTCGGTTTTGTTGCCGTCGGTCGAGCTGATCTCGAAATTTTCCCGCGACCGGCTGCCGATGAGGACTGCGAACGGATACCCGGCCGGGCCGGTCTCATGGACCACGAGGCAGGCGGCGGCTCCCTTGGTCGCGGCGATCTCATACTTGTAGGTCCAGCGGCCGTAGTAGGTCATGGCCTTGCCCTTGAACATGGCGTCGTCGAGGGAGCCGTCGGCCTTTTTCACCGGCGGATCGTTGACGAGCATGACCACGGTTTTGCCCTTCACATCGACGCCCTTGTAGTCGTCCCAGCCGTATTCCGGCGCGACGACGCCATAGCCGACAAAAACCACCTCAGTGTCCTTGCCGGAAACCTCCGGTACGACATGGGTCGAGACGCCCACAAAGTCGTTGATGTTCTCCAGGGGCAGGGTCTTGCCGTCGAAGGAGAAGCTGAGCTTCGGCGTCGAGGTGATGCCCACCAGCGGGGCATTTTGGACGTACGTGCCGTCGGGATTCCCCGGCTTGAGGCCGAGCTTCTGCATCTCGCTGACGAGGTAGGCGACGGTTTTCTCCTCGCCCGGCGATCCGGGGGCGCGGCCCTCGAATTCGTCGGAGGAAAGGACCTTGGTTTTTTCGAGGATGCCCGCGGAGGTGATCACGTCGCCGTCGTCCTTCGCGAGGACGGCGGCGGGCAGGGCAGCGAAACAGGCGAGCAGCGTGGACAGCGGGATTTTATTCATGGAGGGAAACGTGCTTGTAGTAGCGGGTCCAGAGGGCGTCCTCGCGCCAGCCCTGGACGGCCGGGCGCAGCAGGAAGTTCTTGGCGTTGAAGTAGAGCGGAATCACGGGCATTTCGTCGAGCAGCAGTTTTTCCGCGTCCTGGAGGCCGCCGCGGTCCACCAACTGGTCGTATCTCGCGTTCGACCAGTGGGGATAATTCTCGGGCTGCCCCGTGACGAGGCGGTTGAGCAGGTCGATGGCGCTGTCGTAGTCCGGGATGGCGGTGGCGAACCCGAGGTCGAAATCGCCGGCGGCGAGCGCGGCGAGGTGGGTGCGCGCCTCGCGCTGGAGCAATGACACGTCCACGCCGAGTTCAACGCGCCACCGTTGCTGGATGGCCTCGAGGACCGCGGTGCTTGCACCCCAGGTGGACAGCTCGAGCTTGGGAAAGTTCTTTCCGTCTGGAAATCCCGCTTCGGCCAGGAGCCGGCGCGCCTCGGCGCTGTTCTCGGCAAGAGCCAGGCCGGGTCGATGGTCGCCCAAGCCGGGGGGCACGAACGACAGGGCCGGCTGCTGGCCGCCCTTGAGGACCTTGTCGGCCAGGCGTCTGCGGTCGAGGGCCAGGCTGAGGGCGCGGCGCACCCGGACATCGTTGAGCGGGGGCTTGGCGGTGTTGAGGGCCAGGTAACGGGTCTCGTACAGCGGCACGGTGTGCAGGACGGGCGGCGTCACCGTGCGATATGAATCGAGCTTGGGCGCCGGCACCCCCATGGTCACGTCGACCTGCCCGGCGCGAAAGGCACGTTCCTCGGTGTCGCCGTTGTCGAAGGCCACGAAGTCGATGCCCGCAAGCTTGACCGACCTGGCGTCCCAGTACGCGGGGTTTTTTCGGACCGAGATTCGCTGGTTGGGCAACCACTCGACCAGGGTGAAGGGACCGTTGCCGACGAAATTGCCGGGCCGGGTCCAGGCGTCCCCGAATTTTTTCATGGTTGCGGGATGAATGGGAATCCATGGGCCGCTGGCGACCAAGGCCAGGAAATCGGGCGTGGGCCGCCGCAAGACGACCCGCAGGGTCCGGTCGGACAGACCGGTGACCTGGCTCACGGGAAGAAAAAGCGATACTTTGGGGGCGGGAAATCCCGGACCATGGACCCGGCCGAAGGAGTAGAGGAAATCCTGCACCATCACCGGATCGCCGTTCGACCACCGGGCATCGGCCCGGAGTTGAAATGTCCAGGTGAGGCCATCGGCGGAGACTTCCCAGTGTTCGGCCACGCCGGGCAGCGGCACGCCGCCGGCGGGGTTCGGTACCACTAGGCCCTCACTCAGCGCGCGAATGACGAAGAATTCGTCCGGCAGCGTGGCCAGTTGCGGATCGAGGGTGGCCGGCTCGTTGCGTTGGGCGATGCGCAGGACCTGGGTGGAGCTCGAGGCCTGTTCTCGTCTGACGCAGGAACCAAGCAACGGCCACAAAAAGCACAAGAACCACAAAAGAGACCGGCGGAACAACTGCTCCGCGTTGCGCTTGGCCGGATCCATGCAATCGAACGTGGAGCAACCTGCTCCCCAGGGCGCTTTGCCCGCAGCGGACATGCTCAGCGCGTTGGGGAGCAACGCGCTCCACCTCATTGTGCCGCCGATTTCCCTCTTCGGGTTCCTTTCGTGGCTGGTCATCTCAGGGCTCCAGCCAGACATGCTTGTACGGGTGCCGGTCGAGCGGGAGCGGATACCAGCCGCGGACCGACGGGTGCACGAGGCGCACGGTCGTGAAATGGTAGATCGGGATGATGGGCGAGTCGTCGAGGAGGATGGCTTCGGCTTCGGCCAGCAATTTCAGCCGCGCGGCCGGGTCGATGGTGCGGTCGGCGGCATGAAGGGCGGAGTCGTAGGCGAGGCTGTTCCAGCCGGTGTGGTTGTTGTTCGAGGCGCCGCGGAAGACGTCGAGGAACGACTTCGCGTCGGCGAAATCGGCCACCCACTCGGACCGCAGCACCGAGTAGTCGAGGGCGCGGCGCTTGGCGAAGATCGAGGCCATCTCCATGTTGTTGATCTCGACCTGCACGCCGAGTTGCCGCCACATCTGCTGCACGGCCTCGGCGATGACCCGGTGATTGCCCGAGTTGTTGATCATGATCTCCAGTGGCGGCAGGCCCTTGCCTTCGGGATAGCCGGCCTCGGCGAGCAGGGCTCGCGCCGCCGCGACGTCAGTGGTCAGGGTGGCCGGGGGCGTGTAGCCACCGACTCCCGGCGGGGTGAAGGAAAGGGCGGGCTGCTGGCCGCCACGCGTGATTTTTTCCGCGATGGCGCGCCGGTCGATCGCGAGGCTGAGCGCGCGCCGCACCAGCTTGTTGTCCAAGCCTGGCTTGGTGGTGTTCAGCCGGTAGAAATAGGTGTCGAGGAAAGGGCTGATGCGGAGCACACCGGCATGATCGCGACGATAGCTCTCGACCTTGCCCACGGGGAGGGCCTCCGTGAGATGAAGCTGGCCGGCACGGAAAGCGCGTTCCTCGCTCTCGCGGTCCTCCGCCGGATGGAAATGGATGGAATTCAGGCGGACGGACGCGGCGTCCCAGTAGGTCGGGGATTTGTCGACGATGATCACCTGGCTGCGCCGGTTGGCCTTCAGCACGAAAGGCCCGTTGCCGACGAAGGTTTCGACGCTGGTCCAGGGGCTGGCGCGATTCGTGATGCCGCCGTTCTTTTCGAGGGTGGGCAGGTGGACCGGGTACCAAATCGGGTGGGCCAGCAGGGATAGGAAATAAGGGGCGGGATGGACGAGGGTCAGTCGGAGGGTTCGGTCATCAACCGCCGCGACTCCGACGGCTGAAAAATCGGTGAGCCCGCCCTGGTACCAGGATTCGGCATTGGCCAGCACGAAGAGCATCGCGGCATTGTCCGCGCCCAGGGACTTGGTGAGGACGCGGCGAATGGAGCCGGCGAAGTCCCGGGCGGTGACCGCATCGCCGTTGGACCATTTGGCATTCGCCCGCAGGTGGAAGGTGTATGTCAGGCCATCCGGCGAAACCTCCCAACCCTCGGCCACGCCTGGCACCGGCGCCCCCGTTTCCGGATGCTCGCCCACCAAGCCTTCGAAGAGCGCGGAGGCGACGTTGATTTCGGGGAGCCCGTTGATGAGGTGTGGATCGAGGCCGGTAAGGTCGGCCGCGAGGCCGCGGTGCAGCACCTGTTCGCGGGTGCCACGGGCGACATCGGTCTCGCGTTTCGTGCAGGAACTCAGAACCGGCCACAAAAGGCACAAAAAGCACAAAACCCCGGGACACATCCTCCGCAGCCGGGCGTAGGATCCAGGCCGGTCCTGGCGCCTGTCCGTCGTCTTGGATCCTTCGCTGCGCTCAGGATGACAGTGATGAGGGTGCAACGGCAATACGCGGGGAAATGAGCGCGGTTACGGTTTCCGGATCAACGCCACGGCATGGGCGGCGATGGCGAGACCGCGGCCGATGTCGTCGCTGCCCTCGTTGGTGGTGGCCTTGAGGCCGATGGCCTCGACCGGCAGGCCGGACGAACGCGCAAGGACGTCCTTCATCTCGGCGAGGCGGGGCGCAATTTTGGGTTTCTCCGCAATCAGGGTGGCGTCGAGGTTGACCGGGACCCAGCCGCGTTCGCGCAGGGCGGCGATGACGCGTTGGAGGAGAACTTGGGAATCGGCGTTTTTGAACGCGGGATCGGTGTTGGGGAATTGGTGGCCAATGTCGGGCAGGCCCGCGGCGCCCAGGAGTGCGTCGCAGATCGCATGGGTGAGGGCGTCGGCATCCGAATGGCCGTCGAGGCCGAAATCGGCGGCAAAGGTCACGCCGCCGAGCACAAGCGGCCGGCCCTTGATCGTGCGATGAATATCGTAACCGTGGCCGATGCGGAACATGGCGGGTTGGCGGCAGCGCTCAGAAGGGCAGGACCGGCGGCCGCGAACCCGGCGGAAATGGCGGCCGCGACCCGAGGTTCTGGCTGAGCAGGAACTCCAGCCACGGGAGGTCGGTCGGCGTCGTCAGCTTCGGATTTGGATACGGGTTTTCGAGCAGGGCGACGGGATGATTGAGCAGTTCGACGGCCGAGGCGTCATCGGTGATGTCGAGTTTCCTCGCCGCGACTTTCGCGTAGGCCCGGCAAATGAGGTTTCGCTCGAAGACCTGGGGGGTTTCCATCGCCCACAGGCGCTGGCGGTCGAGGTTGCGCAGGCGGCCCTCGCCGCGGTGTTCCTTGATGGTATCGGTCACCCGATGGGCCAGCACGACGGCCTTTTCGCGACGGACGATCTTGTAGAGCGCGGCCAGTTGGTCGGGCCGCACCAGCGGCCGGGCGCAATCATGGATGAAGACGTGGCTGATGTCCTCGGGCAATTCGGCCAGCGCGGCAGCGACGGAGTCCTGGCGCTCAGCCCCGCCGGGGACAAAGATGGCCGGGGTCGGTGCGTAGGCGGAAAGCTCGACCAATTGCTGCTGGTCCCGATAGGTCACGACGAAGAAGTCGACGACGCCACTGCGGACAAAGGTCGCGGCGGAGTGGGCGAAGACCGGCTTGCCCGCGAGGGACGCGAAAATCTTGTCGGGAATGAGGCCGGCCATGCGGCGACTGCTGCCGGCGGCGAGGAGGATGGCGGCGGTGCGGCTCATGATGGGCGTTTTGGGGGAGAGGTTGGGATCGTTCTCGTTCTCTTAATCGTCATCTTAATCTCTGGCTTGGTAAGAGGAGAACGAGAAGGATTAAGAGAACGAGAACGATTAGTGGACCGATCCGAGCTCCGCGAGGATGGCTTTCGCGGCGGCTGCCGGGTCGGCCGCCTGGAGAATCGGACGGCCGACGACAATGTAGCTGGAGCCGGCGCGGGCCGCGTCGGCGGGGGTCATGACGCGCTTCTGGTCGTCCGTCACCTGCTCGATCAAGGGCGGCGCCAGGCTCATGATTTCCTGTACCCGCTCGGAAGGCAGATTCATCACTTCCGCCAGTTCCATCGGCGTCGCTTCGCGGCCGTATTCCTGAACCAGCTGCTTTTTCACCTGTATTACCTTGGTCAGGATTTCGAGCATGTGTGCCGGGATGCCCGGCGGGCTGACGAGGAGCGGGGCCGGGCGGATGCCGGGGGTGACAAGCTGGGTCCAGGCAGGCAGCGCGCTCCGCAGGAGCGCCACTTCGAGGGGCGAACAGACGAGGCCGGTCAGGCCGGAATCGACGGCCAGCTTGCCGAGCCGTGCGACCTGGTCGCCCGGGCTGGCGCCGACGCCGATTTCGCGGAGCCCGGCGGCATCGGTGGATGTCAGGACGGTGACGCCGAGCAGCAGGAGATTGGGGTTGGTCTTCTGTTGGGCGGCCGCGGCGGCGCGCATCATTTCGCCGCCCCCGGACGTGTGCAGCGTGAGCATCTTGATGGGCAGCGGCCCGAGCGACTCGACGGCCTTGGCGACGGTGTTGGGAATGTCGTGGAGCTTGAGGTCGAGGAAGACGTCGAAGCCCATGCCGGCGACCTCGCGCACATAGTTCGGCCCATAGGCGGTGAACATCTGAAGGCCGAGCTTCACCCAGCGGAGCTGGCCGCGCAATTGGCGGAGGATGGGTGCGGCGGCTTCGCGCGTGGGAACGTCGAGGGCCAGGATCAGGTCGCAGGGCATCTGGGGGGAACCACTAATGGACACTTATGGGCACTAATCAAAGAGAGAAATTGGCTAGGATGTCCCGACAATATCGTGCAAAATTTGTGCCGTCGCATGGAGATTTCCGTTTTCAGCCCCGCCAAGCTCAACCTGTTCCTGGCCGTCACCGGGCGGCGGCCGGATGGATTCCATGATTTGGTGTCGGTGGTTGCGCCGTTGGATTTTGGCGACGACCTGAAGGTATCGCCGGTTGAGGGAGCGGCGGCGGCGGCTTTCACGCTGGCGTGCGACGATCCGGAAGTGCCGGGGGACGGGACGAACCTCGTGTTGCGGGCCGCGGAGGCCTTCGCGACGGCCACCGGCTGGAAGGGCGGGGCACATTTCACGCTGACGAAGCGGATCCCGATGGGTGCGGGGCTCGGCGGCGGCAGCAGCAACGCCGTGGCGGCGTTGCGCGCACTGAACCGGCTGGCGGGCGGATTGCAGGATGAGGTGCAGCTCGGCCCGACGGCGGCTGCGCTCGGATCGGATTGCGCCTTGTTCCTGGCGAACGCCCCCGCGGTGATGCGCGGCCGCGGCGAGCGCATCGAGCGATTGCCGGAGCCGGGTGCGGCCCGGCTGCGAGGGCGGCGGGTGGTCGTCTTCAAGCCGACATTTGGCATCAGCACGCCCTGGGCGTACCAACGAATGGTTGCGCGCGGAGCGGATTATCTGCCTGCGGCCGATGCCGAGGACCGGCTCGCCGCCTGGCTGGGCGGCAATGCACCGGCCGAGGAACTGCTGTTCAACAACATGGAACCGGCGGCCTTCGAGAAGTATCTCGCCCTGCCGGCGCTGGGTGAAAAATTGCGCACCGAATTCGGCGTGGTTGCCCGGATGAGCGGCAGCGGCAGCGCCTGCTACGCCCTGCTGGGTGACAATCAGGCGGCGGCGCCCCTGGTCGCGCGCATCCGCGAATGTTGGGGCGCCGGCGCCTTCGTCCAAGAGGCCCGGATTGCCTGAAACAGCGGCCGGATGGGCACCGGGCGGGGCCAGCGTGGTCAATCACCTGTGCCGGGCGGCGTTTCCCCAGTTCCGCATTGACCGGCTCGCATGGCGGTTTGTTAATCGCCGGGCGCCGCCGCGCATGACCACCCCCCAAAAAAGCGAGTTCACCGTCCAAGGCATTGCCGCCTCCAAGGGCATTGCCTACGGCCAGGTGTTTTTGTACCTGCAGAGCGAGCTGGAGGTGCCCCGCTACACGGTGGAGCCCGACAAGCGGGTGGCGGAAATCGCGCGGTTCGACCAGGCGCTGATCGTCACCCGCCAGCAAATCGCCCGCATCCAGGAACAGGTGACGAAAAACCTCGGCGAGGAGGAGGCGTTGATCTTCGACGCGCACCAGATGGTGCTCGAAGACCAGGCGCTGATCGGCGAGACCATCCGCGATTTCCAGAAAACCGGCCTGAACATCGAGACGTGTTTCAACGCCGTGGCGCAGCGCTATATCTCGGCCTTCGCCGAGATCGATGACGAGTACCTGCGCGAACGCGCCGCCGACATCAAGGACGTGGCCAAGCGTGTCCTGCACGTCCTGCTGGGCCAGACCGCGGGCAGCCTGACCGAGCTGGTGGACAAGCGGATCATCGTCGCGTACGACATCTCGCCTTCCGAAGCCGCCGGCATCGACCGCAGCGCCGCCCTGGGCATCGTGACGGATGCCGGGAGCCGCACCAGCCACGCCGTCATCGTGGCGCGCTCGATGAAGATCCCGGCGGTCGTGGGCACCGATGACCTGACCCGGAAGCTCAAGGACGGCGACTGGCTCCTGGTGGATGGCTATGACGGCGTGATTGTCGTCAACCCGAGCGAGCAGACGCTTTTCCGCTACGGCAAGATCCAGAAGGCCAAGCAGTCGTTCGAGTCGCAGCTGATGACGGCCAATGAGCTGCCGACCGAGACCCTCGACGGGGTGGCCGTGACGCTTCGCGCCAATGTCGAGAAGCCGGACGAGATCAGTCTGGTGAAGCAATATCGGGCCTCCGGCGTTGGCCTCTATCGCACCGAGTTCCTCTTCCTCAGCTCCTCCCGCGTCCCAACCGAGGAGCAGCAATACGAGGCCTACCGTGAAATCGTGACGGGGCTGGCGCCCGCGCCCGTGACCATCCGGACGCTGGACGTGGGCGGGGACAAGCCGCTGCCGGGCGATCCGGAGCTGATCGGACCGGAGGCGAATCCGTTCCTCGGGTTTCGCGCGATCCGGATGTGCCTGGAGAATCCCGAGCTGTTCAAGAACCAGCTTCGCGCGATCCTGCGGGCCAGTGCCCACGGCCCGGTGGAACTGATGTACCCGATGATCAGCGGCGTGGAGGAACTGGACCGGGCGAACGCCCTGCTGGCCGAGGCGCGGACCGAACTGAAGCAGCGCGGCCAAGCCTACGACGAAAAAATGAAGGTCGGCACCATGATCGAAATCCCGAGCGCCGCCCTCGCCGGGGAGCTGCTGGCGGAGAAAAGCGACTTCTTCAGCGTCGGCACGAACGACCTCATCCAATACCTGTTGGCGATCGACCGCGGCAACAGCCGCATCGCACACCTTTACGATCCGACCCATCCGGCGGTTTTGCGGACGTTGAAGCAAATCGTGGACACCGGCCACGCGCGGGGAATCAAGGTCAGCGTCTGTGGCGAAATGGCCGGCGACGCCATCTACGTCCCGCTGCTGCTCGGCCTGGGCGTGGACGAGTTGAGCATGACGCCCACGCTGGTGCCGTCGGTGCGCTACCTGGTGCGCATGATGAAAATGTCCGACGCCCGCGCGCTGGCGACCGAGGCGTTGAAGCAGACCGATGCGAAGAAGACCTACGCGCTCGCGGAGGCCTTCTACAGCGAGCGGGTGAAGATCGGGTGACGGGATCCTGGTTTTCGATCTCCGAATTTCGGCTGGTTGAATGCCGGCTCCT
>DASZPS010000061.1:0-31484 GCA_035549955.1 Lacunisphaera sp. | reverse complement strand
GCTCTGCAATAAAACGCCGGCGTGCACCAACCAGATCTTCAGTTTTCCAGGGCATAGATGCCCGTAAAACTGTCAGCGATGTGTGGCACCTAAAGTGTCAGCGATGTGTGGCATCATGCCCTTGCTGCGCCCATTCCGCGCCCAACGCGGAATCCTCGTCACGTGCTCGGACCAGAGAATCCCGGCATGCCGGGATTGGGCGCAGCAAGACTGCGCCCCTGCGAATTGATCCCTTACGGCCCCTTCAGCTCCATGCCTTCGACCATGCCCAGCAGCTGCTGGAACGCCTCGGTCTCCTCGCCGTCGGAGAGGATCTGCATCTTCACCATCACGGTCGGGGACAGGCGAAGCATGCCCAGGCAGACTTTCTTGAAATCGCCGGGAACCGGGGACTTTCCGACCAGCTTTGCGTCAGTCAGCATGAAATAGCAGCCGAATCCCTGGGAATTATAGATGGTTTTCAGGGGCGTCTTCTTCTCCACGAACTCGCCCGTACCCGTCAGCCGCTGCGCGACCGCGGTGAGCTGCTTCGCGAGCTTGGCGTCGGTCGGGTATTCGTCGGGCGCGCCGGGTGTGATGCTGAGCGTGGCCATGGCGTTAACCTTCGCGAATTTCGGCGCGATGATGATCTTGATCTCGCCGACGTCCTCCGCCCCGATTTTCCATTCACCCACCGGGTAGATCTCGAGCCGGCCCTGTTCGCGCAGCTTGACCGTCTCAGCCCGGGCGCCCACGGCTGCAACGCAAAGGAGCAAAATTGCCAGGAACTGGCGCATGGCAGAACGCTAGCATACCGCATGCCCCCGCGCCAGTCTGCTTTGGGTTGGGTGTGCGGCATTCGTTCTCGTTGTCGGAATCCCAATCGTTCTCTCGGTGGACGCCGTACCACGCCCGGAGAGAACGAGAACGATTACGATTATGAGAACGATTCCAGAGGGTGGAGCGCGTTGCTCCCCAACGCGCTTTGTTCGACGACGCGTCCAAACCAGCGCACTGGGGGGCAGTGCGCTCCACCTCGTCACCCAGCCGGTCCGGCTTCGCCCCGTCCAGTGCATCCGTACAAATCGACGCGGTATTCCTGACCGCCATTCGTTCTCGTTCTCGTAATCTTAATCGTTCTCTCGGTGGACGCCGTACCACGCCCGGAGAGAACGAGAACGATTAGGATTATGAGAACGATTCCAAGGGGTGGAGCGCGTTGCTCTCCAACGCGCTTTCCTGTTCCGCGCTTGCCGCCCAAACCAGCGCACTGGGGAGCAGTGCGCTCCACCTCGTTACCCAGCCGGTCCGGCCTCGCCCCGAGCAGTACATCCGTACAAATCGACGTGGTATTCCTGACCGCCATTCGTTCTCGTTGTCGGAATCCTAATCGTTCTCTCGGTGGACGCCGTACCACGCCCAGAGAGAACGAGAACGATTACGATTATGAGAACGATTCCAGAGGGTGGAGCGCGTTGCTCCCCAACGCGCTTTCCTGTTCCGCGCTTGCCGTCCAAACCAGCGCACTGGGGAGCAGTGCGCTCCACCTCGCCACCCACCCACTTCGCTTCACTCCTGCCGGTAGACCCGCACGTAATCGACCCGGTATTCCTGCGGGAACCGCGTCGTGGCGTCCGGATATCCCGGCCATTTGCCGCCGACCGCGAGGTTCAGCAGGACGAAGAAAGCCGTGTCATCGAAAACCCAGCGCGTGCCGGCGGGCAGGCTCGCCGGCGTGAGCGAGTGATAGACGCGCCCGTCGAGCAGCCAGTCAATCCGGCCCGGCCGCCAGTCGACGGCGAAGACATGGTAGGTGTCCGCAAAGGCTTCGCCGGGTGGCAACTCGACCGAGCGGGTGAGACCGGCACCGGCGGAGTAGCCCGGCCCGTGCAGCGTGCCATAGAGCGTGCCCGGTTGGTGGCCGACCATTTCCATGATGTCGATCTCGCCACACGCCGGCCACGGCACGCGTCCGAAGCCGTCGCCCAGCATCCAAAACGCCGGCCAGATCCCCTGTCCGCGCGGCAACTGCAGGCGCGCCTCGACCCGGCCGTGCGTGATGGCGAATTTTCCCTGCGTGTTCAGGCGCGCCGACGTGTAGCCTCCGGCCGGCGTGCGCATGGCGCGGATCAGCAGCGCGCGGCCATGGGTCGCCGCGGGGTCGTCGACAATCACGCAGTTTTCCCGCGAGTCGGTGTAGGCCTGGAGTTCCTCGTTGCCCCAGCCGGTGGCGCCGAGATCAAACGTCCAGCGCGCCGGATCGGGCCCGCTGCCGACCGGCCGGTCGAACTCGTCGTGCCAGATGAGCTTGGGGGACAGAAGAGTGCTCATGGGCGTGAAGTTCCCGGGATCTCCTTCCGGCAGGAGACGAGCTTGCTCCGTCCGCTCGATCTCGGGGCAGGGGCGCAGACGTGCCCGTTCGACGAGCTCAGGGCCTTGAGCCTGCCGAAAGGCTGCGCCCATTCTTCGCGCAGCGAAGAATCAGGCGGTTTGATTTTGGAGAAGCCCTGCGGGCTTGGGCGCAGCAAGTCTGCGCCCCTACAAGGGCCATGATGGCGAACGGACCGGGCAAGCTCGGCCCTTGCCGGAGCGCGAGACGGGAAGTGGGGCGCCATTTCCCTCACGGCGCGCTCCTCCGATACACCCGCACATAGTCCACTTCCATCCGGCGCGGCCAGATGGTGTCGTCGACGCCCTGTGCGCCGCCCCAGGCGCCGCCGACCGCGACGTTCAGCACGAGATGAAATTCCCGGAAAAAGGGCCAGGACGTCCAGTCGCCCCCTTCCTTGCGGGAGGTGAAATAGTGCCGGTCGTCGACAAACATGCGGATTTCCTCGGCGTCCCACTCCAACGCGTAGGTGTGAAAGGCCGTGCCCGCGTCGGGCACGGACGTCTTGGCCGTGCGTTGGGTCTTGATCTTCCACTGGTGCTTCTGCGAGTGCGTGGATGCGTGGATGACACCGGGATCGAACCCCACGTGCTCCATGATATCGATCTCGCCGTTGTCGGGCCAGCCGCCGTTGCCGAGGTTCCACACCGTCGGCAGCATCCAGATCGCCGGCCAGGTGCCGCGGCCGAGCGGCAGCTTCGCGCGGACCTCGAAACGCCCGTACGTCCAGTCGCCGTGCCCCTTCGTGACGAGCCGCGCCGAGGTGTAGTCGCGGTTCTCCCATTTTTCGCGGCGGGCCTCGATGATGAGATGCCCGTTTTCGACCCGGGCGTTTTCGGGGCGGGCCGCGGTGTAGAATTGAAGCTCGTTGTTGCCCCAGCCCCCGCCGCCGACGTCCGCTGTCCACTTGGCGGGGTCGGGCCGGCCGTCGCGGTCGAACTCGTCGCTCCAAACCAGCTTCCAACCGGCGGGAGCGGGCGCGGATTCGGCGGCCAAAGCCAAGGAAGGAGTGAGGAACCGCAGAACACACAGAATACACGGAAACATCTTGATCGCCGGGTGGAACGCACTGAACCCAGCGCGTTGCTCGGCGCGGGGCGAGGCCAGGCGACCTGGGGTCAGATCGCTTCGCCCCGGAACAACCTGCGGGGTCGTCGCTTGCGGCGAACTCGGGACATCGCGGGCGAGGTCGTCGCAAGCGACGACCCGACAGGAGAAAAATGACCACGGGAAAATCATGCTGGGGCTGGCGCGGCGCCGGCCTTGCGCGCGGCGAGGTCGCGTTCGATTTGCTTCACCTGCGGCTCGTCGATGGCGTAGAGCAGGATCGACAGGCCCGACAGGAGGCCGAGGCAGCCCGGCAGGATCGCGAACATCAGCGTGATGCCGTGCTGCACGGGGGCGGCCTGCGCGACGTTGGCGACGAAGCCGTAGTAGGTGAGCAGCTTCGCGATCAGGAAACTGCCGATGGCGAGGCCGACCTTCTGGCCGAACACCGTGGCGGAGAAAATCAGCCCGGTGGTGCGGCGGCCGAACTTCCATTCGCCGTAGTCGGCCGTGTCGGCGTACAGCGACCAGACGATCGCCGGGGTCGGCCCCGCGGCGAAGCTCGCGACGATGTGGCAGGCGTAGAGCAGCGGCAGGTTGTGCGGGTCGACAAAGTAGCACGCGACCATGCCCGCGCCATTGATGAGCGTGAAGGTCACCATCAGCGGTTTCCGCGGGAAACGGCTGGTGAAGAGTTTGGTCGCCAGGGCGCCGAGGATGAAGCAGAGGAAACCGACGAAATTGAAATTGCCGATGGCTGCCTCGTTCCCGACCACGTACTTGAAATAGTAAATGCCGGCGCCGTTGCGCAGGCCGACGTTGGCGAGGTTGAGGAAGCCGGCGACAAACAGCACGATCCACGGCCAGTTGGCGCCCACGACCCGGAGATCCTCCTTGAGCGAGGATTCCTGCCGCGCCGGCGGCGCGACGCGCTCGCGCGTGTTGGCAAACGTGTAGACGAACATGGCGACGGAGAGCACCGCGAAGATCGCCATGGTGTTGCGGAAGCCGTCCGCCGGCGACCCGCCGGCAGGCGTCAGGAAATCCTTCAGGTGCGGCACCAGCCAGCCCACGAGCAGGGCGCCGAGGAAGGCGCAGGCGAAGCGGTAGGACGAGAGCGAGGTGCGGTCCTCCGCCGAGGGCGACATCACGCCCATCAGCGCGCCATAGGGCGTGTTGATGAACGCGTAGATGACAAGCACGAGGCTGTAGGTGACGTAGGCGAACACCAGCCGGCCGGACACCGAGAGCGCCGGATTGGTGAACATCAGGAAGCCGAGCAGCCCGTAGGGAATGGCGCCCCAGAGCAGGAAGGGCCGGAACTTGCCCCACCGCGTCGAGGTGCGGTCGGCCAGCAGGCCGATGATCGGATTGAGCGCCGCCACCGCGATGGGCGCCCAGAGCGTCAGGTTTTCCACCCGGGCGGACGGCAGCCCGAAGATATCGGTGTAGTAGAAAACCAGGAAACTGTTGAAAAACTGGAAGTAGAAATTCGAGGCGGTGTCGCCCAGGCCGTAGGCCAGTTTTTCCTTGAAGGAGAGTCGTTCGCTCGGCGGGTTGGTCACGATGGGAATGGTTGGCAGCTCGCGGCGGGAAGCCACGGCTGGGGCGAACGATGCGGCACGGGCGCACATGACGGAAGGGCAAAGCGGGGCCGGGAGGCGCGCACCGGGCCTGAGTCCCGGTGCGCGCCGTGTGATCCCCTAGACAAGCCGTTTGAGCCTGGATGGTTGCCGCACGGGTGGGCGCGGATCAGTAGCCGATCGTGTACGTCAACCGGGCGGAGAGCCCCGGCGCGTAGATCGTGCCGTACAGATCCTCATCGTTCATGACGTTGTCGATGTTCAGCTGGACGGACTGCTTGTAGCGGTCGCTCTTCCAGTCGCGGCGGACAAACGCGTTCATCGTGTACTGCTTGGGCGTGTAGAGCACGATGACCTGGCCCGCGGCGTCGGTCTGCACCTGGCCGGAGCCGTGCGTGACGCCGGAGAAGTAGGCGCGCTTCGACTGGTAGTCCATGCCGACGCCGGCCACCCAGCCCTTGAGCGTGCCCTCGAACTTGTAGTTCGCGAAGATCGAGAAGCGGTTCTCGGGCGTGTCGTCACCCGGGAAGGTGCCGGTGTTGGTGCGCGTGGACGTGTCGGTCGGGTCCGTGTAGGCCTCGTTGAGTTTCTGGCCCTTCAGGCCGAAGCCGCCGTTCGGGAAATACCAGGTGGCCCACTTGTCCTGCGGGTAGGGATACTTGATCCACTTGCCCTTGTCGATCAGCTGCACCTCGGTGCCGATGGAGGCGGTCGCCACGATCTGGATCTGCTTCGTGGGGGTGAAGATGAAGGAGCCGTCCCAGCCCTCCGACTGCGAGATCGCGGGAATCGCGGCCTGCTGCGGGCCGTTCTGGAAGGCGGCGTCGTCGAGCGTGGCATTGTTGATGCCGGGATCGTTGATGTCGTTGCCCTTGTAGGGCCAGCCGGCCCAGCCGGGAGCGGCGGCGGCGAAGAAGGCGTCCAACCACGCCGCGCCGGCAGGATTGCTGGCGTTGAGGTAGATGCTGCCGGAATCGTACTGTTGATTGTTGATCGGCGATTTCAGCGTGACGGCGCCGGCGTTGCAGGCCGCAATCCAGGCCGCCTGCTCCGCCGCGTTCGGCGTGTAGGTCTGGCCGTTGGCCGTGAACTGCCCCGGGAACGGGTTGTAGAAGCCCGTGCCGTTGGCGTCGCCGAGGTTGTAGATGATGGGCTTGCTCGGGTCGAAGCGCGGGTGGCCCAGCGGCGCGGGCGTGGAGAAGCCGGAGGCGATCCAGGCGTTCTTCGTGATCTTGTAGCGGCTGATGGTGCCGGAGACCTTGCCCTCGAAGAAGTCGAACTTGACGCCGAATTCCTTGCTCTTGGCGGTGTCGGCCCCGACGGGCGCGCCGCTCATGGCCTCGTGCAGGCCGCCGAAGTTCGGCTGGAAGCCATCCGCCTTCAGGGCGTAGATGGACAGCTCCTTCGTCAGCTTGAACATCGCGCCAATCTGCTTGGAGCGGACCTCCGACTGCAGCGCGCGGCTGGTCGTCGTCGTCGCCACGCCGGCGATCGTGACCTGCGTGTCGGTGGACCAGTTGTTGGCCTTGTCCTCGCGGACACCGGTCATGAGGATCAGGCGGTCGCCGAGTCCCCCCAGCTTGCCGAACTTCAGGTAGTTGTTGAGGTAGAACGCCCGGTCCCAGCCCTTGTTGATGTTGTTGCGGTCATTCTGGAACAACCCGGGCGCCGGGCTGCCGTCACCCTGCGTGGCGAAGCGGATGGGCGTGAGCTCGAGCGGGCCCTTGAAGCTGTAGAGGCCGGGCGCGGTCTGCCAGTTGGCCCCCTCGATCTTGTTGGAGATCTCGGAATAGCCGAGGAGCACCTGGTCCTCGAGCTGGTACCACTTGTCCGCGAACAGCGACTTCCGGGCCGTGAGCTCGACGCGCTCCTGCTTGCGGGTCGTCGAGGCGTCGTTGCGGTTCCAGGCATAGCGCACGACCTCGTTGTTGAACGTGCCGTATTGCAGGTTGCCGTTGGACGGCGTGCTGCCGCCGAGGCCGTTGTCGATCGAGGTGAGGACGATCGTCTGCGAGAGGTTGTAGCCGGGGTTGCCGACGGAAACCTGCTGGATGCCGCCGTTGGCATCGCGGGTCTGCGTGTTGAACGTCGAGTTGTTGTAGCCGGCGAGGAAGTCGAGGCGCGGCATCCAGTCGCCCTCGTCGACCAGCTGCTGGGTGAGGGTCAGCTCGATGTTGTCCTGCTGCTGGTTGTTGAAGGTATCGGGTCCGCCGAGGTTGAAGGTGCGTTTGTCCGCGCCCGGGGGCCAGTAGAAGCCGGTGGCTTCGAGCTGGTCGTTGTTGATCGGCGTGGCGCCGGTGCCCTGCGCGGCGCGCAGCGCGCGGAAGCCGAAGCCGTTTTGCTTCGAGTCGTTGTACTCATACTGCGCGAGGATCTCGGTCTTGCGGGTCGGGCGCCACGAAATCGAGGGCGAGACGTACCAGTGCGACATGCCCTGGTGGTCGATCTTGGTGTCGGTGTCCTCCCACGCCGCCACGACGCGGTAGGCGAGGGTCTTGCTGTCGTTGATCGCGCCGGTGCTGTCGATCGTGGCGCGCTTGAAGCTCTCGGTGCCGTACGAAACGCTGGCCGTGGCGTGGGGCGTCGTCTGGGGTTTCTTGGTCAGATAGTTCACCACGCCGCCGAAGTTGCCCGTGCCGTACAACAGCGCGTTGGGGCCCTGCACGACCTCGATGCGGTCGATGTTGATCGAGTCGCTCGGGCTGCCCCGGTAATAGCCGTCGCGCAGCACGTTGTTCGTGATGAAGCCGCGGATCTTCATCTGGACGCCGTTGATGTTCGACGTGACGCCTTCCGGGTTGTTGACGCCACCCGGGCCGTAGGGGCTGCCAAACGTGCCGCCCCGGTTCTCAAGGTCGTTCTGCGTCTGCAGGCCGATGCCCGAAACATACGCGAGCGACTCGCGCAGGTTGGTCGCACCGATGTCATTGATGAACTGGTCGGTGATCACGAGGATGGGCAGCGGGATGTCCTTGATCGCCGTGTTCACCCGCGAGCCGGAAATCGAATTGGTCGCGCCGTAGCCATTGTCCTTGTCCGTCGTCACGGTGAACGGGGACAAGACGATCGTCTCGTCGTCGGCCGAGGTTTTGGCCGGGGCGGCGGTCGTCTGGGCGGAAGCCGCCAGCGGCCAGGCCAGGGCGGCGACCGCGCTAATCATGAGGCTCGCATTGCGGAATGCGGAGCGGTGTCTGAGGTTCATGGGGTTGGGTTGGTGCGACCTCATGGCGTCGGGCGGCGACGATTTCCGGGCGGAAAAGGGGCGGCCATTGCCACCACAAGGTCAGGGGTTGGGAATGTTGTGCCGGGATAAATCCAAGCTCTGCTTCCATGGAGCGAATTGCGTGCATGAGTGTCAATTTTTATGTGCATAGTTTGTTGCACATTCATATTTGGCAGCAAAAATCTATCAAGATATTGTGATTACGCTTGTTATGATTTCTAAAGAAACGCGTTTCGCATAAACTTCTGGTTAGTTGTTTATTTTGTTGCATAACTTTTCAGGCGCATTGTGCTTTCCGGCGTTGAAGGCCCTGCCCTCTTTCGCGAATCCTGAAAGCGCCCCTTGCCGGGCGCCGACATGCGCATGACCCAGGTCAACCAAGAGCTGATTGCGAAGCGCCTGAACCTCTCGCGCGCCACGGTCTCGCGCAGCCTCGCGAACCATCCGGCGATCAGCGCGGAGACGCGCCAGCGCGTGCAGGAACTCGCCGAAAAGCTCGGCTACCAGCAATCGCCCGGCCGCGTGGGCCGGCGCGGCCGCAATTCCCGCGCCCTCACCGTGGGCGTGCTGATTGGCGTGCCCGCGGGCAACGTCGTCATGGCGACGTTCCCCTACATTTTGAAGGGCATCCGCGAGCGCGCGGAGATCGAGCACGTGACGATCGATGTGTGTTACCAGGCGCCCGCCGATTTTCATCCCGAATCCGGCCGCCAGCCCGTGTTCCGCAACATGCGCCAGGGCAACTGGCGCGGGGTCATCCTCATCTACCCCTTTGCCGAGAAAGCCGTGGAAATGATCTCCCAGCGCCTCTGCACCGTCGCCGTGCTCGAGAGCTACAGCCAGCCGGGCATCGACATCATCGACACCGACGACGCCTCCGCCATGGCCGCGCTCGCGGAACGACTCGCGGAAGCCGGCCACCGCCGGATCGGCTTCCTCTCGTGGGACTACCCGATCGGCGGCCACTGGGTCGCGCGCCGTTTCAGCGGCTATGTCGAGGCGCTGTTTCTCCAAGGCCTGCCCTTCCGCCCCGAGTGGGTGCTCAATGTGGACAAGAACACGCCGCGGCTGTCGCCGTCACAAACCGCCGACGCCGTCGCGCGGATCGTGCGCGAACAGCAGGTCACCGCGTGGGTCTGCGCGGCCGACCACCAGGCTTACCAACTCGCGATCGACCTGCCGCAGCGCGGCCTGCGGGTGCCGGAGGATGTCTCGATCACCGGCTTTGACGGCCTCGACCCCGCCACCGGCCAGAAGCGCGTCACGTCCATGCGCGTGCCGCACGAGCAAATCGGGTCGGCCGCGGTGACGCGCCTCGTCAACCGCATCCAGCATCCCACCGCCCCCCGCCGGAAGATCCTCGTCGAGGCCCAGTACGTGGCGGGAGAAACCATCGGGGCGCCGCCGCCGTAGCTTCGCGACAAACGACGGTGGGCGGCGGCTTGGAATGTAGGGTCGGACCTTGGTCCGACCTCGCGCGCGAGGTCGGCGCAAGCGCCGACCCTACATTCTTGATCAACGCCGTTCCCCAAAACCGGCGGTCATGGACCGCCGCTACAGCTTCGCCACCGGCGTCTTGAGCTCGGTCGCCATGCGGTCGATGGCTCCGGTGGGCACGAGCACCCGCCAGCCCGTCGCGGTCCGATGCAGATTGAGCACGACCAGGCGCTCAATCCCCGTCTCCGGCGACTGTGGCGGCGGGTTCGGCGCGACCTCCGCCGGGGGCGGCGCGGCCGCGGCGAGCCCCGTGGCATTGCCCAGGCGCAGGCCAGCGATCGCATGGTCCGCATCCGTTTCGCGCAACCACATGAGTTGTGCCTCCGTCACCGGCACCCGCGTCATGGCCACACTGGCCACCAAGTCCTCCGCGGAAGCGTACTGGGCCCGCACGGCGGGCGGGACGCCGGCAAAAAGCTCCTGGGCCCGGCGTTGGCTGGCGTCATCGAACTCCAGTGTTTCCCGCCAAACCGACAGGTCGCCGCCCGCGGCCGCCCAAAGCAAGGTGCTCACCATGGCCCGCGCCGTTCCCCGGCCTTCGTTCCGCCAGGCGCTGCTTGGCGTCCACTCCCCCACCACGAACGCCGGGCCCGTCGACGGCTCTTCCGTCCGCCGGATTTCCGACGGTGCGACGGTGGCTGGCGCCGCGGCGCGGCGGCGCCGGGCCTCGACCTCGACTTGCCGGGCCTCCAGCCGCGTGTGTTCGGATCGCAATTGGCGCAATTCCCCCTGCGACCGGAGGAGCGCCTGATGGCGCTCCTCCAGGCGGGCGCCCTTCAGCCAGGCCATCAGCGCCGCCGTCATGAGGAAGGCCGCGATTGGAATCATGCCGAGGGTCAACCAGGTGCGCATGGAAAATCGGTCAGAACCAGGTGCCCCGCCAGGACGAAGCGGGGGCCGCGTCGCTTTCGATCACGAGGTGCTTGATCCCGATTTTGCGGGATTCCTCGAGCACATACAGCAGCTGGGGAAATTTTGCCCCCTCGGCCCGCACGATCACCTTGGAGGCGCCTCCGGTCGCGACTTGGTGGGCTTTGAGCATGACGAGGAATTCCTCGAGTCGGACCAAATCCCCGTCCCACTGGATCGTGCCCTCCGGGGTCACCACGACCGATTTGCCGACCGCGCGCTGCCCGGGCAGGAGCGGCGGCTGGGCTGGTGCTGGCACGGCCGGAAGGACCGGAGCCACCGTCGCCGCGAACGCCGCGTCGCGCTCGGCCGCGGCAATCTCCCGGGCGAGCCGGTCGTTCTCGGTGCGCTGGGACGGGATGAGTTGGGTTTGCGCCTCCAACCCGGCGATGGCCGCCGCGGTGGCTTCGTTCCGCTGGTATTGCGACACCGCCACGAAGGAGCCGGTCATGACCAACGCCGCGGCCACGGCGGTCGGCCACCAGGCGGCAAGGACGGTCGCGCCGGTTGCCATCGCGCCCGTGGCGAGGGCCGTGCCCGCCACCTGCGTGGCCAGCGTCGCCGGGACCGAGCCGGCGCCCGCGGCGGTGAGCGCGCCGCCGAGGGCCGCGACGGTCGAGGTGAGGCCCCGCCGAGACAACACCGCGTGGAGCTTCTCCACCGCGCGATCCACCCGTTTGCGGGCGGCCTCTTCCGTGATGCTCAGGGAGGCGCCCACTTCCGCAAAGGTCCGTTGCGCGAAGAAGCGCTGGACCACGGCTTCCCGTTCGTCCGGCTTCAGGCTCAGGATGGCGTCATCGAGCAGCGGGCGGAGCCGACCGAGGTCGGCCGCGGGATCCGGGGAGTCGTCGGCGGTTTGCATGGAATGGGCCGCCGCTTCGCGGCGTTTGCGGCGCTGCTCGCGGCGGACCGTTTCCGCCGCGGCTTGCTGGGTGCAGACATAAAGCCAGCCGGGCAGTGTCGCATGGCCGGACACCGCCTGCGCCTTGCGGGCCAGCGCCACGAACACCGCCTGGGTGACATCCTGCGCGAGGTGGATATCCCCGTTCACGCGGCGCAGCGCGGTCGCATGCACGAGCCCGATGTGGCGGTGGACCAGGGCGGTGAAAGCATCTTCGTCCTGCTGGAGGGCAAAGCGGCGGAGCAGTTCGGCGTCGGAATTCATGGCGGTCTTCCCCAAGGCTGCCGCCCGAACCCAAACCGGACAAAATAAAATTCCGAACAGCCAATCCTGGTTAACAGAAGGGAACGGAGGGAAACAAAGGGGCGGACCCCTTCTTCGTTATCTTCGTTCCCTTCTGTAAAACGGTAGCTGTCTTCCCGAGCCCGTCTGCGCCGCCGGTTCACCGGAATGTTGCTAGTAGGCGGTTGCCATTGGCTTGGGTGCCGTCATTTACGCGTGTCTTCAGCCCCGCGCCCCATGATCCAACGGACGTTTGAATTCTCGGAAGGCACCTCAAACAAGTTTTGGACGATCCAGGTCGACGACAAGGTCCAGACGATCAACTTCGGCCGCATCGGCACCGCCGGCCAGACCCAGACCAAGGAGTTCGGCTCGGCCGACGAAGCAAAAAAGGTCTCCGACAAGCTGATAGCCGAGAAAGTGAAGAAAGGATACGTGGAGAAAAGCGCCGGCGCGCCCCTGCAAGCCGTGGCGCCCAAGCCATCCGCCCCGCCAAAACACGCTGCTCCCGCGCCAGCGCCCGTGTCCCCTCCCAGCACGCCCGTAACCAGCGCCCCCCCCCACCCGCACCGGTGAGCGCACCCTCCTTCCCGCCGGTCGTCGCTGTTCCCACCGCCCCCACCGTCGTACCCCTGCGCCACGAAATCGACCTTGCCGAGCACAATCTGGCGTGGGTGGCCGACCCCACCCGCGTCCCGGCCCCATTGCCCCCGGCCAGGGAATTTGACCAGGCGTCCTGTGTCGACCGCCTGAGGCACAAGGTCCGCGTCGCCCAGTACGGCTGGCTCTGGGATTTTTCCGCGGCGATCCCGCCGGGAAAATTCCACCCGGCGGAAGCCGAGTTCTGGCTCGCGGCGATGAGCGGCCAGAACGGCCGCGCCGAGTCCACCGAGGAAGTCGCCAACCAGCTGGCCGGGGCGACCTTCACGGGTGCGCTGCCGAAGAAGCTTTCGTTGGGCAACCGCTTCCAGTCGGCCCAGGCGGTCCAGTGCCTGGCCACCCTGATGTCCACCGACGAACTCAGCGACCTCTTGCTCGACCCCGCTACCGCGCAGGGCGCCGAGCGCTGGAACAACGGCAGCGCTGCGCTCCGCGTGGGATTCCAGCACTCGGTGTGGCCCTACCTGACGGCCACGGAGAAGGAAATCTGGCGGGCCAAGGCCGACCGTTTGTGGGATGCCACGAAGTGGCCGGCCGACTTTTACGCCGCACCCGCACCGTTCTTTTTTTATGGGGCGATGATGGGCTTGCGCGACAAGGTCGCCGCGCTTGTGGCGTCCTGGCCGGACGACCTCTATGCCGCCACCGGCTGGGACCACAGCCATTACCATTGTCCCCAGGAAATCGTCTTCGGCCTCGGTTCGCCCGCGAAAGTCGCCGAACAGTTCCGGCGGCTCAAGCTCACGCTCAACGTCACCTCGTATCTGCGCGCTTTCCTGGCCATCACCCGGGTCGGAGCGCTCGACATTGTCGCCCGCAACATTGCGGCCGTGACCAAGAAGGAGGACGCCGAGGTCCTCGCGAAGGCCTTCGCCTGCGTCCATGCGCCCGAGGCCGCGCCGCACATGCTGATGCTCGCCTTGGAATCCAAGGCCCCCCGCATCGCCCGCGAGTGGCTCGAGCAACATCCCGCCGAATCCGTGGCCGGCCTGCTGCCCGTGGCGGCGCAGACGGGAAAACTCGCGGAGGCCGCGGTCGACCACCTGCTGAGCCTGAAACGCCGCGGCTCGGACGCCCTAATCGCCAGCCTGGCCCCTTCGCTCCCGCCCGAGGCCGCCCAACGGATCCGCCAGCTCGTGCTCGACGTCAACGAGGTCGTCCTGCCCGAGCTGCCGCCGGACGCGCTGCCCGCGTGGTGGCGCGAGCCCCTGGCGCAGGCGCCGCTGAAAAAAGCCAAACCGGTGACCTGGCTGCAACCAACCGACCTCCCCGCGCTGACGCTGAACCAGCAACGCCTCGGCGCCGCGCAGGTGGCCGAACTCCTGCAGGCGCTGCAAACCAGCGCGGGCGACAACCCGCACCCGATCCTCCGCTCGCTGCGCTCCGGCATTGACGCCGACAGCCTCGACGCCTTCGGCTGGAAGATATTCCAAGCCTGGCTCGGCGAGGGCGCGCCCGCGAAGGACAAATGGGCCTTTACCGCGCTGGGCTGGTGCGGCGCGGACCGAACCGTGCTGAAGCTCGCGCCGATGATTCGCGAATGGCCCGGCGAGGCCCAGCACCAGCGCGCGGTCGCGGGCCTCGACGTGCTGCGCACGATCGGCACCGACACCGCGCTGATGCAGATCAACGGCATCGCGCAGAAGGTGAAGTTCAAGGGTCTCAAGGAACGCGCCATCCAGTGCATGGATGCGATCGCCGAGACCCGCGGCATGTCGCGCGCGCAACTCGAGGACCGCATCGTGCCCGACTGCGGGCTCGACGAGCGCGGCCGCCGCACCCTCGACTTCGGCCCGCGCCAGTTCCAGTTCATCCTCGGCCCGGAAATGAAGCCGATGGTGCGCTACCCGGACGGCGCGATCAAACCCGACCTGCCGAAGCCGAACGCCAAGGACGACGCTGCGATCGCCGACGCCACCGTCGCCGAATGGAAATTGCTCAAGAAGCAGATCGGCGAAGTGGCCAAGATTCAGGCCGTGCGCGTCGAACAGGCGATGGTCACCGGCCGCCGCTGGTCCGCCGCGGAGTTCGACCAGCTCCTGGTGCGGCACCCGCTGATGGTGAACCTCGTGCGGTTGATGGTGTGGGCCACGTACGACGCGAAAGGCGCCGTCACCGCGACGTTCCGCGTGACCGAGGACCAGACCCTGGCGGATGCGACCGACTCGCCCTTCACCCTTCCCGCTGATGCCAGCGTGGGCGTCCTACATCCCTTCCAACTCGCCAGCCAGCCGGCAGTCCTCGAGCAATGGGGCCAGTTGTTCGGCGACTACGAGATCGTGCCGCCGTTCACCCAGCTGGGCCGCTTGGTCCACCGGCTGCCGCCCGAATTCAAAGGAAAGAAGGCGCTGACCCATTTCGCCTCGCGGCCCAAGCTTCCGGCCCAAACCCTCGTCTTCGGCCTGGAAAAACTGGGCTGGCAGCGGGGCATCCCGCAGGACGGCGGCGGGGTGAATGAACACAGCAAGCAGTTCTACGGCGCAAATGTGACCGCCGTCATCAACTACCTCGACGGCTTTTCGGTCGGCTACTGGGAGGGCGCCGGCGACCAGACCATCGAGCACGTTTTCTTTGTGCCAGGCCTCTACACGCCCCGGATGTATCCCGACCACAAAAACGCCCTGCCCCTCGAGGAGGTCGATCCGATCGCGCTGAGCGAGGCGATCAACGACTGCGAACTGCTCCTCGCCAAGGCCAAGTAGCCCGTTCCCGCCCATGGCCGCCCCGGACTGGTTTGCCTCCCCCGCGTTGCAATGCCTCGTCACGCGGGACGGCCGCACGCTCGCTGCGGCCGAGGTCGCCGAACTGCTGGAGTGGTTCCAAGCCGCGATTCCCGGCGGCGACCTGCAGATGCTCGATGGCCTCCCGCTGCCCGTCTGGCGGCGCGAGGTCCTGCCGCCCGAGATCCGGCTGCGCGTGACGCAACTGCGGGGCCGGATGGAACCGGCCGCGCTCGACTGCTGGACCGTCGCCCTCACCCGGGTCTGGCTCGAGCAACTCGGGATTCAAACCGCCCGGAAAACCGCCTGGCTCCTGCCCACCATCGGGCTGCTCGGCGGCGGTGGCGCCGCCGCGTTGCTCGGCGCGCACCTGCGCGGGGAAAACCACGCACTGCGCTGCAAGGGCGAGGTCGGCATCGCCGCGCTGATCGAAATCGGCTCCCGGGGCGCGTTGCTCGAACTGGCCCAGGTCGCCACCAAATGCCGCACCCGCGAGCGCGGTGCGATGGCCCGCTGCGCCCTGCAAAGGCTCGCCACCCGGCAGGGCCTGACCCCTGACCAGTTGCAGGACCGCATCCTGCCCGACTGCGGTTTCGATTCCCGCGGGCAACGCGTGCTGTCGTACGGCCGGAAGACCTTCGCGGTGAAACTGAATGAGGCGCTGGCGCCCTACCTGCAGGCGGACGACGGCAAGCGCCTGACCTCGCTGCCCAAGCCCACCGCCAAGGACGACGCCACCGTCTGCGCGCAGGCCAAGGCCGACTGGAAAACCATGCGGACCCAGATCCAGCAAACGACCCGTTGGCTCAGCCGCCGTTTCGAACTCGCGATGATCCTGGGCGAAACGTGGGCCCCCGCCGATTTCATGGGCAACTTCGGGAAACACCCGCTCGCGCGGCACATCGTCCAACGGCTGCTCTGGGTGACCTCGAACGGTGAGGCAGGTCCGCCGGACCTGTTCCGCATCGCCGAGGACAACTCCCTGGCCGACGTGGCGGACCGCACGTTCGAACTGTCGCCCTCGTGTCACGGCATCCGGCCGGTTCATCCGCTGGACATCGATTGGGAAACCCGCGCGGCCTGGCAGGAGGTGTTCGCCGACTACGGCATTGTCACGCCCTTTTCGCAGCTCGACCGGCCGGTGTTCCTGGTCCCGCCCAGCCAGCGCTCGGTCACGATCGTGGACCGTTTCCCCCATCCGAAGGTTGAGGTGCCGGCGCTCATATTTCCGTTGGAGACGCGGGGATGGGACCGGACCACGCCTCACCACGACGGTGTCCTCGAAGAACATACGCGCACCTTCGAATCGGCCGGCGTCACGGCCTGCGTGTCGTATGAACCCGGCGCGTTCCTCGGCGACCTTCTCGGCTCGCCAACCCAGTCAATAAAGTCCCTCATTTTCCGGCCGCATCCGGGCCCCGCGCCGGACCCGCTGCCGCTGGGCGCCGTGCCCGCCCGCGTCTACAGCGAAACGATGCGGGACCTCGCCACCCTCGTCCCCGCCTCCTGACCCCGCATGTCCCAGCCACCTCCGATCCCCCCGCCGGGCACCAACCTGGCCCGCCTCCAACGCCCGTCCGCCGAGGTGCTTTTCGCCGACGAACTGGCCCGCCTCGTCGCTGCCGACCAAAAGCTGCCCCGACCGGGCGGCTGGCGGATGACGCCGCGCTCCGTCCTGAAGTTCATCCTCGGCGATCCCGCCGCCGGCACGCCCGCCAAGTTCGTGGGCCCGCAAAGCTTCCTCGAACGCTGCATCGTGGCGCTCGCCACCAACCGCGGCCTCATGCTGGTCGGCGAGCCCGGCACCGCAAAAAGCTACCTGAGCGAACTCCTGGCGGCGGCCATCAGTGGCGACTCCACCCTCGTCATCCAGGGCAGCGCGGGCACGACCGAGGACTCGATCAAGTATTCCTGGAACTACGCCCTGCTGCTCGCCGAGGGTCCGACCGGACGCGCGCTGGTGCCCGCGCCGCTGTATCGCGGGCTGCGCGACGGCAAGCTGGTCCGCTTCGAGGAAATCACGCGCTGCCCGCTGGAAATTCAGGACACGCTGCTGTCCGTGCTGTCGGACCGCGTCATGGCGATCCCCGAGCGCGAGGACGTCGGCCGCACGCTCTACGCCGAGGTCGGTTTCAACGTCATCGCCACCGCCAACACGCGGGACCGTGGCGTGAACGAAATGAGCGCGGCGCTGAAGCGGCGCCTGAATTTCGAGACCGTCCAGCCCATCGCCCGACTGGAGGAGGAGATGGCCCTCGTGCAGCGCGAATCGCAGCGACTGCTCTCGCGGGCGGGCGTGCCGGTGACCATCCCGCCCGACCTCACCGAGATCCTGCTCATCACCTTCCACGAGCTTCGCACGGGCAAGACCGGCGACGGCGGCAAGGCCATCGAGCCGCTTTCCACCGTGATGAGCACGGCCGAGGCCGTGTCCGTGGCCTACGCCGCCGGCCTCCACGCCTACTACTACAGCGGCGGCAAGGTGCAGGCGGAGCACGTGGTGCAAAGCCTGATCGGCTCGGCGCTCAAGGACGCCCCCGACGACGTGAAGCGCCTGCAGCACTACTTTCACCACGTGGTGAAACCCCGGAAGAACGGGCGCTGGCCGGAGTTCTACGAAGCGCAGCACCACCTTGGCTGACATGTCCGCGGCAGCAGAACCGGCGGCCGCGCCGCCCCTCGATCCCCGAATCTGGTCCTGCACCGAACGTGTCGTCTTCTTCCCCGTCCGGCACCACAGCCCCGCCTGCGCGCGGTTGCTGGAGGGCCTGATCGCGGACCTCCGGCCGGCCGCGGTGCTGGTCGAAGGCCCGGCAGATTTCAACCCGCGCCTGGCCGAACTCGACGCGGAGCACCAGCCACCCCTCGCGATCTACAGCTATTTCGCCACCGCGACGGGTGAGCGGCGCGGCGCGTTCTACCCGTTCTGCGATTTTTCTCCCGAATGGGTCGCGTTGCGCGAGGGCCGGAAAAGCGGCGCCAGCGTCGCGTTCATCGACCTGCCGTGGGTCGACGTCGCCCCGCTCGACCGCCGGGCCAATCGTTATGCCGACGGCCGCCTCGGCCGCGCACGTTACACGCAGGAGCTCTGCCGCCGCCTCGGCGTCGACGACTGGAATACGCTTTGGGACACCCTGTTCGAGATCGATCCGGAGCTCAGCGTCGCCGACTACCTGCGGCGCTGTCATTCGTTCTGCCACCATGCCCGCATTGCGGAAGCTGGCGCGTCGCTCGCCGACGTCACCCGCGAGGCCTTCATGGGAGTACGAATTCGCGACACCCTCGCCCAGACCCAGGGACAGGTGTTGGTCGTGACCGGCGGCTTTCACTGCCCCGCGCTTTTTGCCGCGCTCCATGGTTTGCGGTTCGAGGAGCCAACCGTGGACCCGGCGCCCGACGAGCCGCCCCCGGAAATCCGGGACCGCGGGATTGCCCTGACCCCCTATTCGTACGCGCGCATCGATTCGCTGGTCGGCTACGAATCCGGCCTGCCGAACCCCGGCTTCTATCACCAGATCTGGAAGGACCGCGCGTCCGGCCAGCACGCCGCCTCACATCGCCACCTGCTCGCCGCCGGGGTGCGCCGGCTGCGCGAAAAACAGCAAACGGCGAACACGGCAGACCTGATCGCAGTCGAGACCGCAGCCCAGGCGCTGGCCGCTTTGCGGGGGCATGCCGTCGTCTGGCGCACCGACCTCGTCGACGCGATGCTGGGCGGGCTGGTCAAGGACGACCTCACCTCCGGCAGCCAGCATCCCCTCCTAACAGCCCTGAACCAGGTTTTCCGCGGCACGGCCCGCGGCAGGCTCGCGGCCGGCACCCCCCAGCCGCCGCTGGTCACCGACATCCAGCGCACGCTGCGCAACGCCGCGCTCGAACCCGACGTCACCACCCAAACCCGGGAGCTGGCGCTGGACAGGTCGGACGAGCTCGCGCTTTCGCAGACCCTGCACCGTCTACGCGTGCTCGGGATCCCCGGCTTCGAGCGCGTGGCGGGAACGGATTTCGTCGGGCGCGGCGACTTGTCGCGGTTATGGGAAAAGTGGTCGCTGCGGTGGATGCCGGAGTTCGATGCCGCCTGCATCGAGTGCTCGGTCTATGGCGCCTCCCTTGGCGAGGCGACAGGCGCACGACTCGTCGAGCAGGCGATCCGGCTCGAACGCGATGCCGAGGGCGCCGCGCGGCTGCTGCTGGATTCCGCGCTGGCCGGCTGGGCCCCGGGGTTTGCCCAGTTGCACCAGCGCGTGGTGGAGCTGGTGCGCACCGATGCGGCGTTCACCAGCGTGGCAAAGGCCCTGGAGCACCTGTTCTATTTGTACCGTCACGACGAATACGTCGGCCGGCACGCCCGGCCGGAGGTTGGCCTGCTCCTCACCGAAGCCCAGGCCCGGGCCCTGTGGCTGCTGGAAGCACAGGCGCAGGTCGTCGACCACGAGACCCTGGACGGGGTGCGCGCGTTGCTCCAGGCCGTGCATCTTGCGGGCGACGAGCTGGGTTGGGACCGGACCGAGCTGGTGAACACGCTCACCCGCCTCGGCACCGCCAACACCACCGCGCCGCTGCTGCGGGGAGCGGCCGCCGGCGCGCTCTGGTCGCTGGGCACGATCAATCTGACCGCGATCCTGCACGAACTGCCGGCGGCGCCGGACCACGTGGGCGATTTCCTGCGGGGGGTTTTCGCCCTCGCGCGTGAGGAGGCGCAGCGCAACACCGATCTGCTGGTGGCCATCGACCGGCTGTTGCTGTCGTACGACGACGAGCAATTCCTCGTGGCGCTGCCCTCGCTCCGCCTCGCCTTCACCTACTTCACCCCGCGGGAAAAGGACCACCTCGCGCGCCGGCTGTTGCAAGCCGTGGGCCAGGCCGGGGCCGCGCCCCTGCCCGCGCTGGCGGTGTCGCCCGGCGATGCGGCGCGCGCGCTCGGCTTCGAGAGCCGGCTGCTCCGCGACCTCGCCCGGCACGGCCTGCGCGGCGCCGGCCCGTTCCAGCCATGAACGATCCCGCCCAACGCCAAAGGCGCTGGCGCCTGATGCTGGGCGCCGGAGTGGATAGCACGCTCGGGGCCCTCTCGGGCAGCGATGCCGCGCAGGATGAGGCGCTCGCGTACCTCTACGACCGGGAGTACGGCGCCGGCCGCAACGTGCGCGGCGGCAGCGACCAGGGCGGGTTGCAGCAGTCCCAACTCACCGTGCCCGAATGGATCAACCAGGTGCACGAACTCTTCCCGCAGAAAACCATCGAGCGGATCGAGCGCGACGCCCTCGAACGCTACCAGTTGCAGGAAATGGTCACGAATCCCGACCTCCTGGCCCGGGCGCAGCCCAGCCAAGCGCTCCTCAAGGCCGTCCTGCACACGAAGCACCTGATGAACGAGCAGGTCCTCGCGCTCGCCCGGCAGCTGGTGCGCCGGGTGGTCGAGCAGCTGATGGAAAAACTCGCGCGCGAGGTGCGCCAGCCGTTCACCGGCGCGCTCGACCGCCGGCGGCGCTCGTTCCTCCAGGTCGCGAAGAATTTCGACGCACGCACCACCCTGCGCCGCAACCTGAAGAACTGGGACCCGGCGAAGCGGCGCCTGGTGATTGAAACCCCGTTCTTCTTTTCCCGCGTGCGGCGCCAGACCGACCGCTGGCAGCTGATCCTGCTCGTTGACGAATCCGGCAGCATGCTCGACAGCGTCATCCACGCCGCGGTGACCGCCGCCTGCTTCTGGCACCTCAAGGCCCTCAAGACCCACCTCGTGCTCTTCGACACCGCCATCGTGGACGTCACGGCCGATTGCACCGACCCGGTGGAGACGCTGATGAAGGTCCAGCTCGGCGGCGGCACCGACATCGGGGAGGCCCTCGTGTACGCCAACTCACTGATCGAGAATCCCCGCCGCACGATCGTCGTGCTCATCACCGATTTCTTCGAGGGCGCGCCCGTCGAACGGCTCTACGCGGCGGCCCGCCAGATCATTGCCGGCGGCTCGACTCTGCTCGGCCTCGCCGCACTCGATGCCGACGCCAAGCCCCGCTACGACGATACCGTCGCCCGCCACCTGGTCAAACTCGGCGCCCACGTCGGCGCGATGACCCCCGGTGAACTCGCCGAATGGGTTGCGAAAAAAATCGGCTGAACTGCCCCATGCGCGCCGATCTCCTCGCCCTTTCACCCGACGACCTCACGGCCTTCAGCAACCGCGGGCTCACCCGCCGCGCGGAACAGGAAGCGGCGAACCCGGCGCTGGTTTGCACCATCGCGGAGACCGCGGAGGGCCATGTCCGCTTCCAATGGGGCGACGGCGTCACCTGCGACCTGCCCGCCGGTGCCCGCCTGACCGACGCGCGGTGCACCTGTTCGTCCACCACGCTTTGCCGCCACATCCTGCGTTCGGTCTTCGCCTACCAACGTCAGCATCAGGCCGCGGCGGGTGCGGTGGCCGAACCGGCGGCCGCTCCAACCGCGGGCGCGCCCGACCCGGTGGCAGCACCGGTCCCGGCGGCGCCCGGCGGCGGTCTTTGGAATCCCGGCACGATCGCCGACGCCGCCCTGACGCCGTACTTCGCGCCGGCGGAATTCGCGCGCCTGGGCCGCGAATTTGCATCGGGCCATGTGGTGCAGCTCTGGACCGGCACCAAGCCCCGGGCCTACCTGCACACGCTGGGCTGCACCGTCAATTTCCTCGTGCCGCATGACATCCGGTACGCGGCCTGCGATTGCGCCGCCAATGCGCCATGCGGACATGCCGTCCTCGCGGTGTGGGCGTTTCGCCTGCTCCCAACGGGACAAGCCAACGGGTTGATTTCGACGGCTCCCATCGCGCCGGAGGTGCCGGCGGGCCTGCTCGATGACATCGAGACTGAAATCCGGCGCCTGGCCGAAACCTCGCTGGCCCGCGCGCCGGCGCTACAGGTCGACCTCTGGCGTCGTCTGGCCACGCGGGCCCGCGACGCGGCCCTGGTCTGGCCCGCGGAGGTGTTGGGCGAAATTGCGGAGATGCACACCGCCTATCTGGCCCAGGATGCGCGTTTCGATCCCCGGGAGTTTTTGTCGCTGGTGGCGGAGTTGCTCCAGCGCCTTGATGCGATCCGCCGCAACCGCACGCCGGTGCCGCCGCTGTTCGTGCGCGGTTCGGCGAGCAACCGTGAAACCGAATTCGGCTCGGCACGCCTGATCGGGCTCGGCTGTGGCGTCCGCTTATATCGCGGCGGCACCGAGCTGACCTCATACCTGCAGGACAGCGACTCCGGCGGCGTGGTCGTCGTGTCACGCCGGTTTCCCGATCCGCCCAAGGACAAGGAGCCGCCGCGGCCGTTCTGCGCGCTCGCTGGCAGCCTGGCCTTGAAGGGGACCAGCCTCGGTGCGCTCGGGCGCGGCCAGCTCCTGATCAAGGGCGGGCGGCGCACTCCCTCGGGCCAGTTCCTGCCCGGACGGGCGCCCGTGAGCATCAGCCCGCAAGCCTACCTCTGGGAAACGCTGCGGGCGCCGCTGCGCGTGGCGGGTTTCGACGAACTGCGCGACCAGCTCAAGTCGGCGCCCCCGGCCGCGCTCGCCCCGCGTCAGGCCGGCACCCGCCTGGCGGTTTGCCCCGTGGCCTCGGCCAGTGAGGTCGAGTTCCTTGTTTCCAGCCAGCAGATCGTGGGGCGGCTGCAGGATACCTCCGGCCAGGAAGCGTGGCTGGTGCATCCTTTCCGCAACCGGGCCAGCGGCGGATCGGAACGGCTGCTCGCCGCCCTGCGCGAGCGACCGGGCGACGTGCGCTTTGTCTGCGGCGAGGCCCGCGTCGCGGGCGCCGACTTGGTCCTATCGCCGGTCAGCGTGGTTTTTGAAACAAGCGGGACACGCACCTGTATCCAGCCTTGGGTCGACGAGGCCGAAAAGACCACTGCGCCGGCCCGCCTGCCCGTCGGCTCGGCGTCAGCGGAAACGACCGATCCGCTGCACGACTACCTCGAGGAACTGCTCGACCTGGAGGCGGAAGCCTGGCTCACCGGCCTGGGCGCGACAGCCTCCGCCTGGCCGCGCCTGCATACCCTGGGCATCTCCCTCGGCCTGACCAAGCTCGCCGATTTTTCCGCCCCGCTCACGCCCGCGCGCCTGCTCGAACTGACCGTCCTGGCCGACTATGCCCACCGGGAGTTCAACCGCCTGGACACACCACCGTCGGCGGAGGTCCCGCGGGATGCCCTCGCACCTTGATCGGGCCTTGGGGCGCAGGAGGGAATTTGTGCTGACTGCCTTGTGTAGGACCGGCGCTCGTCGCCGGGCCGCGGCCTCCCGACAAGCGGCGGCCCTATATAGGCCGAAGGTCGCGTACGGGAACCCCCTGCGCGTCTGGGTTGTGACTTGCGACCGGCGGGCGGTTTTGCCCCCATGTCAGCGTGGACACGCCCTCCCGTCTCACGTGCTTGCTGGCCTGCGGCCTGTTGCTCGCCCCGGCGCTGCCCGCGCAGGAAATATTCACGCTGCGCACCGGCTTCGACTATTCCACCGGCAATTATGGCCTGCCGGTGTCGACCGAGATCATCACGGTCCCGGTTTCGGTGGCGTACGCGGTCACGCCGTCAACGACGCTGGAATGCAGTGTGCCTTACCTGCGCACGAACGGGCCGGGGGACGTCATTCCGGGCATCGGCCGCTATGTGCGGCGCCTGCTCCAGAGCAAGCATGTCAGCCAGGGCGCCGGCGATTTCACCGTGGGGCTCACGCACGACTTCGCCGCCGGGGAGGACAGCCTGTTGGCGTGGTCCGGCGGCGCGGAGGTGAAATTCGGCACCGCCAGCGCGCAGAAATCCCTCGGGACCGGCGAGGATGACTTCATGGTTCATTGGGATGTCGCGTGGAGCGGCGGCGCGATCTCGCCCTTTGCCACCCTGGGCTATCGCTGGCTGGGCAACCCGGCGGGAGGCGACCTGCGCAACTACCTTTTCGGAACGGTGGGCGTTAACTGGGCCTGGACGGAACATTCCACGGTGGCGCTGCTCGCCGACTGGGCGCAGCGAAATTCCGACAGCGGGCGCGCCTCGTCCAATCTCACCCTGGCGGTAACCCGGGCCCTCGGCGAAAAGTGCGACCTGCAGGTCTACGGCATGATCGGCCATTCCGACTCCACCGCCGATCACGGCTATGGCCTGAGCATCGGGCGGCGGTTCTAGCCACTCCGTCGTTTCAGTGGGTGGTCGTCGCTTTCCACAGCGACGATAGAACCTGCGCAGCCGCCAGGACGCCCGCTTTCCGGTTATCGCCCGACTCCCATGTCCACGAACGTCCTTGGCGTCGGGGTGGAAACCGACGCCGACCTTCAATTCGCCTACCGCCGCGGCGGTCGCTTCACCGCGGGCACCTTGGGGGTGACCCTCGGTTTCGTCGGCGTCGGGGTGGGCTTGGCCAGGCGGTTGGCGGCGCCGTCGCGCGCCTCCGCGGCTTTCGCCCGGGCCTGCTGCGCCCGCTTCACCAGATCGCCGGCGTTGTGGTCGTTGTCCCGGCCTTCCTTCTCTATCCGATCGCGCTTCTGGCGGTCGAGCTTGGCCTTCTTCAGCTTTTTGATCTTCACGCCGTGCTGGCCGACTTCCGCCGACAGGTCCACCTGCTCATCGGCTGGCACTTCGACCAGCTGGCCGCCATGGGGCGTGACCTGCACGAGCCCGCTGGAGGTGCTGAGATTGTACTGCGCCTCCCCCGCGACATCCGGCTGGTAGGAAACTTCGAAGATCGTGCCGCGCACGGCCGCGACACTGACCGGGGTCTGCACCTCGAAGGTTGAAGTCGGGTTGAGTTTGCGCACGCGGGTAAGCATCTGGCCGAATTGCAGTTCAAAGCTTGTCTTGGACGTGCCGGTTTCCGGCGTTTCAGCCTTCGCGTCCGAGGTCGAGCTCGCCGCCAGGGCGTCGCTGACCGCCGGCGAATGCATCGCCACGGAAATCTTGAGCCGGCTCTTCTCCTTCAACGACACCACGGAGCCGTTGGGCAACACGAGCATGACGCTGGACTGGGGGGCGGTCGTGACGGTGTCGTCCTTCGCCAGCTGCGCCCCATCCGTCACCGGTTCCGTGGCGGTGGCGTCGCCATGCTGCACTTCCACGGTGCCCTTCACCTGCACGGCGATCACCGAGGCCGGTTTTTCCGCATCATCGGCCCGGGCGGACCATCCGGCCGCGATCAATGTGAGCGACATGCCGAAAAACCATCTGCCGGGGTAAAGGCGCATGATCGAAGCCTATCCACGCCGGCGTTTTGGTCTAGTCTGATTTGCCGCGGGATCAGGATAGATCCGGTCTGTGGCTGGCCCAAGGTCCGGTCACAGACCGGACCTGCATTGTATAAATTTCTTGGTCGGCCGGGGATTGCGGGCAAGCTCCGCAGGATGGCGCCAACCCCGCGCACGACGCTCCGGCAAACCTGGTGGATTCCGCTGTTGTGCTTTGGCGCGGCGTTCTGGCTGGCGCAGACCGAGACGCTGTACCTCGCCGAGGTGCGCACCCTCGACTGGCGCACCCGGTACCGCACGATCTTTCAGCCTCCACCCGATCCGCGCATCGCCATCGCCCTGTTCGAGGACAGCACGGAGGCCAATGTGGCGCCCTGGCCGGTCGACCGGGCCTGGCACGGCCAACTCAACAAGTATCTCGCGTTGGAAAAAGCCGCCGTCGTCGCCTGGGATGTCATCCTCGACACCGGTGGCGAAAGCGAGGGCGACCGGGCGATGGCGGTCGAGACCGGGCAGGCGATCGCCGCCGGCACCAAGGTCGTGACGGCCGCGTCATCGAGCCGCGGCCTCACGGATGCCCGGCCGCGACCAACCGATCCCACGCAGCCGCTGACCGCCATCGCGGGGGACCGCAATGCCGTCTACAACGCCGACCATGGCTTGCTGCTGCCCTATCCCAGGCTGCGCGCCGCGTGCTGGTGGGGAATCGCCGATGCGCCCCAGGGCCCGGACGGCATCGTTCGCGAAATCCCCCTCATTGTCCGGATCGGCGACGCCTTTTACCCGTCCCTCGCCTTGCAAACCCTCCTGGTGTACCTGCAGGTGCCGCCGGCCGAGGTGCACGTGAAGCTGGGCGATGCCATCACCATCCCCGCCAAGGACCGGACCTGGCGCATCCCCATCGATCACCGCGGTTGGTTCCTGCTGAACTATCGTTACGACCAGCCGCCCAAGGGCCGGCCGGATTTTCCGACCTATAACTACGTGGAACTGCTCGTGCGGATCCACGAATCGCGCGTGGAGAAAAAACCGGGCGTGCTCCTGCTCTCGGAACTGGCCGGCAAGATCGTCTTCGTCGGGCAGACGGTGACCGGCAAGGCCGACGCCGGCCCGACTCCGCTCGGATCCCTGAGCCCCCTCGTGCTGATCCACGCCAACCTGTTGAACAACATCCTGGCGGACGACTATGCGCGGCGGGCGCCGGACTGGCTGCCGTGGGGCCTGATCCTGCTCATTTCCTACGGGGCCATCGCCGGGCTGGCCCATCGTTCCGTGATCATCCTGTGCGGCGGGTCCCTCCTGGTGGCCGTGGGCTACGGGGCGATCGCCCTCTGGGGCTGGACCTATGGCAACTGGTGGCTGCCCGTCACCGGCCCCCTGCTGGGTTATGCCGCGGTGCAGTTCGCCATCATTGGCCGGCGCATCCTGGTCGAGCAACGCGGCCGCCGGGAGATCCAGGCCATGTTCGGCACCTACGTGTCGCCGGTGGTGATCGAACGCCTGCTCGCGTCCGGCCGCCCGCCGGAACTGGGCGGCCACGAGGAGGTGATCACGGCGTACTTCAGCGATATCCAGGGCTTTTCCGGGTTTTCCGAAGCGCTACCCCCCGCCCGGCTCGGCGAACTGATGAACGAGTATTTCACGGCGTGCACCGACATCCTCCAGGAGGATGGCGGCACCCTGAACGAATATGCCGGTGATGCGGCTGTCGTGATGTTCGGGGCGCCCATCGCCTTGCCCGACCACGCCAGCCGCGCCTGCCTCGCGGCGTTGCGCGTGCAGCACCGGCTGGGCGAATTGCGCGCGAAATGGCAGGCGGAGGGGACGAAGTGGCCGCCGGTCGTCCACGCCATGCGCTCCCGCATCGGCCTCAACACCGGCCCCTGCGTCGTGGGCAACATGGGCAGCCGCGTGCGGTTCCACTACTCCATGATGGGCGATAATGTGAACCTCGCCGCCCGGATGGAAACCGGCGCGAAGCATTGGGGCGTCTACACCATGTGCAGCGAGGCGACCCGCCAGGCCTGCGAGCAGCACAGTGGCGACCGCGTGGTGTTCCGCCCGCTCGGCCGGATCGTGGTCAAGGGCCGTTCGCAACCCGTGCCCATCCACGAGATCGTCGGCCTGAAGGAAAACCTCTCCGCGGGCGCCAGGGAATGCCTCGTCCTATTCGCCCAGGGCCTCGAGCGTTACCACGCCCGCGACTGGGCCGGCGCCCGCGCGTGTTTCGAACGCAGCGCGCCCCTCGAGCCCAACCAACCCGGCCGCGAGGCCGGCATCACCGGCAATCCCTCGCTCGTGTACCTCGACCTCGTCGACCGCTGCTCCCGCCAGCCCCCGCCACCCGATTGGGACGGCGTGTACCACATGACGGAGAAGTGAGCGCGGCAGTCCCCGCAATCCCACCCCAGCCGGAACTTGTCATATAATGTATGACAATCTCCCTGCGCGTTGACCGGCACCGATCCCGATTTGTCATATAATGTATGACAACTTTCGGATGGGCGACGGCGCCGGCCATGGCCGACGGGCCTCGCCGCATGGAATTCCTCCTCGCCAAAGGAGCCGGGCCTGACTTCGCCCTGAAGTGAATCAGGCCGATGGTGGCCGGCGATTTCCATCTCGCCGACAAGGACTCCCGAGGCGTGCGAAACTGGCGTCGGTGTGGAAACCGACGCCCACCTGAATCGCTCCGGCTACGTCTCGAAGCCAAAATGCAGCCGGAGGTCGATGGGCGATTGGTGGACGAGCTCCTTGCGGAGGGCGATGCCCAGCCGGCCGCGCACCGGGTCGGGGAGCCGCTCGAGCACGGCATGATGCAGCGCGGGGCCGGCGGCGTAGTCCCACGTCGCGGAGGTGTAATCCGCCAGGAACCGCGCCAGGTGGTCCGCCAGTTCCGCCACGATGCGGCGCTCGTGCTCCGCCTGCATGGGCAACCGCTCGTCAATGGATCCGCCTGGGGGGCCACCCCGGGTGCCGAAGCGCCCCGCCTGGTCGGTGTCGCGTCCGGTGTAGCGCTGGCGACCCGCCGCGAGTTCGAAGGACTCCGCCAGTTCGAACTGCGCGGAGCGGCCGTCGCCCCTGGTCCGGTAAATGCGCAGGTGGCCGCGCCCCAGCACGACGACAAAATGGACGACATCGGCCGCCGGCGCCGTGGGGGTGCCCTGGCCGGCGCGCGCCGCCCGGACGCGCTGGCGCTCCGCCGGTGGCAGGGCCCGGTCCAGGTTGTTCATCACCGGTCCCGTGTCGGGCACCGCCAGGGACCAGACCTGCCGCTGCAGTTCGGCCTCCGCGTCGAACCAGCACTCGAGGTCGCGGCCCTCGGGCCGGCCGCGCTCCTCCCACAGCCGGTAGGCCTGGCGCGCAATGGTCTCATATTCGGGATAGGACATGGCGCGCTATTCGGCGGGGTTCAGGTTTTTCATCCGCGCATCATCGTAATGCAGGTACGCGGTGCGCACGCCCCTCAGGACCTCGGCCGAAACCTCCAGCAGGGCGCGAAATTTCGGGTCACTCACCCGCGACACGTCCGCCACCAGGTGGTCGATCAGCTCGCCGAGCTGCCGGCGGATGTTCGCACTGTGGACCGCGGGCGAGGCGGAGTTTTCGTTGTGGGCAAATGCTTGGTTATCCATGACGGCGGGTTTCAACGTTCGATTTCCAGCTGGTGTTCGGCCCAGCCCTTGAATCCGCCCTCCAGTTCCTGCACCGGGTAGCCCTGCGCGGCGAACTTGACGGCAGCCCGGGCGGCGAGGTGGCAGACTTGTGAATAGCAGCAGAGCACGTTCAGCTTGTCGTGGGAGAGCCCCTCGAAGCGGCTCCATTTGTTCTCCGGCAGGCTGATCGCGCCCGGGATGTGGCCGGCGGCGTAGTCTTCCGCGGCCCGCACATCCACGACGACGAGGTCGCCCGCCTTGCGGGCGCGGTCGAGTTCGATGGGGCCGGTGGTGAAGGCGACCTTGTTCTCGAAATATTCCAAGGCGCCGGCGGTGTCGGTCAGGGGAGGGGTGAGCGTGCTCATGGCTGGAAGCGGGTTGCGGATTGCGTGTCACTCGCGTCGGCGGCCCCGGCGGGCGTTGCGCGACGCGGAGAAGGCTATCGCCACGAAGGCGATCAGCCCGAAAACGATGAAGATGGTCTCGATGCCCATAACGGGAGGCGCGTTCACGCTGGCCGCTGCCCTGCCGCAAATCGTAGCGCACGCTCGAATCGCTTGCCATCGGGTCCCGGCCCGAAGGCAGGGTAGGAATTAGCTGGGAACACCTGGTGGAGCGACCTGCTCCTCAGGGCGCTTCTGCTGGCACACGTGCTTAGCGCGTTGGGGAGCAACGCGCTCCACCCACTGCCCAGATTGGGGTAAATCCCGGGTAAATGCGGGGCACCAAGAACCGCGAAGGGCTGTCGATGGGGGAAATGGAAACCGATGTGATCGTCGTGGGGGCCGGCGTGTCCGGCCTCGCCGCGGCGGGCGAACTTGCCCGGCGCGGCTGGCGCGTTCTCGTGCTCGAGGCCCGCGACCGCACGGGCGGACGCATCCTCACCGCCGACCGGGCCCGCTGGCCGCAGCCCGTGGAGCTCGGCGCGGAGTTCGTGCACGGCGGCAACGAAGCCCTGAAGGCCGCGTTGCGCGCGGCGGGCCTCAAGACGCGGCCCGTCGATGTCAACATGTGGTGGCACGAAAACGGCCGCCTGCTGGCGATGCCCGACTACTGGGAACGGATCCGGCGCGTGGTGGACCGCATCCCCGAACGCAATCGCGGGCAGTCCTTCCACGACTTCCTGCAGGCGGAAAAGAAGCGATTGAACGACGAAGATCGGCGCGTGGCCGAGGCTTACGCCTCCGGCTTCAACGCGGCGCCGTCCGACCGACTGAGTGCCCATGCCTTGCGCGCGGACCACGCGGGCGCCGACACCGATGATGCCAAGCTCGAGGGGCGTTACGATGCGGTCACCGCCGCCCTGCAAAAACAATGGCCAAACCGGCGCGTCGACCTGCGCCTGCAGTCCGCCGTGACCGCGATCACGTGGCAGGCCGGCGTCGCCACCGTGCGGGTGCAGCGAACCGGCGACCGGGTCGAGGAACACACCGCCCCCGCGGTCGTGATCACCCTGCCCCTGGGCGTATGGCGCGCGGGCACCGTCACCTTCCATCCCCCGCTGCCGGACAAGGACGCCCTCGTCGCCCGGCTGGGCTGGGGGCAGGTGGTGCGCGTGTTGATCCACTTCCGCGATGATTTCTGGTCGGCGCCGTTTCTCCCGGCGGACCTCGCCGCGAAATCGGGCCGGAACTTCGGCTTCGTGTCCGCACCCGCGGAATCCGTGCCCGTGTGGTGGGCGTTGTCGCCGCCGCTCCCGATCCTCACCGGCTGGGCAGGCGGACCCGCCGCGGAGAAATTGATCCAGTCCCGGCCCACGGCGATCCGGGCCGCGGCCCTGCGCTCGCTCGCGAACATCCTGCGCACCCCGCAGGACGAGCTCCGCCCGTGGATCGCCGGCTACCGCACGCACGACTGGGCGACGGATCCATTCAGCCGCGGCGCGTATAGCTACGCGGTGGCGGGACTCGAGGACGGGCCGCAACAACTCGCCGCGCCGGTCGCGGACACCCTGTTCTTCGCCGGCGAGGCGACCGGGAAGGACCTCGGCACCGTGCATGGCGCGCTCGACACCGGCCTCCGCGCCGCGCGCGAGGTCGACGCCGTGCTCGTCCGCCGCCAGCCCTCGCCGGAAAAACTTCCCCTGCTGCCGCTAGGCGCGACGGGTGGCGCGCGGTGACTGCTGCGAAATAAATCAAATTCCGACTTTTTGGGGCACCACTAATGGGTTTCGCCAACGGCGAAACCTTGACCAGCCCTTCCGCCTGATCGGCTCCAGAATTGTATTTTGGGGCCGGCTAATCGCCGGCCGGAGTTGATTGGGTTGCCGGTCCTCGATTGGCAGACCTCTCTGTCTTTTTTTCCAAAGGCGTAGGGGCGCAGTCTTGGCATGATGCCACACATCGCTGACACTTTAGGTGCCACACATCGCTGACAGTTTTACGGGCATCTATGCCCTGGAAAACTGAAGATCTGGTTGGTGCACGCCGGCGTTTTATTGCAGAGCGCC
>DASZPS010000060.1:0-37680 GCA_035549955.1 Lacunisphaera sp. | reverse complement strand
CTGAAAGGCGTTGCGAAACAGGAAACCGGCCCCGTCGGCGCCGGCCGCACCCGTGGCGCCCACGGCCCCGAGGGTCAGGTCCACGGAAAAATTCTGCGCAGCGGCCGTGCCGGCCGAGACCTTGAGCACGTAGCCGCCAGGCGTCGTGGTGTTCAGCACGGCCACGATCTTCGTCGGCGTGCGCGACTGCACGGTCAGCTCCTGGAAAAGCCCATCGGCCGTGCCGAGATAGACCTTTGAGGTCGTGGCGTTGAAGTTGAGGCCGTCGATCGTGACCGTCGGCGTCGGTGTATCCAGGCCCGCAGTCGTCACGCGGGTGACAATCAGCTGGGTGGTGAGCGGGACACCGGCGGTCTGGGCCACGAGGGCCGGACCGGCCAAGCCAAGCAGCGCGACAAACAAGAGGGCGAGACGGGGTGTTTTCATGGGGATCAGCGCGTTTCGGGCGCGGCGAAGGAATTCGGGCGATGCCGGCGGGCGAGGATGAGCACGGCCAGGCCGAGGCCCAGCAGCAGGACGGTGGCGCCGTGGTCGGGCACACCGGGCACGACCGGGACCGTGGTGCCCTCGAAACGGAACACATGCTCCCAGTCGTAACCGTTGACGTAGCTGGCCGGATCCCCGACGCCATCGCCGATCCAGCCCGGGTACGGACTGCCGGTCAGCCCCTGGCCCAGGTTGTCGCCCGGCACGGACCAGTGCAGGGCGGACTGCAACGGTCCCGCGTTCACACCCAGCCAGTAGTTGCCCCCGGCGAGTTTCCACGACGGCAAGGCGACCGTGAAATCGTAGAGATCGAAACCGTAGAGCGATTCCGTGAACACCGGCGCGCCGACGAGGCTGAAGGTGCCCCGCAGCAACTCCGCGCCCACCATGCCGGCGAGATCCGCATAGATCGCCAGGTTGACCTCGGTGACCGGCACCGTGGTGCCGTCGGTGTAGGCGTTGAACGTGAACGCGGTAAGCGTCGACTCGCCGCCGAGGAAGAAGTCCTGGGCGACATAAACACCGTCATTGGCAAACGCGTTGAAGCCACCCGCCGTGGCATCGGTGGCGTTGACGAAGAGCGTGTCGGCGCGGGCGGTGCCAGACGTCAGGCCGGCCAGGCAAACGAGCAACAGGGTGAAGGGGCGAAGCGCGGTTTTCATAAGGAAAGTGGGATCGGCTTTTAACCGGGGAAGATCATTCGCGGTCGGCGGCGCCGAGCATCCGTTCCAGTTTGGCCAGGCGCTCCTTGAGCGCCTCCTGCTCCTGCAGGCGGGCCCGGAGTTCCTCGTTTTGCCCGGCCAGCTCGGCGGCGCGCTTTTCCAGCGCCTCGTTCCGGCTGATCAGGCCGGTGGTGCGCTTTTCCAGCGCCTGCACGGCGGCGAGGAGGATGCCGGAGAAATCGCCGGAGTTGATGGAGGTGTCGGTGCCGACGTAACCGACCTCGTCCCGGCCGAAGGCGGCAAAAAAATCCTGCGCCATCGGGCCGTAATGGCGGTTCGCCTTCGGATCGTGGCCGATATAGTTCCAGGTCGTCACCGGCACCCGGGCAATCTTTTGCAGGACCTCCTCCAGGTCCAGCGACCGGAATTCCTCCTTGGCATTCCGATCGGAAGTGAAGGTGTAAGCCACCTGGCCCTCGATGACCGTGACCGCGGAATTGCCGAGGCGGATCTTGTTGCTGGCATTGACCACCGCGCCGCTCCCGATCGCAGTCGCATTGGTCAAGTTGGTCAGGCTGACATTCGCGCCGGAACCGACCGCCGTATTGTTGCTGCCGGTCGAGTTGACGGTGAGCGCGCTGGACCCGATGGCGGTGTTGTTGTTGCCGGTTGTGTTGCTGAGCATCGTGTTCATTCCGCTGGCCGTGTTGAAATTGCCGGCCGTGTTGGCTTGGAGCGCCTGGAGCCCGGTGACCGTGTTGTTGGCGCCGGTCGTGTTGTTGAACAGGGCATTGACCCCCGCGGCGGTGTTGCCACCTCCGCTCGAATTGTTCCTGAGTGCGCTGGCACCGGTGGCGGTGTTGTTGTCGCCATTCACGTTGCCCGCAAGCGCCGCGGATCCCACTGCCGTGTTGCCCGAGGCGGTGGTGTTGCTGTTGAGCGCGTTCGAACCGACGGCCGTGTTGTTGTCGCCGGTGGTGTTGCTCACCAGCGAAAAGCTGCCGGTCGCCGTATTGAGTTCACCGTTGGTGTTGGCTTGGAGCGCAAGGTGGCCGAACGCGGTGTTATGGACCCCGGTGGTGTTGCTCTGGAGTGCCAGGGAACCGGTCGCGGTGTTGTTGATTCCGGTCGTATTGGCCTGGAGGGCAAGATAGCCGCTGGCCGTGTTGAAGGATCCACCGGTGTTGTTCTCGAGCGCCGAGTGACCGCTGGCGGTGTTGAAACTGCCGCCCGCGTTTTGCTGGAGCGCGCTCGCTCCAATGGCCGTGTTGGAATTTCCGGACGTGTTAAATAAGAGGGCGCCGGCACCGTTGGCGGTGTTGAACTCGCCGGTCGTGTTCAGGCGCAGCGCGTTCGTGCCGCTGCCCGTGTTGGAGCTGCCGGTGGTATTGCTCGCGAGCGCGAAGCTACCGCCGGCCGTGTTATGGATGCCCGACATCGAAAAATTGCCGGCGTTTTCACCGACGAACGTGTTCTCCGTGCCAAAATTGTGGATGAAGCGAACAGGGCCCTTGAAAATGTTGCCGACACTGGCCGAGGTGGATTCCTGCAGGGTGATGTTGCCCGTCGGAGCACTGGGGCCGGGGACGCCCTGCGGACCGGCCGGACCTTGGGGGCCGGTGGCGCCCACCGGGCCGGCAGCGCCTTGCGGGCCCTGGGCACCCGTTGCCCCGGTCGCTCCCGTCAATCCCTGGGGACCCTGTGCGCCCGTCGCGCCGGCGGGGCCGGGGGCACCGGTCAAGCCCGGCGGGCCTTGGGGCCCCGGCGCCCCGACCGGACCGGCGGGACCCGCGATGCCCTGATTGCCCGGTGCGCCGACGGCGCCGGTCTCACCTTGCGGACCTGGGGGCCCGGCAACGCCAGCGGGACCGGTCGGACCGGTTGCGCCCGTCGCGCCGGCGGGACCAGGCGCTCCCTGAGCCGCAAACAAGGCCCAGTGCGCGGGGTCGGCATCGGGCGCGGCCGCGGCCACAAAGTTCTGCGTAGCGACGTAGCTGCTGCCCGCGTAGGTCACGACATCGTTGGTGAGGTAGGCCACGCCGGTCTGGAAGGCATTGCGGAATACAAACCCGGCCCCATCCGCGCCGGCGGCACCGACGGCCCCCAAGGTGAGGTCCACGGAAAAATTCTGCGCGGCGGCGGTGCCGGCCGAGACTTTGAGCACGTAGCCGCCGGGCACGGTCGTATTGAGCACGGCCACGATTTTCGTGGACGTCCGGGACTGCACGGCCAGCTCCTGGAAAAGTCCGTCCGCCGTGCCGAGATAGACCTTCGAGGTCGTGGCGTTAAAATTGAGGCCGTCGATCGTGACGGTCGGCGTCGGCGCATCCAGGTCCGCGGTCATCACGCGGGTGACGACGAGCTGGGTGGTCAGCGGAATACCGGCGGTCTGGGCGAACGCCGCCGGACCGGACAGGCCAAGGAGCAATGCAAACAGCAGCGGGAAACGAGAGGTTCTCATGGGCAGCAGGAAATGGCCGGAGCCGGGGTGCGTGGTAAGGAAACGGAAGGGTCCATTTCCGTTCTCTCGAAAGCGGGTCGGAAAGTCTCAAAGAATATGCGGTTGTCCGAAATGTTCGGTTCCAGCCGGCCGACACCCTGAAGTCACGGCGTGGGCGATCTCCTGCACGAGGTCGGCGCAAGCGCCGACCCTACAAGTGGATAAACCGATAGCTCCGGCGTGATTCCCCGACCGCCGGCTCAGAAACCCATGCTCACGCCACCGTCGACGGGCATGACCACGCCCGTCATGAATTTGGCGGCGGGCGACGCCAGGTAGACGACGGCCCAACCCACATCGGCGGGCTCGCCTAGGCGCTGCATGGGCGTGCGGCTGACAATCTTATTCTTGCGGCCCGGGTCGCCCTCGAAGGCCTTGCGCGACATTGCCGTGTCGATCCAGCCGGGCGCAATCGCGTTCACCCGTACGCCGTGCTGGGACAGCTCGGTCGCCATGGTGCGGATCATCCCCATCATCGCCGATTTGGCCGACGCATAGGCGACCACGAGCGGGATGCCGAAGAGCGAGGCCATGGACGCCATGAAGATGATGTTCCCATGCTTGCGCTCGATCATGCCGGGCAGGACCGCCTGCGAGAGCGCGTGCGCGCCAAAAATGTGCGTGCCCATCACCATCTGCAGCTCCTCCGGCGTCGTATCGATCGCCGGTTTTTTAAGGTGCATGCCCGCGTTATTAACCAAGCAGGTAATTGGGCCGTGTTCCTGGGCAATGCGCGCGACCAATCCCGGCGCTTTCGCGTATTCGGTGATGTCGTGCACGACATAGGACGCGCGCTCGCCCAGCGCCTTCACGGCCGCGGCCAGTTCCGCCTCACGACGGCCGACGAGCACCACGCGCGCGCCGGCCTCGTGCATGGTCTGGGCGACGGCGAGGCCAATGCCGGTGCCGCCACCGGTGATCAGGACATGTTCGCCCTTGAGCGAAAATGCCTCGGGAAATTTCAGCGGTTTTGAGTTTGGCATGGGAGGAAAAGGTTTCTTAGGCCGCAAATGACACGAATCTCATGGGGAAGACTCAAAACCCTCGCCACCGTCATCCTGAGCGCAGCGAAGGATCCACGGGAAAGGACGAATGCGCGCATGGGTGGGCGTCGGTTTCCACACCGACGCTTCTGTCGCGAGCGAACGGATTGTCGCCGGTGTGGAAACCGGCGACCACCTTTCGTCGCGGCTCCTACCAGGGCGAAGGTCAGGTTCCACAGCATCATTCCGGCGCAGCATGACGGCAGAGGGGATTGTATCCGTGTTCAAAGGCGCGGTTATTTTCCACTGTTGAAGGTGTCCACCACCGCCCGGATCGCCGCCGTGTGTTCCGGCGTGCTGCCGCAACAGGAGCCGACAATGCCGACGCCGGTGGCGAGCACCTGGGGCACGTCCCTGGCCATGTCGGCGGGCGTCTGCTTGTAGACGGCCTTCAGGTTCTCGAGCACGGGCAGGCCGGCGTTGGGTTGGACCATGACGGGCAGCGCACAGCTTTGCTTGTACAGGTTGCCGACCTTCGCGGCGCCATTCATGTCCATGCCCGTGCCACAGTTCAGCGCGACAATCTGCGCCCCGCGCTCCTGGACGAATTCCGCCGCCTGCTCCGGCGACACGCCCATCATCGTCTTGTAGAAGGTGCCATCCATTGAAAGGTCGTAGGCCAGCGAGGCGATGACGCAGTTGGAACCGGCCGCTTTCGCCGCGTCGATAGCCAAGCCGAGTTCCTCCAGTCCCGTCTGGGTCTCGATGATGATGGCGTCGGCCCCCGCCTTGACCAGCGCCGTCGCCTGCTCCTCGAGTGCCGAGCGGGCGTCGGCCTCCGTCAGGTCCCCGTAGGGTTCGAGCAAGGCTCCAAGCGGCCCGATGTCTCCGAGCACATAACCCGGCCGGCCCGCAAAAGCCTCGCGCGCGATGCGCACTCCCGCGGCGTTGATCTCCGCCAGTTCCTTTTCGTGGGCATGACGGCGCAGCATGATGCGGCTGCCGCCAAAGGTGTTGGAGATGATGCAGTCGGCGCCGGCGTCCGCATAGCGGCGCTGGATGGCGAGCACGCGGTCGGGATGCGTCAGGTTCCAGGCTTCGCCGCAGGATCCCGATTCGAGACCGGCGAGCATGAGTTGCGTGCCCATGGCGCCATCGCAAACGAATCGGCGCGACTGGAGGGCTTCAAGGAGCGGGGGCTGGGTCATGGGAATGAAGAGAGACTAACCACGAATGGACACGAAGGAACACGAATTAAAACCACCGACCATGCACATCACAGAAGGGAACGGAGGAAACAAAGAGGAACTCTTTTTGATTCTCTCCGTTACCTTCTGTAAAAATAGGTTTGGGTTCATTGGTCACAGCGGCGCGAGGTTGCCGAAGGCGTAGACGTGGATCTTCGCCAGGCGCGGGTGGGCCTCGACGGCCTTCACGATATACCCCGGGTCGAAGCCGAGCATAAAGCGGGCAAGGTTCACCGGGTTCGACAACGCCCCCTTGATGGAGTTTTCCACGCCGCACACGACGGCAAAACGGGCCAGTTGTTTGAGGGAACATCGGTTCGGCACCCCCAGGTACACCGGCAAAGGCGAGTCGTTGAGGAATCGGGCGATGGCGGGCTCATTGAGCGACCACTGGGTCACGACAAAACTGGCGTAGGCCGCCTTGCGCCGGAGGATTGCGATGCCCTCCTCGTAGCTCACCGGACCGTTGCCATCCGGAAAGCCCCCCACCCCGATCTCGAAGCCGGCAAAGGCACCGGTTGCCACCAGTTCATCCACCGTGGCGAACGCGCCGACCTGGGCGCCGCCGCCGCGGATGACAAACACCTTCTTCGTAGATAGCGCGACCGCGGCGGCAATCGCGCGGGCCTCGGCCGCATCCTTGATCTTGAACGCCGCGAGATGCGGCACCGGCTTCAAACCCTTGGCGTGCAGCTCCCGGGTCTTGGCAATGATGGCCTCCTTGCCCTCGGTCGGCAGCCAGGTGATGAAGATCTCCTCGTAGGCGACCGTCGGGGGAACGTCATTGCGGGTGGTGATTTCCAGGCTCATGCCCCGGGTGGAGGCGGGCGGCGTGGGACGCGAGGCGTGCAGGCTGGAGATCTGGTCCGTTTTCATCCGTATTTCCGTGATCGATTGATCAATATTGCAGGGTCGGCGCTTGCGCCGACATCGTGTGCGAGGTCGGACCAAGGTCCGACCCTACATGAAAGCGACGTGGATTGATCCGCTTCGTGTTCATTCGTGTCTTTTCGTGGCTTCAAAGTCCGGCGAGATCTGGCTGGTTGCCGGTTTCGAACACGTTTCCGTCGAACACCACGGTCTTCGCCCGGCCGAGGTTCGCCACGGTCTCCAGCGGCGAATGCCGGGTGAGGATGAACCGGCTGAGATGCCCCGGTTCGATGCGCCCGAATTTCTGGTGAAAACCAAGCCGGCCCGCGCTGGTGCCCGTGGCGGCGTTGATGACCGCGAGCGGTGCCAGGCCTGCGCGTTGCATGAGTTCGAGCTCGCGCAAGAAGCCCATGCCGTGCGCCACGCCACAGGAACCGGCGTCGCTGCCCGCGATGATCAACACGCCCATCGCGTGCGCCTTCACCAGGCTCGCGGCATGCTGGTCGAGGATCCGCTGGAGATTGCCCACCACCCGGGCGTCCCAGCCATACCGCGCCGCCTCGTCCACCTGCAGCTGCACCGGAGCGAAGGTCGGCACCCACGCGATCCGGCGATCGCGCATGCGGGCGAGCTGGTCGTCGCGGACAAAGAAACCATGTTCGACCGAATCCACCCCGCTCTCGATCACCCGTTCGATGCCGGCGTCGCCCGAGGCGTGCGCGAAAGTCTGGCGACCAGCCGCATTCGCCGCGGCCACGAGCTGCCGCAGCTCCTCGACGGTCATCTGCGGTTCGGTGGTGACCGCGCCTGCCTTGAAATTGATGATGCCGGTGGGAATGAGCTTGATGCGGTCGGCACCGGCGGCAATCCGCGCGGCAACGCACTCGGCCGGCGACGCGTAATCCTCCAATGCGCCGCCCATGAATCCGCCGTATCGTCCCTTGTGGTGAATCGCTGCGCCGGGACTGTCGAGGTAAGGCATGGGCGCTGTAGCCGGGGTCGCTGACCCCGGTGAGGCATGTGCTGCGCGCGCGCAACCGGGCTCAGCGAGCCCGGCTACAAGTTCCTTGTAGCGCTGGCTGAGCGCCAGCCCCACCCCGTCCTTGTCCCCGGCGTCACGCACCGCGGTGATGCCAAGCCGCACGAGCTTCTCGAGCCGCGGCAGGGCGGCCGCGAGCAGGGCGGCGGAGTCCTGCTTCAGGTACGCCGCCCGCCGGTCGAGATCGAGTTCCCCACCCTCAAGGAAGAGATGCGCATGCGCCTCGATCAGGCCGGGCAACAGCGTGGCGTCCGGCGCTTTCACGTCGGGCGCAGTCTGGCCCGGGCGGATCAGCGCCGCCGGCGGGGTCTGTCCTTTCCGCCCGACAAATCGAATGCCCGCCGCGTCGTAAACGACATGCGCGTCTCTCGCGGGCGCGCTGCTCATGCCGTCGAGCAGCGTGCCGACGGCAAGCCAGACCGGGTGATCGCGAGTGGCGGTGGGAATGGTCGTCATGCACCCACCCCGCCCTGCGGGCACCCCTCTCGAGAGGGGACGCCAACCCACCCTGTCGTCATCCTGAGCGCCGCGAAGGATCCAGGGGTAAGGACGGAAACATGCCACCAGCTTGGATCCTTCGCTCCGCTCAGGATGACGGTAGCGGAGGATCGGCTCCATTCGTGTCCCTTTGTGTCCATTCGTGGTTGGAGTGCTCTCAGTCGACCGGTGCGGCTTCCGCACAAATCGCCATGATGGCCTCGGCCTGGCGGTAGCCGGCGGTTTCCTGGGATTCACCCCCGAGCGGCCGACCGGCGGCGAGGGCCTCGCGCAGCTTCGCCACCATCGGGTGATCGGCCGGGAGCGGGGCCGGCGATTTTTCGGGATTCGCCAGGATGAAATCGAGTCCCACCTCGCGTCCGAGGGTAAGGTAGGCGTTTTCCAGTTGCTCGCGCACGCCCTTGGGCGTGCCCCAGGCGAAGTTCGACAGGCCGACAATCAAATGTACGCCCTTGAGGTGGGGATCCGCGGTGATCAGGCGCATCGCATCGAGGCCGATGTTGACGAGCCCGTAGGTGTCGGCACCGACCGGCGCGAGCCCCGGATCAATGATGATCTGGTCGGTGGTGCGCCCCGCCTTGGTCACGAGCAGGTCCACGAAATGTTTCGCGGCCGCATGGGCGTCCTCGGCCTTCAAGCACTGGGCGCTGCCGCCGGGGACAAACTGCTCCGACGCCATGACCACGACCTTCGTGTCGTAGTCCTTCACCAGCCGGATCATCTCGTCGAGGTGCGTGCGCGAGGCGGCGATCGAATTCAGGATCGGCTGCCCGCCTTTGGCGCGGTCGTAGAGCCTGAGCGCAACCTTGTGGTACTCGACGGAGGGATTGTCGAAGCTAAGGGGGACGCTGGTCACTGCCTGGATCGCCGGGATCACCTTCGGCAGGAGCTCCAGCATTTCCTCCATCCGCACGGAAATGCGCGCCGTGCCGTCGAGATTGAGCGTGAGGTATTGCACCCCGAGGTCCGCCTGCAACTGCGCGAGTTGCGCGTAGCCGGCGGGGTTGCGCGCGGAGAACGCCGCCCGGGCGCGGGCATACGAGTTGTTGATCAGTTCGCCGATGATGTTGAGGGGACGCACGGGATAGGGTTTCAGGGTAAGGTCTGTGACTGGCCCGGTCCGGTCGAAGACCGGACCAACTTACGTGCCGCCCTCCAGCTCCTTGACGAGTGCCTGGACGACCTCCTCGGGGGTGCCGGGACGTTCCTTTTCCTCTCCCCACTTGAGCTCGGCCGTGTAGGCGTCGCCCGACGTCAGGCCCAGTTTCTGGGCTTCGCGGTCGATTCGGTCGGCAAACTTCGCCGGCAGGTCGAGTTTCACCTCGCCGAAATCGTCCCACGCCTTGATCGAAGACGGCAGGTCGCGCCAGTAGAGGATCTGGTATTTGACGACGTTGTTGGCGGGCCGGGCGGCGGCGACGGCACTCGCCGTCGGTTTCACACCGGCGCGCAATGCGGCCTTGGGCGCCGGGCCCTTGCCGACGAGGTACAGGAACAGATCCACGGCGGACGACGCGTCGGCGCCATAGCCATCGGCGCCGATCTCGTCGGCGAACATCTGGCTGATGGGCGCGCCGCCGATCGCCATTTTGATGTGGTCGTAGCCCGGCTTGTCGCAGCCATCGATGACGGTCTTCATGTAGGTCATCGTGGTCGTCAGCAGCGCGCTCATGCCGATGATGTCGGGCTTGAACTCGTCGGCCGCGGCCTGGAATTTCTCGACGCTCTGGTCGACGCCGATGTCCTTCACTTCGAAGCCCGCGCCCTCGGCCATCATGCAAACGAGGTTCTTGCCGATGTCATGCAGGTCGCCGCGCACGGTGCCCATGAGCAGGCGGCCCGACGAACTGTTGACGGCACCCTTGGCGCTGAGCAGCGGCTTGAGCACGGCCATGCCGGCCTTCATCGCCCGGGCGGAGATGAGCACCTCGGGCACGTAGAGGATGTTGTGTTTGAAGTCCTCGCCGACGACGCTCATGCCGGCGATCAGGCCCTGTTCGAGGACCTCCTTGAAATGGCGGCCCTCGGCGAGCGCGTCCTTGGTCATCTGTTCGACTTCCTTGGCTTTGCCCTCGTAGATGCACTGGTTCATCAACGCGTAGTCTGGCATGGGGGAGAATTGGGTCTGGGGTCTGGGTTTTGGGGCCTGGGACTTTGAATCGTTCTCGTTCTTTTAATCATTCTCTTTCTCGTTCTCCTCTCCGCTCCTCCCATTCTCCCCGGAAGGAGAAAGAGAAAGATTAAGAGAAAGAGAACGATGGGAAATCACGCGCTGCCGAAGTGCGCCTTGTTGAATTCGTCGAGCGCGGCCTTCATCGCCACGATGTTCTGGCGGGGCATGCCGGGGCTGGTGCCGCCGCCGACGGAGAGGACCATGCCCTTGCCGCCGTTGGCGCCCTTCTCGAGGACGTCGAGCGTGGCCTCGCGGACTTCCGCCGGGGTGCCGCGCACGCCCACCTCGAGGGGATTGACGTTGCCCATGAGGCAGATCCGGTCGCCGACCCGGGCCTTCACGTCGGCGATGTCGGTCTGCTTGCCCCAGTTGAGCATGTTGAAGCCGCAGTCGGGCAGATGCTCCAGGCAGGCCTCGATCGAGGCGTCGTTGTGGTAGAGCTTCACCCAATCCTTGGGGAAGGCATCGCAGATGCGCTTCAGGTACGGGTGGCAGAATTCCTGGTAATGGTCCTCGTTCACGAAGCCCACGATGTCATCGAGGAGGAAGATGCCCTCGACGGTGGGGCCCATCGCTTTGCACTGGGCCTTGAGCCAGTCGATGATGATGCGGGTGCAGAGATCGAGGAGCTTGTGCGCCCACTCCGGTTTCTCCACGAGGTCGATCATGAAGTCGCTGGTGTTGCGGGCGAAGCCGGCGGTGCACATCGGCCCGCGCGCGGTGGCCATCGTCCAGATCTCGCCGGTGTCGAGGACCTGCTGCCGCTGCATGCGCAGGCGGTGGAGCGTCATCGCCATGAACGCGTCGGCCTCGACCTCGTACTCGGGCAGCTTGTCCACGTCCTCGATGTTGAAGAGCATGTGGTACTCGCTCGGCGTGTTGTCCTGCCAGAACTTGATCTTCGAGCCGAGGACGGACGGTTCGGCCGCCATGCCGTACTCCAGCCACCAGCCGGGGACGAAGATGATGTCGGGAAACTCCCGGTGGATCTTGAGGTGCGACTGGAACCACAGCTGCGGGTCCAGGAAGAAATCCATGTGCTTCACGCCGACGTAGCCGGGGATCCACGGGCTGTCGATGATCATGGCCATCGGCACCTTGCTGAGTTTTTCCATGCGCGCGGCGCGTTTGAAGATGTCCCATTGGGCGGGTGTCATGTGGGGATTGGGGTCTAGGTTTTGGGTTCTGGGGTCCGGGGTTTGGGTCCGGAAGTGGAATCGTTCTCTTTCTCTTAATCTTTCTCGTTCTTATCTGGTTCGCTCCGTCACGGCGCGATCAGGATTTCCTTCTCGTTGATCTGGAGACCGACTCCGGCGGCCTTGGCGGCCTCCTCCAGGCAGGCGCGCAACATCACGACCGGATCGGGGCTGACCTGCAGGCGGCGCATCAGGCCGTCGCCTTTCTTCGTGGGGCCGACCTTCAACGTAACCTTCAAGCCGCGGCGCTTGCAGGCCACGCGGGTGCCATCCGGCAGCGTCGCATTCATCGGCTTGACGAAGGCGTCGACGTAATGGACGCCGATGCCGGACTTGTCGGTGAAGGCGGGGGGCAGCTTGGCGGTGGCGGCGGGATCGATGTCGCAGAGTTTTAGCATAGGATCTTGGGTCAGGGATTCAGGGTCTGGGACTGAGTCAGGGCAAAGTGGATCGCCTCCAGCGCCAGGCCCCACTTGTGGGCGCGGCTGTCGGCCGTGCAATGGCAGCCCGATGGGGCGTTCGTCCGGGACCAGCTGAGTACATCTTCCAGCGGCTGGCCCAGCAGGGGCTTTTCCCGACCGATCGCCCGCATGAGGCCATCGGCATCGCTCAGGTAGGCGCACGTGTATTGGTAGCCTTCGTCACCCGCGGCCGGGGAACAGTCCACGGCCAGGATGCGATAGCCATCCTCCGGCCGGCTGAGCGAAACCCGGTATTCGAAGGCCAGCGGCCGGCCCATGTTCGAACAGGTCGTCCCGTCGAAACGGAAGACCGCCCGCACTGAACGGTCCGGCTCGTGGTCGAGCCGCACGCGTTCACCCGCCCATTTGCGGAGGGCGCGGACGCTGGTCGAGTAACGCGGTTCCGTAGGGCCGGTCTGTGACTGGCCCGAGGTCCGGTCAGAGACAGGTCCTACCGCATGGCGATAGGCCGTACGGCGATACTGACAGGGAGAAAACGAACAACCTTCGCAAGGTGTGGTCGTCGGGGCGGTCGCGGCCCCCGGTTTCGCCGGCGCGAGCCCAAACACCGCCAGCAGCGACTTCTTCGGGCGCAGCATGCCGCTGGACAAGACTTCCAGCGGGCCGGGAAACGGCTGGCTCAGGCCGCCCTTGATTAGGTCAAAGAGCGGATTCTGCTCGGCCACGTCCCACCCGGTGTAACCCGGGCTGTAATGCGGCACGGCCATCAAACCTTGGTGCGCGGCGAGGTCACAGATTCGCGCGCTGGTTCGCGCCACCAGATCTTCGACCACCGCGGAACCATACATTTCCAGGAAGAAATACTCATCGGGCTTGGCGTCACCCCACGTTTGCCGGGCGTGTTCTTCGCATTCGCGGCCCGCGCTGACCGCGAAGACCGCCGCGCTCATCGCGCCGTGTTCGCGCAGGTGTTCCCGGAGGCGCTGCGAATGAAACGTAACACCGTCGAGGCGCAGTTCGCCCGCGGTCAGCTCCAGTTCTGCGCGGCGCAGGTAAACCCACGGGCGGCCGTGCTGCGCATACCAGTCCCGCGCCCACGCCATCAGCTCGCGCGCGCGCTCGCCGGGTTCGTGTCCCCGCGGGTAACCGAGCAACCGGTGGTACTCCGCCTGGCTCACATTGAAATCCGGCCTGGTGTCAAAAGTCTCCATGGCTCAGGTGCCGGGCACGGGGTCACCGCCGACGGGCGCGAACTGGCAGCCCTCGACGAAAAAGTCGAAGAATCCCGGGTGGGTCTCCAACCGGCAATGCGTGACGCGCTTCACGAGCGTTTCTAGCTCGGCCCGCTTCGCCCGGGACAACAGCGCGATGCAAGCGCCTTCGACGGAGGCGTTGCCCACTTGCAGGATCTTTTCCGCCGGAAGGTTGGGAATGAGACCGATGCGCTTCGCTGCGTCGATGTCGAGGTGCCGGCCAAAACCGCCGGCGAGGTAGAAGACTTCGAGCTGGCCGTAGTCGATGCCGTACTCCGCAAACGCGATCTGCAACCCCGCAACATTGGCTCCCTTGGCTTGGGCGAGCGCATTGATGTCAGCCTCGTTGAACGTCACCGGCCGGTCCGCGCCGGCGGCAACGACGAATTCGCTGCCGGCCTCCTCAAAACGGCCCAGGGCGTTCATGCGCCCGGTGCGTAGCAGCTCGCTCAACAACGCCACCAAGCCCGAGCCGCAGATGCCCTCGGCGGAAACCTCGCCAATGACCCGCGTCTCCACCGTCCCGTCGTCGCGGATCGCGACCTGCTCAATCGCCCCCGGGAGGCCGGGCATGCCAAAAGTGATCTGCCCGCCCTCGAAAGCCGGGCCGGCCGGACAGGAGGCGGCCAGCACCTTGTGCCGGTTGCCGACGATCAGCTCGGTGTTCGTGCCGATGTCCATGACCGCGACCAGGCGATCCTCGTTGGCAATGTCGATGGCCAGCATGCAGGCCGCCGCGTCCGCGCCGACGTGGCCGCTGATGATCGGCAGTCCCACCACGCGGGCCTTCGGATGGATGGGCAGGCCGAGGCGGCGCGCCGTGTCGGCCAGGCTCGTAGTTGTCCGCTTGCCCTCGGCAATTTCCAGCTCGGTGAGCGACTGGTACGGACTCTGGCCGATCGAATAGACCGAAAGTTTGAAGAACAGGTCCCGCATCGTCGAGTTGCCCGCGATGACAACCTCGTAGATCGACCGCGGGTCGACCGGAAACTCGGTGATCGCGCGGCCGAGGTAGCCGATGAGCGTGCGCTGGAGGGTCTTGGTCCGGTCCTCGGTGTCGTACTGGATGCGCGCCATCACATCCGACCCGCCGAAGCGCTGCGGATTCTCGAAGGAGGAATCCGCAATCACCTCCCCGGTCTCGAGGTTGAGCAACCGCATGACGACGGTGGTCGTGCCCAGGTCGATGGCCAGCCCGTGGAGCGGACCCGTGCTCCGATCGATCTCCACGCCGTCGAGCAGGATGCGATCGCCGTCGCGCGTGACGGCGGGATCGAGCTGCCAGGTGCGCGCGCCCGTGGGGAGCTCGAAGGCGTGCTTCTCGATCTTCATCGTGCCGCGGCGCATGGTGTGGCAGCGCACGGTCCCCTCCTCCGCCGCGATCCGGGCGCAGCAGGAGAGGCGGAAGTTACCCTTGAGATGCTTCTCCTCCGGGCCCGGCTTCGACAGGCAGTCCATCCCTTCGGCCACCTCGACGACGCATTCCTTGCATTTGCCGTTCTTGTTGCAGGAGGTCGGCACCGGAATGTCAAGGCGCTCGGCGCACGTGAACAACGAGTCCCCGCGCGGAGCCGCGCTGGTGACGGCGTTGAAATGGAGTTCAACGCTCATCGGACGATGAAATCCCAGGTAGGGGCGCAGACTTGCTGCGCCCAATCCCGCGGCCGCGGGATTCCCCAACAGGGAGTTTCGATCTGGATTCTGCGCTGCGCGCAGAATGGACGCAGCCTTTCGGCGAGCTCAAGGCCCTCAGCGAGTCGAAAGGACAAGCCTGCGTCCCTGCCTACACTCGAATGGAGGCGGGGTGCCCCCACCCCGCGGGTTGTGGGCAACGCCGCGCGTGCCTCGCGGGACGAGGGCGTCCCGCCTCCAGTTGAGGCAATCCGCAGGTATCTCACCGCTTCCCCTCCAAGCTCATGATCCCCGCCTTCAGGAAACCCATCGCGTAGGCCATGCCAGCGTGCCAGGGCGCGGCGCAGCTCATCTGCGGCGCATGGTCGGGGATGATGACGCCCTCGAAGCCATTCCTTTTCAGGATCGCCAGCACGCGGAGGACGTCGACCTCGCCGTCGTCGATGAAGGTCTCCTTGTAGTGCGGGACCTTGTCGCGAACATTGCGCAGGTGGACGTAGCCGAGGCGGTGCTGCCGGGCGTACTGGTCCACCACCTCGTAGATGTCGTCCCGCCCCTGCGGGATCATCTCGGCCAGCGAACCGACGCAGAACTCGAACTGGTTGGCCGGGCTCGGGTTCAGGTCGATAACGCGTTGGTACATGTGCGGCTGGTACACGAGGCGCGGCTGCCCGCGGATCGTCGGCATCGGCGGGTCGTCCGGGTGCAGCGCGAGGCGCACGCCGGCCTTTTCGGCGGTCGGCAGCACGTCGTCGAGGAAGCGCTGCAGGCGGCTCCAGAGTTGTTCGTGTGTGGCCGGCGGAATGATGCCCGTGTTTTTCTTTGGCGCGTCGGGGTCGACCACCATGTTCCAGACGAGCCCGTTGGGCATGGGCAGATCGTAGGGGCCCTCCATGCCGACCGACGGCGCTTCGCCGCGCGCGTAGGTGCCCTTGGTGCGGCCCGCCACGCCTGCGATGGAAAAATTATAGCCCATGATCGGGATGCCGGCCTCGCCCATGCGGCGCAGGATGGTCTTCACGTTCTCGATATGTTTCGCCCGGTGCGGACCATCCAGCAGGATGTCGCCCCAGTGAGCCGGGTCGAAATTCTCGATCGCTTCCAGCACGAGCCCGGCCGCCTCGACATTGCGGCGCAGTTCCTTCAGCTCCTCCAGCGTCCAGAGTTTGTCGGGATCGCCCGCCAAGCCCCAACCCCAGTCCGTACCGGTCGGCTGGTCGTCCGGACCCACATGGCCGCCGCCTTTGAAATAGTCCACCAGATGCGCGACCACATGGGTGGCCCCGGCCTGACGCGCGAACTGAAAATTCTCGCGCGTAAGCATATGCCGATAGAGGCCGAGACCTAACTTCATGGGGTAAGCGCACAGCCTAGCCATACCGATCCGCAGAGCCACCCCCGTAAATGCTCAACGGTTGAGCAAATCAGTGCCTTTGAAGCGAATCGCCGTTAACCCATTCGCTCTCAACCATCTCCGTGCGCGGGTTTACCGGAATGCCAAGATCTTGGTTCGCCATGCGGGCGGCCAGCAGTTCCACGGCCCAGGAGCCCATCAGGCGCTGGTTTTGTTGCAGGCCGGAGAAGCCCGAGCCCTCGACTTCGTGGCTGAGCACCACGACGCCGAGGTTCTTGGGAATGCCGATCTGCAGGCGCCGCAGCACGGCGCGAAAACGCGCGATCATTTCGGGCAGGTGCACGAACACGACCACGTCGGGCCGGTTCTTGACGAGCCATTGCGTCAGGGCCGGTTCCTCGATCTCGCGGAGCCGCAGCACCGGCAGGGCCGCCTCGCCTCCCAGCATATGCTCGCACCAGCCGAGGTAGGCCGCGGAGTGTGCGTAGGCGCTGCGCGTGTCCTCGTGCATGCCGAGTACGAGGCCCGGCCGCTGGTAGCCGAGCGCATGCACGCGTTCGAGCGCGTGCAGGGTGTCGTTGTAGAAATGGCTCGTCACTCGGTGCAGCGGCGTCCGGATGCTCAACCCCACGGTCACGATGGCATGGGCCCCGAGTTCGACCGGAAACTCCTGGTTGAAATCCGGGCTGCCGAAACACAACAGGCCATCGATCCCGCGCGTCGCGAGGATGTCGCCGAAGCGCCGGTAGGTCATGCCCGGCGCGCGCAGCCAGAATGGCTCGAGCCGGTAGCCCAGGTCCCGGGCGCGGCGCTGCATGCCCTCGTAGATCTTGGAGAGGTGGCGGGATTTTTCCCACGGTCGCTGGCTGTCGTAGAAGGAAATCACGGCGAAGCACGCCTGCTGTCGCACCGCCCGCGGCTTCCGCAGGTGCCGCATGAGGTGGACGATCCGCGCGTCCGGCTCGTAATCGAACTCGCGCGCGAGGCTCATGACCCGCGCCTTGGTCTCGGCCGAGATCCGCGGGCTGTCTCGCAAGGCCAGCGACACGGCCGACGGCGAGACCCCGGCGAGCTTGGCGATGTGGCGGACGTTCATCTGCTCAACGGTTAAGCAGGTGGGGCATCCACGGCGAGCGGGAAGCGGGATTTGGATGGTAGGGGCGCATTCTTGCTGCGCCCAATCACGCCCCGGCGGGATTCCTCCGACCCCTAAAGGAAACGATCCCGATTCCGCGCTGCGCGCGGAATGGGCGCAGCAAGTCTGCGCCCCTACCGCCAAACGTTAAAGGGCTGGGCTCCCGCCCAGCCTGGTCGGGCAGGAGCCCCACCCTCCAGCCGTACGAACGTTTCTGACGGTCAACGCCACTTCGACAAGCCCATGCCCGCTGCGGTGCTTGCGAAGCTCCGCGGGTTACCCTCCCTTGCTATCACCCCGCCCCATGAATCAACGGCGCCAGACCGGCAGCGTCGCTGCCTTCCTCCGGATCCTCGTGTTTTTCGCCCCGATTGCCGGTGCAGGCTCGCCTTGGGTAAGTGAGGCCGGACTAGCCGGCGATTTTCCGCTCGTGGATGCGCGCCAAGCCGCCTCCATCGTGGCGTCGCCGGAGGATTTCAAGGTGGTCAACCTGGCGGCCAGCGACCTGGCCGCCGATATCCAGCGCGTCACGGGACGCCGACCGGAGATTTTCCCGGCCACCGCCGGCCTCGCTGGCCCGCTCGTGCTCGTCGGCACGGTTGGCCACAGCCCGCTGATCGACAGCCTGGCAGCCGCGGGAAAAATTGACTCCAGCGCGCTCCGCGGCGCCTGGGAATGCTTTGTCATCGCCACCGTCGCCGATCCGTTGCCGGGGGTGCCATCGGCGCTGGTCATTGTTGGCAGCGACCGGCGCGGCACGGCTTTCGGCATCTACGAACTTTCCCAGGCCATCGGCGTGTCGCCGTGGCATTGGTGGGCGGATGTCACTCCCGAACGGAAACCCACGCTCTTCGTTGCGGCGGGCACGCACCGATTCGGTCCGCCTTCGGTGAAGTACCGCGGCATTTTCATCAACGACGAGGACTGGGGCCTGCAGCCGTGGGCGGCGAAAACCTTCGAGCCGGAAACCGGCGATCTCGGCCCCAAAACCTACGCCCGCGTGTGCGAACTCCTGCTCCGCCTGAAGGCCAACACCCTCTGGCCGGGCATGCATCCCTCGACGAAGGCCTTCAACCACTTCCCGCAAAACAAGCTCGTGGCCGACGACCATGCGATCGTCATGGGCTCGTCGCACGCCGAGCCGATGCTGCGCAACAACGTCGGCGAATGGACCGCGCCGAAAGAGGACTACAACTACCTCGCCAACCGCGAAGGCGTCCGCGCCTACTGGGAAGAGCGCCTGAAGGAAAACGGCCGCTTCGAGAATCTCTATACGCTCGGCATGCGCGGCATCCACGACTCCAACATGGTCGGCCCCAAGACCGACGCCGAGCGCATCGCCACGCTCGAACGGATCTTCGCGGACCAGCGGGAGTTGCTGGCGAAGTATGCCAGATGGAATGTGGGAGGGGCTTTACGCCCCGACTCGACCAATGGCGACCACACGTCGGGGCGTAAAGCCCCTCCCACCCTCAACTCCATCCCCCAACTCTTCTGCGCCTATAAGGAAGTCCTGGCGCTCTACCGCCAGGGCCTGAAGGTGCCGGACGACGTCACCATCGTCTGGCCCGACGACAACTTCGGTTACGTGCGCAACTTTGCCACGGACGAGGAACGCAAGCGCTCCGGTGGCTTTGGCGTCTACTACCACTTGTCCTACCTCGGCGCGCCGCTGTCCTATCTCTGGCTCGCGACCACGCCCCACGCCTTGGTGTGGGAGGAAATGCGCAAGGCGTACGACCATGGCGGACGCCGCATCTGGATTGCCAACGTCGGTGACATCAAGCCCGGCGAAATTGGCATGGAATTCTTCCTGCAGATGGCGTGGGACATCGACCGCTGGCAGGCGGACAACCTGGACGGCTTCCTGCCGGAATGGGCCACGCGCGAATTCGGCGCCGCCGCCGCACCGGAGGTCGCGCGGCTGCTGACCGAATGGTACCGGCTCAACTTCATCCGGCGGCCGGAACATCTGCAATGGTGGCTGCGCAACGAGACGCCGCGACCGAGCCCGTGGAGCGAAGCCCAGATCCGCGCACGACTGGCCGAGTTCGGTCAACTTCGGGCGGACGCCGACCGACTCGCCGCCACTTTGCCAGCGGCCAAGCGCGACGCCTTCGAGGAGCTAGTCGGCTATCCGGTCCGCGGAGCCGAGATCGCCAACCGGCGCTATTTCCTCGGCGAACTCGGCGAAACCGACCGCGCCAAGGCGGCCGATGCCGAACTCAAGGAAGCCACGCGTCGTTTCAATGAGGAAGTCGCCGGCGGCAAGTGGCGCGGCATCATGACGCTCGAGCCCGCGGACAAGCAGTTCCAGAGCATGCGCATCCTGCCGTGGCGTCCGCCGGAATTCGGATCGAAGGCCACGGAGCCGGTGCCGGCGATCTCACTTCGCGCGGAACAATTCGCAGATCGCGTCGATCGCGCGGACCTGCGGTGGCAGATCGTTCCCGGCCTGGGGCTGACGCTGCGCCCGACAACCGCGCCGAGCGTGAATCCCGAGCTGCTCACGACCGCCGCGCCGCGACTCGACTATGCGGTCGACTTGCCGACCGCGGGAGGGATCGCGCTCACCGTGCACCTGTTGCCCACCCACCCGCTGGTCGCCGGCCGCGGTCTGCGGGTGGCCGTTGCACTGGATGACCAGGCGCCCGTGGTGGTGACCTACGAAGACAAGGATGGCTCCGCCGAGTGGGCGCAGGGCGTGCTCAACAATGAGGTGACGGCGACGACCCGGCTCGATATTGCCTCGGCCGGGCGGCACGTTCTGAGACTGTATGGCGTCGATGCGGGGGTGGTGGTGCGGAAGGTGAGCGTCACCAAGATCGACCGTTAGTGCTTGGAAAGTGGGAGGGGCTATACGGCCCGAAAGGCGCAACGCCCTGACCCTGGCCGTTTTTTTTCACCAAGCGTGCTGGGGTCGGCTCCATCTACCAGCCCTCGGACATAAAGCCGGAACCATGCTATCGGAGTTGGAGCGACCTGTTCCCCAGCGCGCTTTCTTCGCAACGGACGTCCCCAGCGCGTTGGGGAGCTACGCGCTCCACCATTTGGTGGTCGTTGATTTCCCTCTGAAAGTCGGCCCCAACTGAATCGTTCCGGATAAAGAAGGAACCGTGGCCCTGTGGGCCACGGTGGTCGCAGCCAAGACTGCGCCCCTACGACGGAATTGCGGCGAACGGACCTACTTCTTTGCGCTCGGGTCGCCGGTGGGCGGCGGCGCGGTGTCGGTCGCGGCGGGCGGGCCGAGCAGTTCAGTCAGGATCGGCTTCAGGGCGTCGGCCCAGATCTGGTAGCCCTTCAGGCTGGGGTGCAGCTTGTCGACGGTCATGCCGTCGAAAAGCTTCCCGTTCGCATCGGCCAGTTTGTCGTTGATGTCGAGGTAGCGGACCCAGTCGCCGTCCGCGAGCCGCGCGAGGTTCGCGTTGATCCGCACGATCTCCGGCATGACGGCCGGATTGTCGTTTCGCGGCGTGATGCCGGTCAGGATGATCTTCGCGTTGGGCGCCTTTTCGCGGCACGCCTCGACGACCGCGGCCACGCCGCGGGTGATGTCGGCGACCTTGGCATCGCCGCCCGTCTCGCGGCCGACGTTGTTTGTGCCCGCCAGGATCACGATGACCTTGGGCTGGACGCCCTCGAGTTCGCCATGCCGGATGCGCCACACCATGTGCTCGGTGCGGTCCGCGCCCCAGCCGAAATCGCCGGCGTTCCAGCCGTGGAAATTTTGCCGCCAATTGGCGAGGAGGTCGGGATAGTCGGTCGCGCCCCAGCGGCGGGTGATCGAATCGCCCATGAAATACAGACTGATCCCGCCCGCGCGGGCCTTGGCCAGCAACTCGGCGTGCGCGAGGTGGGAATTGCGGTCGCCCCGCATCACAGCCTGGTCGGAGGGCCGGTCCGGCCAGCCCTGCTTGAGCAGCCGGTTCGCCCAGCCAATGAACGAACTGAAATTGCTGCGATCCTCGTGGCCGCCGTCGTGCTGGCGCCACGCCAGCTCGCCCTTGAGCAGGCCGGTGTTGACCGGGGGCATTTTCGCAACGCGGTAGTCTTCCTTCACGTCGAGGTCGTGCGCGCCGAGCAGGCGATAGGCCGGGCCGGCCGCGACCGTCGCCATGAAACTCCCCTGCTGGTCAACCCAGTTGGCGTCACCCTTCTCAACCACGCCGTAACTGACAAACACCGGTCGCGGCGCACAAAGAGCAATCACCGAATGCGCGTCGATCGGCAGGTCGTTGGCGGTCTTCGCACCAAAGGACGACTCGGCCGCGCCGTATTTCAGGAAATTACCCGCCATCCAGTGTCCCTCGTAGGAATTGGTCACATTTTCGACAATCTGTCCGAAATCCCGCCGGTACGGCTTGGCGCCGACCAGGCCCGAGGAACCGACGAGCGCCACCGCGAAACGCGACTCCAGTGCCATCGTGGTGAGCGCGGCCTTGCCGTACCGCGACACGCCCTCGATGCCGACCTTCTTTGCGTCAACCTCGGGCAAGGTTTCCAGGTAATCCAGGCCGCGCGCCGCGCCCCAAGCCCAGGCCCGCAGCACGCCCCACTGTTCCGGCGTGCGGTGCTGGCCCCGGTTGGTGAGGCCAATGATGCCCGCGGTCAGTCCCGCAAAATTATCCGGCTGGATGCTGGTCGCGCTGAGGGAAACATATCCCCAACCGGCCGCGATGAGCTGGTCGGTCGCGGGCGGTGCGTCGGGCTCCACCATGCCCGGAAACCGCGGCGGCGGCTCGTCGGGCATGTTGCCCCCACCAAACATCATGAGGACCGGCACCGGCTTCGTCGCATCCGCGGGCAGGACCACGGCCATCTTGATGTCGACCGACAGGTCGGGATGGGCGGAATTGTCGACGTGGCCGATCACCTGGCGCGCGAGCACGGGCAGGCCATCGACCATCGTGCGGACCGTTTTCGTGACCTCCCATGTGACCTTCGGCACATTGGCCGGTACGCGACCGATGATCTCGCGCTCAAAATCCTCGACGATCTCCGGCCGGCGCTTCTGCCACCACTGGTCGGCGGTGGTGACCGCGGAGCCATCCTTCGCCCTGAGCAACTCCGGCCAGTCGGGCCACGGGTTCGCCTTGGCCTGGTCGGTGTTGGGCGGGTTGGTGGAACCGGCGTTGGGATTGCGGCCAGGCCGCATCTTGGTGATGCCCAGCTGTCGCATCATGTCGGCATGCTCATCGGCCGAGAGCTTGCCCAGGCGCTGGCGGTCCTCGGCGCTGAGATTCCACGGCGGCGCGACCAACAATTCGCGCAATGACAAGGGAGCCGGTGCCGGCGGCGGCGGGGGCGTCTGGGCGGATAGGGCCGCGGCCACGCAGGCGGCGGCGAAAAGGGGGAGTTTGAATTTCATGGCGACGACTAAAATAAGTTTCAGGTCAGGTGGACTGGGTGTGGGAGGGGCTTTACGCCCCGACCTAGCCCGCCTATTTCACACGCAGAGGTGTGAAACATGCGCCCTGTCGGGCCGACCTTGTCGGGGGCGCGCCGCGACAAAGTCGCTCCGCCCGGAGGGCGGACGGATATTTCGGTGATGTTCGTGTTCATGGGTGTGAAATATCCGGGCTAGCGCTCTCGTTGTCGCCAAATTCGGGGCGTAAAGCCCCTCCCACATTTCGAACCAAAGCATGAGCAGCGTGACTGGACTCTACGGCACATGGTAACTCTCCGGCGGGCCCAAGTAACTCGGCTTCAACCCGCCGAGGTCCACGACGATCTTTTGCATGACCACCGCCGGATCGACCATCCAAACCTTGAGGGTGTGGTAGCCCGGCCGGGCGATGGTGTGCTTGGAGCGGCCGTAGTGCGCGTTGTTCGCCACCGACTTTTCCCAATCCGCGTTCCGGTTCTGGGCCTGGTAGCCTTGCGGCACGAGCGTGACGACCTGCGCGGCTTCGTCGTCAAATGACACCGCATAGCGTACGCCGCGATCAGGCACGAAATTCAACGTCGGCGCCGTGATCGCGGTGACCTCGACCTCCCCGGAAGAGAACAGGTAAACGAGGTATTCGAGGCACGGGGAATCCTTCCCGGGCGTGGCACTCGGAGCGTCCAGCGGAGCCTCCGCCCGCATGCCGGACAGGGTGCGACCGTAGTCGGCAACCCGTGCCCAGTGGTTGGCGCCGGACTCGGTCTGCCGTGTGTAGTGCGCCGGTTCGATCGAAACGCAGCCCCGGCCTTCCGCAAATCCCCGCAGGTTCTGACGGGTCACGTCCGCGGGGTTGAGCACGACGACTTTCACGACGATATTCCGGCGATTCGCCGCCACGGTCACGGTGCCCTCGGCGCGACCGGCCGGCGCTTGCGTCCAGTCGATGCCGACCGCGATTCGCTTGTCCGGTCCCAGCGTGCCGCCTTCCGCATCCAGCACGATCCAAGGCGCGCTGGCCTTGGCGGTGAAGCCGATCGGAAGCCGGCCGCGGTTGAAAACGTCGATGTAGCTGCTTTGCCGATTGAGCGAATCGAACGGCGGCAGCCTGCCTTCCGTTGCCAGCGCCGCCGCCGTCCCCTCGATCGCCACACCCAGGCCGGGCAACTGGGGCACCGCCGGCTCGATCAGCGTCACGTGCAAGAGGCTGTTCTCCGGTGGATCGCGCCACATCGTGTAGCCGAGGACGGGCTGGTCCATGAAGTGCGCCCACTTCCCGCCGGCGAAGTCGCCGTTATAGTGGTTGGTCAGGGCCATGAACTCGTCGAACCGACGGCGCGTCGCGGCCGCCTGCTCGCGCGCGCTGGCCCGCCCTTGCGCGGCGTACAGCGCATTGCGGCCAGCGGCGAGGTACAATTCGTTCACGACCGCGCTGGCCTTCGCCGGGAAAAGCACCAGCTGGTAAAACGCGTCCCGCTTTGGCGCCGGCAGCACCTCGTGGATCTCCTGCGCCTTGGCGGCGATGGCCTGGAAATCCTTCACGACGGTTTCCGCCTCGTTGTAGTCCGTCAGGCTGTAGGTGTCCGGCGCCAGCAACTCGGGTTTCCGCCGGCCGTTGTACTTGGCGTACCGGGCCACGATGTCCGCGATGTCCGCCGCGTGGGGTGCGCCAAACTCACGCTCCGCCCACCGGCGGGTAAACTCGCCGCTGTCCTCCGGACCCCAGCGCGCCGGGTCCCAGGCGAAGGAAAGGAAGAACTCCATCGGCAATTCGTAGCCCTTGAAATGCCCGACATTCACGATCCAGATGCGGTCGGCGCCGTATTTTTTCGCCAGCGACATCTGTTCCCAGATCTTCGGCAGCGGGCTGGTGTTGAGCCACTGGTAGCTGCGGGGCCCGCCGTGATAGTCGAAGTGGTAGTAGATGCCCGCGCCGCCGGAACGGTTGCGCTCGGCCGCCGTGGGCAGCCGGCGGATGTTGCCCCAATTGTCCTCGGCCCAGAGCAAGGTGACGTCGTCGGGCACGCGCATGCCGTGCTCGTAAAACTCCTGCACCTCCTTGTAGAGGCACCACATCTGCGGCACCTGCGTGATGTCGGGATTCATCTCCTCCCGCAGCATGGCGCGCTGGACGTCCACGATCTTCTCCAGCAAGGCGCGATTGGCGTCGGGTCCGCCCGGCGCCATCTCGGTGTCGTTGGCCCCGCGCAGGCCGAGGGTGACGATGCTTTCGAAGGCCTTGTTGCGCCGGATGCCCTCGCGCCAGAAGTTTTCCAGCACGTCGGGGTGCTTGGCATAGTTCCAGGTCCCGATGGTCTGGAGGTGACGCCAGTCCCATTCCTTCTGTGCCCGGATCATCGGTTCCTGGTGCGAAGTGCCCATCACGATGCCGTATTCGTCGGCGAGCCGGGGATTTTCAGGATCGTCCTCGTTAAAGGCGTTGTTCCACATGGCCGGCCAGAGGTAATTGGCGCGGAGGCGGAGCATCAGTTCGAACAGCCGGGTGTAGAATTCGTGGCCATAGTTGGCGATCCCGGCCGGCGCATGGGGATTGGACCGCGGGGACACGTTGCCGTATTTGGCCCGGATCCAATTTGTCAGGTCCGGCGCCTCGTCGTTCAGGAAGATGCCGCGGTATTTGACCGCCGGGCCGCCCGCCACGTGCCGACCCGGCTTGAACGCAAGCGTCGTCCGGTGCTCGACCGGCACGTCGGCCCACCAGTACCAGGGCGAAACGCCGATCTGTTGGGAAACTTCGTAGACACCGTAGATCGTCCCGCGCTTGTCGCTGCCCGCGATCACCAGTGCCCGCTCCACGCCGGGCAGCGGTTTTTCAACCGTCTCGATGACAAACGCCTCCCATTTTCCCCGGATGGCGTCGACGTTGAGCTTTCCGGCGCCGACCAAGCCGTCGATCAGGGTGCTCTTCCCCACGGTACCGACCAGGATGGCGGATTTACCCTTGGGAGGATTACCCGTCGACAAAGCCGGCTTGAGGCCGGTCACCCGCTCGATGTCCGCCTGCAGGTCCCCTGCGGCTCGACGCACCCCCGGCCAGTCGTTCCCCGCCACGCCAATGGGCGCCGCGGCACCCGGGCGGACAAGGGCAAAATCCCCGCTGGCGCCGTCGCCCAGCCACGACTGGTCACCCAAGGCCGCCCGCGCCGGAACCGCGACGGTAAAGACGAGGCACCCAAACAACACGGGAACAAGGGGTAGGCGCATGAAAAAGCGGGGGACAAGCGCTGAAAGCATCAATTCACAGAGCCAAAACACGGATGGCCGCCAGATACATTTTGCTCACACTAATGAATCCGCCGGACAACTTCTGCGTAGTCGACGGCCCGAAACGAAAATGCCCCATCCGTTTCCTGGTTCGATTGTCGGGGCGGACCTTGGTCCGACCCCAAATGCGAGGTAGGCTCGGGCGGCAAGATCGCCCTGTTCAACGACCGGATTTTCCATTCTAAGGTTTGCGCTAGCGTCTGCTTTACCGCCAGGAGGCATTCTCTCTGGCTCATCCCTCTCCTTCTTCCAATCCCCGCACTCCCATGTCCCTTTTCATCGGCATCGACAGCGGCACCCAAAGCACCAAGGCGGTCGTGCTCGACCTCAACGAGCGCAAGATCGTCGCCGAAGCCCGCGCCCCGCACACCCTGATCGCCGGCCTGCCCGCCGGACACATGGAGCAGCATCCGCAGGAATGGGCCGCGGCGCTCGACACGGTCATCCAGCAGGTCGCCAGCCAGGTCGACGGCGCGCGCGTGCGCGGCATCGGCATCTCCGGCCAGCAGCACGGTTTCGTGTCCCTCGACGAAAAGGGCGAGGTCATCCGCCCGGCCAAGCTCTGGTGTGACACCAGCACCACCGAGGAATGCGCCCTCCTCACCAGGAAACTCGGCGGCGCCAAGGCGGCGATCCGCACCGCCGGCCTGGCCTTCCTGCCGGGCTTTACGGCACCGAAGATCCTCTGGCTGAAGCGCCACGAACCGGCCAACTACCAGCGCCTGCGCCACGTCCTGTTGCCGCACGACTACCTGAATTTCCACCTGACGGGGAACTACTTCATGGAATATGGCGATGCCTCGGGCACCGCCCTCATGGACGTCCGCAAGCGCGTGTGGTCCAAGCCCGTCATCAACGCACTCGACCGGAATCTCGCCGACTGGCTCCCGCCTTTGTCCGCCTCGCACCAGGCGGCCGGCACGCTGCGCCCGGAACTCGCGCAGAAATACGGTTTCTCCGCGGACGTGATCGTCAGCGCCGGCGGCGGCGACAACATGATGGGCGCCATCGGCACGGGCAACGTCACGCCCGGCGTCGTCAGCGCCAGCCTCGGCACGAGCGGCACCATTTACGCGTACGCGGCGAAGCCCGTGGTCGACCCGAACGGCGAGATCGCCGCCTTCTGCTCGTCCACCGGCGGCTGGCTGCCGTTGCTCTGCACGATGAACGTGACGCTCGTCACGGAGCAGTTCCGCACCCTGTTCAACTGGGACCATGCGCAGCTCGAGGAGGCGGTCGCCAGCGCTCCCGCCGGGGCCGGTGGGCTTTCGCTCCTGCCCTACCTCACCGGCGAACGGACGCCCAACCTGCCGAAGGCGTCGGGCGTGCTCACCGGCCTGAGCCTCTCGACTCTCAATGCCGGCCATCTCGCCCGCGCCGCCATGGAAGGTGTGACCATGAACATGAATTACGGCCTGCGGCGCCTGGCCGCCCTCGGCGTGAAGCCGAAGGAGATCCGCGTCACCGGCGGCGGGTCGCGCTCGGCCTATTGGCGCCAGCTCATGGCCGACATTTTTGGCGTGCCCGTGGTCGCGATGGTCGAGGACGAAGGCGCCGCCCTCGGCGGGGCGTTGCAGGCGGCTTGGTGCGAAGCGCTCGCGCAGGGCCGGAAGGCCAAGCTCACCGATTTTACCACGGGCATCGTCGCGCTCAACGAGGCCACCCGCTGTACCCCCGACGCCAAGCGCAAGGCCCTCTACCGCCAATTGCAGGACAAGCACGAGGCTCTGGGCAAAGCCCTCCGGCCGCAATTGGGGTAAGACGGTTCCGATTTCGTAGGGGCGCAGTCTTGCTGCGCCCAATCCCGGCAGGCCGGGATTCATTTCATAAGTGCTAGGCAGGATTCCGCGCTCTGCGCGGAATGGGCAGCCAAGGCTGCGCCCCTACCTTAAAACCGGCTCTTCGTCAGAAACGCGTAACTGATTCTCTTTCAAGCTGGTGGACGCTACTGGACTCGAACCAGTGACCCCGTGCGTGTGAAGCACGTGCTCTAACCAACTGAGCTAAGCGTCCGAAATGAGGGCCGAAGGTTGCGACTCCCCGGCGGCGAATCAACCCGAAATTCCCTTTTGTCGGCCTGCTCAAACCACCTTGGCTGGCGTGCGCTCCAGTTCCCGCGCCAGGGCCGCCAGCAGCCGCTCGGCGTCGTAGGGCTTGGGCAGGAACGTGCGCACCCGCAATTTTTCCAGCTCGCCATCCGGGACCGCGTCGGGGCCGCCCGTCGGGATCGCGCCCGTCGAAACGATGACGGGCAGGTCGGGCGCCACGAGGCGGAGGTTGCGCACCAGGTCCAGGCCGCTCATGCGCGGCATCACCATGTCCACGATGACCACCGCGTAGCTCTGCGGGCTGCTTAGCACGGCCCGCAAGCCGTCGGTGCCGTCAACGGCCAGCACCGGCACGAAGCCATGCCGCCGGAGGACCGTTTGCGCGACCGTGCGAATCGACTCCTCGTCGTCGATCACCAGCACGCGCCGACCCTCGCCGCGCAGGGTGGCCGCGATCCCGGCGGGCTTTTCCGGTGCCCGCTCGACCGGGGCGGCCGGCAACCACACCTCGAAGGTCGATCCGTGGCCAAGGCGGGTTTGCACATCGATCATCCCGCCGTGGCTGCGCACGATCCCGTAAACGGTGGACAGCCCGAGACCCGTGCCCTTGCCGCGCGGCTTCGTCGTATAGAACGGCTCGAACATGTGATCCAGCACCTCGGGCGAAATTCCCGTGCCGGTGTCCGTGACGACCAGCGCCACATACTCGCCGGGCTTGAGCTGCGCCGCCGCGGCGCTGCCCGCCGTCACGGTGCAGTTGCGTGCGGCCAGGGTGAGATGCCCGCCTTGCGGCATGGCATCGCGGGCATTGACGGCAAGATTGAGCATCACCTGGTGCAGCTGCGTGAGGTCGCCGATGACGGCATTCACGGCGCGCGGGATGTCGTGGGTGATCTCGATGTTGCGCGGGAAGGTCTCCTCGATGAGGTGGATGAGGTCCTTGAGGAGGTAACGCGGCTGCACGGCGGCGCGCTCGCCGCCGTCCATCCCGCGCGCAAAGGTCAGCACCTGGCGCACGATGCCCGCGCCGCGCTGCGCCGCCGTTTCGACGGTATCGAGGAATTTCGTGGCTTCGGCCGCCGGGTACCGCGTACGCAGCAATTCGGTCGAGAGCAGGATGGGCGTCAGCACGTTGTTGAGGTCGTGCGCAATGCCGCTGGCCAGCAGGCCGATGCTCTCGAGCCGCTGGGTGCGCGTGACCTGTTGCTCGAGCCGCTTGCGTTCGGACACGTCCTGTTTGATGGCCACGAAATGCCGGACGACCCCCTGGGCGTCGCGCACCGGCGCCACCGTCATATGCTCGTCATAGAGCGAGCCGTCCTTGCGCCGGTTGCAGATCTCGCCGCTCCAGACGTCGCCGCGCCGGATCGTTTCCCAAAATGCCCGGTAGAACCCCGGATCGTGCCGGCCCGAGCGGAGCAGCCGCGGCGTCTGGCCGATGGCCTCCGCCGCCGCAAAGCCCGTGATCTGGGTGAAGGCCGGGTTCACCCACTCGATCACGCCCTCCGCGTCGGTGATGAACCACGCCGACGGTGCGGCTCGCACCGCGGCATGCAGCAAGTGCAGTTCGTCGCTGGCCCGATGGTTGGCGGTTTCATTGCTGAAGAGCAGGAGCAGGTGGCGCCCGTCCCGGTAATCGAACGGCACGAACTGCGCCTTCACCCAAAGCGAGCGCCCGAAGCAGGTGCTCAACTCGCCGTCAAAGTTCGTCTCGACGCCGCTGGCCATGGCCTTTTCGGCGGCGTCCCGCAGGCCGTTGCCGCCCCGGGATTCGAGTTCGCGGAAATTTTGCCGGAGCAAGGTCGGGACGTCGGTCCCGATGATCACGGCGGCTGATTCGCTCGCGAGGACCGTGTTGCCCTCGGGGTCACAGGCGATGATGCCGAGCGGGGAGCTGCGCAGCACCGCCCGGGCGAGGGCCAGCGCATCGGCCATGGCCGCCTCGGCATGCTTGCGCGCGGTGATGTCGGTGTGGGTGCCGAACGCCAGGCAGGGTTGGCCGTCCGCCTGGTAGCTGACGATCAATCCCCGGGACAGGATCCAGCGATAGGAACCGTCGCGCGCCCGCATCCGAAACTCGCATTCGTAGGCCGTGGTTTCGCCCTGGATATGCCGCTGCAACTCACGCCGGGCCCGCTCGCTGTCCTCCGGATGCAGACGTTTCACCCACTCCTCCATCCCTCGCCCCACTTCTTCGTCGGCGTAACCGAGCATCGCCTTCCATTCGCGGGAATATTTCACCTCGTTGGTCACGCCATTCCACTCCCAGGTGCCGATGCCAGTGCTTTCCAGCGTAAACTGCCAGCGACGCTGGTGCTCGACCATTTCCTCGTCGAGGGCGGCATGGCGCCGGACCATCCGCGTCGAAAGCAGGTGCAACAGGGCCGCCGTGAGGGCGACAAAGAGCAGCCCTTTCCCCGCGCTGAACAGCCACTGGGTTTCCAAGCCAAGGCCCAGCCACGTCACGAGCATGTCGCTGCCCAGAACCCAGACCGTGCCGAAAACCAGGTAGACGGCCGTCAGCCGCCGCGGCGAATCGATGCGGAACATACCCATGGTGCGTGAAGGCTTCATCGGCGCAATGCGGCCGCCAGCATATCGCGTCCTTGGCGCCTTACTGTGCATTCCTTGCCAAGGCGTTCGCATGCATTCGCCAAAAAGTCGCCCCGGACTCAAGCCGGCCGCGGCCCGCGACGATGGCCGGACACGGGCCATTATCCTCATGAAAAACAACGTCCATACGATCTCCCAGCGCATTACCTCGGGGGTAGGCCTGCTTCTGCTCATCACTGTCGTGCTCGGCGGCACCGCCGCCTGGCAAATGCGCTCCGCCGCCGGCGGGGCACACTTCCTGTCGGAGGCAGTCGCGCCGCAGGCGGAAGTGACATCCAAATTGGCCGAGGCCTCCACTGCCTCCCAGCTGGCGGTCCGCACCTACGGACTGACCGGCGACCCGAGACAACTCGAGCTGGCCGAAACGCACCTGGCGGAAGTTCGGGCCGCGCTGGAATCCTGCCGCAAGCTCGCGGCAGAGCAGCCCCGTCTCACCGCCCTCGCCGAGGGGGTGAAGCACGCCGAGGCGGCGCTTGAACGCTACCTGGCCGGCTTTGCCGCCACCCGGGCTAACCTCGCCGAACTTGCGAGCCTCCGTACCCGGCTGGACGCGGATGCCGGACGCTTCGTCGAGGGCGTGACCGGCTATCTGAAGGACGAAAATGCCGCGCTGGCCGCGGAAATCGTGGCCGGGGTGCCGGCGGCCCGCCTGGCCGAGCGCCTGCAGTCCATCCACCTCGCCACCGAGATCGAAGTCGCGGGCAACACCGTCCGCATCGCCAATTTCAAGGCCCAGGCCACGCGCGACCCGGCGGTGGTGGAGAAAGCAATCGGCCAGTTCGACGCGATCGAGTCCGCGTATCTTCGCCTCGTGCCTCTCACCCATGAGGACAAGGACCGCCGCGCCTTGGAGGAACTCCACCAGGCCGCGACGGACTACCGCGCCGGCATCACCGCCGTCATCCAAAACCATGCGGCCGGCTTGCGCGTCGGGGAGCAGCGCATGAAGGCGGCCGAGGAATTCGATGCCGTCGTGCTCGGTGTGCTGCGTCGCTCCATCGAACGCACGACCGAGTTCGCGACCCTTTCCGCCAATTCCCTCGCTCATTCGACCGTGCTGGTTGGCGCGGGCGTGGCGGCGGCCATCGTGCTCGGGGTGGGTGCCGGCTTCCTGATCGTCCGCAGTCTCAACCGTGCGCTGCGCGTGACCGCCTCGTCCCTCCTGGAAGGGGCGTTGCAGATCGCCGCGGCCTCGGGCCAGGTTTCGGCCGCCAGCCAGAGCCTCGCCTCGGGGGCCAGCGAACAGGCCGCGTCCCTCGAGGAGGTGAGCTCCTCCCTCGTGGAACTGTCGAGCTCCACCCGGCACAACGCGAGCAACGCCTCTGCCGCCAAGACCGCCGCCGATGCGGCCCGCACGGCCGCCGAACATGGATCCGCGGAAATGGCCCGGATGCAGCAGGCGATGACCGACATCCGCCAGTCCTCCACGGACATCTCGAAAATCATCAAGACCATCGACGAGATCGCTTTCCAGACCAACATCCTGGCCCTGAACGCCGCGGTCGAGGCCGCCCGGGCGGGTGAGGCCGGGGCGGGATTCGCCGTCGTCGCCGACGAAGTGCGGGGCCTTGCCCAGCGTTGCTCGGTTGCCGCCCGCGAGACCGCCGATAAGATTTCCGATGCCGCCACCCGGAGCGAACTGGGCGCCAACCTGACCACGGGAGTGAGCAGGAGCCTCCAGGAAATCGTCACCAAGTCACGCGACGTCGACCGGCTCGTGGCGGAGGTTGCCAGTGCCTCGCGCGAACAAAGCGAAGGCATCGAGCAGGTGAACAGCGCGGTCGCACAGATGGAACACGTGACCCAAACCAACGCCGCCAGCGCGGAGGAGACGGCCAGTGCCGCCGAGGAATTGAATGCCCAATCCGGCGAACTACGTCATGCGTCGGACGGGCTGGCGGCGCTCGTCGGGCTCACCGCCCGGGATGGCGCGGCTCGGTCGAACCCGGCGCCTGAAATTCACGCCGTGCCCCCCGCCGCTGCGCCGCGCTCGAAGTCGCAGGCAGCCGCGGTTTCCCCACCGGTTCCCGCGCCGGCCGCGGATCCCCATTTCCGCTGACTTTCTGGGTGACTGCAAAAAAGTCCGCCGCCCCGCGACTGCACGGGGCGGCGGACCACCGGCCCCCACCCGCATGTTCCGGCCCAAACCCGCCCGTAGGGGCGCCGTCTTGCTGCGCCCATTCCGCGCGGCGCGGAATCCTTTTGTCACGTGCCGACAGAGGAATCCCGGCATGCCGGGATTGGGCGCAGCAAGACTGCGCCCCTACCGCAAATTCTCAACCGTCGGACCAATGGTCCCGCCTCCGGCAATCAGGCGCGCCGCAACGCCTTCCGCCCCGGGAACAACGTGCGGCAGATTTCGCAAACCGTGCCGTCGCACCCACGCGCCGTGCAATGCTCACGCCCGTAAAAGATCATCCGCAGGTGGAGCTGGTTCCAATGCGCCGCGGGAAAGAGCTTCTTCAAGTCGCGCTCGGTTTGCTCGACGTTGCGGCCGTCGCTGAGCTTCCAACGCTGCGCCAGGCGGTGGATATGTGTGTCCACGGGAAACGCGGGCACGCCGAACGCCTGGCTCATGACGACCGATGCGGTCTTGTGACCGACGCCAGGCAATGCCTCGAGTTCCGCAAACGTCCGCGGCACTTCGCCGCCATGGCGCTCGACGAGGAGGCGCGAGAGCTCGCGAATCGCCTTCGCCTTCTGCGGGGACAGGCCCACCGGGCGGATAATCTCGCGGATCTGTTCGACCGGCAGTTGCGCAATCCTGTCCGGCGTGGCGCCGAGCGCCCAGAGACGCGGGGTGACCTTGTTGACACCCACGTCCGTGGATTGGGCCGAGAGCACCACCGCCACCAACAGCGTGTAGGCATCGCGATGATCCAAGGGGATGGGCGTCTCGGGATACAGCTCCGCCAGCCGCCGGTCGACGTAGGCTGCGCGGGCCTGCCTGGTTCTGTAAGGGGTTGTCATCGCAAAGCCCGACTCGGCGGGGGGTGATCCAGCACTTCGACCGGCTGCGTGCCAAGAGCGGAGTCGAAAGGCGCGCATTTTATCCGCCGGTCCGCGCCACGGCCGGAACGCCCAACAGCTGGTCTTTCGCTTGCAGAACCATCCTTAATGGCCCCGGCCCCCTCCGAAAACTCAGTTGCGCGACCCCGCTGCCGCCCTACCGTCGCCGCATGGCTTTGCCCCGCGATTCGTTCGCTCCTCTCGACACCTTTGAACGCCGCCACACCGGCTCGGCCGCCCCGGAAGTGGCCGAGATGCTCCAGGTGGTCGGCCAGACCTCGGTCGAGGCTCTCGCCGATGCCGCGGTTCCGGCCGATATCCGGTTGAAAAGCGCGCTGCGCCTGCCGGCGGCCATTGGCGAGTCCGCCGCGCTGGCCGAGCTGCGCGGCATGGCCACCAAGAACAAGGTTTTCCGCAGCTTCATCGGCCTGGGCTACTATGACTGCGCCACGCCGGGCGTCATCCAGCGCAACATCCTTGAGAATCCCGGCTGGTACACGGCGTACACGCCCTACCAGGCCGAGATTTCGCAAGGGCGCCTCGAGGCCTTGCTCAATTTCCAAACCCTCGTCACCGACCTGACCGGCATGCAGATCGCCAACGCCTCGATGCTCGACGAAGGCACCGCCGCCGCCGAGGCCATGATGCTCGCCCATCGGGTAAAACTGGGCGACAGCCACGACGCCTCGGTGTTCTTCGTTTCCGACCGCTGCCATCCGCAGACCATCGACATCGTCCGCACCCGGGCGAAACCGCTGAACGTGACCGTTCTCACCGGGGACCATCGCGCCTGCGACTTTGCCGGCAAGGTCTTCGGCGTGCTCGTGCAATACCCGGACACCACCGGCAGCATCCACGATTTCGGCGCGTTCTTCGAAAAGGCCCATGGCGCCGGCGCCCTTTGCGTCGTGGCAACGGATTTGCTCGCGCTCACGCTGCTGCGTGCGCCCGGCGAATTCGGGGCGGACGTCGCGGTCGGTTCGGCCCAGCGTTTCGGCGTGCCGATGGGCTTCGGCGGACCGCATGCGGGATTCCTGGCGACCAAGGACGAATTCAAGCGCCAGATGCCCGGCCGCCTGGTCGGCGTTTCCAAGGATGTCCACGGCAACCCGGCCATGCGCCTGGCGCTCGGCACGCGCGAACAGCATATCCGGCGCGACAAGGCCACGTCCAACATCTGCACCGCCCAGGTCCTGCTCGCCGTCATGGCCTCGATGTATGCGGTCTATCACGGGCCCGAGGGCCTGAAGCACATCGCGCAGCGCACGCGGCGGCTCACACTGCTGTTCGCCAACGCCGTGAAGGCCGCCGGCGCCACGATCAACGCCGAACCGGTCTTCGACACGCTCACCATCGGCAACGTCGCCGCCGCCCGGATCCACGCCGCCACGCAGGCCAAGCATCTCAACGTGCGCGCGATCGACGACTACACGGTCGGCGTTTCGTTCGACGAGACAACCACGCTCGAGGAGGTTCAGACGTTGCTCGCCTGTTTCAGCGAGTCGGCGGACCTGGGTGTAGCCGGCCTCGCTGAGGCCGGTCCGGAGTCAGCGACCCCGGCTACGGGATTTCCTGCGCCGCACCCGCGACAAAGCGCCTTCCTCACCGCCGCGGTCTTCAACCGCTACCACACCGAGCACGAAATGCTGCGCTACATCCGGCGCCTCGAGGCCAAGGATCTTTCGCTCGTCCATTCGATGATTTCGCTCGGCTCCTGCACGATGAAGCTCAACGCCACCAGCGAGATGTTTCCGGTGACGTGGCCGGAATTCGGGAAGTTGCACCCGTTTGCCCCCGCCGAACAGACGCGCGGCTATGCCGAGCTGTTCGCCCAGCTCGAACAATGGCTCGCCGAGATCACCGGTTTCGCCGCGGTTTCGCTCCAACCGAACGCCGGCTCGCAGGGCGAATACGCCGGGCTGCTCGTCATCCGTGCCTACCACGAGTCGCGCGGCGAGGGCCACCGCAACATCTGCCTCATCCCGACCAGCGCACACGGCACCAATCCCGCCAGCGCCGCGATGTGCAACTTCAAGGTCGTCCCGGTCGCCTGCGATCCCAGCGGCAACATCGACGTCGCCGACCTGAAGGCCAAGGCGGCCGAGCATGCCGCCAACCTCTCGTGCCTCATGGTGACCTACCCGTCCACGCATGGCGTGTTCGAGGCGTCGATCCGCGAGATCTGCGCCACGATCCACCAGCACGGCGGCCAGGTTTACATGGACGGCGCCAACATGAACGCGCAGGTGGGGCTCACTTCCCCCGGACACATCGGCGCGGACGTCTGCCATCTCAACCTCCACAAGACGTTCTGCATCCCCCACGGCGGCGGCGGCCCCGGCATGGGCCCCATCGGCGTGGCGAAGCAACTCGCGCCATTCCTGCCCGGTCATGTTTTCCTCCTAGAACCCAAATCCCGGACCCCAGACCCTCGCGCCAACGTCGGCGCCGTTAGCGCCGCGCCGTGGGGCAGCGCGAGCATCCTGGTCATTTCCTGGATGTATATCCGCATGATGGGTCCTGACGGCCTCACCCGGGCGACCCAATTCGCGCTCCTCAATGCCAACTACATCGCCAAGCGCCTCGAGAACTATTTCCCTGTGCTCTACAAGGGCGCCGGCGGCCTCGTGGCGCACGAGTGCATCCTGGAATTCCGCCCGTGGAAAAAACATGGCCTCGAGGTCGAGGACGTCGCCAAGCGCCTGATGGATTATGGCTACCACGCCCCGACGATGTCGTTTCCGGTCCCGGGCACCCTCATGATCGAGCCCACCGAGAGCGAGACGAAGGCCGAACTCGACCGATTCTGCGATGCCCTCGTGTCGATCCACGGCGAAATGGCGGCCGTGGCCAGCGGCGAAAGCGACAAGGCTAACAACCCGCTCAAGCACGCCCCGCACACCGCCGCGGCCGTGTGCGCCACCGAGTGGCCGCATCCCTACACCCGCGAGACCGCCGCCTTTCCCGACAAATGGACCCGCGCCTCCAAGTTCTGGCCCGCCGTCGGCCGCGTCGACAACGTCTACGGCGACCGCAACCTGGTGTGCTCGTGCGCGGGGATGGAGGCTTACGCCGAAGCGCCGAAGGCGTGATGGAGGGTCGGTCTCCCGACCGCCCGCGCTTCGAATAAGCGCCTGCTCGCAGGCGATCCGTTGGAGGGCCCGGGTCCCTCCGGGCCGTGCCTTGGTCGGGCCTATCCGGTTTTAGCCACTAATGCTCCGCCTACCGGCTCCGCTACGTTGTCCCCTCCGCCTGATCGGCTCCGGTCTTGGTTCCGGGGAGCGGCTAATCGCCACCTTGAGCGGACTCATGCAGCCCCAACCGCAATACGCGTTTTGCTCCGGTCAGGAAGAAGCGGTGTGGTTGTAGCCGGGGTCGGTGACCCCGGACCGGCCTCAGCGAGGCCGGCTACAGCGCCGCTGTTTCCTACCAGAAGGTGGGCGTCGGTTTCTCCGTTCGACAAGCTCAGGACCCCGAGCCGGTCGAGGGGCACACCGACGCCAGTTTCACCCGCCTCGTGAGTTCTTGTCGGCGATATGTCCTGTTGTTCGCTTCCTGATGTGGCGTGCTCGCCACCAAGGATCAGTCGCGCAGCCTGCGCTGCGGCTGGGAAATCGCCGACCACCAAATGGTGCGGCCGGTCCCAGTCTGAAAAGACCCAAAACGGCGCCGAACTACTCCCTGATTTCGTCTCTTGTCGCCTTCCGCGCTTTCTTCCACGCGCGCCGGCCGCGCTCGATGGCGCGGGACTGCTTTCGCCGGATCCGGCGGACGATGCCGGCGGCCGCCGGTCCGGGAATCTGGCGGACCAACGCGGCCAGCAGGGCGGTGGCGTTGGTGGTCTTGCCCAATCGCTGGGACAAGCGGTGCAGGCGACGGTGCAGTTCCGTGG
>DASZPS010000059.1:0-12452 GCA_035549955.1 Lacunisphaera sp. | reverse complement strand
TGCAGTTGGAGGGCGTCGGTTTCCACACCGACGCCAGGTTCGCACGCCTCGTGAGTCCTTGTCGTCGATATGGAAATCGACGACCACCTTTCGGTCGGTTCGCTACCGAGCGAAACGGCGCTTCAATTGCATGATCCCGGCTCAGGCCTTGAGCCAGCCGAAACGGCGGCGACCTCACGGCCAAGGTCGGCGCCGACCCTACATGGGCAATTCCCGGTCAAGGGCGAACCGCTTCACCACGCGGTACGCCGGCGGCCGGCCCGGCTGGAATTCGGTGGCCAGGAGCTGGAATTCCGCGACGCGAAACGGCGGAGCCTCGAGTCCCCGGTGGCGCTCGAGGAAATGCGCCAGCGCTTTGCTGTCGTGGTCCTCGCCGATCCGGCCGACCGTGAAATGCGGGTGAAAGCTCGGCATGGCCAGCCCGGTGTCCACCGTGAGCAGCGCCTCGTCGACCTGCTTGCGCAGCTGGTAGAGACGGGTGTGGCCGTTGCCCACGCCCGCCCACAGCACGCGGGGTGCGCCGCGGGTCGGGAAAACGCCGACGCCGGCCACCGGCAGGATGAAGGGCTCAACCCGCACCCGCGCGAGGGCGGCGTGGTAGCGTTCGGCCTTGGCGTCATCGGTCTCGCCGATGAAGCGCAACGTCAGGTGGATGTTTTCCGCCGGAATCCACCGCACGCCGGGCAGCGGGACCGCGATCGCGGCCAGCTCGGCCTGCACGGTGGGGGGCGGCACCAAGGCCACGAAGAGCCGTGGGAAAGACATGGCGCGATCAGAGCCAGCCGCGAAAAATTCGCGAACCCGAATCGCCGTTTTCGCCACGGAAATTTTTTTCGCAAAAATTCGAAACATCGGCCCGCGCCATGCGTCCAAGCGGCAGTCATGCGCCGATCATTCCTGTTTCCACGCTTCTGTTTTATTTTGCTGTTCGCCCTTGCGGTCGGTGGCGGATTGCGCGCGGCGGAACCGGAGGTGGCGACCCGCGATACCCTCGTGTACAAGGATGGGGACCGGATCCACGGGCGGCTTTTGGAGCAGGTCGGCGACACCCTGGTGTTCCGGTCCGATCGTTTCGGCGAATTGCGCGTGCCGGCGGACCAGGCGGTCGTGATCAAGGCCGATCCCTCGGCGGCTGCCGCCGCGGCGGCGACGCAACGGGCCCCGGCGGCGCCAGTGACCGAAGAAACGGCGCCGCTGGGCCATGCGGCGAAAGCGGCCGAACGGGCCGAGGCGGCAAGCGTGTCCATCTGGGAGCTCTTTTCCCCCGCGGTCTTGACGGCAAAGGTCAGGGATTATTTCGGCCCGTGGCATGGCCGCGTGGGCTTCGCGGCCGAGGCCGTCACCGACACGACCGACCGTCAGGCCCTCTCGGTCGAGCTGGGGTTGAAGCGCAAATGGAAGTCCGACGAGGTGCAGCTGAACGGGCGCCAGGAATACAGCCAGACCAGCGAGCGAACCACCACCGACCTGGTGAAGGCCGACGGCCTCTGGCGGCATGATTTCAGCAAGACCAGCTTCATCCAGTACCGGCCCACGGTGGAGTGGAACCGGGCGAGTTTTCGCGGCGGCGTGCCCAACGACTACGTGCTCCTGCAGCAGGAGATTGGCGCGGGGGTGAACCTGCTCGCCACGCCGGCGCGCAAACTGCGCGCGGGGCTGTCGGAGAACCTCTTCGATGTGTGGACCGTTTCCGCGCCCGCCGAACACAATTCCCGCACCGCGGAATCCGTCTTTGCGGAGACCGAGCTGAAGCTGCCGTGGGGCCTCTCGCTGACCAACCGGGGTGTCTACTACTATTCGTTTTCCGCGCGCAACGACGGTTGGGAAAACAAGGCGGAGCTGACCAAGAAGTTCACGGAAACGCTCAGCACCGCCATCCGCCACGAAATGCGCCGGGGCAGCCCCGACGGCACGGCGCAGGATTACACGCGGCTGCGCCTCCTGCTGGGTCTGGATTTCTAGGCCTTGCCGCGAGGTGGAACGCACTGCTCCCCAGTGCGTTGGTTTGGAGGCGAGCGGAGGTGGGAAAGCGCGTCGGGGAGCAACGCGCTCCACCTTTTCAGAACCGCCGGCTCACGCTTACCCGGATCGTGCGCGGCTCGGCGGGATGGAAGTGGATGTCGTCCGTGCCCGCGGTCGGTTCGCCGGGCAGGCGTGAGGTATAGAAGTAGGCGATGTCGTTGTTCTCGCGGTCGAAGAGGTTCAGGACATCCACGGCGAGTTCCCACTCCCGGTTGCGCCAGCCGGCGCGCAGATTGTAGGTCAGCGAGGAAGGTGCGCGCACGGAATCGTCCTCGATCAGCGGCTGCGGCCCAAAGTAGCGCGCGCGCAGGCTGCCGAAGGCGCCCTCGGGCAGGTCCACGCTCACCCCGGCACTGACGACGGTGTCCACCGAGTTGGCAATGAGGTTGGCGTCGGCGGGCTCGTCGCGATAGCGGCCGTGCGTGAAAGCGAGGTCGGCGTCGAGCGACAGCCAGGAGACCGGCCGGTAAAAGTTGGCGAACTCGACGCCGTAGCGGCGCGTCGCCCCGCTGGCCTCGGTGCCGCCGGCATCGCCGACGAAGACCAGTTCGGAAGCGAGATCGAGCGCCCAAACGGACACGGTGCTGACCAGCCCCGGGGCGAAGGCCGTGCGCAGGCCGACTTCAGCGCTTTTTGCCCGGACGAGCGGATCGACGCGGTCGGCGGGTGTGACGCCGTCCGCCGGGTCAACGCGAATGACGGTGCCGCGGGCATCGTTGCTGTGGAAACCCATGCCGGCGGCCGCATAGAGCTCGGTCTTGGCGGCCGGTTTGAACACAAGGGCGAGCTTGGGACTGAAGATGGCGTCGCTGGTCTTGCCCGAGTTGAGCGGGTTGTCGCTGTCCACGTCGAAGCGGTAGCCGTCGGCACGCAGGCCGGCGGTCGCGCGGAAACTGTCGGAGGCATGCCAGGTGCCCTGCGCGTAGACGGCACCGCTCATCTCGGTGACGTCGTCATCCCGCACGGTGGCCAGGCGGGCGCGTTGGGTGGAGCGGTGGAGGCCGACGGCGATGAGATCCGTGCGCGTCTGGGCGCCGATTTCGAGGTCGAATTTGCGTCCGGCCAGTTCCGTCGTGCGCGTGTGGGTGAGGCTGCCGCCGAGGAGGGTGCGGGCATCGCGCTGGTTGAATTGGTCACCGTCCGCCGGGTCGTCGAGCAGGTAGGTGAAGTTGGAGTACAGATCCAGGCGATAGCGGATGGCGTGGAGATTCAGCCTGGTTTCGGCGGTGCTGTCATGGCGGTCCCAGTCGAAGGCGAGGCTGACGCGGTCGCTCTCGCCGCCATCGCTCGCATCGATGAAGCCGAAACGGTCCAAGGTCCCCGCCTCGACCGCCCGGGCGGGGATCTGGTCGGTCGAGGTCCATTCGCCGCGGTAGCCCATGAGCGTGAGCGCGAAGTTGTCCGGTGCATGGTTCCAGGTGTAGCGGGCGAAGAGGTTGAACCGGCGGTTGTGCTCGGGCAGCACCCAAGGGCCGTTGTTGTAGCCGGCCTCGAAGCCGAGCGTGGTCGCGCCGCCGCCGGATTGGCGGGTCGTGCCCGCGAGCACGAGGCGATAATAGTCGTTCTCGCCGGCCTCGACGCGGGCCAGCGCCTGCGGGAGTTCGTCGACCAGGTGAAACTGCGCCGCCCCGGCCGCGGAAAAATCGCCGTTGGCGGCGGTGAACTGCCCCTTCTGGTACGTCACGCCGGAAACCAGCTCGGGAATGAGGAAATTGATGTCGGCGTAGCCCTGGCCGTGGGCATGCGTCCGCAGGTTGACGGGCAGGCCGTCGACCGACACGGCAAAGTCGGTGCCATGGTCGAGGTTGAAGCCGCGCAGGAAGTACTGGTTGGCCTTGCCGGCGCCGGAGTGTTGCGTGACGACGACACCCGGCACGACTTCCAGCAGTTCGCCGCGGCGAAGGAAGGGTCGGGCGGCGAGTTCGGCCGCGCCGACCTGTCCATCCGAGGCGGCATGGGCCGTGCCGAGCAGGTCCACAGTGCGGCCGTAGACGATGACCGGATCGAGTTGGGCGGCGGTCTCGTGGGCGCGCGCCTGCACCATGATTGCCAGCAGGAATACGGGCAGGCACTGGCGAGGCAGCGGCATGGCGGTCGAAACGAAGCCTAATTTTTGGCGGTGGCGAGCACCTTTACCTCGCTCAACCACCAGCCGTCGGCGCGTTTGGACATGAGGGCCTCGATGGCGTCGCCGGCCTTCACCCGCTCGAGCACGGAGGGCTCGACCTTGAACATCATCGTCATGGCGCGCATGACGCCCGGCACTTCCTCGTGTTTGACGAGGAGGGCGGACTTCTCGGGCAGCAGGCTCTTGACCACGCCCTTCAGGGCATGGGAGGGCGCGTCCGGCTTCTCGGCGGCTGCGGTCGCGCAGCAGCAGGCGGCCCCATCCTTGCCACATTCGCGACCGCAATCGCAGGTGGGAGATTTCCCGGCGGCGGGGAGCGCGGCGGTGAGGAGCGAGACGAGGAGGACGGAAAGGGATTTCATGGCGAGACCGGGAGTGACGACCGCCATCCCAAGCGGCGACCGAAGACAATGTCGAGCAGGAGAATGACGGCGAGGCTGGCGGCCATGAGCGGGAGCAGGGCCGCGAGGAGGACGACGATGACCACCGCGTCGCGGGAGACCTGGAACAGGCGGCCCGCGGCCGGCGCCGCGAGTTCGCCGGCGGGCCGGCGTGACCACCACATGGCGACGCCAGTGACGGCGAGGGTGATGATGCCGAGGCAGACCACGAGTCCGAGCAGCTGGTTGGCGAGGCCGAAGAGCTGGCCCTCATGCGCAATGATGCCGAAGGTGTAGAATTTGCCCATGCGGCCGAAATCCTTGAAGCGGACGTCGGCCAGCACCCGGCCGGAATACTGGTCGAGATGCACATAGGCGCGGGTGAAGGCGCGGTTGCGGTCGGAGAGGATCGAGTAAACTCCCGTCGGGCCCTGCGGCAGGGCGATGGCGTAGGCGTCGGTCACGTGCTGTTCGGCGGCGATGACGATCACGCGTTCCAGGGTGATCCTACGCGGGTCGTCGGTGAAGCCGTCTCCCTTGGCCGCCATGCCGCCGCGGTGCTCCGCGTGTTCATCGGGCGGCGTGGAGGCGACGGCTGCGACCTGCTCGGCCTTGGCCTTGGAACCGAGGTAGGGCGACCAGCCGCCGAGGAGCTCGGAGCGGTGGGCGCTGGCTTGGGTCTCGCGCGGCTGCCACTCGCCGGCGGCCTGGGCGAGGGTGCGCGACCACTTGCCGCCGACCTTCGTCCACTGGATGCCGGTGGCGAGGAGAAACAGGGTGAAGACCGACAGCCACACCGCGGGCACGGCGTGCAGGTCGCGCAGCAGCGCGCGCCGGCCGGAACCGAGCCGCGGCAGCAGGAAACCGCGCACGGTGAACGGCCGCGGCCACCAGAGGTAGAAGCCCGAGACGATCAGGACGAAGGCCCAGCTCGCCGCGAGTTCGATGAGGAGTTCGCCCGGCAGGCCGGCCAGCAGCGTGCCGTGCAGATCGTGCAGGATGCGCATGGGGCGCGTGGCGTCGTCGATGCGGCCGAGGACCGCGCCCGTGTAGGGATTCACGAAAGCGCTGACCTTGTCTGCCGCGCCGCCGGCGCCGAACTGGACCTCGGCGCTGCGAGCTGGCGCGGGCGCCGGGATGAACTGAACCGGTTTCAGCGCTGGGAAGGCGGCGCGGGCGGCGGCGAACTGGGCGTCGGCCGTCAGGGGGACGGCGCCCGCGGGTACGGCAACATTGAAGAGGTCGCGGTATTTCCATTCCTCGAATTGCGGCTTCCACAGGTAGAGGGCGCCGGTGACGGCGAGGAACACGGCGAAGGGCGCGACGAACAGGCCGGCGAAGAAGTGCCAGCGCCAGGCGGCACGGTAGAGGGCCGGGAAAGTTTCGATTTGGGAATCCCGATTTTCGATGGTCATTTGGCCGGCGCGGGGAGGCGCTTGAGGAACTCGTCGGGCGACCAGGTGGTGCCGTCCACGCGGTGGACAATCCGGCCTTTCGGATCGATGAGCAGGGTGGAGAGGGTGTGCTTGAGGAAGTTTTCGCCCGGCTCGACGATGACGCCGAACTGGTGGAGCAGGTCGCGCACGGCGCCCTCGGGACCGGTGAGGAAGCGGAAGTTGGCGCCGTCGATGCCGCGGGCCGCGGCGTAGTCCTTGAGCACGGCGGGGGTGTCGTAGGCGGGGTCCAGCGAAATGGACAGCAGCATCAGATCGTCGCGTGCCGCTTTGCGTGCCGCCTCCTGCAGGCTCATCATGCGCAGGGTGGACGCGGGGCACATGGTGGCGATGGGGCAGCGGGTGTAGATGAAGTTCATCACGATCCACTTTCCGCGCACCTGGTTGATGGCGAACACCTCGCCGCGCTGGTCGTAGAGGCTGAACTCCGGGACGGATTCGCCGATTTCGCGGTAGGCGCCCTTGCCGCGGATCGAGGTGTCCTGCCGCAGTTCGGCGGCGGCGGCCTTGATCATCGCCTCCTTCGCCGGGTCGATGGGCTCGACGGCACGCAGGTGCAGCGTGCCGGAACCGTCGTCGACCAGGCGGGCGCGGAAGGTCCTGCCTTCGCCGAGCTTGGTCCGGTCGGCGGGCTCGAACGTGAACTCCATCGTCATCGGCGGCATGTAGCCGGGGATTTCGTCATGCTTGGCGATGACGGTCCCCTTGTCCGGGTAGCAGGCGACCACCTCGCCGGTCAGCGTGTATTCCTTGGGCGCGGCCGGGGTGGCCGGAGCGGTCGCCGCCGGCGGCGACTCCCGGCGGGAACAGCCGGCGAGGGCGAGAACGAGGGCAATGAGAAGGGGACGCATGGCGGCGGGTCACTTGGCCGGCTTCACGTCCTCGAGCCAGAAGCCGTCGGCCTTTTCCACGAGCGTCGCGGTGATGGCCTGGCCCTTGACGGCGACCCTGAGCGTGGCGGCGTCCACCTGGAAGAGCATCGTCATCGGCTTCATGTAGCCCGGGATCTCCTCATGTTTCACGAGCAGGGCGGAGCGTTCGGCGAGGATGTCCACGACCACGCCCTTGAGCGGATGGCGATTGGCCGGGCCGGCCGGCTTGCCGTCGGTGGATTGCTCTTCATTGCAGCAGCAGGTGTCCTTGCCCTTGCAGCAGGCACAGCCGCAATTTTGGACGGAGGCGCCGGCCTTCTCGCCGGCGAACAGCGCCGCGGGCGCAATGACCAGCAGCGCGAGGAGGGAACGGAGAATCGGTTTCATGCTCAGAGGCTCCAGTCGAATTCGGCCAGCCAGGTGCGGCCGGGCATGGGGTGGAAGACGTGATAGCGGTCGTCGTTCACGTTGCTCACGCCGAGGGAGGCGCGGAGGCCGCGGGGGAGGCGGTACGTGGCCTTGAGGTCGACGACGAAGAAGGCATCGGTGCCGCCGTAGCCGCCGTACGGGTCGGAGTTTTCCAGCGTGTTGTACTGGTAGCTGGAGTAGCGGGCGGCGGCGGAGAGCGAGACGTCGCTGGTCGCCCGCCAGCTGAGGACGGACTTCACCTGCCAGTGCGGGATGCGCGGGAACTGCTTGCCGACGGTGTTGGTGGGCACGCCGGCGACGAGGATCGGGGCGTTTTCCTTGATCACGGCATTGGTGTAGGAGGCGTTGAAGTCGAGCGACAGGGACTCGGCGAGGAAACCGCGCTGCTGCACGGCAAACTCGGCGCCGCGCGTCAGCACGCGGCCGACGTTCTGCGGGCCGCTCAGGGAGGTGCCGTCGGCGCGCAGGGTGGACTGGTTGACCAGCGAGTCGGTCACGTCCTCCTCGAAGAGGCTGAAGCGGGCGGTGCCCTTCGGCAGCGTGCGCTCGATGGTGAGGTCCTTGGCGAAGTCGCGCTCGGGCTCGAGGTCGGGGTTGTTCTGCGTGACGGAGCCGGAGGCGCTGACGGTGCCCTGGAAGAGTTCTCCGACGGTGGGGAACCGCGTGGCCTTGGCAAGGGAGAGGCGGGCGTTCCAGCCGGGGGCGGGCTTCCACGCGAGCGCGAGCTTGGGCGACCACGCGGAGTTGGTGCGCGCCGCGTAGGGGCCGGAGGCAGCGGAGGAGGCCTGGTAGCCGTCCTTCGCCTCCCACGTCTCCCAACGGAGGCCGGGGGTTAGCGTCCAGCGCTCGGCGAGGCGCCAGGTGTCCTGGGCGAACAGGCTGTGGATGACGGTCGTGCCGCCGTTGCCGCTGATGAGCGACGTGACGGTCGAGGCGTCGCGCCAGTTGGTCATGTTGCGCTGGTCCTGCTGGGTGAAGTAGGTGTCGTAGTGGTAGCCGAGCAGGGGGCTGTGGGCGATCGCGCCGACGGGATTGCGCCACCCGAGAATGGCATCGAGCGTTTTCCAGCCGGTGTCGCCGATCAGCGTGGCCCGGCCGGCGCCGCCGGTGTCGGCGGAGGGCAGGGCGGTGTTGGCCGCGTAGGTCTTGTCCTTCAGCACGTCGTAAAGCGAGCCGGTGACGGTGAACTGCGGGCCGGTGGCGGGCTCGTGGCTGAAGGTGAAGCCCTGGATGAGGTCGCGCTGGCCGCGGACGTTCACGTTGAAGGTCGTCGGCGTGATCGTGAAGGTGCGGCCGGCGGCCTCGACCTTGCCGCTCCAGACGGGGTTGCCGGCGGCGTCGCGCAGGTAAGTCTCGGGCGCGAGGTTGTCCTCGGAGTTGACCCAATACATGACCGAGTAGCGCAGGTGGGTGTCGTCGGAGAAGTCGTAGCCGAGCTTGAGCTTGTAGGTGTCGTGGACCGCCTCGGTCGGACCCTGCGAGCCGTAGATGATGCGGGCGTTGGCCGAGAAGTCGGTGTCGGTGAGGGCGCCGGTGACGGCGGTGCCGCCGGTGCCGGGGGCGGTGGTGGCCGAGTTGTTGACCGTGGCGAAGGTCATTGGCTGGCTGTCGTTGTCGAGGTGGTTGATGAAGGCGAACCACGAGAACTTGCCGCGCCGGTCGCCGTAGGAGACGTAGCCGGTCTTGCCGGCAAAGGTGTCCCGGGTGGCGTATTCGCTGAAGTTTTCGACGAAGTAATGGGCCTTGGCGGTGGCGGTCAGCCGGGTCGGCATTTGCGTCGTGAAGAGCACGGTGCCGCCGATGGAATTGCCGGTGTAGAGCGCGGAATAGGGCCCGTAGCTGACGGCGATCTTCTCAATTTCCTCGGGGGCGACCAGGAACCAGCGCGGGGAGTTGCCGAAGCCGGTGCCGAGGAAGTTGGAAAGGACGATGCCGTCGGCCACGACCAGGGTGCGGCCAGGCTGACGGTTGGACGTGCCGCGGATGCTGGTGAGCGAGTTCTTGTCGCCCACGAATCGCTTGCGGATGAAAAGATTCGGCAGGTACTGGACCGCATCGCCGGTTTCGGGGAGGTTGAGCGCCTCGAGGTCCTCGCGCACGAGCTGATGCGTGACGGAGGGGGCCTTGAGACGCAGGGTGGTGCTGCAGGTCTCCACGATGTAGTCATCGAGATAGACTTTCGCGGCGGTTTTGGGACAGGTGCAGTCCCTGGGGTCGGTGCAGCCGCAGGCGCACGGCGGGGCGGTTTCGGAAGCGAGCGCCGCGGCATTGGCGGCGAAGAGGAAAGCCAAGGGCAGGATTATCGAGAGTTTCATTGATCGCAGGAATGGACAGGCACACATCATGCGGCGTGCATCGGGCCGCGGCCCGGCAGGGGCCTAGGTGAAAGCGCCGGGAGAAGGGCGCTTGGGCGACGGGGAAGGAGCAGGTGGATCCCCGGCGGGATCCGGGCGCAATGCGCCTGCTCCGGTCAAGGACTGGTGCCTCAAACCCGCGGCGGGGGGACGGGCACCGACTCGGTGCGCGTCAGGCCGGCGTCGTCAGCGACGCCCGGCCAGGAAAGTTCGGGCGCGACCAGCACGGGAGCGGGCACGCTTTCGGCGATCAAAAGGATCTTATCGGAGGCATTGCCGACGGAGGCGGGCGACTGCGTTTCGCGGCTGGCCTCCCGGCCTTCCTCGGCCATTTCGCAAAACTTGCAGGCGGCGCTCCCGTCAAAGGTCACTTTCAGCGCCTGCGCCGCCGGCATGACGCGGGAATAGTCGCGGAACATCCTGGCCCAGCCGACGGCTTGCACGACGTTCCACACCGCGCCATTGGCGCATAGCCAGGCGAGCAGGAGGCAGGCGACGGACAGTTTGCGACGCACGGCGCGAATTTCCCGGTTCACCGGACGAGCTCAAGCCGCGAGTAGCGAAATGCCGTCATATTAGGACGGCTGAAGTCAGCGCCTTCGAGATCGGGGATCGGCGTCCGGGCACCGATCGTCCCTTCGATCAACGGCCGGTGACTTTCCTCGCCGCCAACGCACTGGGAAGCAGTGCGTTCCACCGGGTTGCCGGTCAGCCCGGCTTGACGGCCGAACGGATGACCTGCGTGAGCTGCGTGAGCTCGAAAGGCTTCTGGATGAAGCCCGCCAGGCCCTTGCCCGTGAAGCGGTTGATGGCCTCCTGTTGGTTGAAACCGCTGGTCAGGATGACGCGGACGCCGGCGTTGAGCTGCCGCATCTGGCGGAAGGTTTCCTCGCCATCGAGATGGGGCATGGTCAGGTCGAGCAGCACAAAGGCGAAGCGATTGGGTTGGGCGCGGAACCTGGCCATGGCCTCGCGGCCGTCGGCGGCGAGGGCGACCTCGAAACCGAGGCGCTCGAGCATCCGGGCCGCGACCGTCCGCACGGTTTCCTCGTCGTCCACCACCAGCGCGGTGCCGGAGCCGCGGAAACCGTCGGCCCCGGGGAACGGGTTGACGCTGGATTGGGCCGTGCCGGAGGCGACCGGGAAGAAGAGCTTGAACGTGGTGCCCTTGCCGGGTTCCGAATAGACCTTCAGTCCCCCCTTGTGCCCGCGCACGATGCCAAGGACGGCGGCCAGGCCGAGGCCGCGGCCGGTGAACTTCGTGGTGAAGAACGGATCGAAAATCTTCCCGAGGGTCGTTGCATCCATGCCGCAGCCATTGTCGCTCACCTCGATGAAAACATAGTCGCCCGGCGGCGGCGAGGCGTCGGGACGGAAGCCGCGGAGGTATTCGGCATCGACGCGGGCGACGCCGGTGGACAGGGCGAGGACGCCGCTGCGGCTGGCGATGGCCTCCGACGCGTTGATCACGAGGTTCATGATCACCTGCCGCAACTGGGTGGCGTCAGCGCTGATGGCGGGCAGCTGCGGGGAAAGGTTGAAGCGCAGGACGCAGTTCTTCGCGATGGAGATCTGCAGGAGATGGGTGGTCTCCTCGATGAGCTTGTTGAGGTCGAGGCGCTGGATGACGAAGCGGCCCTTGCCCGAGTAGGCGAGCATCTGCTTGCACAGGTCGGCGGCGCGGCGCGCGGCGATCTCGATCTGTTCGAGCATGGGCTGGCCGAGGGAAGTGGGCGGCAGTTCCTGGCGGGCCAGCGACGCGTTGCCGAGGATGCCGGTCAGGAGGTTGTTGAAATCATGGGCGATGCCGCCCGCCAGCACGCCGAGGCTCTCGAGCTTGGCGCTTTCGACGAGCTTGGTCTCGAGGCGGCGGCTTTCCGTCACGTCGGTGATGAAGCCGTACCACGTGATGCTGTCGTGGGCCGTGCGCTCGGGCACCGAATTGCCGCGCAGCCAGGCGATGGACCCGTTCGCGCGGCGGATGCGGAATTCGTGGTGGTGGGGCTGCAGCGTACGGGCCGACTCCTCGATGGCGGCGGTGAGCACGGCCAGGTCCTCGGCGAGGACCTTGCGGAAGATCGGGGTGGCGTCGTCACGCACCTCCTCGGGAGCGATTTCAAGCACCCGCCGGGCGCCTTCGCTGACAAAGGGCATGCACATCGAGCCATCCGGGCGCCGGACGAACTGGTAGACCACGCCGGGCATCAGCTCGTAGATTTTCTGCAGCCGTTCGAACGTTTCGCGGTCGGAAACGGGCGGGGCCGGGAGCTTCGCGGCGGGGCCGGGCGGTGGCGTCGGCTCGCTCATCTCCGGCAGGAATTTTGGCCGGGGCGGGCGGGGACCGGTTGGGCGCGCGGGAATGTCGTTGGGCCAGGCATGGGTGCAAGCGTCGGCTCCGGTAAGGAACTACCGGCAGTTTGGCCCGGGGGAAGGGCTAGCTCAAAAGGTCGCTCCTGCAAGCCTGCAATCGTCACCAGGAGGCGACGGTGCGCCCCTGGTGCCGGCTGGCCCGGACATTTCACAGTCCTCCCTGCGCGCCACCCCTCTTGATCCGGAACAATTCAATAGGTGGGCGTCGGTTTCCACCCCGACGCCAGGTTCGCCCGCCTCGTGAGTGCTGGTCGGCGATAGGTCCTGTTGTTCGCTTCCTACTGTGGCGTGCTCGCCACCAAGGACCAGTCGCGCAGCCTGCGCTGCGGCTGGGAAATCGCCGACCACCAAAAGGCGGAACGCGCTGACCCCAGCGCGTTGCGGCGAAGCTCGCTCCGAGCCAGCGCCTTGGGGTCAAGGCGCTCCACCTTCTATTGCATAGC
>DASZPS010000058.1:0-9424 GCA_035549955.1 Lacunisphaera sp. | reverse complement strand
CGCGCACGTCGAAGACGCGGGCCGGAACCTGGGCGGAAGCCGTCAGCGCGGAGAGGGTCAGGGCAAGGAGCAGGCGGAGGGATATCATGGGGGACAATTGCAACGCACGGTAAGCCGGATGGAAGTCGACTCGAGATTATACGGTTAAGCGCCGTCGGGCCCGTACCCCACGGAGTGGCGGGACGAGTTAATACGACTCCGTTCGGTGGCTGATTTCCCAAGCGCTACACCCCGCCCTGCGGGCACCCCTCTTGATCCGGAACAATTCAATAGGTGGGCGTCGATTTCTCCGTTCGACAAGCTCAGGACCCCGAGCCGGTCGAGGGGCCCACCGACGCCAGGTTCGCCCGCCTCGTGAGTCCTTGTCGGCGATAGGGAAATCGCCGACCACCAAATGGTGGAGCGCGTTGCTCCCCAACGCGCTGAGGACGCCCGCTGCGAAGAAAGCGCCCTGAGGAGCAGGTCGCTCCACCTCGAACTGAATCGTTCCGGGTTGAGAGCGGTGCCCGGAGGGCGGGGTGGGTCGGAACGAACGACCGCCTTAACTTAGCGCCATTCAGCTCAGGGCCTCGAGCCTGCCGAGACGGCTCCCCAACGCGCTGAGGACGTCCGCTGCGAAGAAAGCGCCCTGGGGAGCAGGTCGCTCCACCTCCGATTGCATGGTTCCGGCTGAAGAGGGATGGCGCGCAGCCCGTTCGGCCAGTTGCGCTGGCTTCACCACCACCGGTTTTTTTCCGCTGCATTCAATGCCCAGTGGAGAGCCGGGAGGTAGGGGTGCCAGAGTTTTTCCCACTCGAGGCTCACCGGGCCGGTGTATTCCGCCCGCAGGACTTCGCGCAAGGGGGCCATGGGAAATTCGCCGTCGCCCGGCAGCACGTAGGTCCAGGCGTGGTTCGCCGACGGCCGGCTGACGCTGTCCTTCACGTCGATCGACACGACGGCGTCGCGGATCGCGCGCCAAGTGACCAGCGGGTCCTCGCCGCCTTTTTTCCAGGTATGGTGCGTGTCCCAGCGGATTGCCGTGCCGGGCGACAAGGCGAGGAATCGTTTGACCGCCGCGCCCGTCAGCTGCGAGTCGTGCGTTTCGATCATGATGTCGGTCTTCCAGCCGTGCTTAGCGCGGAGGTCCCGCCACCAGCGAACGGTGGCGGCCGCCTCGGCGAGTTCGGCGTCGTCCGCGTTCTTCCCGCTGTCGAAAACGCGCAGCCAGCGCACGCCCAGCGCCTCGGCCCAGGGCACGAATTGGAGGAAGGCCGCCCGATCGGCCTCGCTCGCACCCACGGCCTTGAGCGACGTGCTGAGTGCCGTGAGCGCCAGGCCCGTCGCCCGCCACTGCGTCGCGAGTTTCTCCGGGGTGCCGTAGGCGGCGGCAAGGTGCGCGGGCAGGTCCATCGTCCCCGCCAGCGATCGCAGCTCGATCGCCGTAATCTGGTGACGCTTGGCCAGCGCGACGGCCGCCTCGAGCGTGAGGTCCGGGCAACCAAGGGTGGAGATGGCGCGAACGTAGGGCATCTGGTTCATGTATCGTGGGTGCGATTTGTCCGAGGCGCAAGCGCGGCGCCGGGCGCGGATCGATCGGCTTTCATGTAGGGTCGCGGCTTGCGGCGACCTCGCGCGCGAGGTCGGCGCAAGCGCCGACCCTACATTCCAAACCAAGGCAACTTTCGACCCGGCAGGTTGACTTGACCATGCCAGCAAGCGCAGGCTTCCCTTGGACCCGCCGCGCGATTGGCTGTCGCCGCCCCATCCCCACCCCTGCCCCATGAAAATTCGACTGTCCCTGCTTCTTCCGTGCCTCCTGCTCAGCCTGGCCACTCCGGTTCTCCCCGCGGCCGATGCACCGGCGGGCGCCGACCCGGAAAGCCCCGCTGCGAAGGAAAAGCGCCTCGCCTGGTTCCGCCACGACAAGTTCGGCCTGTTCATCCACTGGGGCCTCTATTCCATCCCCGCGGGCTACTGGAAGGGCCAGCGCTCGCCCGGGATCGGCGAGTGGATCCAGAACCGGTTGAAAATTCCCGTCGCCGAGTACGAACAGCTCGCGTCGTGGTTCAACCCCGTGCGCTTCGACGCCGAAGCCTGGGCCCAACTCGCGCAGGACGCGGGCATGAAATACGTCGTCATCACTTCGAAACACCACGACGGCTTCGCGCTCTTCAAGTCGAAGGCCAGCAGGTTCAACGTCGTCGATGCCACGCCGTTCAAGCGCGACATCATCCAGGAACTCGCCGCCGCCTGCGCCAGGCGCGGCCTGCGTTTCGGCGTGTACTATTCGCAATCGCAGGACTGGCACGAACCGGGCGGGGCCGCGAACAACTGGGATTTCCCGCCCAACGCCGAGAAGGACAAGAGCGGCGCGTTCGACAAGTACCTCCAGGAAAAGGCCGAACCCCAGCTCCGCGAGTTGCTCACCAACTACGGCCCGATGTGCCTCATCTGGTTCGACACCCCGCAGCTCATGGGCGGCAAGGACCAGGCCCACCGCGGCAAGCGCCTGACCGACCTCGTGCGCCAGCTCCAGCCGGATTGCCTCATCGACGGCCGCCTCGGCACCGTCGGCGACTACCAGAGCACCGGCGACAATGTCATTCCGCCCAAGGCCACCGACGACGCCTTCGAGGTGCCCGCGACTCTCAACCACACCTGGGGCTACCGCTCCGACGACCACAACTGGAAGTCGCCCACCGAGCTCATTTTCAAGCTGGTGGACATCGTCTCCAAGGGCGGCAACTACCTGCTCAATGTCGGCCCGACCGCCGAGGGCGTCATCCCGCAGCCGAGCCAGGACAATTTGCGGGAGGTCGGCGCCTGGCTGAAGGTCAACGGCGAGGCCATCTATGGCGCGGGGCGCTCGCCCTTCGGCGAGGAGTTCGGTGACTACGCGACGAACTTGAAGAACCACGAGGGCCAGCCGGTGTTCCTCGGCTGTAATGACTGGCGCTGCACCACCAAGCCCGGGAAACTCTATTTCACGCTCTTCAAGGTCGAACGCGACGGCGGCAACGGCTGGTTCGCGCTGCCGGCCTTCAAGAACAAGGTCACCGCCGTCTACGAGCTGGCCGACGCCAAGCGCACGCCCTTCGAGGTGAAGACCGCGCCCGATGGCCGGCGCTACTTCAACGCCAGCCGCTACGCCAACGACGAGAACGGCCGCGTCTACGTCGTCGAGTTCGAGGGCGAAAAGATCGCGCGGTAGGTGGGCGTCGGTTTCCATACCGACGCCGGACGGGATATTCGCGTCGTCGATGTGGAAATCGACGACCACCTTGTCGGTTACACCGCGCGCAGCGTCCGCCCGGGATTCCAGATTCCCTCGACCATCACGGTGTGCGCCTGCGGGGGCAGCCCGCGCTCGTTGCGCTCGAGCATGCTGATGAGGGTGTCCATGCCCGTCGCGCCGATGAGCGCGCCATTTTGCCAGATGCCGCTGCCGGCATCGTCGGGTTGCGGACACGCCAGCGAGGCGAGGCCGAGGTCCTGGGGTATGCGCCGGCCGAGCCGCTTGAGGTGAGGTTGCAGCACGTCAGCCGAGGGCGAGATCACGACATCGGGTTTTTCGCGGCGCAGCCAGGCCTCCATTGCCGTCAACTCCTCCCATCGTTCGAGGAGCAGGCTCCGGACCGGTTTCAACCCGGGCAGCAGGTGCTGGCCGACCAGCAGGCCGCCATCCCAACGCCCGTGAAAGCGCTCGCGGTGGCTGCGCAGGATGACGAGCCCGGGCCGGCGGTAGCCCAGCTTGTGACATTCCCGCACCGCCTGCAGCGCCGAGAAATAGTGGTCGTTGCAGACCGTCGTGAGGTTCAACGCCGGCAGCGGCACCCCGAGGCGGACCGCCGCGAAGTACTCCCACCGGAGCGCGGGCACGGGCGCATCATAAGCCAGCGGCCCCAGCAGGAGCCCGTGGATGCCGCGCGCATGCAGCATCCCGCTGAACCGCTCGCCGGACATGCCGTCCTGGTGCAGCCAGAATTCCTGCGACCGGTAGCCTCGCAGGGCGGCGCGCTCCACCGCGCCCTCGCGCATGAGCCGGACCGTGGGTGGCGCGGTGCGCCGCCAGGCGGCCGCGCTGTCGAGGCCGTTCACCAAGGCGATCACCGGCATCTCGCGCCGCGCGCGCCCCTGGCGACGGATGCGCATGAGGGCCGACACGTAGGGATTGGGGCGATAACCGAGCCGCTCGGCCAAGGCGCGGATCCGGTCCCGCGTCGCGGCGGGGATCCGCGGGCTGTTCGCCAGGCACATCGAGACGGTCGCCTGCGTGACACCCGCCTGCGCTGCGATCGATTTCATCGTCACCGGGGCGCTCATGGTAGCTTAAGGATATAAATATCAGGGGACTTCAGCCGGCGCCGGCCAAGCAAATAATCCCCGCACCCCCCGATAAGCCGGGCCACCACCCTCCGGCTTCCTGCCTAACCCAACCGTCCCACCATGACCGCCATGAACCGCCAGCCTGCTGGCCTGTTCGTGTGGTGTCTGGCGTTTTCCGCCTCCACCGCACTTGCCCAATCCACGCCCGCCGCCAAATCGGACACCATCGTGTTGTCGCCCTTCGAGGTGAAAGCCGAGGAAGACCGCGGGTACGTCGCCGCCGAGACCATGACCGGCACGCGCGTTGCCACCCAGATCAAGGACCTGCCGTACACCGTCAACGTCGTCACCAGCGAGTTCTTCGAGGACTTCGGCATGTTCCAGCTCGACGACACGCTGACCCAGGTGGGCGGCATGACCGGCCTCGACATCGGCGGCGGGTTCAACCTCCGCGGCTTCTCCTCCACCTCGCAGCTGCGCGACGGGTTCTACCGTCTCGGCCGCTACGGCCAGACCAACGTCGACCGCATGGAAATCATCAAGGGCCCGAACGCCGGCATCTACGGCCGCACCTCGCCCGGCGGCATGGTCAACATGATCTCGAAGGCGCCAAACAAGCAGGACGCGCAGGACCTCACGTTCCGGTTCGGCGACTACGACACCCGCCAGGCCACGCTGGAGGCCACGGGTACCTTCCTCTCGCCCAACACCTCGTACATTCTCATCGCCAGCCAGTTCAACCGCGCCGGCGCGGTCGATTGGTTCCACATCCGCGAAAACCAGGGCTTCCTCGCCGTGCGGCATGATTTCAACAATGGCGGCCACCTGCTGGTGTCGGCGGAGTATTTCATGCAGCACCGGAACGCCCCGCAATCGGCCGCGCCGATCATCACCGACCAGAAGGGGACGTCCGCCACCACCGACGACGTGGTGGTCGGCTACGCCAAGAACCTGGCCCGCTACAACGCCTTCGGGCCGAACAGCGAGCTGTCGCGTTCCTCGAACACGTTCTACACGTCGTACGACCGGAAGTTGAACGACACCTTCAGCATCCGCGTCGGCGGGCAGTTCTTCCAGGCCAACCGCTGGGATTACAACCAGAACAACAGCTGGGGCGGCATCGCCGTCAACGCCTCGAACCCGGCCAACAACCTGACTTCCACCCGCGGCGCGGTACCGAACCGCGGCCTGATCTTCGAGGACGGCGGCGGCCTGCAGGTCGACACCGTGGCGCAGTATAACTTCGCGCAAGGTGCGGTGACGAACAAGACGCTCGTGACCGTCGACTTCAACGACTACTACCGCTTCGATCCCACCCGCAACAGTGGCGCCGCCGCGGCCCTCGCCGCCTGGAACGCCGCGGGCTCCGGACGGGTCGTGACCCTCGACACCACCTTCAGTCCGACCGCCCCGATCGCCTACTTTCCTGTTGGCATCAGCGACGGCGGCGGCCTGACCGCCCCCTCCCGCCTGACCCGCCGGCGGGCCACCGTGGTCGGCGGCATGATCCGCCACGAATCGCACCTGATGAACGACGCGCTGCTGGCCTACGCCGGCCTGCGCTTCGACAAGGTGAAATTCAGCGAGCTCGACTACACCACCACGATCAACGGCGTGGTGCCAACCCTCGCCGCCCCGAACGTCGTCAAGCGCGACGTCACCCAGTCCAAGCCCAACTTCGGCGCCCTGTTCAAGGTGAAGGAAAACTTCCGCGTCTACGCCAACTACAGTGAGAGCTATTTCATCAACCAGACCGACAACCCCGTCGACATTGCCAGCGTCGAATACAAGCCGGAGACGGCCAAGGGCTTTGACTACGGCATCAAGGGTTCGCTGTTCCACGACCGCCTCAACTACACCCTCGGCGCCTATAATATCCGGCGCTTCAACGTCTCGGTGACGGATTCCGTCGAGACGGTGCCGGGCTCGGGCGTGTATGCCGACATCAGCCGTCGCGACGGCGACCAAAAGGACACGGGCTGGGAGGCGGATGTGAACTGGTCCATTGACCCCAACTGGTCCACCGGCCTCAGCTTCGGGCATGTAAAGGCGATCTACACGGACTTCGGCTCGAAGAACCCGCAAGCCGTCGGCCGCAAGGTACAGAACATCTCCCCGGAGAATGGCAGCGCTTACCTCATGTTCAAACCTCGCACCGGCCCATGGAAGGGCTTCTCGGCGAACATCGGCGTCACGCACGTGGCGGAAACCCCGACGGAAAGCCCGACCGCCGGCGACAACGTCCAGCGCGTCGGCGGAGTGCTCACCGTCGTCAACTCCACCAACCAATGGAAGCTCACGATCCCGGCCTTCACCCTCTGGAATCTTGGCGTCAGCTACAACTGGGGCGGGGCCGGCGACCACGTCGAGCACACGCTGCGACTCAACGTCAACAACCTCACCGACGTCGACTACCTCAAGGTAAACAAGAACTGGGGCGACCGCCGCGCGGTTTACCTGAGCTACACGCTGGGTTTTTCCGGCCTGCTGTCCCACTGAGTTTGTTTAGGGGTCTGACCCGACCCGCCCGGCCTTGGGGGCCGGGCGGGTCTCTTTTTTGGCATGAGATGAATCAAATGGAGGGCCCAACCCTGCCCGTTCGACCGATACGGACTCATGGAGCCCCAAGCTGCAAAAACACGTTTTGCTCCGGTCGGGAAGAAACGGTGTGGCTGTAACCGGGGTCGGTGACCCCGGACCGGCCTCAGCGAGGCCGGCTACAGCGCCGCTGTTGCCTAGGAGTAGGTGGAACGCGCTGACCCCAGCGCGTTGCGGCGAGGCCGCTCCGAGCCAGCGTCTTGGGGTCAAGTCGCTCCACCTTCTTCTGCATTTTTCCGGCTGAGCGCCATTCGGCCCTGAGCTTGTCGAACGAGCAACGCGCTCCACCATTTGGTGCAACCGGTCCCTATCTGAAAATGGACTTCTATTGCATAGTTCCGGCTCAGGGCCCCGAGCCTGTTGAGGGGGTCCGACCTCGCGGTTGAGGTCGGCGCAAGCGCCGACCCTACATTTACACGGCCTGGCAGGGCGTAAAACTCTTTTTCGTTGACGCGCATATTTGGCCTGTTTTTGTCCGCCAACGAAACATGGCTCCCGCGACCCCCAAGTTCGACTTTTCCGTGCTCCGCACCCTGCGGGACCAGCACGAGATGACGCTCGCGGCGTTGTCCGAGGCATCGGGCGTGTCGGTTGGCGTCATCTCCAAGCTCGAGCGCAACCAGCAGTCGGCCGAGCTCGACACCCTTTACCGCCTCGCCCGCGCGTTTGGCCTCAGCGCCACCGACCTGCTCGCCATGTGCGAGTCGGAGCTCGTTCACCGCACGACCGAAAAGGCGTACCGGTCCGGCGATTTCAAGTTTCGCCAAGTCAAGTACGCCAATGTGGTCGCGCATCTCGGTTCCGCCCCGGCGGGCGCCAAGGTCAACCGGCCGGAAATCCACCACGACGACACGGAGGTCTGCTGGGTCACCGCGGGCCGCGTCCGCATCACCCTTCCGCACGAGACCGTCGAGCTCGGCGCGGGCGAAAGCATCCAATTCGACGCCATCCAGCAGCATGCGTACGAGTCCCTCGCCGACTCCGAGTTCGTGATCCTGCATCTGCGGAAGGACAAGAGGTACTGAACCTTTCCATCGTTCTCGTTCTCATAATCCTAATCGTTCTCTCCCGCCTTCGTCCCCGCTCACACCCGAGATTAAGATTACGATAACGATTAAGAGAACGATTACCTCCCTTCCCCATGCGCATTAACGAAACCCTGCACGCCTCCGCCCTCGCGCCCGCGCTCCAGCGATTCTGGCAGCTCTCCGGCCAGAAGATCGACCTGATCCTCAAGGAATACGATCCCGCCAAGGGATCGCCGGTCTTCACCGTCGCCGGCAAGTACACCACCCGCGGCTGGACGGAGTGGACCGAAGGCTTCAGCTATGGCTCGGGGTTCCTGCAGTTCGACGCGACGGGCGAACAGCGCTTCGCCGACGCCGCCGCCAAGCTGACCCTCGACCGCATGGCCTCACACGTCTCGCACATCGGCGTGCATGACCACGGCTTCAACAACCTCAGCACCTATGGCAACTGGCTCCGTCTCCAGCGCGAGGGCCGGCTGCCCGCCGACCAGCTCGCCTCGTGCGAGCTGGCCATCAAAGTCTCCGGCGCGGTCCAGGCCGCGCGCTGGTCCACCATCCAGGGCGGCGGCGGGTACATCTACTCCTTCAACGGCCCGCACTCGCTCTTCGTCGATACGATCCGCTCGGTCCGCATCCTCATGGTCGCGCACCGCCTCGGCCACCGGCTCATGGGCGAGAACGACGCCGCGCATTCCCTGCTCGATCGCGGCCTGCAGCACATCGAGGCCACGGCGAAATACTCCGTCTATTACGGCGAGGGCCGCGACAGCTACGACGTGCCCGCCGAGCGCGGGCGCACGACCCACGAGGCCATCTTCAATCCCAACGACGGCCGCTTCCGCTGCCCGAACTCCCAGCAGGGCTTTTCCGGCTTCACCACCTGGACGCGCGGGCTTTCGTGGGCGATGGTCGGTTTCGCCGAGGAACTCGAGTTCCTCAGGACGCTTTCCGATGCCGACCTCGCACCCCTCGGTGGCCGCGCCAAGTGGGAAGCCATCCTCCTCAAGGGCGCCCAGGCCACCTGCGACTGGTTCATCGCCAATACCGCGCTCGACGGCATTCCGTATTGGGACGGCGGCGCACCAAATCTGCACCAGCTCGGCGACTGGCGCGCGCGCGACGCCGAGATCTTCAACGACCACGAACCCGTCGACAGCTCGGCCGCCGCGATCGGCGTGCAGGGCCTGCTGCGCCTCGGGCGGTATCTCGGTGAGTCGACGCCCGCGGGCAAGAAATACTGGCAGGCCGGTCTCACCACGATGTGCACGCTGCTGGGCGACGCCTATCTTGGGCTCGACCCGAAACACCAGGGCTTGCTGCTCCACACGGTCTACCATCGTCCGAACGGCTGGGACCACATCCCCGCCGGCCGCAAAGTCCCGTGCGGCGAGGCCTGCATGTGGGGCGACTACCACCTCCGCGAAGCCGCCCTCCTCCTGCAGCGCATCGTCGAGAACAAACCCTACTACACCTTCTTCGGCTGCCTCAAA
>DASZPS010000057.1:0-2672 GCA_035549955.1 Lacunisphaera sp. | reverse complement strand
CTCTCCCTTCCCCGCAAGCTGCTCTATGCCGCCCTCCTGAGCGTCGTCGGTGTGGCGGTCATGCTCAGCGGGCTCGAACTCGGGCTGCGCCTTGTCGGCTACGGCCACTCCTCCCACTTCTTTCGCGCGGCCCGGGCCCCTGGAGGTGAAGCCATCTGGCGCGAAAACCGTTGGGCGCTGGCGCCGTTTTTCCCCGGCGCGCTGATTCGCCGCCCGCAACCCATCCGTCTGCCCGGGACGAAGGCCCCCGGTACGTGTCGCATCTTCGTCCTCGGCAGCTCCGCCGCCATGGGCGATCCCGAGCCGTCGTTCTCGCTTGCCCGCATGCTGGAGGTCATGCTGCGCGGCACCTACCCCGACGGCCGCTTTGAGGTCGTCAACGCCGCCGTCACCGCGATCAATTCGCACGTCGTGCGCGACATCGCCGCCGACTGCGCGCGGCTTTCGCCCGATGTGTTCATCGTCTACGAGGGCAACAACGAGGTCATCGGCCCCTTCGGCCCGACCGGCACCCTCGCGCCGTTTCTCCGCCGCGAATCCGCGATCCGCGCCGCCATCTGGCTGAAGCGCACCCGTACCGGCCAGTTGCTGGCCAACCTCGGCAAGCGTGACCTGCCCGCCAATTGGGGCGGCATGGAGATGTTCCTCAAGCAACGGATCGCCCAGGACGACCCGCGACTCGACGCGGTCCGCCGGAACTTCCGCGCCAACCTGGCGGCCATCGCCGCCTCCGCGCACCAGGCCGGCGCCGCCACCCTGCTTTGTACCGTGGCGACGAACCAGCGCGACTTTCCCCCGTTCCTGTCGACCAACGTCGAAGCCGAGAAGATGTACCGCGATGGCCGGGCCGCGCTGCAGGCCGACCGGGACGACGAGGCCAGGCAACTCCTCCAGGGGGCCCTCGACCGCGACCTCCTGCGGTTCCGGACGGATTCCTCCCTCAACCAAGTCATCCGCGACTTCGACCAGGCCGGTCTGCCCGGCTTGACCGTGGTGGACGTGGCCGGGGCCCTCGCCACGCGAAGCGCGCATGGCATCACCGGCGACGAGTTCCTTTACGAACATGTCCACCTGACCCTCCGGGGCACGTACGAGGCCGCGCTCGCGCTCTGGCCGCGCCTGACGGCCGAACTCGCCCGCCGCAAGCTCCTGCCCGAGGCCCGGCCGAACGCGCTGAGCTACGAGGACACGAGCCTGCGTCTCGGCTCCAATATCTACGAACAGACGATGATCGCGCTCGAACTCGTCAACCGCCTGCAGAAGCCGCCTTTCACCGAGCAATCCGACCACATTGCCCGGCTGACGACGTGGCAACGCCGCGCCCACACCGGCCAGGATCTCCTTGGCCGCACGGATGCCACCCCCGCGCTGCGCGAAATCAGCCGGCGCGCCCTCGCGTTCTCGCCGGACGACTGGCGCCTCGCGCGCAACACCGGCGCCATGCTCGTCAGCCGCCAACAGGCCGCCGAAGCCCTGCCGCTGCTCGAACGCGCCGCGGCCTGGATCGACGACGACGTCGACACCCTCGTCGCCCTCGGCTGGGCCCACAAGGCCCTCGGCCACGCCGCCGAATCCGAAGCCGCCTTCGCCAAGGCCCGCGCCCTCGAGTCCAATTACCCCAGCCTGCCGAAGTCCTGAGGCGCCCATGGCTGACGAATATCCCGGTTGCGGCCCGGCGACCGAATCCGAGAGGGCGCAAGCCCGGCAAAAATTTTTGGCTGCCGTGCAGCGCGCCGGTGCCCAGGTCGATGGCGTCACGCGGAACGAACTGGCCCGCGCCTCCGCAGCCGGATGTCGAACAAGCAGGCGCCTTGGCCGTGGTGGAAACGGATATTCCGACGCTAACGCTTCCAGGTTTCACCCGCGGGCAAAGGAATTGGCTCTGGCGAGGGTCCGCCCACCGTTTCCCGTATCACCCGCTCGGCTATTGAACGCCGGACCAATTCCCGTCTTCCTGCTTTCCCATGAAAATCACGATTGAGACCTCCGTGACCGCACCGATCGAGGAAGTCTGGCGGGCTTGGACCACACCGGAGGACATCAAACAGTGGAATGCGGCGTCCGATGACTGGCACACGACGGCCGCCACGGTCGACCTGCGGACGGGCGGCAAGTTTTCCTCCCGCATGGAGGCCAGGGACGGCAGCTTCGGCTTCGATTTTGCCGGCACCTACACGAACATCGTCCCGCACCAGCGGATCGAGATGGAATTTGGCGGCCGGACCGCGGTGGTTGAGTTCATGCCCAAAGACAAGGGCGTCCATATTCGCGAAACCTTCGACGCCGAGGAAACCCACTCCGTCGAGCAACAGCGCCAAGGCTGGCAGGCGATCCTGACGCGATTCGCGCGCCACGTGGAGTCGCGCCGCTAACGGCCGGCCCTCCAGCGGCCGGATGCATGCCGCCGGGGGTCGGGCTTTCGCTTGTGCCCTCACGTTCTGCATGCCCAGGGCGGGTGGGGAGAGCCTTTGACGATACCCGGGGAATAGCTGCTTAAGGATTTCACCATCGGCCAGGTTGTGCTGCGAGTGTGCGCCTCAACGTTTCTCCCCTCATGCGCCTGCTACCCCGTCTCGTGTTGCTCGCGGCTGCGTGGCCGCTTGCCGTCGCGGCCGGCCCACTGTCCGCCGCCCTCGACAAATTCACCGCCGCCGATGTCCCGGCCACCGGGC
>DASZPS010000056.1:0-8630 GCA_035549955.1 Lacunisphaera sp. | reverse complement strand
TTTCTACCACCTGCGCAAGGAACTGGAGTGCGAGCTGCAGGTGGGCGCCACCGACCAATGGGGCAACATCACCGTCGGCACCGAACTGGCCCGCAAGAAGCTCGGCGCCACCGTCTGGGGCCTCGTGTTCCCGCTGCTCACCAGGGCCGACGGTTCCAAGTATGGGAAAACCGCCACGGGCACGGTCTGGCTTGATCCAAGAAAAACCCACCCAAACGATTTCTATCAATTTTTTCTCAAGGCCGATGACGCGGACGTAATCAAATTGCTGAAAACTCTTACGTTCTTGGAGCGCGACACGATTGAAGCGCTGGCTGTGAAGCAATCGCAGGACGCTGCAGCACGCTCAGCTCAAAAGTCTCTTGCATGGGAAATGACGAAAATTGTCCACGGCGAACAACTCGCAACCGAAGCGAAGAAAGCTGCAGAAGCAGTTTATGGGAAAATCAGTTTGAAATCCCTTCCTGAAGCCCAACTGGATCAAGTTGCTGCAAGCCTGCCGCACTTCAGTGAAAATCCTATTGGCAAAACGTTGACCGATGCCGTGGCACTCTCGGGGCTAGCACCCTCAAAAGGCCAGGCGCGACAGCTTATTCTGGCTGGAGGAGTCTACATGAACGGAGATCAATATAAGGATCCGAAGCTCATTATTAGTCCCGAAATGCTACTTTTGAAAAAGTACCTGTTCATGCAGAAGGGAACTAGTCAGAATGTTGTTTACACTGCTCAAGTTCCTCCGGCTGGTGTGCATCCCTCGGTTCAGCAGTGACGCAGTTCCAGCAATGTTGCGGTGGCAAAGTAGCGTTTGAGGGGGCTCAAAACCCGCCTTGCAACGGCGTCCTTCACGCCTAGGTTGCGCGCCATGACATTGCTTCAAATCCAGCGCAAAGTGAAGGCGTTGCCCCGCTCCGAGCGGCTCGCCCTTTCCGCGTATCTGAAGCACCTCTCCCGGGCTGAGAGCGAATCCAACAAACGGTCGCTGGATGCAGCGGCTGGTCGCATGGCCCGGGGTGAAAAGATGACGCGCGCTCAATTGCAGCGCCTTCACAAGTCGCTCCGGACCGCCGGAGCGTAATGTTGGGATACGGCTACGCACTCGGCAGCGCGGCCGTCCAGATCTTCAGCGCGCTGCCAGCCAAAAGAAGGGCAAAACTTTTGCGGACTTCCGATGGTCTCGCCAAGCGACCGAATCAAGTCGGCGACTATCGGGAGACGGGCGCATCCGGCCGCCAACACGAAATCATGTTGGTGGATGACCTCATCCTGACTTGGTGGACGGATCACGCCTCCAAGGAGGTCCACGTAGTGGTGGATCGAGATTGCCGATTGAACTGCGCAACTCCCTCGACCCCGCCCTACGCCACGATACTTCTCACCAGCTCGCGGTTGGCCGTGTGCCATTCCACGGTGTTGAGGAAGCCCTCCTCGGCCGAAATCTCCGGGGTCCAGCCCAGCAGGCGCTGCGCCTTGGTGATGTCGGCCCAGGTTTCCTTCATGTCCGCCGGGCTGGCCGGCTGGGTGCTGATCCGCGCGGTCTTGCTGAGGGCGCGTTCGATCAACGCGATGACCGAGTTCAACGTCAGCGGATTGCGGCCGCCGCCGAGATTGATGATCTCGCAACCCAGCGGCTTCGCGGCCAGGACGGTGCCCCGGGCGATGTCGTCCACGTAGGTGAAATCGCGGGCCTGCGTGCCGTCGCCGTAGACCTTGATCGGCCGGCCTTCGTCGATCCATTTGATGAAACGGAAGGGCGCCATGTCGGGACGTCCCGCGGGGCCAAACACCGTGAAATAGCGCAGCACCGAAACGTCGATGCCGTGCTCCTGGTGGTAGACCAGGGCAAGTTCCTCCGCCTTCCGCTTGGTCTCGGCGTACGGCGATTGCGGGTGCTCGACCGGCAGGTCCTCGGTGAACGGCATCGGACATCCCGCGTAAAGCGACGAACTCGACGCGAGGATGTGCTTCTTCACGCCGTGTTTGACCTGGCAAGCCAGGACATTGCGCTCGCCTTCCACATTGGTCCGCTCGTAAAGGGCCGGCTCCCGCAGGCTGGCGCGAACCCCCGCCCGGGCGGCGAGGTTGAAGACGGCGGCGAAAGGATGCGCGGCGAACACCTTGTCCAAGGCGGTCAGGTTCTCGATGTCGAGCGGGTAGAAGATGAATCCGCGGCCCGATTGCAGCTGGCCAAGCCGCCAGTGCTTGAGGCGCACATCGTAGTAGTCATTCAGGTTGTCCACGCCAATGACCGTGTGTTTTTCCGCGAGCAGTTGCTCGCAGACCTTGTGGGCGATGAATCCCGCGGCACCGGTTACCAGGTAAGTGGCCATCGTCAGGGTTCGAGCGCCGCGTAGTCGGCCCGGGCCATCTGGCGCGCCACTTCGCCGCCCGTGGTGCGGGCTTTCCAGCCCAGCCTGCTTCCCGCCAGCGAGGCATCGCCGACGAGCATCACGGAATCCACGGGCCGGTGGAAGCGCGGGTCGACGCGCAGCACGACCGCGCCCGTGTCCTTGCGCCGGCCCACTTCCGCCGTCCCCTGCCCTTCAAACGCCAGTTCCAGCCCCAATTCCGCGAAAGCCGCGGCGGCAAACTCCCGCACCGAACAGGCGCGGCCGGTGGCGAGGACAAAATCGCCCGGTTCCTTCGCCGCCAGCATCAGCCGCATGGCCGCGACGTACTCCGGCGCCCAGCCCCAGTCGCGGCGGGCTTCCAGGTTGCCCAGGGCGATTTCGGCCTGGCGGCCCGCCTTGATGCGCGCGGCGCCGAGCGAGATCTTGCGGGTGACGAAATTCTCGCCGCGCCGCGGCGACTCATGGTTGTACGCGATGCCATTGCAGGCGAACAGGCCGTAGGCGTTGCGATAGACCCGGCACAGCTGCAGGGCAAAGGCCTTGGCGCAGCCATACGGGTTGACGGGATTCACCGCGGTGGCCTCCGACTGTGGCGCCGCTGCGGGCGACCCGAATATCTCGGAGCTCGCGGCATGGTAGAATTTCACCGGGTAACCGAGGTCGCGCAGGATCTCCAGCAGCGCGAGGGTGGCCGTGCCATTCTCCTGGCAGGTGACTTCGGGAATCTCGAAGCTGAGCCCAACGTGGCTCTGGCCTGCCAGGTGATAGATCTCCTGCGGCTTTTCCTGCATCAGGATGCGCCGCAGCGAAGTGACGTCGGTCAGGTCGCCGTAATGCAGCGTCAGCTTTCCCGGCGCGGGCGAAGTCGTCCGCAAATGTTCGATCCGTGAGCGGTTGAACATGCTGGCACGCCGCACGAGCCCGTGGACGGCATAGCCTTCCGCGAGCAACTGCTCGGCCAGGAAGGATCCGTCCTGGCCGGTGATGCCGAGAATCAGGGCGCTGTTCATGGGCCGCCGACAGGGTTGGGACAAAACGTCATCGCCCCTATCAAGAACAAATGCCTGCTGATTACAATCCCCTTGCGCCAAGGGTCACTTCGCCCGCGCGGCGAGCCACCGCTTCACGTCGGCCAACGGTCGCGTATTGAACACTTGTGCCTTGGTCAGCCAGCCCTTGCGGGCCGCCGCAATCCCCAAGCGGAAAAATTCCAGCTGGGCGGTCCGGTGTGCGTCCGGGTTGATGCTGGTCAAAAGTCCCTTCTCGGCCGCCTTGCGCCAATGCCGCCAATCCATGTCCAGGCGCATTGGGCTGGCGTTGAGTTCGATAATGACTCCTTGGGCAATGGCCGCGTCGATCACCTTGTCCGCATCAACTTCATAGGCTTCCCGCTCCAGCAGCAGCCGGCCGGTCAGGTGGCCCAGCATGGTCACGTGGGGCTGTTCTATCGCCCGGATGATGCGCTTGGTCATGACGTCGCGCTCCTGCCGGAACGAAGAGTGGATCGACACGACGACGTAGTCCAGTTGGGCCAGGGTGTCTTTCGAAAAATCCAGGCGCCCATCGGGCAGGATGTCGCACTCCGTCCCGCTGAAAACGTGGGTCTTGAACTTTCCTGATTCGTTCAACCGCTTGATTGCCGCGACCTGTTCCTCCAAGCGCGCTTCGTCGAGGCCCCGGGCCTGGAAGCTCGACTTCGAGTGGTCGGCGATGCCCAGGTACTCCAAGCCCAGCTCCTGCGCCGCCGCCGTCATCTCCTCGAGCGTGTTGTGGCCATCGGACGCCGTGGTGTGGTTGTGAAACAAGCCGCGGATATCCTCGACCTCGACCAGCTGCGGGAGGAGCCCCGCCTCCGCCGCCTCGATCTCGCCGCGCCCTTCGCGCAGCTCCGGCGGGATGAACGGCAGTCCGAGCGCCTTGAACAGGTCGGCTTCGGTCGCAGCCAACAATCCCCTGGGGCCAGCCGCGCCCAGTTTCTTCGCCTCCGCCGTGGAGCCGTGCTTTGCTTCCGCGGGGAACAGTCCCCACTCGCTCATGCTCAAGCCACGTTCGAGCGCCCGCTGGCGCATCTGGACGTTGTGGTCCTTCGAACCCGTGAGGTGGTGCAATGCGAAGACAAACTGCTCCGGCGGGACCAGGCGGAGGTCAGCCTGCAGGCCGGACTCCAGCCGCACGCTCGCCTTCAATTCGCCCCGCGCCGTGACTTCCTGCACGCCCGGTTGGGAGACGAACCAGTCGACGATGGGGCCCGGTTCGGTCGTCGCGACCAGGAAGTCCAGGTCGCCCACCGTTTCCATTTTGCGCCGCAGGCTGCCGCAGGATTCCACCTGCTGCACGCCGGGGAGCCGCCGCAATCCTTCCAGGATCGGCGCGCCCGCCCGGCTGGCGCTGAGCCAAAGGTGGCGTTTGCCGTACGCCTCGCGGTTGCGGATGCCTGACAGGATTTTCTCCTGCGATTTCTCGCCGAACCCTTCGAGCGCCGCAACCCGGTTCTCCGCGCAGGCCACCCTTAATTTGGCGACAGAGTCGACTCCGAGCTTCTCCTGCAGGGCCCGCACTTTCTTGGCGCCCAGCCCCGGAATGGAGAGCATCTCGACCAAACCTGCGGGGACGGACGCCTTGAGGTTTTCGTGGAACTCCAGGCGGCTGGTGCGGTGCAATTCCCCGATTTTCTGCGCCAGTGCCTCGCCGATGCCCTTGACGTCCTCCAGCGTGCCTTCCGCCACGCGCTGCGCGATTTCCTCCTCGGACAACCCCTCGAGGACGCGCGCGCCCGACTGGTAGGCCCGGATCTTGAACGGGTTCTCGCCCTTTAGCTCCAGGAGGGTGCCAATCTCGGTCAGCACGGCGGCGATTTCAGTTTTGTTCATTGGTGCGGTTGCGACAATGGTTCCACCATGCGGGCAAGTTGCGCCCGATCAAGTTTGCCCGCGGCGGTGCGGGGCATTTCCGACAGGGCGACGAAACGCCGGGGCCGCTTGGCCGGCGCCAGCTGGGCCGCCAGGATGGCATCAACCCTGGCCAGGTCGGGCCGGTGACTGGCCACGTAAGCGGCCACTACCATCTGGCCCCATTCCGGATTCGGTAGCCCGAACACCGCCACGTCGTCGAATTCCCCTGTCGCGCGCAGGGCCGCCTCAATTTCCGCCGGCTGCACCTTTTCGCCGCCGGTGTTGATGGCGCTGTCCCGCCGGCCGAGCACAACGAGACGCCCGTCATCCAAACGGCCCAAATCGGAGGTCACGAAGCGGTCCAGCGGCGTGTACTCCGGGTAATATCCGCGGAAGAGCGACTTGGTTTCCAACTCGATCATCCCTTCTTTCCCGATGGCCAAATGCACATGCGGCAGGGGGCGTCCGCTGGTGCGGTCCCCCGCCAGCCATTCCTCCGGACGCACCGCCGCCGCCATCGCGGCAGTTTCCGTCATGCCGTAGCCGAGCGAAAGCGGCAATCGGTGAGCTGACGCGCGATCCAGCAAATCCCGCCAGGCCGGGGCGCCGCCGAGGAAGATCACCCGAAGCGATTTCAGCCAGACGACCGCCCCCGGGTCCCGGAGCAGCCGTTCCAGCTGGGTAGGCACCAGCGAGATTACCCAGCCGTCCGCCCGGGGCTCCAGCGCTGGGCGCTCGCCGCGCTCCAGGGCCTTCCAATCGATCGATCGGTATTCGCCTCCCGTGAGGACGCTACGCATCCACGCCATGAGACCGCTCACATGATGCAATGGCAGCGTCCCGACCGCGTTGACCACGGCCAGGCCAAAATGCCCGGTGAAGCCCTGCACCGCGGTCGCCATCGTGTCCTGATCGTGCCGGGCGAACTGCACCCTGCCGCTGCTGCCGCCGGTGGGGATCATGAGCCAGCCGTGGTTTGATTCCGGGGGCTGATTGCCGACGGCCGATTCCAGCAGGGCTTCGACCTGCGCTTTTTCCGCGCTTCCCCAATTCGGGTCGCAAAGAAACACGTCGCCCTTGCCCGCCACGGCGTCGGTGAAAGCGGCCATGAATCTTGCCGGATCCGTTTCGCTGATGAGCGTTGGCGTTCGGCCTTGGGAGGTCGGCGTTTTCGAAGGCGCGGCGCCGAGCCTCGCCGCTAACTCAGCCCGTTCCATAGTTCCTCCGGGTTGACCGCCTTGCTCCAGCCGTCGTCGAGTACGGCGCCCATGACGGGTCCGTCCCAGCGCCGGTCGCCAAAAATCCCGCCGACGCCAAAGCCCGGCGCGCGCCGCAGCAGCACCGCGCGATGCTGGAGCGCAAACCGCAGGATCGTGGCACGACCCACGGCGGTTTCGATGGCGCTGGAGAGCACGATGTCGGCTTCGTTTGCCATCGCCCAGGCGGCGATGTCCTCCAACGGGCCGGCCAGCGCGGGCTTGATGACGAACACTCCGGGCCAGCCCTCCGCCTGCCAGCGGCGGGCCTCGTCCAGCTGGACGACCGATTCGTCCAGCGCCAGCTTCACGGGAAAATCCTCCGCCAATCCATGCAGTGCGCTTTCATCCTCGGGAGCGACGGGCTGCTCCACGAACTCGACTGGACGGTCGGCGCATCGCGCCAGCCACTTCTCCGCCTGTTTGCGGTTCCAGGCCCCGTTGGCGTCAAGCCGCAGCTTCGCGTAACCCGGCAGGGCGGCGCAAAGGTCATCCAACAGGCCCATCTCCTCGTCGGGCGTGCCCACGCCCACCTTCCATTTGAAACTCAGCCAACCCGCCTCGAGCAGCGGCGGCAGCGCGGACAGCACGGCCTTGCCGGCCGGCAACAGGGCTGTCACCGGTACACGGGCCTTGGATTGCTGGAATGCGGGCGCCTGGCGCGATTCCGTTTCCAGCTGTTCCGCCGCGCGAGCCCGAAGACCGCGGTTGACCTCGGACTTCGCCGCCGCCAGGGCAAATCGAACGGCGCCCATCCTTGCTGGAACCTGGTCGAGCCCCGCGTCGGTGACCCGGTCCCCGAACCTCCGGCAGATTTCCTGCGCCTCCGCCATCGTCTCCGTCCCAAACCAGGGGATTGGCGCGATTTCTCCAAATCCCACCTCTCCCGCGCCGCTCTCCAGCCGGACGATCAATCCCTCCCGCTCCGACCACAACCCGTGCGCCGTCCGCAAGGTCGTGCACAGCGGAAGCCGGTAGGGCCGATGGGAAAAAACGTACTCCATGCAGAAGCCACCGAATACACGTACCCCCCGGCAGAAGGCAACCTGCCATCTCCGTATCTCCCCGCGGGTTCCATGTGTGCCGCGGTCAGCTTACCCAGATTCCCGCAGCGTAGGGGGACGAATTTGATCCTATGCCCTCAAAATCATCAGACTTCGGAGACATGGCCACCCAGTTCTGCCCGGCCGCGCCACGATCTCGCCTGCGTCTTTACCTGCCTGCGTGGTTTTGGGCCAGAGCCTTACCGCTGCTCGGGAGGACTAACGGAAAAGGGCGGCAAGGTTAGGTCGTTCAGGTCGCTCTTAAGGAGTTCACCGCGCAGCACGGTGAGCATGGCCTGAAGCCTGACCTGAGAAACTGGCCGACGCCCCGTGTTTTTGTCGAGAATGGCAATGCAAGCGTCCAAGTGCCCGATGATGGCGGCATAGTCTTCCTTGCCAAGTTCTGTGCTGGTTTGGGTCATGTGCGGTGCGACCTGCATACCGAACGCAACCTTAGTGTTTCTTACCAACCATTGCATGGGGTCGTTACCTACTTCACCTAGGGCCGGTCGGGATTTAGAAATTACGCCGCGTCATTGGGCAAAAGAGAGCATAGGAAATTTTGTCGGTAGCTGCGGGGCAATCTTGGTCAGCGGGCTCACTTGCCTCTTTCCCGCGGGCCGGGCACGACAACGACTTTGTTGGGCCGACAATATCCCAACAGTTCCGCAAGCGTGTTCTCTGTGGCCTTCCTTTGCGCAGGATGGTGCGTGGCGTATATCCTTTCAATCTGACGGCGCGCCCTCTTCGGGGTTGGTCGCAGCATGGATGCCGGGTACCTTGTGGCTTATGCACTCTCAGCCGAACCAACGCAGCTGGACCTGACTTCGCTCTGAAACGAATCAGACCGATGGTGATCGGCGATTTCCATATCGCCGACGAGGACTCACGAAGCGTGCGAACCTGGCGTCGGTGTGTCCCTCGACCGGCTCGGGGTCCTGGCTTTGCGCTTAGGGTACGTCTTCAAAATCACTTCTGGGAGAGGAACCACTGACCATGGATCGTGTAGCAGAGGGGTCATGATTCCCCGTCACCTTGATGAGGCCCGCTGGCTGGGCCTAAAAAAATTAACGCGGTCCTGAGCGAAAAAAG
>DASZPS010000055.1:0-22220 GCA_035549955.1 Lacunisphaera sp. | reverse complement strand
TTTTCGGAGGTGGGCTTCACAAAGCAGGTGGTCGCGAGCGGCTGCACGATCTCCCCGAAACGAACAAGTTCGATCGTGCGGCGGGTCTCCGCCAGTTCGGCGAGCAGCGCCAACTCAATTTTCCCGAACGAAATGGGCCAGTGACCCTCCAGCAGCAGCGCGTGCAGCGTGTTGCCGTAATAGCGTACCAGCGGGCGCCCGGCGAAGATCGCCGGGTCGACAGACTGCCCGAGGCGCTCCGTTTCCCAGCCCCGGCGAATGGCCGCCCGCCAGATGTCGGCGTCATCCGGCCGACGCTTCTGGGGCAGGATCAGGAGGGGTTTCATGGCGGATCGAGTCCAGCCGGTTGCATTCCCGACCGAAAGGCGGAAATGTCCGCGCGTCCGGCACAGGAACCCGCGGGATCCAGTGCCACAGGTTCCTCGCCGGCGGCGTCATCCTACGACAAGCTCGCGTCGGGATTCAGCCGGATCTGGCGCTTCTGCGCCTCGCCGAATGACGCCGGCGGGGTGAAATCGCCTTGCACGATCTCGGCATAAGCCTGGGCCATCTGCGCGGCGGCGATCGCGAATGGGAGCTTGCCGATGCCTGTGCCAAGTCCACAGCAGGCGACCGAATTGATTGGCACCTCCTCGCGATGGGCGCGGGCGGCGAGCAGGACGGCTTTCATCGCCAGGTAGGCATTGATCGACTGCGAAATGCGCATCGGCACGCGCATTGTAGGTGCGGCGATCAGCCAGGGTGTGCGCGCGTCGCCCGTCGGGACGACCAGGGCTTCGCCCACGAGCAATTCGCCCAGCGGTCGCGCGCGGATCGCCTTCCGCACTGCCTCCTGGATGTGCCAGCCCATCCGTTCCGAAATCTGGTGGTCAATGCCGCCATCCATAAACCCAAAGGAGTTTGCCGGGCTGACGATGGCGTCCGCACCGAGCGCGAAGATGTCCTCGTCCGTGACGACAACGTCCGAGATGCCAGCAAAGCCCTTCCGCCAGGCATCGAGGAGTTCGGGCTTACGATCGACGAGGAAGAGTTTCATGGAGGATCTGAAAGGAACATTTCCGCGAACGCCAGATAAGTGCCGGCATTCTTCGAGGCATCAAAGACGGCAAAGATGACTTCGTCAAAGGCGCCATGCCAGGGCTGCCCGGCCGCGAGCAGATCGGCGAACACCCGGGCCACCTGGCGTGGGTCATTGCGAAAGACGCCGCAGCCCCAGGCCCCGAGCACGAGGCGCTTCACGCCGTGGTGCGCGGCCACCCGCAGCACGAACTCCGCGCGCCGCGCCAGCGTCGGCGCAACCTGCGGCAGGTCGGCGGGCTGGTTCGACGCCACCGCGCCGGCGTTCGGCGCCGCGCATGTGATCACATCGGCGAAATACGGCGCCGCCAGCAGGTTTCCGGCATCGTCGCGAAAGAAGGGCACTCCCGGCGAATAGATCGCCCGGTCGAGGTACAGCAGCGACCGGTGCGCCCGGTTCTCGTCGTAGATGGCCTGCTGGGTGAACAGGCAGGGATATAGCCCGGAAGAACGGGCCAGTGCCTCCTCCTGCGCCTGGGCGCCCCCGAGGAAGCCGCCGCCGGGATTCTTGGCCGAGGCAAAGTTGAGACAACCCAGCCGCCCGCCGGGCACCGCACTCAGCCGGGCAAGCGCCTCCATCGTGGTCGCGCGCGTCACGGTAATGTGCGCTCCACCGGAAATGGCAGGTACCGGTGGCAGTGATTCCGGTCGATGTCCCACCGTGCCGGCGACCGCGGCCGCCTGCGCGGCGCGCACGTCGACCACGACCCCGTCCGCACGGGTGTAGTTACCCCGCTCCAAGATCTCGAGCGTCTCCCGGGCGCAAGCGGCGCGGTTCATGGCGCCGTCTCCTTCGCCAAAAGTCGGTCCGGGGCAAGCCGCAGGCGCACCAGCAGGTCGTCGAGCCTGGCACGGGTTTCTGCGCTGGGCGCTTCGATCAACCGGCAGGCGTCGTGGGCGGCCCGGAGTTCGGCGCGGAGCCGAAGGTATTCCCCCTCGTGAAACGCGATGTCGGCATCGTTCAGCGTGGATTGCTCCGGACCGCCCAATTTGCGGGCGACGAGCTCCTTGAGGTAAGGCAGCCGGAAGGTCTCGTTGAGCGTGACCAGGTTCGCCTCGATTTCGCCCGTGCGCATCAGCCAGATGCCGGTCAGCAGCACACGATAGACGTAGAGCAGCGGCTTCACCCGCCGAGGCGACTCCTTGAGGAAGAGTTTCCACTGGGTCTCGGCGAATCCGAAGTAGTGGTGCGAGTGGTGCCGCGTGATGCAGCCCCGGGCAATTTCCTTCAACTCCGTGTGGGCCGGCGTCGTGTGGACGATGAGCGGCGAGTAGAGTTGTTCGAGGACGTAGCCATTCTTTTTCAGCAGCAGCTTGAAGAACTTCCTGGCATCGTGGCTGACGATGTCCATGTCGAGTCCTTCGGTAATGCGCGCGTCCTCGACCGTTTCATCGGTCACGTCGAGCCCCGCGATCTTTTCGACCGGCAGCACATGGGCCCCCCGCAGGTCGAAATCCGAGTCCGGCGAGGGAAAGCCATAGAGGTGCGCGCCGCTGATCGTGGCGAAGAGCAGCGGGTACGGCTGGGCCGCAACGATGTGGTGCAGGCGGGGGTCGATGGTCATGGCAGGGTTCAGCGCGTGGCCGCGCGGCGGGTTTCGATAAGAAACCGGTTCGCGGCCTCGTAGTCGGGCCGTTCGGGCAGCTTGGTTTCGCTGAGTGCCTGTTCAAAATCGCGGTGCAACTCCCGCCGCCAGGCGTCGATCGCCTCCCAGGCGAGCTCACCGCGCTTTACGGCGAGCAACCGGTCGCGATGCGCCTCCACCCGGACGGGCACGCGGCCGAGTCGGAGCGTGGCGGCGCCAGTCAGCAGGAGGCGCAGCAGGTGCATCGCGTGTTTCCAGCGGATCTCGCCTTGGTTGCGCAGGTCCTGCTCCAGCTTCTTGAACTGGCTGAGGGCGTAGCCGTTGAACGTCTGGAAGATCAGTTGGGAAAGAAAATCCTTCCGCAGCGCCAGCAGACCCTCCCCTACCGGCGTCTGCTTGTCGATGAGTGGCGAGTAGAGGCACTCGAGGATGTTGGGATTGGTCTTGAGGGCCATCACGAGGAATTTCTGCAGCTCCCAATAGCAGGTCTGCCCCGCCGGATCCTCGAACTGCTCCGGCGTGCCGAACAGCGACCAGTGCATTTCCGGCGAAGCAAGGTAGACGCCGCGCAGATCTGTATCCGACTCATCGGTGTCGAGGCCGTAAGCGCGCGAGCCGACCACGCAGCGGTAGACGACGTGGGCGTCCAGTTCAAAATCGCCCGGACCGCTCGCCGGCAGGCGGTCCTTGAAGAGCTTCAGTACCTCCAGTTCGTCCCGCGTGAACTTGTCCTCAAAGCCATCGGGAAATCGGACCAGGTACTCCGTCTCCACGCCCGCCGGCGTGCGCACGACAATCCCGACCGCACCGCGCGGATGCACGGGAGCGTCACTGGCACCGCGCGCCGCGCGCGAAACGACGACCTGGGTGCCGGCGGAAAGCGCGAACGGAGAATTCATTTTCCGAAAATCCAGTCATCCACCACCGAGCAGCCATGGATCAATCCGGTCATGAGCAGGAAAATAAAGGTCAGGACCATCGCCGCGATGCCGGCCGACTGCCACCAGCGGAGCGGAACCGGAGCTTCCGCTGGGGTTCGCCAACGAAAATTTGCCGGAAAGCCCAGTTGGGCCAGCTCGGTCTGCACTCGCACCGGGTAGGCTGCGAGCGAGTTCTTCCGCGCGGCCCCGGGAAACTGCGAATAAATCCACGGGGCCGGCCGGCCGCGGAGCAGACGCACAAAAACCTCCACAACTGGCGCTTCCTCAGGCGTGGCGAGGCCGGACAGGAAGAGGTATTTGCCCGCCTCCTTGGTGTCGTTCATCTGCGCGAGAATGCGTCCATATGCAGCGAACCGCTCCGTCGAATAGCCGAGCGCGGCAATGCGGCCGGCCAGGATTTCCTTGGCGCGCCACAGCCGGCCGGCCGCGGCCTCTTGGGCCGCACGATCTGGAGACGTGTGCGTCATCGATGAGCCTGCCGCCGGCGTAGCTGCGGGCGGCGCGATTTGTCCTCACGCCATCAGCGCCTTCGTGTCGGAGCTGAGTTCGGCGTGTTTGTCGAAGCCGATGAAGATGCGGGCGTTGGCGTTCTTGCCGACCTCGGACAGGGTCTGCAGCTCGCGCAGGCGGATGAGCGCGGGATGCTTGGCGTACTCGGCGGCGGCCTGGGCCTGCTCGCGCAGGGCCTTGACCTCGGCCTCGGTGCGGATGCGCAGGGCCTCGGCTTCGGCGCGGGCTTCCTTCAGGCGGGCGTCGGCGAGCGCGGCGGCGGTCTTGGCGTCGCTCTCGACCGAGGCGTCGGCCTCGATCTGTTTGATGCGGGCCTTGGCCTGGGCGGCGATCGTCTGCTGCTCGGCGTTGGTGCGGCTCTCGACCAGCTGCGCCTGGGCGAGGCGCTCGGCGGCGAGCACCTTGTTCATCACCTCCTGCAGGTTGCCGGGGAAGACGAGGTCCTTCACGTCGGCGCGCAGGATGGCGATGCCATAGCCGGCAGCGGCGCCCTTGACCTCGGCGAGGATGTCCTCGCTCAGGCGGTTGCGGTTGGTGAGGATCTGCTCGAGCGTCATGGCCGCCAGCGAGCGGCGGGCCGCGAGCTGCACGTCGCTGTAGAGGCGCTCGTCGTGGTTCTCCACCTGGTGCAGCGCGGCCACCGGGTCGGTGACCTTGAACTGCACGATGATGCTGACGCGGATGGCGACCTTGTCGGAGGTGAGGATTTCCTGGCCCTTGATGGTCAGGTCGCGCTCGCGGACGTCGACGAGGACGATCTCGACGAGCGGGGTGCGGACCGGAAAGTTGCGCTGCGTCGGAATCTTGTAGAAGCCGGGACCGACGACTTCCTTGAAGACGCCGTCGCTGTAACGGATCCCACGGTGGGTATCCTTGATGATGATCTTATTTTTCATGGAAAAATCGGGTCTTGGGTCTTGGTTTTGGGGCCTGGGGCTGAGCCAGGATTTAACAGAAGGCAACGAAGGGCTTGTTCGAGTCTTCGTTATCTCCGTTACCTTCTGTGCAGTGATCTATGGTTCGATTTTTGGGTCTGGGGTATCAGACCCAGGATCTGGGGTCCGGGATTTGGGGTCTGGGCCCGAATTCAGGTTTCAGGTCTCAGGTTTCAGGTCTCTTGAAAAAAGGGTGCTCCGAAGCGAGGCCGATGTTGGAGGAATGACCGATCAGATCGGTTTCGCAGAATCGATGTGGTTGCGAATCTTGTTGGCGGTCATCGCCATTGCGACGCCGGAGCAAATTTGGGTTATGGGGTCTGGGATTTAGGGTCCAGCTTTTAGCTCCTGGCGTCCGGGGAACCGAACAGAAGGCAACGAAGGTCACGAAGGACTCCGAACGAAACTTCGTTTCTCCGTTTCCTTCTGTGAAATCGCCAGGGTATGGGGTCCGGGATCTGGGGTCTTGGTTCGGACTTTACAGAAGGTAACGAAGGGCACGAAGAGTTCGGGCAAAACGATCCTCCCTCCGTTACCTCCGTTTCCTTCTGTGAAATGTATTGGTCAGGTTTCCGTGTGTTTCGTGTGTTCTGTGGTTAGATCGGTCGGGGCGTAAAGCCCCTCCTACGGTTCGATCTCGGCCTTGCCCTCGCGGCGCTCGGCCTTGTGGCGGGCCTGCTTTTCGCGGCGGGCGCGGACCCACGGCGGCTCGGGGGCCTCGCCGGCCATGATGCAGCCCAGCGGGTGGATTTCGCCCACGACGTTCGCGAGGCGGAAATGCTCGATCTGCGCCTTTACCTTCGCGGCGTCCTTGTAGCCGAGCGGCGACTCCGACAGGTCGGCGCCTCCGCAGAACCAGCGGATATCGAGGCCCGGCGCGACCTCGCCCAGGATCTGCTGCACGCGCGCCGGGTCGATGCGGCCCTCCGCATCCTTGTACGGGCGCAGCATGGCCGAGCGCGACAGGTTGCGGCCGGCGCCGTGCGGGGCGAAGGACAGGAACTGGTCGTTGTCGCCGCCGAGCACGAGCAGGATTTCCCGCGCCATGTTGAGCGGGATCAGGCCGAGCAGCGGGCGGCCTTCCTCGTCGCGCCAGGCCGGCGTGGCGCCTTTGCCATGGAGGAAACGGTCGCCGCGCTGCCAGACGAAATTGTGCTCGTTGCCGACCTGCGCGAGCGCGCGCACCCCGAGGCGCCGCAGGAACGCCTCGTGGATCAGGGCGTGGTTTTCCCGCGTCCAGCGGCTGACGTACTGCAGGGCTTCCCAATAGGCGCGGCCCTCCGGCGTATCGCCGGGCAGCCAGACGGCCGCCTCGGGGATGTCCTTCGTGTTGCGGCGGCACCATTCGCGCGCGGCGTGGTGGCCGCGCCGGTAGACGTCGGCGCCCAGGCCGCGCGAGCCGTGGTGGGTCACGAGGACATGGAACGCGCCTGCCTGGCGCGCGATCGCCTCCGCCAGCTCGGTGTGGCCGGTGGCGGCCAGCGCGGCGCGCTGCGGTTCGGTGAAGGACACGCGGCCGACGTAGGCAAAGTGGTTGCCGTCACCCTGCGTGCCCAGGAAATCCTGCGCGCGGCTCTGCATGCCGGTGAGGAACGGGTTGTCCCAGACCGGCTCCGCCAGCACGGGCGACGACCACTGGTGGCCGCGCGGGCGGCCGCCCGCGCCGAAGTGCGTCACCTTCTGGAGATGATCCATCATTTCGCCGACCGGGTGGTTGGCGGGGAAGAACGACGCGAACATCGAGCAGCAGATGTCCGCCGAGTGCGCGCCCGGGATGATGGCGTTTTCGACGGCGATGGCGCCGCCCACCGGAATCGTGGCGCGGGCCGGGCCCGACGGGCAGACATCCGGCATGATGGCGCCGCGCGCCACCACCGGGACATGCAGCAACTCGGCCATGCGGGCGCGCGAGGCGGAAAGGTTGACCGCCTCCTCGCTCGTCTCGGCCAGGACGGCCTCGGCCAGCGCCGCGGGCGCGGAGCGCGGCTGGATCGGCGGCAGCTCGGGCGGGAACTCGGCCTCGAGCTGGGCGAAGATATCCGGGCGCGACAGTCCCGTGCCGTCGAGCTCGCGCGCGCGGCGGAGGACGGTGCGGATGCGTTCGCCTTCCGGCCAGCCGGCGGCGATCAGGTCACGGGCCTTGATTTCCATGCTCATGTTCGGAGGAGAAAAGGGTTCGATTTGCATGCCGTCATCCTAGCGGACGACGGCGGAAAGTGGTAGCGGCGGGAATGGGGAATATATGACTGTGCAATCAGGTTGTCACGAGGTGGCGTCGGCCGCGAGTTCGGCGCGCTGCATCGAAATCGGCTGGGAGCGTGGGTCGAGCCAGAAGCGGGCCCGCCGGCCATGGAGGTTGCGCAGTCGCTCGTGGCCGCAGGTGTGGCGCAGGTGGCTTTCGATCTCGGCGATGCGGGTGCGGACGTCCGGCAGGTCGACGCGCTGGTGAGTGATCATGAGCGGGCCGACGAACTCCTCGAGCCACCAGGTGCGCATGAGGCGGAAACCCCGGATGTGGCCCTGGCGCACGCCCCACGAGTCGGCCATGTCCCACGGCCAATCGCCATAGGCGAACAAGCGCTGATGGGTGAACGGCCAGGGCCGGCGGGCCCACTCGTGCACGGGAATGATGCGGGGACCCAGCCCGACGACCCGGCCATCCTTGGCCAGGAAGTCGCGCCGGCGCGAGATGACCCGGTGGTTGACCACCGGAAACACGGCTTGGAAAACCTTCGCGTCGGGATGATGGAGCGCGTCCGCCCGCAGGCGGTACGTCTTCACCCAGCCTCGTTGGTAGGGATGCTCCAGCGGGATGATTGGCGCATGCCAGCGCGCGCGATACAGCCGGTTAAGCTCCCGCTCCAACCGGAGCAGGCGCTTGTCGCGGGCGGACTTTTTGTCGGCGAAGATCATCAGCGGCCGCGCTGCCCCAAGCGGAAGCCCGGGTTGGGCGTGGATTTTGGCGCCGGTCGCGGCCGGAGGCCGGTCGCGACGAGGCGGACCGGCGGCACGGGCCGCGGCAGCGGGGTGGGTTTCAGGAAGGGAATGGCGGGGCGGATGACCATGGGGGATTTTCGGTTTTGGGGTTTAGGGTCTGGGATCTGGGTTCTGGGATTTGGGATCTGGGTTCTGGGTGTGGGAGGGGCTTTATGCCCCGACGGGCTTCTTCGGTGGTCGCCGATTTCCATATCGGCGACAGAAGCGTCGGTGTGGAAACCGACGCCCACCATGGTGGGGAAGGTGTTAGTTGCGGGTTTGGAGAACGCCCTGCCAGAGCGACAGGACGAGGAGGTCGGCGCGGAGCTTCTTTTCGCCGGCTTCGCGGACCTGGCGGGCGCGCTCGCGCGAGACGCCGAGTTCTGCGGCGATCTCGTCGAGCGTCGCATCCTCGAGGTAATAGCGGCGGAGCGCCGCGGCCTGGTTGGCCGGGAGGCGGTCCAGCGCGGCGCGGAGGCCGGCGTGCAGGTCGGTCTGCTCGACGCTCTCCACCGGCGACGGGCTTGCGGTGTCGGGCACGGTGCTCCACTCGATGTCGTGGACCTCCGCCTCGGCCGCCAGTGCCGCCGCGGCCGCGCGCACGGCGGCGGCCGGCAGTCGGGTTGCGGCGGCGACCTCGTCGTCGGTCGGGGCGCGGCCCAGCCGGGCGGCGAGGGTCGACCGGGCGAGGGCGACGGCTTTGGCCTGGTCGCGCCGGTTGCGCGGGAGCGGATCCAGCCGGCGCAGCTCGTCGAGCATGGCGCCGCGCACACGCACGAAACACCACGCGCGGACCTCCTCGGACGGGCCCGAGGCCTGCGCGATGAGCGCCACCAGCGCCAGCTTGCCCGCCGACGCCAGGTCGTCGCGGCCGACGTGCGCAGGCAGGCGGGGCGAAACCGTGGCCAGCGCGGTTTCCACGATGTCGAGGAAATCGGCGAGGACGATGGGACTGGAGGGAGCGGAGGTCATGGCGGAGCGAAGCGTGAGCTTCGCGGGGTCTGAGATCTGGGGTCTGGGGTCTGGGTTTTGGGTTTTGGGGCTGAGATCCGGGGATGGTGGGAAATGTAGGGTCGGCCCTCGGGCCGACCTCACGGACGAGGTCGTCGCCGGCGACGACCCTGCTATGAAGGTTGTGTGTTCCTTTTTGCTGGGTTGATGTTTGCCAAATGTAGGGTCGGTGCTTGCGCCGACCTTTCGCGCGAGGTCGTCGCCAGCGACGACCCTGCCATGGGAACGGAATCACAAGGTGGAACGCGCGGTCCCTCGCGCGTTGGCTGGGAAACGCTGCGGGAGTCGTTCAGCGCGTTGAGGAGCCATTTCGGCAGGCTCAAGGCCCTGAGCTCGGCCCTGAGCTTGTCGAACGGGCAACGCGCTCCACCTGGATGATGTATGTTCGGGAATAGGTTCTAGGTTCTGGTTCTAGGTTCTGGGTTCTAGGTTCTGGGTTCTGGGGGCTGGGTTCTGGGGGCTGGGGCTGACCACTCCCTCACCGGGTGAGGAAGTGGCGCCAGTCGGGGTGCTTTGCGTCGCGGATCGTCGCGGCCACCGGCAGGGCAGCCGGCGCCTTTGGGCGGCGGAGCAGGCGGAGGCCGGCTTCGTGCGGCAGGCGGTTGGCCTTGAGGGAATTCACTTCCTTCTTGGCCCACACCAGGTTCTCGAACGTGTCACGGCCGCCGCGGTGGCGGGGGATGACGTGGTCGAGGTTGCCGCCGTGCTGGCCGACGTACTCGCCGGTGTATTGGCACACGCCACCGTCACGCGCGAGGATCGCGGTGCGGCTGACGCGCGGGATGCGCACCGGCATGCGATCGAACTGCGTCGCGACGATGACCGTCGGGACGCGGATCCGGAGCTTCGGCGTGGCGACGACAAAATCGTAATCGCGCACGGGCAGCTGGATCCATTCGTCCCAAGCCACCGGGTTGAGGTAGATCGGGCGGTCGAAGTCCCACGAGCCGTCCGCGAGCTTCGGGTACGCGATGTCGAGGCCGAGCGCGGGCGGCAGGCCATCCGCGCCGCCATTGAGGGCCACGAGGGCCTGCTTGACGGTGCGATGGCCGATCACCTGCCAGGCGCGGTTGAGCGACAGGACGATGGGCTTGTCCAGGATCGACGGGACGCCGACCGGGGAATCGGGAAGAGTTGGATTCATGATGGAAATTAGAAGCTGAGAGCCGAGGGCGGAGGGTTGAGAGCTCGCGCCGCGGGGCACCGCGCGCCACCGGGCGCGCGGGCGTGTGTTCTTTTTTGCTTATGCTGAATGTAGGGTCGGTGCTTGCGCCGACCTTTCGCGCGAGGTCGTCGCAAGCGACGACCCTACAGGGGGCGCGATCGAGGAGGTGGAACGCGCTGACCCAGCGCGTTGGCTTGAGAATCACGGAAGCGGCTCGCAGGGACGCGAGCCCTCCAGCGGAGAAGCAAGGTGGGACGCGCTGACCCCAGCGCGTTGGTTTGGAATCGCTACCAAGGTGCTTCAGCGCATTGGGGAGCAATGCGCTCCACCCGAAAAATGAAACGGCCCGGGAGCGTTTGCTCCCGGGCCGTTGGGATTTGCTCGTTTAGCGAGTCGCCCGGCGCTTCCGATAGCTAACTCGCGTGATCAGCACGATACCAGCCACCGCAGCCCAGGCGATCACGAGCGCGATGGCGTTCATGATGTTGGTCCTTGGTGTTGTGACTTCCTTCCCGCGGACGGGAATTCGGTCGTTGTCGCCCGCCCCACCGGGAGCGGGCAAAGGGGGGATTAAATCGTTCTCGTTCTCGCAATCTTTCTCTTTCTCCGCTTGTTCCGACGGGAACGAAGAGAACGATGCCGCAAATTGGCGGAGGGTTGAGGTCCTGCCCCTCAGTCCCGCAACGGGACCGCACGCATTAGCAATGCGCCTCCCGCCTCGCGGGATTAACCCTCCACACTGTAGCGGCGGCCTGTTGACCGCCGAAATGGAGGGCCCAGCTCCCGCTGGGCCGCGGCCCATCAGGAGATGGGCCCTCCACCGAACGGCGCGCATGGAGCGCCGGTACAGCAAAAGGTGGTCCGCCTGCTTGGTATCGCGCCAAGGTCGGCCGATTATCAGTCGGCTGCTCTGCTTTTGAGCTACGGGCGGGCAAAGGGGGAAGGAAGGGGATTCGAACCCCCAGCCACTGACCAACCGCTCTTGGAAAACAGGCGTCCTGCCGAATCGTGGTTCACACGCCCGGGCCCGGTGCCACTCAAACCCTGCAAGCAAATCCCCACGACGACCGGCTCATGTGCAACGCACACCAGCCGCCGCAGGTGTCAGCTCCCTGTTACGGATACGCCTTCATGTTTTGGCGTTGAGCGCCCCATGTGCTCAGTCCTTCCAAAATGGCGGAGAGCGGAGGTCTTGCGCCCCAATCGGTCTGGCCGATCCATCTGTTTTCGAGACAGCGTCCGCCCTTGGCGGATTCACTCTCCAAAATCGGCCTGCCATCCGTAGCGACTCGAGCTGCGTCCGCCGGCGAAACATCTTCCATCATCGCAATCTTGGCGGACTTGCCGCGCGCTCATATCGCATGGCGAAGGATGGTCCCCGCGGCAGGATTTGCACCTGCGTCGGTCCGCTTAGAAGGCGGAGGCCTGGGCTGCTAGGCTACGCGGGGATGTAACTGAAAACTTCACAGGAGGAAACGGAGAGAACAGAGGGGGATTCACTTCTCCGTTACCTCCGTATCCTTGTGTGAGAGGGATTGGGATCGAATTGGCCCTCGTGGCAGGACTCTCACCCGCAATACCGCGTTCGAAGCGCGGCGTGATATATGTTTCACCACACGAGGAAGGAAAATACCGGCTGTGACGGCGCGCCATGGGTGGCTCCGTGGTGGAGGGCCCATGTCCTGATGGGCCGCGGTCCAGCTGGAGCTGGACCCTCCAGGGGATCCCGGCCCGCAGGGACGCGGGCCCTCCAGCCCGATGGGTAAACGCCGAATGGTGAGACTTGAAATTGGTCCCTTCACGAGGATTTGCACCTCGATTTCAGGCTTCGCGGGCCCGTGTCCTGTCTGTTGGACGATGAAGGGGAGAAAGTGAAAGCGGGACCGGCATGCCGCCGGTCCCGCGAGAAGCGCATTGGGGAGCAATGCGCTCCACCTTTGATTGACTCAGGCCTCGAGCGCCACGGCCTCGACCTCGCGGACGAGGGCCGACGGATCGCGGTCGAGCTTCTGCATGATGTCGAACACGCGGTCGCTCCAGCCGGCCAGGGCGTAAACGCGTTCCTGCGGGAACTGCATCGTGCCGTGGCCCTTCAGGTCGAAGCTGTACACGCGCGGCTCGACCGAGAAGAGGCGCTGGTACGCCGCGAACGACGCCACCGGCGCGCCGCCACCGATCCAGCCCTGCATGTCGGACAGGATCACGATGCGCTGGTACGTGCGGTTCGCGCGCTCGAAGATCGCGTTGAAGTTCGTGCCACCCGAGATGAACGGGATGCTGGCGGCCGCCGTGAGCGTCGTGTCGCGGCGGTTCAGCGAGACATAGCGCGCGTCGTCGCTGAACAGCATCAGGTCGGCGCCCGTCGCCTTCACCAGCGTCGCCGCGAACAGCGAGCCGATGACCTGCGGGCGGCCCGCCATCGAGCCCGACGAGTCGAGCGCGACGAGCGTGCGGCCCTCGAACTGCGGCACGTTGGCCAGCGAGTGGTCGACGGCCTCGTTCAGGGCGTCCATCAGGCGCGCGGCCTCCGGCAGGTTGCCCTGCTTGAGGACCTCCACGGCCGACAGGAACTGGAACGGGAACACCAGCGCGCGGCGCACGGCGTTCGCGTCGGCGAGCTGGCGGGCCAGTTCACCGGCGACTTCCGGCGCGTGCGTCAGGATGTTGCGGACGTTGCGCAGCAGGGCCAGGTAACCGAGCTTGCGCTCGCGGACCAGGCCGGCCCATGCGTCCGCCTTGGCGGCGGCGACCTCGGCGGCCGTCTCGGCGCCGCCGGCCTGCGTGAGCTTCGTCTCCCACGTTTCCGCGGGAGCGAGCTCGCCCTTGACGAGCTTGGCGAGGGCGGGCGTCGACGGCGGGCGGACGAGGTTGACCGCGTCCACCAGCTTGAATGCACCGTGGTCGCGGCGGTACTTCGCCAGCTGGTACTCGTCGAAGCGGGCCAGGGCGGCGCCCAGGCCCTTCTTGAGCGAGTTCGGGACCGGGCGGCCGTGGGCCGCCAGGTAGTACGCGAGGATCTCGGTGACGTCGTCCGGGCGGCGCACGACCTGCGCGTGGAAGCGCTTCGTCCACGGCGCGCCCTTCACCGTCTTGGCGAGCTCGCCGGCCACGACGTGGCTGACCGAGCGCATGCCGTGGGTGTGGCGCGCATAGAGCGCGGCCTTCGCCGCGAAGCGCGGGTCGCCCGCCTCGGTGATGAGCGCGCGGATGCGGGCGATCGTGTCCGACTGCTTGCGATAGAACTCGTCCTCGAGGAACGTGGTCAGCAGGACCGAGACGAGCTCCAGCTTCGCCGTCTGCTTGAACGCCCGGCCGCCGGCGAGGTTGACGGTATGGGGCGTGTTTTTGCCGCGCTGCATGGCGGCCACGATGCTGAACTTGGCCATGGTGGCCTCCTTTTTGGGGATGAAGCGCGATCAGAGGATCGCGCCAGGTTGGGCCCGGAACGCCGGGACGCGGTGGTGGGGGAAATCGCAGGAGAACCACGAACACGGGATACAACCGCACCGAGCCAAAGGCCCCGTGCGGTTCTGCTCTACCACTGAGCTACCTCCCCAAAATGGTGGAGAGGGCTGGGATCGAACCGGCGACTGGAAGTAACCGTATTCTCACTGCCTGCGAAAGGGGGAAACTGTCGCGGCGGTCTGTGGCCGCCCCGTTCAAGGTGGGCGTCGGTTTCCACACCGACGCCTGTCGTCGATCTGGAAATCGACGACCACCACGGCGGTCGCAGACCGCCGCGACAGACTGAAAGCAACACCCGGGAGAAAAACCGGGCCGGGTGTTTTTTCAGTTTAATGAAGTAACCCGGCCCTCACTGCCCGGGCGAAAGGGCAGGTCCGTCAGGCGATGACTGGCTCTGCTGGCGGACGAAAAGGATCGAGGGAGGATGCCGAACACGGGTTTGTGGGTTTGAACCACGCATCTTTTCAGGATGGTTTCCGAAGTAACCGTGTCCTCACTGCCCTCGAAAGAATTGGAGGAGAACCATACCCGCCGGGTGCACTGACGCGCTGACAGGAATTGAACCTGTTCCGCCTTGCGACGGCGTTCCGTTAAACGACAGCGCCGAAGGACCGGCGGGCTCACTGCCTCCCTCCCGCAGCGGATGAATCAAAACCGCCGCGGGATATTGAGATTTCCCGGGAGAAAGGCAGACGAAGTTCCCTGGAGCCCTTCCCCCGGCCCACGGGTGCGGGTCGGAGGCGCTCGTATTTGCAGCCAATGGTGTCAGCCATGGCACGGGATGGGTATGGAGACGAAGTAGCTTCATCATCACTGCCCGGAAAAGAGTACCAGGAGAAAACCGAACAGGAGTATTTACGTGCTCTACCATTGAGCTACCTCCCCATGAATGGTGGAGAGGGCCGGATTCGAACCGGCAACCACGTCGTTTGGAGCGAAGTAATCCTGATCTCACTGCCTGGAAAATGTCGCAGGTGGGCGTCGGTTTCCACACCGACGCCTGTCGCCGATCTGGAAATCGGCGACCACCTTTGGGTCGGGGCGTAAAGCCCCTCCTACCTAGACGAACCCTGTCAGCGGCCTGAAATTGGAGGTCTGCCCGGAAATTGCGTCCGGTTCCCGAGGTTACGAAGCTCGCGCGTCACTGACAACGCCTGCAGACCAAAGGGGAAAGTGGCAGCCGCGCGGAGAGGTGCGCTCCGATCTCCCGCTTGAAAGACGGGCGAACTACTCTTGTTCGACGCGGCCAGGAAAGTGGTCGACGGGACAGGATTTGCACCTGCATGGGCTCGCGCCCGCGAGTTTCTGAGACTCGTGTGTATACACTCCACCACCCGTCGATGAATTGGTGCGGACAGGGGGACTTGCACCCCCAGTGGGCTTGCGCCCGCCGGCATCTCGGGCCGTTGCGTTTGCTGTTTCGCCATATCCGCAAAGTTTGAGCATCCACAGGGACGTGCGCCCCGCTGGCTGCCTTACCAAGGCAGTCCGTCGCTTTCTACGGGTTGGATGCGAAAGGGGGGGTAGCCGGGGTCGTCGACCCCGGAGCGGCCCGCCGGGACGCGGGCCCTCCACCTGGCTACAATCAGGTGGACGCGCTGTCCTCAGCGCGTTGGGGAACAACGCGCTCCACCGAGCGGCCTCAGCGAGGCCGGCTACAATTGGGCGAAGGATGGTCGAGGCGGAAGGAATTGCACCTCCGCAGCCCGTCAGGGCGGCGCGTTTACAGCGCGCTGCATTTGCTGCTCTGCCACGCCTCGAAAAATGGGGGCTCAGGCGGGAATGGCTCGCGCTCTTCGCGCTCGGCCCGTTGGGCTCCGCGTCCGGCGGCCCGGCCGCGCTGCTGCGCTCCCGCACCCAATTCAGTATCGGAAATAGACTCTGGGCTCGAGCAGGAGTTGCACCTGCGACCTTCTCCTTATGAGGGAGCTGCGCTGACTGCTGCGCCACCGAGCCAAAATGGTTTGCCGGGTCGTAGCTCGCCTGGACGAACGTGGCCCGCCGTCGCCCGCTGGACGCGGGCTATGGCGCGGCAGTCTTCCGCCGCCGCTTCGCGGCGAGCGAAGACTGGTGGGCCGCCCCGGTAATGCTCCGGGTTCTGCCGGGTAAGAACCGGCGGCATCACTGTTAATGCTTGCGACCCATGAAAGTGGTTGCCCGGCGCAGGCGGGCGCACCCGCCTCACCTCCAGTAGGGGCGCAGTCTTGCTGCGCCCAATCCCGGCCAGCCGGGATTCCTCCGCGCTTCTGGACTCAGCTGCGCTGAGTGGCCGCAGCAAGTTTGCGCCCCCACCCCAGGCCCCAAATGGCTGCGGCAGGAGGCATCGCACCTCCATCCCCGGGTCCAAAGCCCGGTGTCCTGCTGTTAGACGACACCGCAAAAAAGTGGTCAGGGTGACAGGACTTGCACCTGCATAATCTCCGTTCCGAGCGGAGTCGCCGACTATTTGGCACCACACCCTGATGGTCGTCGGCCCCGGTGTCGCACCGGGCGATTCCTGCATGTCGGGCAGGTGACTTCACTGGCTGTCTCGCCGACGCAATTGGCAGGGGATGAAGGTGCCGCCCCTTCGCCTGCGGTGTCAGAGACCGCCGCGCTGCTGTTACGCCAATCCCCCGTGGCTCCAGGAGAAGGATTCGCACCTTCACCGACGCGAGTTAACAGCTCGCCGGCCTGCTAATTAGCCTACCCTGGAATGAAAATGGTCGAGGTGGAGGGACTCGCACCCCCGAATGGCTGGGTGTAGGCCAGCTGCCCTGGCTGCTAGGCGACACCTCGAAAAATGGCGCGACCGACGGGTGCTGCCCCCGCTATCTCCTGCTCGACAGGCAGGCGACTCTGCTGGTTTGTCCTCGGTCACAAGAAAATTGCCGCGCTATGGGAAGCCTCAACCGGGGCGACGAGAGACCGGGACGCGGCGAGTGTCCGCGCGAAACATCAAACTCCCGGTTCAGGGCGGCAAAGGATGGTCAGGTGGGCGGGATTTGCACCCGCTTCCTCGGCGTCACGGGCCGATACCCTGCTAACTGGGCCACGCACCTGGCGAAGCGTGCCGGTGGGCACGCGAAGATGGACACGCCGCAGGCGTGGGGCGAAGCCCCGAGAGACAGCGAGTCAAAATTGGTCGGAGCGACAGGAGTTGCACCTGCGATCTCTCGGGCCCAAGCCGAGCGCGTTGGCTGCTGCGCTACGCTCCGATGAAAAGTGGGAGCAGGATTCCGAGTTGCACGGAATGAGCCGGCTTATGAGACCGACGGCGGAACTGTCCGCTTCCTGCCATGAAATGGTGGGAACGGTTGGAATCGCACCAACACCTGCCCGTCTTCAGTGGGCCGTGCAGACTGACTACACCACGTTCCCAAAATAGTGGCCCGATGTAGCCGGGGTCGCTGACCCCGGAGCGGCCCGCCGGGACGCGAGCCCGCCAGGCGGTCCGGCATCGTTCTCGCTATCGTAATCTTTCTCGTGCTCTCGGTTCGTGAACACGGAGGAGAACGAGAACGATATAGAGAAAGAGAACGATTCACGGCAGCAGATCCCCGGCGAAGGGTGGCACGGACGGCAGGTAATGCTCCTGCATCGGGCCGTTTTGGAGACGGCTGCCTTGCTTGTCGGCCACGTCCGTAGAAAGGAATCGTCCGAGGCCCGGCCTGCGACCCGCCCCTCGGCGGGGACAACCCGCGCCGACCATGCCGGGGCCGGTCACAGACCAGCCTCATCCCTGGAAATTCTGGAGCTGGACGGTTACGCTCCGTCTCATCCGCGTTGCGGGCGCGGCATGCTGCTATTATCATCACAGCCCCGGGAAAGTGACGCATCCCCTGTAGCCGGGGTCGCTGACCCCGGAGCGGCCCGCCGGGACGCGAGCCCGCCCGGCGGTCCGGCATCGTTCTCGTTATCGTAATCTTTCTCGTTCTCTCGGTTCGTGACCGCGGAGGAGAACGAGAACGATTAAGAGAAGGAGAACGATTCACGGCAGCAGATCGCGGCGAAGGGTGGCACGCGCCAACCCCGGCGCGTTGGTTTGAAAAACAGCGCGTTGATGTCACCGCACTCCACCCACCGGCCTCAGTGAGGCCGGCTACAATTTCGGAGAAAAATGACGCGGCGGTGGGACTTGCACCCACGAATCTCGGTTTTGCGGACCGGCCCCTTGGCTGCTCGGACACGCCGCGAAAAATCCCCGCAGTTCCAGGTCGCTCGGCGCCGGAAGACTTCTCCGACGTCCGCCCTCGATGACTGACTGGTGGCAAAATGGTGGAGCCGGCGGGAGTTGCACCCGCACCCTGCGGATTAAAAGTCCGCTGTGCTGACTGTTGACACCACAGCTCCGAAGGTGGGCGTCGGCTTCCATGCCGACGCCAAGTCGCCGATGTGGAAATCGGCGACCACCAGGCGGGACCTGCGGTCCCGCCCTACAGCCCCAATGGTGCGCGCACGGGGAGTTGCACCCCGATCTCCGCCTTGGCGGGGCGATATGCTGCTGTTGCATCATGCACGCGAAAATTGAGTCACGCCCGATCGCGGGGTGGAACGCACTGCTCCCCAGTGCGTTGGTTTGAGAGAAGCGCGTTGGGGAGCAACTCGCTCCACCGGCTCCTGCTCCGAGGGTGGAACGCGCTGACCTCAGCGCGTTGGTTTGCGCCTGCACGCGATGACCAAACAGCGCGTTGGGGAGCAACGCGCTCCACCTGATGCCTGAGGTAGAACGCACTGCTCCTCAGCGCGTTGGTTTGAGAGAAGCGCGTTGAGGAGCAACTCGCTCCACCCGATGCTTGAGGTGGAACGCACTGCTCCCCAGTGCGTTGGTTCGAATGAAGCGCGTTGAGGTCAACGCGCTCCACCGGCCGGCTGCCATTCACGCGCGGCGTGAGTCCGACCCTCCGGTTCGCAACCAAGCGGCCCGCGGGGACGCGGGCCCTCCAGCGGTCAAATGCAGCCCCTGCCGGCTTTGGCCGCCGACTGGCTCGTGGGAGATCCGATGGGGCAGGAAGCGTGGCTCCGGTTTCGGATCAACAACCGGCGCTTCCCATGGGAAAGAGAATCGTGTCTTTCACCCGCTCTCAATCTTCGGGTTTTGGGTGGGCGTCGGTTTCCACACCGACGCTTGTCGCCGATGTGGAAATCGGCGACCACCTGATGTCGGGCGCAAAGCTCGACCTACATTTGGAAAAATGAAAACGCGCGGCCGGCCTTGCCGTTTGACGCCCCTCGGGCGCACCGCGCGTTTTTGGTGCAGCCCCGCGCTCAGGCGGGGCTGCGTTTTGCAAAAAAGAACACACACCGTCGCCCCTCTCGTGCCGACTATGTCGTCACGGATTGGGTGGCCGCAGGATTTTATGCGGACCTTGGCTGATTGGCTGGGCTCAACGGTGAAGCCGCTTATGGAATCTGGAAAACGAGTTTGGGCTCGGCCTCCGGAAGCGGCTTTTTCGGGCATGAAAAAACCCACTTCCGGGCGGAAGTGGGCGGCGTGATCGGGCTGGGTAGCTCGGGATCGCGTTAGTTCACTTCCTGGGGGTTGGTCGGATCGGGCTTCAAATTACCCGAGCGACTAAGGGACCGTAGGGTCACCTGGGCACAATAAGCCGCATGCAACCCTGGCCGCTCCGTGGCACGGAGGACCGGTGTATGGATGAATGATGCGGTTTTCATGGCAGGGCGGATGACGTTAGAGGTTTCTACAGGTTACAACGGAAGTTGGTTCGGCAATATCAAGGGGGGGTGGGAAAGTATTTTGGGAAAATTGTTCCGGCGCGTGCCGGGGGCGGAGGGGGATGCGAGTCTGCCCCATCCTACCACGCCGCCGCAGACTTGCCACCACGCTTCCTGCATAATACCTGATTATTCAGTCATGTACGAAAACCTGTTCTCCGAACGCGGCCTGTCCTTTGACCGGCTGCGCGTCCTGGTCGAGGTCCACGACGCCGGCGGCATTGCCAAGGCCGCCCCCGGCGACCCGATCCGCCAAAGCCAGTACAGCCGGCAGCTCCGCGAGCTCTCCGAGTTCTTCGGCTGCGAGGTGGCGCGCCGCCAGGGCCGCCAGCTCAAGCTCACCGCGCAGGGCGTCCACCTCGCCGAGCTCATCCGCGCCCAGCTGCACGCGCTGCAGGACTTTCGGGCCGAATGCCGCGCGGAGAGCGTCGACCATACCATCGCGGCCGGCGACAGCCTGATCCACTGGCTCGTGATTCCCAGGCTCGGCGAGGTCATGCGCCGGCAGCAGAACGTCCGTTTCGCGACGTCCAACCTCCGGACCAACGAAATCGTCCAGCAGCTGCAGGACGGCCGCGTGGATTTCGGCGTGATCCGCCGGGACGCCGTTGTCGCCCCGCTCAAGTCGGCCCCGCTCGGCACGCTCGCGTTCAGCGCCGTCGTGCCGAAGGCGCTCGCGGGCCGCACCACCCCCACCCTCGCCGACGTGCTCGGCCGCCTGCCCTTCGCCGCGCACACCAGCGACGGGCAATTCACGACGAAGCTCCGCGCGGTGGCGAAGGAGTTCGGCGTCGAGCTCCGCCCCGCCCTCACCTGCCAGTCGTTCCCGCAGGCCCTGGCCGCGGTGCGGTCGGGCGGCTTCGGCTCCGTGCTCCCCGCCCTGGCGATGGCCGAGCTCGCCGCCGGCATCTACCATGAAATCCCGGCCGGCCCGCTGGCGAAGCTCGACCGCGGCATCGTCCTCGCCTGGAACCCCCGCCTCCTGCAAATCCGCGCCACCGCCAAGAAAGTCATCGAGCAGCTCCAATCAGAACTGCGGTTCTGATTGGACGACCAGTGACGAGAGACCAGAGACCACAGGTGGAGCGCGTTGCCCGTTCGACGGGCTCAGGGCCTAGAGCCTGCCGAGACGGCTCCCCAACGCGCTGAGGACGTACGCTGCGAAGAAAGCGCCCTGGGGAGCAGGTCGCTCCACCTCCGATTGCATCGTTCCTGCTTATTGAGTTTCGCCGCTTGGACTGACAGCGAAACCTTCGCCGCCTCTTCGGACTCTATACACACCCCGCCCTCCGGGCACCCCTCTCCAGAGGGGACCATCGTTTCCGGAGGTTTGGCTCCCCTCTCGAGAGGGGTGGCGCGAAGCGACGGGGTGTGTATGGCTAAAGTGCGAAATTCAATAGTGTGGATCAGTGGTTAAACGCAGACTGGTCCCGCAATCGATCCCCAGGGCCGCTTAACCACTAATGGACACTCATCAGCACTAATGGCGGAGATCGGAATTATTAGCGTCAATCAGCGCAGATTAGCGGTGAAAAATCCGAGCCCGGGTTCCCGAGCCACATTAGTGTTCCTTAGTGTGGATTAGTGGTGAAACTCAGGTCCGCCCGGCAACCGATCCCAGAGGCAGCTTAACCACTCATGGACACTAAGCATCACTAATGACGGAGATCGGAATCATCAGCGTCCATCAGCGCTAATTAGCGGTGAGAAATCCGAGCCCGGGTTCCCGAGCCACATTAGTGTTCCTTCGTGTGGATTAGTGGTGAAACTCTCCAGCCATGGCGGCCACTGCTTTTGAACTTCCCGTTTTCTTCGACCTCGGCGCGACGTTCGCGTTTGGCTTGTCGGGCGCGCTGGCGGCGATCAAGCGCGACTACGACATCGTGGGCGTCCTCGCGCTCGCCGTGGTGACGGGCATCGGCGGCGGGCTGATCCGCGACGGGTTGTTCCTCAACCAGGGGTCCACGCCGTTGCTCACGAATCCGAACTACATTTTCGTCATCCTCGCCGCCGTCGTCGCCAGCGTGTTGTTTCGCTCCCGGGTGCACCACTTCGCGCGCGTCATCGCCGTGATCGACGCATTGGGTCTCGGCGCCTATGCCGCGTTCGGCGTCCAGAAATCCCTCGAGGCCGGGCTGGCCGCGCCCGCGGCCGTGATGGTCGGCGTGATCAACGCCATCGGCGGCGGCATCCTGCGCGACTTGATCTGCCGCGAGGAGCCGCTGATGTTCAAGCCCGGGCAGTTCTACCTCCTCACCGCCCTGGCCGGCGCCATCTCGTTCGTCTTCTGCAGCGTCACGCTGGAGTGGTCCGCGAACACTTCCGGCGCCATCGCCGTCGCCCTGACCTTCATCTTCCGCATCCTCACCATCATCTTCAACTGGCGGACAACGCCCATCGCGACGAGAAGCCCATTTTCGGATCAAACCGGGGAATCGTGAAAACTGATAATCGTGAAATCGGTAATCGTGAAATCGCTTCGGGTAGCTCTCTGAGATTTCAAGATTTAGGATTTCACGATTATCAGTTTTCAAGATTCCCAAGCGTCCTGCGCCACCTCGGGCGGGGTGTGTAGGCTCAGAAGTGTCATTCACGGCCAACGACGACGGCGCAACTGCCAGGGCAGACAGTCCACCTCGTCATCTGTGACCTGACCCCTGGGTTTGGCCTGACCGGAGATCTTTAACAGAAGGTAACGGAGGAAATGGAGGGTCATATTCCGACCGCCTTCGTTCGCTCCGTTACCTTCTGTGAAAGGAAAACCTGCAACCGCCGGCCAGTCCGCCGTGTACTAACCCCAGATCCCAAAACCCAGACCCTGGACCCCATTTCCATGCTC
>DASZPS010000054.1:0-72310 GCA_035549955.1 Lacunisphaera sp. | reverse complement strand
CCCCACCTGCCAGCGTGAATGGTCCGCACTCCAGGAGATGTTCCGCAAGCTCGACACCCTGCCCGCCGTCGAGGAGCCCAGCCCGCGCCTGCGCGAACAATTCTACGCCATGCTCGAAACGCACCAGCGCGACGTCGACAGCGTCAGCCCCTTCGCCCTGGCCCGCGGCCGCATCGACCGTTTTTTCGCCGCCCTGCTCCCTTCGGCCCCCAGCCTGCAGTTCGCCGGCGCGCTGGCCGTGCTCGCCATCGGCGTCTTCGCCGGCGCGCGCTATTTCCAGGCGCCCGCCGCCGTCCGGCCCGCGACGCAGGTCACGTCCGTCGATCCCCAGCGCATTGCCGAGCTCGAAAAGCAGCTCGCCGACCAGCGGGATGATATGAAGGACATGGGCAGCCTCGTCGCCGCCGCGCTCTCCCAACAAAAATCCACCAGCGAGCGCCTCAAAAAGGTGCTCGAGGTCATGGATCTCAAGAGTCCCGACCGGCAAAAACTCACCGACCTCATCGGTACGCTTGCCCTCGATCCCTCGGTCAACGTCCGTCTCCAGGCGGTCGAGGCTCTCTCCGCCCACGCCGACCAGGAAGTCGTCCGCCAAGGCCTGCTCGCCAACCTCTCGCGCGAAACCGCGCCCATCGTCCAGGTCGCCATGATCGACCTGCTCGCCTCCGTGCGCGAAACGGGCGCCGCGCCCCTGTTCGAGCGCTTCAGCCGCGACGAGTCCGCCGACAAGAACGTCCGCGAGTCCGCCCGCCGCGGCTTGGTCCTCCTCCGCTCCCCTTCACCCACTGACCCTCTCAAAAACAATCAACCTGCAGCTACTGCCAATCCCTCCGTCTCATGAAAGCCCTGTTTCCACCCCTCTCCCGCCTGCTGCCCTTCCTGGTCGCAGCAGCGTTGCTGTCGCCCGCCGTCCACGCGGGCAACCGCGACAACGACAACGATGACCAGGAGGGCGCCACGGCGCGCGTGAAGTTCTCCGATCCGGCCAAGCCGGGCACCCTCAAGTTCAGCATGCCCTGGGCCGATGTCCACATCACCGGCACCGACGGCAAGGAGATCATTGTCACCTCCTCGCTCGACCAAAAGGGCAAGTCCGAGGTCGATCACGAAGGTTTCCGCAACCTGATCGAGGAGGTGACCTTCGAGGTCGTCGAGAAGGACAACGTCGCCGTCATCGTCCTCGCCGGCGAAAACGCGTGGGCCGCCCATGGCGCCGAGTTTGACATCAAGGTGCCGCGCAACACGAACCTGGCCATCCGCACCGAGGCCGGCGGCGACATCGTGGTCGAAGGCGTTGAGGGCGATCTCGACGTCAACAGCATGAACGGCGAGATCGAGCTTGAAGGCATTTCCAGCTCGGCCGTCGTGAACACGCTGAACGGCGAAATCAGGGCCACCTTCAAGCACGCCCCGACCAAGCCGGTCTCCCTGTCCTCCATGAACGGCGAGATCGACCTGCGTCTCCCTTCCGACACCAAGGCCAACCTGCGCATGCGGACGAACAACGGGACGATCCGCACCAACTTCTCCGCCGCCGCCTTGCAGACCAAGACCGAGAAGTCTTTCAGGTCCGGCGACTCCCGGGCGCCCGAAGCCCGGGTCGACGGCGATGGCCGGAGCACCGGCGCCGGCGACGTCGACCGGGAAATCGCCCGGGAGATGGCGCGCGCCGATCGCGAACAAGCCAAGATCGCCCGGGACGTCGCCAAGGAGATTGCCAAGGCCAACGCCGAGGTTGCCCGGGTGGCGTCCCAAGTCCGAGTCAATGTCAACGGGGAGGATGTCGTCGTTGCCGTCCCGCCCATCCCTCCCGTCCCGCCGATGCCCAACTTCGGCGGCAAGTCCATCGTCGGCACCCTCAACGGCGGCGGCATCGACATCAAACTCACATCGATGAATGGCACCATCACCCTCCGCGAATCGAAGTAGCCGCCACCTGATTTTTGATCGATTCGCCACGGCCGCCCCCATCCGAGGGCCGGCCGTTTCTGTTAGTTTTTCGATTGCAGGCGGTTGTGCGTCTCTTCAAATATACGCGATTCCGGGCCGGAATACGCCGGCTCGGCTATGCTCGCAACTGATGCCGCACTTCCCCGCTCCTTTGCTCCACCCTGCGACCGCCGCCGTGTTCGCCGGCCCGTCGTTGCGATCCCGCTTTGGCTCACCTCTCACACTGGCCCCCTGCCACGATTCAGTCCGGACCGGTAAACATCCCGATCCCTGAATGCATACCCCAGAGGCCTCTCCCTCCCAACCGACAGCCTATCGCCCTGTCACCCACGCCCCCTTCCCGCCGCCCGCGCGCGGCGAGCTCATCTTGTTGATCGATGACGAAGTCCGGGTCCGCGACCTGCTGAGCACCGTCCTGCTCAACCACGGCTACCGGGTGGTGGCAGCGCACGACGCCGAGGTGGGATTCCGGCTGTTTTGTGCCGAGCCGGACCAGTTCAGCCTGGTGATCTCCGACATCAACTTGCCCAACATCAGCGGCCACACTTTTGCCGAGCTGATTCGCCCGATCCGGCCCGACATCCGGATCCTGCTCATGAGCGGGATCGAAGGCACCAGCAGCCCCTTTGGGGAGCGCCTTTCCGCTGACCCGTTCCTGTTGAAGCCCTTCAAACCCGCGGCTCTGCTCGACAAGATTCATCGGCTGTTGCACCCTCCGGCCGTCTCGACGCCCTGATCCGTCCCATGTCTCCCGACCCAGAGCTGCCGCCTCCGCCGACCGCTCTGCCCCCCGTGGAGACCATCGCGCTCGATCAGGTTGCCGGCGCCGCCGCACAGTCGGCGGCCAGTGGCGCGCCGGTCCATGCGCACTGTGAAAACTGCGGCACGCGCCTGGCGGGCCCCTACTGCCACCAATGCGGCCAGCATGACTTCGATGTGCACCAATCGCTCCGCCATTTGTTCCTCGAGGCGGTGGACACCTTGTTCAACATCGAGGGCCGGTTTTTCCGCAGCCTCTTTACCCTGATGTTTCGGCCCGGCGTCCTGACCGCCGAATTCAACGCGGGCAAGCGCATCGTCCAGATGCCTCCGTTCCGGCTCTATATTTTCGTCAGTTTTCTGTTCTTCCTCGTCATCTTTCTCGACCAGGGTGACGACCAGTTCATCCGCACCGGCGGCAAACCGCACCAAGGCCTCACGGTGAATGGCCAGCCGGTCAGCCTGGGCGACGCGAATCCCACCCCTTCCCCGCCTCCCGGAGTCAAGGACGCACCTTCGGAAAGACCCCGGCTGGTCGACCAGCTCCGCGCCGCGGCCGACGACGCCAAGGCCAAGGCGGAACGCAATGTCGACCCCCAGCACCGGTCCGGGCTCGAATGGGAATTCGATTCGCGGCTACGCCAGATGAATGACCCCGGCTACCGCCACCGGCTGACCGAGCGCATCCAAACCTACATGCCGAACATGCTGATGCTTTGCCTGCCGCTCTTCGCTCTCTACACCCGCGTCCTCTTTCCCAAGTCCGGCCTGATGTACCTGCAACACCTCGTGCTCGCGCTCCATTTCCACACGGTCATCTACTTGTGGATCATCCTCCGCAAAGGCTGGGCCGGGATCGCCGACCTCCCCGGTTGGGGCTGGGGCGGCTGGGTGTCGCTCGCCTGCAACATCTGGCTCTGGATCTACCCGCTGCTGATGTTGCGCCGACTGTTCGCCAACTCCTGGCCGTGGACACTGGCGAAGACCCTCACGCTCGCCGTGGGCTATTCGCTGACCATCGGCGTCGCATTCATGTTGATGGCCGTGGTGTCCGTATTGCTGGCGTGAGGCGGGGCTGGTGGCGGGCCCATCGCCTGATGGGGAATGGGGCTTCGTCCGATTTTCCCGCGCAGATTGGGCTGGCGCCGCGGTGTGTCGCGCCTTCCCTTGCCCCGTGGCCATGTCGCGCAAACCCGTCAAATCCGCCCCAACCTCCCCCCTGCCGCTCTTCAACTGGCTGCAGGAACGCGGCGCCGGCGTGCTGCTGCACCCGACCGCCCTGCCCGGCGCGCAGGGATGCGGCGTCCTCGACCAGCAGGCAATCCGCTTCCTCGATTTCCTGGCCGCGGCCGGCATCAAGTACTGGCAGATGTGCCCGCTGGGCCCGACCGGCTTCGGCGACTCTCCCTACCAGTGCTATTCCGCCTTTGCCGGCAACCCGAACCTGGTCGATCTCGTGCCGCTCGTACGCTTCGGCCTGGTGCCCGCCGAGGAACTCATGGCCCTGGCGCCGCTCTCGCCCGATGCGGTCGACTTTGAGGCGATCGATCGGCTGAAACCGCGCCTGCTGGCGACCGCGAGCGCGGTCTTCCGCCAGAAACAACCGGCCCTCCCCTACGGCAACTATGCCGCTTTCTGCCAGCGCGAGGCCCATTGGCTCGAGTCCTATGCCTATTTCCGGGCGCTCAAGGATCACTTCCATGGCCAGCCGTGGTGGCAATGGCCCGAGGAGGTGCGCGATTACCCGCGCGCCTTGAACTCACCGCTGCACGCCGGTCTGGCCGATGCGATCGACGCCTGGCGCTTCGGCCAATACCTTTTCTTTGGCCAGTGGGCGCAGCTCCGCGCGGCCGCGCGCGAACGCAAAATCTCACTCATCGGCGACCTGCCCATCTTCGTCGCCGGCGACTCGGCCGACGCCTGGGCCAACCCCCGGCTGTTCGAACTCGATCCCCGCACGCTCCAGCCGGTCGCCGTCGCGGGCGTCCCGCCCGACTATTTCTCCGCCGATGGCCAGCTCTGGGGAAATCCCCTGTATGACTGGCCGAGCCACCAGGCCGACGGCTACAGCTGGTGGTGCGCCCGCCTCCGCGCCGCCTTCGGCCAGTGCGACGTCGTTCGCATCGACCACTTCCGCGGCTTCGACGAGTACTGGCGCATCCCCCTGCCGGCGGCGAACGCCCGGAAGGGGGCGTGGGTGCCCGGGCCGGGCCTGGACCTGTTCCGCGCGTTTCAACGCGCCGTGCCGGAGGCCCGCATCGTGGCCGAGGATCTCGGCGTCCTCACCGACTCCGTCAACCGCCTCCGGGCCGACACCGGCCTCCCCGGCATGCTGGTCCTGCAGTTTGCCTGGGGCAGCGACGCGAAGAATACCTACCTGCCGCACAACGCCCCGCGCAACGCCGTCATCTATCCCGGCACGCACGACAACGACACCACCGCGGGCTGGTATCGCACCGCAAGCGAGTATGAGCGCGACCGCGTCCGCCGCTACCTGCGCGTGTCGGGCGAGGACATCGCGTGGGATTTCATCCGCACCGCCTACGCCAGCCCGGCGCGCCTCGCGGTCGTTTCCCTCCCCGACTTGCTCGCCCTCGGCTCCGAGGCGCGATTCAACACGCCCGGCGTGGGCACCGGCAACTGGCGCTGGCGCTGCCGCGCCGAACAACTTGACAAGCTCATGGGGGGCACGGCCAAGTACCTGAAGGAGCTGGCGGACCTGACCGGGCGATAAGCCCGCCGGTTTTCGTCTGCGGAATGTGGGAGGGGCTTCATGCCCCGACACGAAGACACGCCGCGGGCTGTCGGGGCATAAGGCCACCTCCACACCCGAGCTGGCTTGCACAGGGGAACTTCACTGGAACCGGCTCGCGCATCCCCTCGCCGTCACGGCCGGTCCCAAGATGATCCCGCGGCCGAGGGATCACTTCACCGCGGCCCAGACGCGCTGCACGTCATCGTGGTCGGAAAGTTCCTGCAGGAATTCGCCCACTTCGCCGCGCGCCGTGTCGTCGAGGGCGGGAAACTGTTTCGGCAGGTAACCCAGTTCGGCGGTGACCACGTTCCAGCCGTGCTCCTTCAGCCAGCTCGCGACGCCGTGGACGCCCTTGAGCTCGGTGACAAAACGGGCGCCCGTGGCACCCTCGGGAATGTCGTCATTTTCCGCATGGGTGAGGGGGGAAAAGTCGGTCGCGCCCGCCTCGATGGCCGCGCCCTCCAGGTCGGCGTTCGCGTCCGCGTGGTGCGCCTCCACGAGGCCGACGTGGTCGAACAGGAACTTGTTGCTGCCGGCGCTCCCGAGCACGCCCTTGCGAAACAGCACGCGGATGTCGCTGGCGGCGCGGTTGTGGTTGTCCGTGTAGACTTCCACGATCACGGGTACCTTGTGCGGCGCGTAGCCCTCATAGACGATGTGATCGAGCGAGGCCTTGTCGGCGCCGGTGCCGGCCCCCTTGGCGATGGCGCGCTCGATCACGTCCTTGGTGACGCTGGCCTTCTTGGCCTTCTCGATGGCGGCGAACAAACGCGCGTTGCCGGCGGGATCGCCGCCGCCGAGCTTGGCGGCCACGGTGATTTCCTTCGCCAGTTTGCCAGCCACCTGGCCTTTCTTGAGGTTGACGATCTGCCGTTTCGCGTGGAGCCATTGACGTCCCATAGGGGCGGCAGGCTAGGACAAGGGATGTCCGCCGGGCAAGCCTGCTGACGACCAGGCCGGAGAATCGTGAAAACTGATAATCGTGAAATCGAGAAACTTGAAAACGCCGACCTGCCGACGACAGGCAATTTCACGATTTAGGATTTCACGATTTTCAGTTTTCAAGATTCCCTTGCCTGCCTCCTGACACCGGGTTGTCAGCATCCCGTGATACTCTCGCCCCATGAAGAACCGCTGCCCGTGGGCCGAAGCCGAGCTCCAACACGATTACCACGACACCGAATGGGGCGTGCCGTCGCATGATGACCGGCACCTGTTCGAGATGATCCTGCTCGAGGGCGCCCAGGCGGGATTGAGCTGGGCTACCATCCTGCACCGGCGCGAGGGGTATCGCGAGGCCTACGCCGGCTTCGATCCGGTCGCCGTCGCGCGTTTCGACGAACGCCGGAAGGCCCGCCTCCTGGCCAACCCCGGCATCATTCGCAACCGGTTGAAGATCGAGGCGTCGGTGCTCAACGCCCGCGCCTTCCTGGCGGTGCAGGCGGAGTACGGCTCTTTCGACCGCTACGTCTGGGGTTTCGTCGGCGGCCGGCCCCTGCAGCACAACCTCCGGAATTCAGCGCAAACCCCCGCCAGCACTCCTGAATCGGATGCCCTGAGCGCCGACCTGAAGAAACGCGGCTTCAAGTTCGTCGGCACCACGATCTGCTACGCCTTCATGCAGGCCACCGGCATGGTGAACGACCACTTGGTCAGCTGCCCGCGGCACAAGGCGTGCGCGCGGATGAGGTAATCGTGAAAACCGAAAATCGTGAAATCAATAAGCTGAAATGTCAGCCCAGACAGGGTCGGTGATTTCATGATTATTGATTTCACGATTTTCAGTTTTCACGATTCCCGGCCTGGATGCATCTCCCTTGCCTGACAAGGCCGCGGGCGTCAGACCTCGCGTTCCATGCCCTGGGTCGCCGCCAGCCTCGTCTCCGCCTTCTTCCTCGGTCTCTATGACCTGAGCAAGAAACACGCGTTGCGCGATAATGCCGTGGTTCCCGTCCTGTTCCTGGGCACGGTTTGCGGCGCGACGGTCTGGTTGGCGCTGCTGCTGCTGGGATTGGCCGTGCCGGCCGCGGTGCCGGCCGCGTTCACCCCGGGGCCGTTGACGCCGGCGCAACACGGCTTGGTTTTCCTCAAGTCCGTGATCGTCGCCCTGTCCTGGGGCTTCACGTATTTCGGCATCAAGCACCTGCCGCTCTCGCTGGCCGCCCCGATCCGCGCCACCGGCCCGCTCTGGACCCTGCTCGGGGCGCTGGTGGTGCTCCGCGAACGCCCCTCCTGGCTGGAGAACGCGGGCATCTTGCTCACGCTCGCGTCGTTCTGGGGCCTGTCCGTCGCCGGTCGCAGCGAGGGGGTGCATTTTCACCGCGACAAGTGGGTGGGTTGCATGGTTGCCGGCACCTTGTTCGGCGCGGTGAGCGGGCTCTACGACAAATACCTGTTCGGCACGATCGGGCTCAGCGCCGCCGCCGTGCAGGCGTGGTTCACGCTTTACCTGCCGGTGGTCATGTTGCCGCTGGCGCTCGGGTGGTGGTGGCGGTGGTGGCCGCGCAACGAGTTTCGCTGGCGCTGGAGCATTCCATTCATCGCGCTCACGCTGCTCGCGGCCGATTACGTTTACTTTGACGCCTTGCGCAACCCGGAGGCACTTGTCTCCGTGGTTTCCAGCCTGCGCCGGGGGAGCACGCTGGTGGCATTTGCCGGAAGCCTGTGGATCTTCCGCGAGCCCCGCGGGGGCGCCAAGCTTCCCGCGGTGCTGGGCATCGTCGTGGGCATCGTGCTGACGGTGCTGGGTTAGCCCGCCTATTTCACACCCCGAGGAGTGAAACATGCGCCCTGTCGGACCGACCTTGTCGGGGCGCGCCGCGACAAGGTCGCTCCGCCCGGAGGGCGGACGGACATTTTGCCGATTGGATCGCCCAAGACTGCGAAATGTCCGGGTTGGCGCCGGCTGGCCCGGGTGCCAAAGGATTGGTTGGCTTCGGGAAGGTCCCTGACTATAAAGTCGGAATGGCCAGCTGGTGCCTCGTTTCCCGTCCTGGCCGCCTGTTGCTATGCCTGGCGGCCTCCGTGTTCCTGCTGCGCGCCGCGGAACCCCCCGCCCATCCCGCCGACCTGAAGCGACCCATGGCGGAACGCTCGCCGCTCATCGTGGGCGTAACCACCGACAGCTTTCCCTACGGGTTCATCGACGAACAGGGCCGCCCCGGTGGATTCTCGGCCGATGTCCTCGACGCCTGCGCCCGCGTGATGAACCTCAAGATCGAGCGCGTCGCGGCGCCCGGCCGCGAATTGCTGGAGCGGTTCCGTCTCGGGGAATTCGACCTGCTGCAGATTCTCAGCCAGACGCCGGACCGGGACTCGTTCGCCGATTTCTCGGTGCCTTTCCTCACGCTGCAGGGCACCATTTTCGTCCAAAGGTCGGACAGTCCCATCCGGCAATTGTCCGACTTCAACGGCCGTCGCTTCGCGATCATCGGCGCACACAGCATCGGGGAAAAGTTCCTGCGTGACCACGATCTCCACGTGGATCCCATCGTGGTCAGCTCGTCGGAGGAAGCGCTCCGCCTGCTCGACGAAGGCAAGGTCGCCGGCACCTTCATCTCCCAGCTCACCGCGCTCTCGGTAATCGAGCGCAGCAACATCCGGAACGTCGCCATGTTCGGCGAACCGTTCAACGACTACGACATCCGGCATTGCTACGTCGTGCACAAGGGCGATGCCGTCCTGCTGGCCCGGCTCAACGAGGGCCTGGCCATCCTCCGTCGCACCGGCGAGTTCGACCGGATCTACCGCAAGTGGTTCGGCCGGCTGGATTCACCGCTCATCACCCGGGAACGCGTGATCTACTACGCCGCGGGCCTCCTGGCGCTCGGCCTGCTCGCAACGTTCGCCGCCTATCTCCGCCAGCGGAACCTGCGCCGGCGCATCGCCCTGCAGGCTGCGGAACTCACCAGCCAGCAGACGCTCCTGCGCGCCCTGTACGACAACCTCCCCATCGCCATCTGCGTGCTCGAGGAGGTGGAAACCGATTCCTACCAGGTACTGATCTTCAACCGCCAGGCGGAGGCCACGCTCGGCGTCGACGCCCGCGCCGCCGCCGGCCGCCGGCTCGGCGACCTGCCGCTCGATCTCCAGCTGGCCGGCCTGCTGGACGGCATGTTGCGCCAGGGCCGGACCGGGACCGGCCTGCGGCGCGCGGAAATGAAACTGACCGCCGCGCGCAAGCACCTGGTGGTGATGCTGGTCCCGCTCGAACGCGGACCGGGCGGCCGGGCGCGGTATTGCCTGCTGGCGGACGATACCACGGAACGGCGCAACCTCGACGAGGAGGTCGCCCAGTCCCGCAAGCTGCGCGCCGTCGGGGAACTCGTCGGCGGAATTGCCCATGAGTTCAACAACCTCCTGACCCCGATCATGCTCAAGGTGGGCGAAATCCAGGCGGACTGGCCCGATGATCCCCGCCTCGGCGACGCGGTCGGCCTGATCGCCCGCACGGTGCAGCGCGCCGCCGAACTCACCCGCCGGCTCCTGACCTTCGGCCGCAAAACCGAGCCGAATCTCGAGGAGGTGCGCCTGCCCGCGGTCGTGGACAGTTGCTTTGCCCTGCTCCGGCTGACCGTGGACCGCCGGATCCAGTGGGTGAACTCCGTTCCGGCCCACCTTCCGCCGCTCTACCTCAACGGCACCGACCTCAACCAGATTCTCGTCAACCTCATCATCAACGCGCGCGACACGCTGATGGACAAGATGGCCACCGCGGGCTCCAGCAACTGGACCCCCACGATCCAGGTCGAGGCCATGCGGCTGCCCGCCGATGCTGTCCGCGCGATGCCGGATGCCGCGGCGGCGCGCGTCCAGGGCTGGGTCCGCCTGACGGTGAGGGATAACGGCATGGGCATCGCCCCGGAGGTGCAGGAACGGATCTTCGAACCTTTCTTCACCACCAAGGACGTGGGCAAAGGCACCGGCCTGGGCCTGGCAACCGTCTGGCACTTGGTGCATGTGGCCGATGGCCGGATCGAGGTCGACTCTACGCCGGGGGAAGGCACGTCCTTCCACCTCTTTCTACCCGTGGTTCCGGTTCCCGTCGCCACCAAGCCGGCGGAAAGACCCGCCGAAACGCCGGCCCGTCCCGCGCGCATTTTCATCGCCGAAGACGATGACTTGGTGGCGCAAACGATCACCTCGGTGCTCCAGCGCGACGGCCACACCATCCATCGCGAGCCGGACGGCGCCGCCGCCTGGCGAACGCTGGAAACTGATCCCAATCGCTTCGACCTCCTGGTACTCGACGTAAACATGCCGGGCATGAGCGGGATCGACCTGGTCCAGCGAGTGCGGAGCGCCGGTCACTATCGAGGGCGGATCATCATCGTCAGCGGTCGCCTCACGTCGGACGAACTCGAGCGCCTGGACGCGGCACAGGTTACCAGCATTCTCAACAAGCCTTTCGAGATCATGGAATTCCTCGCCACGGTGCGCCGGTGCCTGCTGCCGCCGACCTAAAAGCGTCCGGCTCATGCAGGGTCGGCGCTGGCGCCGACCCAATGCGCGAGGTCGCCGCAAGCGGCGACCCTCCATTAAGCCCGGTGGACCAATCACCCCCGCTCTTGCCATTGCGCCTGTTTGGCCAACCTTGACGCCGAAATGTTTGCGAACCTCCTCCAGTGGGTCACCCGCCAGCCGGCTCCCGGATATCAGGACCGCACCTTCATCGAGGCCGTCCATGTCAACCGGCCCGTGCCCCGGAATCCGCGCGTGGAGAAAATCATCCTGCTGTGCTGGGGCCTCATTGCGGTGAAACACGTCGCCGTGATCTGGGCAGTCCACCACTATGCCGTGCCGTTTCACCAACTCTGGATCAATTTCCCGACCTTTCTCCTTGGGCTCGTCGCCACGTGGGCCTACTACGCCCGCGACACCTGAGACTTGAGACCTGAGATCTCAAAAAATAGCGCAATCTCCAACCACGAATCACTCTCAGCTCCCAGCCCATGCCCGCCGTTCCCGGTCTCCGCAGTTGTTACGCCAAGGTTGGCCGGCTGGTCTATTTCGGCCGCATGCTCGACAAGATCCGCCTTCATGCCGCTGGCCGGCTGCCCGCCGAATACCAAGCCAACCTCGGTGACGCGCAGACTTATGTCCTCGACGGCCGGTGCTGCCGCTTCCTCGGCATCGCTTACGCCGACCTCAAGGTCCGCACCCTGGCCGGTGGAACCGATGAGGAACTCCTGGCCTGGGCTCATGCCGCCGGCAAGCCGCGCACGGACGAGGAATGCCACATGTGGAACCGTTTCCTGCTGAAACTCGGTTGGCGGGACGAGCGTTCCGCCGTGTTGCCGCAGCGCATCCGCGACAGCGGCCTCACCGGCAAACCGATCGAGACCATCATCGACCATATCGAGTATGACGAGGGCCGTGATCCGGTCGCCGACAAGGCTTGGGAAAAAGTTTGATCGGCACCCGGCGGGCCCCGCACGGATCCCGACAGTCGAAAATCGATAATCAAAAATCAAAAATAGCCATGCCCCACGTCCCCGGTCTTCGCAGTCCCTACGCCAAGGTCGGCCGCCTCGTCTATTTCGGCCGCATGCTCGACAAGATCCGCCTGCAGGCGGCCGGCCGGCTGCCCGCCGACTACCAGGAGAATTACGGCGACCAGGGGCAGCCCACGGTTTTCGACGCGCGCTGTTGCCGTTTCCTGGGCGTGACCCATGCGGAGCTGGCCAAACAGGTCCTGGCGGGCGGCACCGACGAGGAGGTGCTCGCCTGGGCCGAGGCGCGGGGCAAGCCGCACACCGACGAGGAGTATGACATTTGGAACACCTTCATGAGCAAACGGGGCTGGCGCGACGTCGCCGTCCCCCACGTCAAGCGGCGCGTCGCGGAGGCCGGCCTGGAGGGGAAGCCCGTGGTCACCATGTTCGATTTCCTCGACTACGACGAGGGACGTGATCCGGCGGCCGACCGGCCTTGGGAGAAAATTTGATGACCGGATCGTGACGGCCTCACTTCATCCCCGCGCGCGGCTCGCGCTCCGAATCCTGGGTGGATTGCTGCTGCTCGCGGTCGTGGCGCTTGGTGTCGGCTGGTGGCGGCTCCGGGGCAGCCTGCCGCCGCTGGACGGGACGCTCGCGCTGGCGGGCCTCAGCGCCCCGACCCGCATTGAGCGCGATGCCCAGGGCGTGCCGACGGTCACGGGCGCGACCCGCGCCGACGTCGCCCGCGCCACGGGTTTTCTCCACGCGCAGGACCGCTTTTTCGAGATGGACCTGCTGCGCCGCCGCGGCGCCGGCGAGCTGGCCGAACTGTTTGGCGCCGCCGCGGTCCCGCTCGACCGCATTTACCGGCGCCATGGTTTCCGGCGACTCGCCGAAAAGAGCCTGGCCCTGCTACCGCCGGAAAAGCGGGCGCTGCTCGATGCCTACACCGCCGGCGTCAACGCCGGGCTCGCGGCGCTGCGCCAAAAGCCCTGGGAATACCTCGCGCTGCGCACGACGCCGCAGCCGTGGCGGGCGGAGGACAGCATCCTCGTCGTGCATGCCATGTGGTTCGACCTCCAGGACGCTACCGGCCAGTTCGAACTCAGCCTCGGCATCCTGCGGCAGGCGCTCGGCCAGGGCGTGGCCGATTTCCTCGCCCCCCGCGGCACGTCGTGGGACTCCGCCCTCGATGGAAGCACGTTTCCCCCGGTCCCCCTGCCTCCGGTCCAGATCACGGCGCCGGCCGGCTCGGCTGCCATCAGCAACGGCGTCACCGCCGAGGCTTTTTTTCCCGGATCAAACAGCTTTGCGATCGCCGGGTCGCATACCACCAGTGGCGCGGCGATGCTGGCGAACGACATGCACCTGACGTTTGGCGTGCCGGCCATCTGGTACCGCGCCGTGCTTGCCTGGACGGACGCGGCCGGGGCGGCCCGCCGGCTCGTGGGCGTCACCCTGCCGGGCGCGCCGGCGCTCGTGGCCGGCAGCAACGGACACATCGCGTGGGGCTTCACCGCCTCAAACGTCGACACGATCGACATCATCACGCTCGAAACCACGGAGGACCTGTTCTACCGGACGCCCGATGGCTCAAAGGAAATCGAGGACCGTCCCGATCCCATCAAGGTGCGCGGGGGCGACCCGGTGCCGTTTGTCACCCGCTGGACCGAGTGGGGCCCGATCATTGCGAGCCTCGGGCCCGACCGGCACTATGCCTTGCGCTGGACGGCCCATGATCCCGCCGCGACCAACTTCGAAGTGCTCGACCTCGAGACCGCGACCACGGCCGCCGAGGCGGTCGCCATCGGGCACCGGGCCGGCATGCCCAACCAGAACCTGATGGTCGCCGACCAATCCGGTTCGATTGCCTGGACCGTGACAGGCAAAATCCCACGCCGGGTTGGCTACGATGGCCGCTTTCCCACGACCTGGGGCTATGGCGACCGTCGTTGGGATGGTTGGCTCAACCCGGACGAAATTCCCGTCATCATGAACCCGCCGGACGGTTTCCTCTGGTCCGCCAACGAACGCCTGGTGGGCGGCGAGGCTTACCGGAAACTCGGCGACTTCGGCTACGACGACGGTCCGCGGGGCCGCCAAATCCGCGACGACCTGCGCGACCTCGTGGCCAGCGGCAAAAAAGCCGCGCCCACGGACCTGCTGGCGATCCAGCTCGACGACCGCGCCCTGTTCCTCGAACGGTGGCAAAAGTTTCTGCTCGAGACGCTCACGGACGCCGCCGTGGCCGACCGGAAGGCCCGCGGCGAATTGCGCGACGCAGTCCGGACGTGGAATGGCCGTGCCAGCATCGATTCCACCGCCTACCGGTTCGTGCGGGACTGGCGGCTCCGCGTGGCGGAACGCGCGTTTGCGCCTTTCCTCGCGCGCGCGCGGGAAACCTATCCTGAATTCAGCCACACGGTGTTTCAGTACGAGGATGCCCTGTGGCAGCTGACCCATGAGAAGCCCGCGCGCTTGCTCGGTTCGTCCTATGCCTCGTGGGACGCGTTGCTGCTCGCCGCGGCCGATGATGTGCTCGCGGAGGCCGACAAGGCCGGCGTCCCGCCCGCCCGTTTCACTTGGGGCAGCTACAACACCCTGCACATGCGGCATCCGATCAGCCGGTTCCTGCCCGGCTGGTTGGCACGGTGCATCAACATGCCCGCGGACGCGCTGCCCGGCGGGGCCGACATGCCCCGCGTGCAGAGTCCCACCGCCGGCGCCAGTGAACGACTCGCGGTTGCGCCCGGACACGAAAGCGAGGGCCTGTTCCACCAGCCTGGCGGTGCCAGCGGTCACCCGTTGTCGCCGTACTACCGCGCGGGCCATGACGCTTGGGCCAAGGGCGAGCCCACGCCCCTCCTGCCCGGCCCGGCGCAACACATGCTGCAGCTGCAGCCGAAGTGATGAACAAGTCGGTTACACTAATGCTTGGATTGGTTCTGTTGGGAGGGATGCTTATGCTGGCCCGGCGGCCAGTCCGGCAGGAGCGGGAGCAGAAACCCGTGTCATCCCCGACGGTCGCCACCGTGCCGCCGGAGGGCACCACGGAACTCGCGCCGCCAGCTGCGCCTGCGGCGCAGGTCCCTGCAGCTACTCCGCGCGCCCTGCCGCTGATTGACCGCCATGATCCCACCCATGCCCTCACTCTCCAATTGTTGGAACGCAGGCTGATCCCGATCCTAAGCCAGGGGAAGGCGGTCGACGGCCTGTCGGACGCCGAGCTGGCTGAGTTGGTCGGACGGCTGTCTGCCGTCTGGCTGTCCCTCGCGGTGTACGAGGCGAGTATCGCCAAGGTGGAATCACGACCGGACAACAAGGTCGTCATCACCGTGCCGCCCTACCCGCAGATGGGCGCCGCCTTTGAGGAACATGTCATGCGCGATCTGCTTCACGGCAAAACCGATCAGGAGCTGCAGAAAGTCATCCGGAACAATTTCCAGCATTTTGGCGCCTACCCGCAGACGCTCGAGATCGGCACGCTGCCCAAAGGCACCGGGGGACACGACGAACCGATCTACAGCATTCTTCATCGTTTTGACGGGCTGCCTTTCGGACCGCTGGTTGTCCACTCGGGGCTTCCGGTCTCGCGACTGGGGCCGTATTCGGCCTTTCTCCAGTTTTTTCCACCGTTGTCCGCGCAATAATCCGGCTCGTTACGGGTTGGTCTTTGCTTTAACGATACCAGCTCGTGGGCCGGGAAATCGCGAATCATGCCTCGTAAATCATAAATTCTGCCATGCCTCTGCAACTCCTGTCCCATCCGCTCGGCGCGCATGTCCTGACCCACCTGCGCGACAAGACCACGAAGCCCGCGTTGTTCCGCACCCTGAGCTACCAGATCTCGCTGCTGCTGGCCCTCGAGGCGACGCGCGATCTGGCCACCGAGGAGAAGAAGATCGAGACCCCGATGGAGCCGATGGTGGGACGCGTCCTCGCCCGCCAACTGGCGGTGGTGCCCATCCTGCGCGCCGGCCTCGGCATGGTGCAGCCGTTCCAGGATGTTTTTCCGGATGTCTCGATCGGCTATGTCGGCCTCGAACGCGACCACACCACCGCCATCGCCCGGAGTTACTACTGCAAGCTCCCGCCCCTCGAAGGGAAGAAGGTCATCGTGGTGGACCCCATGCTGGCAACCGGCGGTTCCGCCGCGCAGGCGGTCGACGTCGTGAAGGCCGCCGGGGCAAAGGACGTGGTCTTTGTCTGCATCGTCGCCTCGCCCGACGGTGTTGCTACGATGGAGAAGGCTCATCCCAATGTCCCGGTCCATGCCGGCGCCCTCGACCGCGCGCTCAACGCCAAGAAGTACATCCTTCCCGGGCTGGGGGATTTTGGCGACCGGCTTTACGGGACGTGAGTGAACCGGCCAAGTCGTCTGAACCGAAATCCGCCTGGCAGGGATGGCTGGCCGCGCTGGTCATCGGCGCCGTGGGGTGGTGGCTGGCTTGCCAGCTGAGCGGCAAGAAGGAGGCCTGGGACAGCGCGTATTATGGCCGGGTTTCGTACCCGTTGTTTGTCCTGGGCGCCGCCGTGCTGGGTTTTATTTATCGCACGCGTCCCTGGCGCTGGCCGCTGGCGATTGCGCTCGGGCAGGCGATCGTCCTTTTCACGCGAGGGCCCGTCGGCAACCTCGCCCCGCTCGGCTTGGTGGCCTTCCTGGTCCTCTCCGCCCCGCTCCTGGTGCCGGCGCTGCTGGGCGCCCGCCTGCGCCACTGGCGCGACCCCTCGGAGTGAGAGGGAACAGATTGGGATGCAGCCGACGTTGGTTGCCTCGCGCCATGGACGCAAAGGTTGCGACGGATTTCTTTGCGTCCGTGGCGACCTTGGCGCGAGAACTGTTCAAGGTTTTTCCCCGTAGAGCGGCGGATGGCCATTGGGAGGCCCGGCCCAAGGACTTTTGATTTCCAGCTGAAGATTCGGGCATTTGTGGATCAAGTGCCATGTCAGAGAGACATTGTGAACCAGGAGTGTGCCACGAGAACAGTTCGTTCGCGCCCTGGCGTAGCAGGTTCGTACCGTCGATTTGCATTGGGCTATTGCGCGGACCCAAACCGTTGGTTCGGTGACGGAAGTGAATGAGTGCTCTGGGATATGTGGGGGGACATATCCACAAGCCCCCAATAAGGAGTGAGGGAACGGCGCACAGGTGACGTTCACATTCCCACATTCCACTGAGCCGGAACTATTCAATCGGTGGGCGTCGGTTTCCACACCGACGCCAGGTTCGCCCGCCTCGTGCGTCCTTGTCGACGATATGTCCTGTTGTTCGCTCCTGATGTGGCGTGCTCGCCACCAAGGATCAGTCGCGCAGCCTACGCTGCGACTGGGAAATCGCCGACCACCAAAAGGCGGAACGCGCTGACTTCAGCGCGTTGCGGCGAAGCCACTCCGAGCCAGCGCCTTGGGGTCAAGTCGCTCCACCATGTTCTGCATTTATCCGGCTTAGGCGAAGTGAGTAAGTGAACTACGTTGAACCACGCAGCACCTACACTACGCCAATTGTGGCACGACGTACGGCGGGCGGTAGGTGCGCGTGAGCATGGCATTGGCCGCGGCCGCACCCTCGCCGGTGAAACGCTCCGCCGCGGGATCAAGGGCGAGCGGCGCGCCGAGCGTCAGCGGCGTCTTCGCGAGATCCACCTGGTTGGCCGCAAGGTGCTCCGTCATCCGGCCATAGGCCTCGGCGAGCACCGCGTTGCCCCGGACCCTTTCGTTCAATTCGCCGCCGGACGCCGCGCGGCCGAGCTGATGAGACACGTTGCCCAGGTGGCAGAGCGCGCTCGAGACGTGGCCCTCGTCGATGGGACCGCGCAGGTCGGCGGTCTTCCGGCTGCGCACGACGTCGATGAAATTGGCCATGTGCCCGTCGCGCCCCTTGAACTCCTTCACCCGCTTGCCCGCCCGGTCATAGGCCTCGGCCGCAAAGTAGGTGTTGGTCACCACGTACCCGCCTTCGCAATCGACCACGTTGCCGATGCTGACGCCGCGGTACTTGTCCATCAATCCGGCCGCGGCGGCGGCGGCTTCCGCGCCACCCAAGTTGTTGTTTTCCGACACGAGCCCGGCCTTGGCCGGCAGCCCACGCACTTCGAAAATGAGCGGCGCCGTTGCGTAATCGTGGATGACCACCTGCGTGTTCGCTGTTTCGCCGTCGTCAACATATCCGAGCCGGCCGCCGATGCTGAGCGTGTGGCGCGGCAGGCCCGGCTCGCCAAGAAACCAGCGGGCAACGTCCATCTGGTGGATGCCTTGGTTGCCGACGTCACCGTTGCCATAGAGGTTGATCCAATGCCAGTCGTAGTGCACCGGGCCGTTCCTGGGGTTGTTGCGATGGGGAGGCACGACCGGCGCCGGCCCGGACCACAGGTCGTAGTCGATTGTCGGGGGCACCGGCTGCGGGCCGGAGGTCTTGCCGATGCTCGGGCGGTTCTTGTAGCAAAATCCCCGCGAGGCCGTGATTTTCCCGAGGTTGCCCGCGCGCACCCAGGCGACGGCCTCGGTGAGCCCGTCGCCAGAACGAATCTGGGTGCCGGCCTGGACGACGCGGTTGTATTTCTTCGCGGCGGCGACGAGCTGGCGGCCTTCCCAGACATTGTGGGAGATGGGTTTCTCGACGTAGACGTCCTTGCCCGCCTGGCAGGCCCAGATGCCCATTAGCGAATGCCAGTGGTTGGGCGTTGCGATGGTGACCGCGTCGACATTTGGCGACGCCAGCACCTTCCGAATGTCGGTGAATTTCTCCGGCGTGATTCCGTCCTTGGCCAGCGCCGCCGCCACCCGGTCGAGCACCGCCGTGTCGACGTCGCAGATCGCCGCGATGCGCACGCCGGGGAGGGCCCGCAGGCTCGTCAGGTGGTTCCGCCCGCGGCCGTTGAGCCCGACCACGCAGACCCTCACGTCGCCGTTGGCGCCCGCGACCTGCGCCCAGGAGCGCGCGCTGAGCATGGTGGCAGCCGTGGCCAGCGTGGCTGTTTTAAGGAAATCGCGACGGGTGGGCGGGGAAGAGTGCATGGGGGTGCGTGGTTGCCGTGGGGTTGGGGTGGCGCGTCCAATACAGTCACTCCGTGCGAGGTCGCAAATGGGAAATCTTGCCGTGCACCCGGCTGATTCCCGGTCCATGTTTCCGCCATGGAATTTTCGCAGCTTTCCGACCGGGCGATGCAGATCCGCGAGTGCTTCGCCGCCCACGAAAAACGCCGCGGCGGCCGCACCTGGACCCGGGAGGAAATCATGCAGGGCTTCGTCGTCGACGTCGGCGACCTCATGAAGCTCAGCATGGCCAAGGCCGGCGTGCGCCCGGTGGAAGACGTGGACGTCAAGCTCGCGCATGAACTCAGCGACTGCCTGTGGAGCGTCCTCGTGCTGGCCAGGCTCCACGGCGTCGACCTGGAGACGGAATTCTTCAAGACAATGACCGCGTTGGAAAGTGGGACCGCCGACAAAGGCGACCAGGCCCCCAGGAGCAGGAACTCCAACCCAGCTCCTTCACCGCCAGCCTGAGCGCAGCGAAGGACAAGACACGCCCTGGCCCGCATGTTTCACCCTTAGAAACGAACCAACACACCTCGCCCTGTCGGGCACCCCTCTTCCTAGAGGGGACTTCGGCTCCGCAGGATTGGATTCCCCTCTATCAGAAGGGTGGCGCGCAGCGCCGGGGTGTGTCGGTTGCGCATGGAGGACTGTGAAATGTGCGGGCTAGTCCAGCCAGCCACCCGTCGCCTGCAACGGTTCGGTCGCACCACGGCGCGTCACCCAAATCGCGACGGCTCGCCGGGTGACGCCGGCCGGCGTGGCTTCGGGCAGCGAGAAATCCGCCGCGTCCTGGTCCAACCGGCGGCGCTCCAGGCCAAGCGCCACGAATTCATGGCGCAGCGTGGCCCCGCGATTTTCGCCCGCCTTCACTTCCGACACGATCCCCCCGCCCAGCAACGCCACATGGGCTTCAAATTCACCCGTTGTCCCATGGGGCAGCGCATACGTCACCCGGCAGCGGCTCCCGGTGATTTCCGCGCTCAGCTTGCCGCCAAAGCCACTGGCGGCGGCGGGTTTTTCCCTGGGATGCCCGCCCCAATCCTGGCCGTTCAACACGAATCCCGGCGTGTACACCGTGTCGGCCTTCCACGCCGCGGCGTAAGCGTATTGCCGGTCCGTGAATTCCCGGCTGGCGAAGCGGTCCGGCCAACCGAGCCGGTCCCAATAATTGACGTGAAACGCCACGGGAACGAAGTCGCGCCACAAGCCCGCGTCATCCCGCAGCCGTCCCAGCCAGTTTTCCGCCGAGGGACAGCTGCTGCAGCCTTCCGAAGTGTACAATTCGAGCAGGCTGACTCGCGTCGGCCCGCTGGAAAAAAGCCGCGGTTCCGCCGCGGTCGCGAAGCCGGCAAGCAGCGTCATGACAAACAAGCGCCAAGGCATGCCAGTATGAGCCGCGGGCCGTCCGTTCATTCCATTTTTTCGTGTCCAAGCGCCGCAATCGCGGGCAAGTTGCCGGCGCATGACCATTGACCGTCCGGGCCTCATTGTCGCCGACCGCTGGCAGGACTACCGCCTGCTCGACTGCGGCGATGGCATGAAGCAGGAACAGTGGGGCCCTCACAACCTCGTGCGCCCCGATCCCCAGATCATCTGGCCCCGGACGGGCGGAAAGGCGTGGACCGCCTGGGACGGTTTCTATCACCGGAGCGAGAGCGGCGGCGGCAAATGGGAATTCCGCCAGAAACTGCCCGAGCACTGGACCGTCCGCTACGGCGCGCTGACGTTCAAGATCCACCCGACGAGCTTCAAGCACACCGGCCTTTTCCCGGAACAGGCGGTGAATTGGGATTGGTTCTCCCAGAAGATCCGCGCGGCGCGCGCGGCCGGCCGCGAGGTCAGCGTGCTCAACCTGTTCGGCTACACCGGTGCGGCCTCGGTCGCCGCCGCCGCCGCGGGCGCCAGCGTGTGCCACGTGGACGCCGCCGGAGGCATGGTAAAGTGGTGCAAGGAAAACGCCGCCCTCTCCGGCCTGGCCGCCGCCCCGGTGCGCTACATCACGGATGACTGCCTCAAGTTCGTGCGTCGCGAAATCAAGCGCGGCCGCAAATACGACGCCATCATCATGGACCCGCCGACCTACGGACGCGGCAGCACGGGCGAGATGTGGAAGCTGGAGGACCACCTCTGGGACCTCCTCAGTGAGTGCAAGCAGGTGCTCGGGGACCGTCCGCTGTTCTTCCTGATCAACGCCTACACCGCGCGCCTTTCCCCTTCCGTGGTCATCAACCTCCTCGCCGGCCTCCTGCACGATGCCGGCGGCCGCCTCCATGGCGGCGAAGTTGGCCTGCCCATCGAACGCGATGGCCGCATCCTGCCCTGTGGCATCTACGGCCGCTGGGAATCCGCCTGACCGTGCGCCGGCTCGCCCTCTGCCTGTTGCTGGCGGCCGCGGCGCGTGCCGGGGATGAAGCGTTCCTGCCGGAATTCAAATTCCGCCACAGCGCCCTCACGATCGTCAGCGAAAACGACAAGTATTTCGCCGGCACCGACCGGCACTACACCAACGGCTTCAAGCTGACGTGGCTCGGCGAGACCGATCTCAACCAGTCGAAGAAATTCGTGCAGCGTGCCGCCCGGCTCATTCCGTGGATGGATCCCGAACACGTGGACTGGCACTACAAGGTAGGCTCGGCGCTGGGCCAGGATGCCTACACCCCGGTCGACACCGACACGACCGCCCTCATCCCGGGCGACCGCCCTTATGCCGCCTGGTTGTATGGCTCGATCCTGCTGCACGCGCAACGCGACAACGAGCTGCGGCTGGTCGAACTCTCGCTCGGTGTCGTCGGGCCCTCGGCCCTGGGCGAGCAAACGCAAAACGGCTGGCATGACGTGATCGGTGTCCCGCACGCCAACGGCTGGGCCAACCAGCTGCGCGATGAACCCGGCCTGCAGCTCTCTTGGGAACGCCGGTACCGCAGCTGGGAGTGGAAGACCGCGCCCGGATTAGTACCCGACGTCGACGTAGTGCTGCGTCACCGCGTCACGCTCGGCAATGTGGCCACGCACGTGGCGGGCGGCGCCGTTGTGCGCGTGGGCTGGCGTTCGCCCGCGGATTTCGGGCCCGACCTGATCCGCCCGGGCGGCGGCAACGTCGCGAACACCGGCCGGCCGGACCGCTTCGGCGGGTATTTCTATGCCAGCGCGGAAACGCGGCTGGTGGCCCGTGACATCTTTCTCGACGGCAACACTTGGAAGGACAGCCATTCGGTCGACAAGCGGCCGATGGTGGCCGATCTCAATCTCGGGTTCGTCCTCCACTGGCCGCGGTTTCAGCTCGCGTACACCCAGAATTACCGGACGAAGCAGTTCTACGGCCAGCCGCGGCGCGACGTCTTTGGGTCGGTGGGTTTGTCGTTCTCCCGGTGATGCGAATTTCCAAGGTTGCAAGCGCCACCGCCTGGCGGGACGACCTGCGGCCGAAAGCGTTTGGGCTGATGCGGGTTACAACCCGCGAACGACCCCTCTCCCCCACGCCAGTGCCCTGCTTGCGGGAGCCGAATCGATAACGCGAATTCCCGGGGTGCCTGGGGTATTCGCCGGGGTCGTCGGGTGGTTTTCTCCCGCCGGGCATTCACCCCATACCGGCGATTGCGCGGTCCAGTAAGCTCCGGGCGTGAACTCTTCCAGTCCAGCCGGGGATCCGTTACGGTCGCGTTTGAAGCACCTGGTGGCCGACCTGTTCCGGCTCAATCTCCCGGACCCAGACAAGATCGCGGACGACGAGGCGCTCATCGGCAGCCAGCTCGGTTTGGATTCACTCGATGCCTTGGAACTCGCCATCAACGTCGAGGAGGAATTTGGCGTCACCTTCGCCAGTCACCAGGAAGCGGGCTGCGCTTTCGCCAGTATCGCCAGCCTGGCGACCTATATTCGGGATCGCCGTCGCGCGGACTCCGGGCATGCGTCGCGCACCCCACTGCCAGACCTGCCGCTGACTGCAGTCGCACCGTGATCGGAAGACCGCCAAGGATCGATGCGCACACTCTACACCGTGGAAGCCATCTCGAAGGGCGGGCGCCGGGGCGCCGTCTGGTCACCGGATCGCGTGTTGAACGACAGCCTGGGCGATCCCTTGGACCCGGCCGATGACTACTGTGGCCCCAGCCCCGAGCTGCTCTTTGCGGGGGCGTATGCCGCCTGTTTCCACGGTGCTCTGGCCAAGGTGGCCGCCAGTCCGGACGCGCCACCCGCGGATTCCCTCGTGCGGGCGCTGGTCAGCCTGGCCGAGGACGCCGAAGGCGGGAGTCATCTGATGGTGGAATTACACGCATCCGTCCCGGGATTGGACGCGGCCCGCGTCCGAACCCTGATGGAGGAAGCGCATCGAATCTGCCCCTATTCCAAAGCCCTGCGCGGTGGCGGGACGGCCATCAGGCTCGTGGTCGACCAAGCCCCCAACCTCTCCGAAAGCCAGCGAACATGAAAGACCACGTTTACAAAGTCATCGAAATCACGGGAACGTCCACCATCTCGATGGAGGACGCGGTGGAGGGAGCGATCAAGCGGGCCCATAAAACCATCCGGAAGCTGGGTTGGTTCCAAGTGGTGGATACCCGTGGCAGCATTGCCAAGGGAAAGGTCGAGCATTGGCAGGTCACACTCAAAATCGGCTTCACCCTCGACGGCTAGGCGGCCCGTGGCAGGGAATGGTGTAGCCAGCGGGAACGCTTTCGCGCCGCCGGGCAGGTCGGCGCACGCTGGAGGCATCGGCGTCCGTTTTACATTCGGCCGGGGGTACTTCCCCACCTCGGTCTGACGCCAACAGCAGGATAATGCCCCATGGTCCCGCCGGCCCAACTGAAGTAATTTGGCGGCACTTCGAAACCCCGCTGCATCTCCACCCATTTTGCACATGAAAACCATTCGCCTATTTCCGCTCGTCGCCGTTCTCGGCTTTTCCGCTCTCATCCCGGCCCGTGGGGCCGCGGCGGGTCAGGTGCCCGACGCTACGCCCGCCGTCCCGCAACCCGCCCCGGAAGTCATCGTCACCCCCGCGCCCGTCATCGCCCCTTCGGCGACCCAATGGTCGGACCTCAAGGGTTTTGGCTTTGACCGGCGCGAGGAAGTCTTCACGGGCCTCAAAGGCCTCGAAGCCAGCGTGGACGCCCAGATAGTCGAGCTGGCCGCGAAACGGGAATCGCTCGTCGCCACCAACACCAGCACGCAGGCGTGGGATCTTGCCATGCAGGGAATGACCACCGCCCGCACGGCGCTGAAGTCCGCGATCTCCGACCTGTACAACGCCTCCCGCGACACTTGGGACCAAATGAAGGACCGCGTGACCGACGCCTGGACCCGCACCCAGGACGCCTATTCGCGGGTCAAGGCGAGCACGACCAGGTAACGCCCCACGGATCCCGCGTGCTCCATCCAACCGTTCCCGCCATGAAAACCAGCCAGACTCCTCCGGACATCCGGCTCGCGCTCTCCCTGATCGCCGCAGCCTTGCTGGCTTCCGTTGCCGTCCACGCCGGCTGCATGGCGGTCGCCGCCGGGGCCGGGGCCGGAGCCGCCGTCGCCTATGTGCGCGGTGACCTCGACACGACGCTGGGCGCCGGCCTCGAACAAAGCAAACGGGCCGTCGACCTGGCCATTGCCGACCTGCAGTTCGCGCGCATCAGCACGCAACAGGATGCCCTTGTCGCCACATACGTGACCCGCACGGCGGCCGACAAAAAGGTCGAACTCTATCTCGAAAAAATCTCCGACGTTGCCACCAAACTCAAGATCCGGGCCGGCACCTTCGGGGAGGATTCCCTCCAGAACGAAATCCTCGCCCGGATCAAAGCTCACCTCTAACGGCCCTCGCGGCCTTCACTCCCATGCTAGGTTACGCTGTCACCTTCCTCCTCATCGCCCTGCTTGCCGGCATCCTCGGCTTCGGGGTCATTGCCGGCACCTCCGCCCTGATCGCGAAGATCTGCTTCGTCGTCTTCCTCGTGCTGTTCGTCTTCTCGCTGCTGCGCGGCCGGTCGCCGACTCCCTGATTTCCTTCCTTCACCGTCAAATTCCCCTCCCATGAAAAACAACAAGGTTGCCACCCAGACTCCCCAGGAACTGCTCAGTGAGCTTCGCGCACTCGTTGTCGAAGCCGAGCGGATGGTCGCCGGCTCCATCTCCGAACACACCGCCGATGCCGTTAGCGCCCTGCGCTCCCGTTACCACGCCGCCCATGAACGCATGGGCGAAATCTACGACGACACCCGCAAGAAGGTCGTCGCCGGCGCGAAGCAAACCGACCGGGTGATCCGCGACAATCCGTACCAGACGATCGCCATTGCCGCCGGGGTGGCCCTCGTGCTCGGCCTGCTGCTCGGCCGCAACCGCCAGTCATAAAGGCGGGCATTTTGCCTGGCGTGGTGGCCGGCCCCGCCAGGATGGTTGCGATCTCCCGGCCGCAGCGTTCGCGTTCCCCACCGGTAGCCCGCCGGTGCGGAAGCCGCGCCCCTGATCGTGGGCGGCAATGCCATCCTTCTCGCGCCGCTCAGCCCGCCAGCAACTCGCCCAGCTGATTGAGGCGCGGCATCCGGTCGCAGACCACCTTGAGCGAGACCAGAATCGGACCCGACAACAACGCGCCCGGCACGCCCCACAGCCAGGTCCAGAACAGCAGGGACGCGAAGATCACGACGGGATTCAGGGTGAAGCGGCGACCCAGCAGGATGGGAGTGACAAAGTTCGCCTCGAGCAGGTGGAGCGCCAGATACCAGCCGAGCGGCAGGAGCCCGGCCCACACCGAATCGAAGGCCAGCACCCCCACAATCCCCAGCGTGGCGACCCCGATGATCGGGCCGAAGTAGGGCAGGTAGTTCAACAGGGCGGCGAACAGGCCCCACATCACGGGATTCGGCACGTCCATGATCCACAGGCCGAGGCTCACCGCGCTGCCCAGCCCCAGGTTGATCAGCGAAATGGAAAAAAAGTAGTTGGAGATATTCTGCTGGATCTCGCGGCTGATGACGACGGCTCGCTTCTTGTCGCTCATCGTGGGCATGGCGTGGACCAGTTTTTGCAGGAACAGGTCGCCCGAGGCCAGCAACAGGTAGGCCAGCACCAGCGTCTCGCCGATGCCGACCAGGAGCATTCCGGTCCAATTGAGGATCACCGTGGCGCCATGGCCGTCCTTGATCTGCACCGTCGGCGTTTTATTCTGTTCCGCCCGCCGCTCCTCCTCGGTGGCGCCCAGGTTGCTCACCGCCGTCGCCACCGGGCTGAAACGCGTGATCAAAGGAACGACCTTTTGCACGCGCTGCCGCAATTCGACGAGGTGTTGCGGGGCGTCATCCACCCATTGCACGGCCGGCCGGCCGAGGTGGAAGAAAGCCTCGCCAACGCCCGCCACCACCACCGCGAGAACCACCGCCGCGGAGAGCGGCCGCGGGATCCAATGATCAGCCAGCCAGTTGATCCATGGCTTCAAGGTCATCGTCAGCATGCAGGCCAGCAGGATGGGCAGGAAGACGGTACGCGCGATTCCGAGGCAAGCCAGCACCGCCAGCGCGATCAGGATGATTTCGAGCCGGGTCGGCTTGCGCGCCACGTTGGCCGGCGGGGGCTCGACCGGCACCAGCTCGGCGGCGGGAGGCCCTTCCGACGGTGGCCAGGCATCGCTTTCCTCGGTGGCGCCGCCATCCGGAAACGGGATCTGCATCTTCCCATCCTACGGAATGGCCGGCCGACCGCCATGGGGTGTTCCACCACCCGACCGCGGGCCGGCAGCGAGCCTGAAGATTTTTACGGCGCCCCGCGCCGCGATGTGTTTGGGTGGCCGCGCCTCCCCCTGCCGCCCATGGCCTCCCTTGCCGATTCCTACTATTCCAACGCCACCGCCCTGCTCGCCCGTGCCCGGGAGGTCAATGCGCCGACGTTGAAGAAACTCGGCGCGGTCCTGGGCCAATCCGTCGCCAATGGCGGGGTCATCCACACCTTCGGCAGCGGCCACAGCGAAGTGATAGGCCGCGAAATCATCGGTCGCGCGGGCGGACTCGTTTGCGTCAGCGGAATCTACGACCCGACCGGTGGCTTCATTGAGAACCTCGTCGGCTACGGCACCAGGCTGGCGGAACGCTACGATCGCGCGCACGGCCTCCTGGCGGGCGAAGCCATCATCGTCATTTCCAACTCCGGCAAGAATTCCTCCCCCGTCGAGGTCGCCCTGTACGCGCGCCAGAAACAGATGACCGTCGTCGCGCTCACCAGCGTCGCCATGGCCAAGACCACGCCCACGGTGCACCCGGGCGGGAAGAAGCTGCACGAGATTGCGGACTACACCCTGGACAACCTCGGCCCCGCTGGCGACGCCATCGTCGAGCTCGGCGCCGCCACCCACCCCGGCCAGCCGCTGCCAAAGGCCGGGCCGACGTCGACGCTGATCGGGGCCACGCTGCTGAACCTGCTGATGCTGGAAACCCTCGAATGGCTGAGGACCGGCAACCATCCCCTGCCGGTACTTCGCAGCCAAAACATGCCCGACGCCATCGCGTACAACCGCGAACTCGGCAAACGTTACAAGGGCCGCCTCAGCCGCCAGCTGGCGTAGCATCGGACGGCCATGGGCGTCGCGGGCGCCGGGACCAAGTTTCACGATTCCTGATTTCACGATGACCGATTTCACGACTCCCCTGCTCAAGATCGGCGTCGACGGCGGCGGGACCAAGACCGAGTTGATCCTCGTCGATGCCGCCGGAGCCATTGTTGCCCGCCATGCCGTCGCCGGCTGCAATCCCAGCCAGGTCGGCCCCGAAAAGGCGCGCGAAATCCTCCTCGCCGGACTGAAGGAACTGCTCGCCCTTTCGCCGCTCGCCTCGCGCCCATCGCCCGTCACGGCCACTCACCTCTACATGGCTGGCGCCACGGCCTTCTGGCAGGAACTCGCGGCCACCCTGGACGGGTTTGGCCGCGTGGTGGCGGCGGCCGATTCGCTGCCGGTGCTCGAACTCGCCACCGGTGGCGCGCCGGGCCTCGTGTTGCACGCCGGCACCGGGTCGTTCGTCGCCGCGCGCGCGCCCGATGGTTCCGTGCACTACGCCGGCGGCCTGGGCTGGAAACTCGGCGATGCCGGCAGCGGGTTCGACCTCGGCCGGCGCGGCATTGCCCTGGCGATGCTGGAACTCCAAGGCTGGGCGCCTCCCTCGGACTTGGGCGCCAAGCTCAAGGCTCACACCGGGCTCGCGGATGCCGCGGCCAACTCGCGCTATTTCTATACCGATCCCGCGGCCAACGCGCGCATCACGGCCTTCGCGCCGCTCGTCATCGACCTGGCCGCCCACGGTTGCGCTCCCGCCCAGGTGGCCGTAACCGAAACGCTCACGGAGCTGGTCGGGCAGGCCCGCCTCGTCACCGCCAAGCTTTTTCCCGCCATGACCGTGCCCTGCGGCGTGAGCGGCGCGATTCTCAATCGCGCTCCCGCGGTTTCCGCCATCCAGGCGCTCGCCGCCAATCCCCCGTGGCCCGTCACGCTGAATTTCATCACCGCCGCCCCCATCGAGGGCGTGCGGCGGCTGCTCGCCAAGGCGAAGCCTGCGACTTGAAACCTGAGCCGGTATCATGCAGTTGGTGGGCGTCGGTTTCTACACCGACGCCAGGTTCGCACGCCTCGTGAGTCCTTGTCGTCGATATGGAAATCGACGACCACCTTTCGGTCGGTTCGCCACCGAGCGAAACGGCGCTTCAACTGCATGATTCCCGCTGAGACCTGACAATTGGACGACTGCGGCCCATTTTCAGGTGTCAGGTCCCAGGTTTCAGGTCTAATGGTTCTCTCCCATGTGGTGGACCTATGCTCTCCTTTCGGCGGTCTTCGCCGCCCTTACCGCCATTCTCGCCAAGCTTGGCGTGAAGGGTGTCGATTCCAACGTCGCGACGGCCGTACGCACCGTGGTGATCCTCGTGCTCGCCTGGGTCGTAGTCGCCGCGCAAGGCAACCTCGGCGCGGTCGCCGCGATCGCCCCTCGCTCGCTGCTGTTCCTGGTGTTGTCCGGCTTCGCCACCGGTGCCTCGTGGCTGTTCTACTTCAAGGCCCTGCAGGCCGGCCCGGCGTCGATCGTCAGTGCCCTGGACAAATCCAGCCTGGCCCTGACGATCATCCTCGCCGCGCTCATCCTGGGCGAATCGCTCAATCTCAAGACCGCAACCGGCTGCCTGCTGATCATCGCCGGCACCGCCGTCATCGTGTGGCCGTAGACGCAAGAGACGCCGACCCGGAAACCTGAGCCCTGAATCCAATCCCAGCCCTTTCGCTTCCAACCATCTCTTCTCGTGGCTGCACCCTTTCAGGTTTCAGGTTTCAGGTCTCAGGTCTCTTCCGGTTTCCGCGTCCTCGCGGAAACGGACTGGCTTGCCCGCCGCACGGCACACGAACAGCGCGTGCGTGAATGGACCGATCCGCACCAGGCGCGGCAGGCGCGCGGCGAAAAGCACCCGGTCGAGGACTTCCTGTTCGAATATTACCGTTTCCGGCCCAGCTGGCTGCGCCGCTGGCATCCCGGGCCAGACGTCCTCCTGCAGGGTGCAGCCGCCCGCGAATTCCTGCGCTGGCCGGAATACCGCGAGGTGGAAATCGTCCGTGACGCCGAACCGTCGACAGGCGTGATGCTCGACCCATCCGCCTTCGATCCGAAGCGCCGGGACACCCTCGTCTGGCTCGCGGGCCTGCTGCGCGCCACCGCGGAACGCCCGCCGCAATTTGCCTGCTTCGGCCTGCATGAATGGGCGATGGTCTACCGCCAGGCGCCCGACGAGATCCGCCATGGCCGCTGGCCGCTGCGTTTTCCGCCGGACGAACTCGCCCGCATCGTCGAGGCGCAGCCCATTCGCTGTTCGCACTTCGACGCCTTTCGCTTTTTTACCGCGTCCGCCCGCCCGCTCAACCGCCTGCAACCCGAACGCGCGACGGTCGCGCAGTTCGAGCAGCGCGGTTGCCTGCACGCCAACATGGACCTCTACAAGTGGGCCTTCAAACTCGCGCCGTTCCCGCCCGCCGAGTTCATCGCCGACTGCTTCGCGCTGGCCCGGGACATCCGCGAGGTGGACATGCGCGCCAGTCCCTACGATCTGCGGGCGCTCGGCTATGCGCCGATCGCGATCGAGACCATGGCAGGCCGCGCCGAATATGAGGCGCACCAGCGCGCCTTCGCCGAGCGCAGCCAGTCGCTGCGCGCTTGCTTGCTGGCCCTGGTTGAACGCCTGCTGGCAGCCGGGCCATCGACCGCAGGCAGCCGGGCAGGCCCCCTATTCGACCAGCCGCGCGCCGAAGCAGGCGAAGCTGATGGTGCGCTCCCTGCCGGCGGCGCCGTCGGGGGTTGAAGGGCCCGCGCTGCGCAGTTCCAGCACCAGGTTGCCACGCGTCACCGGCAACTCGGGCAGCGTGATCCATTCCGGCCGGTCGCCGATCGAGCCCTGCCAGACCTGCGTGCCGTCGTGCCAGACCTCGAGCTCGCGCGGCGTTATCCCCCGCACTTGGAGTTGCACCCGCGCGCGGTCTGGCCACGGCCAGATGCGCAAGCGCACTCCTCCCGCCTCGTCGCACCAGGACCAGCGCCACTTGCTGTTCCACTCGGCCACCTGCCAGCGCTGGTCGGTCTCCAGCACGCAACTCCGGCCCCAGGCGCTCCGGACGGCCAGGGTGTGCGGCTGCGCGGGCGGAGCCCAGAGCGACAGCAGCCCGCCGAAAATCGACAGGTTGCCCAGCACCAGCCAAACCACCGCCGCGCGGCGCCGGCAGGCGAGCACGTTGAACGCCAGGGTCAGCGGCAGGAGCACGCGTACCGCCGCGCCGGGCACTCCTTCCAGCACCGCCCAACCCAGACAAAGGCTCAGCAGCGTGAAAAAGAACCCGACCCGCCACCACGGGCTGCGCCACTCCGGCCGCACCAGGATGTAGGCCATCTGCGCCAGCAGCGCGAAGCTGTCGAGCCACGCGGTCACCACCAGCCAGTTGTTCGGTTCCGCCTGTCTCAACCGCAGGAGTTCCTGCCAGCGCAGGATCCACCCGCCGAGCGGCCAGCCGATGTTCGCCGTGCCCGCGCTGGCGGAGGCGATCGCCGACCAGACATACCAGGACCAGCCCGCCAGCGGGATCACGGCCAACAGGAACAAGCCGGCCCGCCGGGCCAACAAACGGAAATCCGTCGGGCGTTCCGGCAGCAACGCGGCCAAGCCCAGCATCGCCGTCTCCCGCGCCAGTCCGCCCAAGCCCGTCAACACGGCCGCCAAGGCGGGCCGGTTTCGTTCCCCGGCCAGCAGCGCCGCGGCCAGCAGCGTCATGGCCGCCAGATCCGTCAGCGCCAGTCGCACGCTGGCCAGCGTGCCGCCGGCAAAAAGCAGCGCCGCGAACGCGAACGCCGCCCGCCCGCCGGCCTCGACCGGCAACAGCCGCCAGAGCACCCCGGCGAGCGCGAACCAGACGACGATATTCAACCAGGCATAAACATGCACGGCCCGGACCGGATCCCCACCGCCCACCGCCCACGCGACCGCACTGAGCAAAATGCGCCGGGCGCGGTACCCCAGGTCGTCCACCGCCACCTTCAATTCCGGATCCCGCAACGCCGGGCTGGTGGCAATCTGGGCGTAATAAACCCCGTCGTAACGGCCGATGTGCGGGTGAATGAAAATCGGCGTGTCGCGCAGGCTGGCGGGCAGCAGTTTCTCGCTCTGGATATCCGCCTGCAACAGCCCCGTGAACCCGTAGTACGGATACCAATGGCGTCCCACCAGGAAGACGAAAACCGCGATCAGGACGATCCGCACCAGCCGCCAGGCCGCCACGGGAGACAGCGTGGGGAATTTGGTACGCGGGGACATGGACCCCGACGACAACCCGGACCCGGAGACGAGGCAACCCCGGAGCAACCGCGTTTGACCCCGCGGTTTTGGTGCAGGTCGGCCCTTGGGCCGAACTCGCGCACAAAGTCAGCGCAAGCGCGCTGACCCTTCATTCGAAGCCCGATCGGTCCAAATGAACCAGGCTCACGCTTCACCGGGACGGTGGCAGCAACCTGATCAACCGTCCGGGGGCGCCGGGGAAAGCCTGATCTCCACATCCTTGAGCATGAATGTCAGCGGGCGGATTTCCGAGCCGGTGGGCTGAAGCGGAGGCACCCTGGTTTCGAAATCGACCACGGTGGCGCCGGGCGGAATCAGGAATGTTGGGGTTTCGACGGACTGTTCCGCCTGCAGTGCCGGCGTGGCCCAGATCTCGGCGCCGCGCACGCTGATGCTCAAGTCCCGGACGGTTTTGCTCCGGAGAAAAAAGGCCAGACGGACCCGTGCCGGCCGCTCCGTCGGATTGACGACCGTCAGCGACGCTCGTTCCGCCGTGCTCCAGTGCCAGGAGTGCAGGCGGTTCCATTCCAGCATCCACCACCCCTTCTCAAAGCGGACGCTGAGGGCGGGATCGGTCGGGCGGGCCGGCACGACCTTGTAAGCGGCCTCGGGGGCCGGTCCCATCACCGTATACGTGCCGGAGCCCATGTGCTGCACCTTGAAAAGGTGGATGCCATAGGGCACAAAACAATTGCCGAGGAGAAACCAAGCCAGCCAGGCCCGGCCCGGCCGCATCGCCAGGATGAGATTGAAGGCCAGCGTGATCGCCAGGGCATGCCGGGTGATGGTGAAGTGGCTTTCCCAGGAAACATGACTGATGCACAAAAAATACGGGATGAAGCACGCGCCCGTCCGCCAGATCAGGTTGTCCCAATTGCGGTGGGTCAGCAGGTAGACAATCTGCGTCAGCACCGAAACGATGGTCAGCACCGCGTGCAGGGCTTCGCTGGCATAGAACTCGGTATACCAATCCCGCCAGTCAATCGTGCCGTCCACCGCGGCCACGCTGAATTCGCCGAGCTTGGCGACCATGCCCTGCAGGGGCCAGGCGAAGTTGCCACCGGCGCCCCTGGCCACCGGGTCAGCCAGACGCAGGTGCACATAGACGGACCACAGCACCAGCGGCAAAGCCGCAATCAGCCCGAGGGCCAGGTTGTGCCTGGCTGCCTTCAACCAAGGCGGACGGTATCGCCAGAGCGCAACCACACTGATTACACTGGCTTCACGGATCAGGGCCGCCAGGGCCAGCACGCCGGCTCCCCCCTTCCCCCCGATCATCATGGCGAGGGTCATGACGACAAAGCTCGGAAAATCCGTCAGCGACGACCGCATGGACTCGATGATGCCGCAGGTCATCAGCATGGCGGTAAATCCGGCGAGTCCCGCCCAGCCATGCGGCCGGAAGAGCCGGCCCATCATCACCGCAAAGCCCACCCAAAAGACCAGATTGAGCGCGGCATAAACATTCAGGATCCAAAAGGGCCGCCCCCATCCCCCCAACCACGCCAGCCACGGCATGAGGATGCGCCGGCCGCGATACTCCGCGCTATCAATGGCCTCCCGCAGGTGCGGGTCGCGCAAGAGCGGATCCAACGCCATCTCGGCGTAGAACTGGCCATCAAAGCCCAGGGGACTGTCGATCTGCTTGGGGGTGGCCCGGAAAACCGCGAGCCCGGCGTCGTCAAATTCGCGTCCCACCCTCAGGAGTTGGGTGATGCCGGTCGTGCGGGAGTAAACGGACACATGGCCGTGGAGGAACACGAGGAATGCCGCGAGTCCGACGAGAAGAAAGACCCAGGAACCCGGTGCGGCCAAAGATTTTTTTCCACCGGTTGACATCGTGAAGGGAGGCTGGCCGGGAGAATATGCGGGAGGGCCGGAATGAATTCCGGCGTTCTGCGCACCAACGTTTTCCGAGTCAAATCCTATCCCCTCCGCATTGTTGGGTCCGTTTGGTTCGATCGATTGTTTGGATGTAGGGTCGGCGCTTGCGCCGACCTTTCGCGCGAGGTCGGACAAAGGTCCGACCCTACATCCAGCAAATGACGCCGGGATTGCCACCACCCGCGAACCCGGCCAGATTCCGCCCCGGATGGACGACTCCACCCCTTCGCAGGCCCCCTTTCGCACCCGCAAGAAACCGACCTACCCGATCGGGGCCGACCTGCGCGCCTACCTCCAGCGCTATCGGCGCGAACGTGACCTCCCGGTCACCTACGAGCGACTGCGCCACTTTCACGAGGCCGTGCCCATGATGGACAGCGCGGGGCGGCCGACGCTGTGGGATTCGGTCGCTTACACGGCTGAGGAAATTCCCGCGCTCAACGAGGACCTGAAGCGGATCTACGCCCTCCTGCGGGTGGATGGCGACTTCTCAGTGATGCAGCACCTCTACATCGACCGCGTGGACTTCTGCACCTTTGGCAACTCGATGCCGTTTCGCATCCGCATCGTCAACGCGTTCAACGACAATCCCGACTACTTCTACATCAAGCAGGCCGACGCCTCGCGGGTTTACGGGCTCGAACTCGAGCACCTCCTCTCGCCGAACCGCCTCAACTTCCTCACGCACGGCAACACCCTCGTCGAGGAACACATCGCCGGCGTGCCCGGCGACATCTTCATCGACCGGTGGCTCGAGAACCGCGAGCTCAAGCCCATCCGCATCGCCAAGGAGCTCGTGAAGTTCAACGAGCGGTGTTTCGTGCGCCTCCTGGGCGACATGCGCAGCTACAACTATGTCATCGTGCTCACGCCCGACTTCGAAGGCTGGCAGGTGCGCATCCGGGCCATGGACTTCGACCAGCAGTCCTATCACGGGCGGAAGAACTTCTACCTCCCGCAATTCTTCAAGGAGAACAGCAAGCTCGCCCTTTTTTGCGTGAAGCACCTCCACCCGCAAACCGCGCTGCAGTACCAGCGCGAGGAACAGTCGCTTATCCTCGCGCGGGCCGAGTTGTCCGCCACGCGCCTCAATGCCCTGCTGGCCGCGATGGAGCGCGACCCCATCGCGCCGGAGGAGAATGTGCAGAGCCTGCGGAACGGGCTTGCCGAGCATTTCCGGTCACCGCGCTACCTGCGTTGCGACAGCATGGGCGCGCTGGTGCGCGAAAACATTGAAATGCTGCGCCTCCACCAGGGCGAGGGCCTCGGGGCGCTGGGTGCCGACTTGATCCTGCAGTCGCCGCCCGGACCATGAGGAATCGGTGGATCCGTTGGGCCGAAGGTGAGAGGGGCTTTACGCCCCGACGGGATATGGCGTAATTTCGTGTCGGGGCATAAAGCCCCTCCCACGGTTCCACCTTGAAAACCTTCCTGCTCACCCTGCGCTCCCTCGTGTACGGCGGGGCCTTCCTCGCCCTGTTCGCCGGGTGGCTGCCCCTGCGGTTTTTTGCGCGACACGCCCAGTGGCCCGCCGCGTGGGCCGCGCCCCAGTTTGGCGGCGCGGTTCTCGTGGCCCTCGGCGCAATCACCATGCTGGCCTGCGTCTGGATCTTCATCAGCCGGGGACGCGGGACGCCGGCGCCCTTCGACCCGCCGGTCAAGTTCGTGCGCCGCGGGCTCTACAAATGGGTGCGCAACCCAATGTACCTCGGCCTGCTCGCATTCGTGGGCGGCGAGGGCCTCTTCCTCCGGTCGGGAGATATCGGCGTGTACTGGGTCTGCCTCGTCTGCTCGCTCCATCTCCTGGTCGTGCTCTACGAAGAAAACGCGTTGCGCCGGCAATTCGGCGCGATGTACGAGGACTACAAACGCGACGTCTCCCGCTGGCTGCCGCGCAAACCGAAGCCCATGCTGCAAACGGTGGCGCCGTTCGAGCACCGGCGATGATCTTGCGCCGCCACCGGGAACGGCTGCTCCGGCTGCCATTCGGCTTACTCGATCCGTCCTTCGTCGAACTCGATCAGGTCCACGACGCTCACGATCTGGTCGACGCGGTCGGCGCAGCCCATGTTGGTCAGCGCCTCCTTCAGGAAGTCGCGGCCGGAGGGCGTCATGCCTTTTTGCACGTATTCGCGGTTCCACTTCGCCGCCCGCACGTCGGCGGGGAACAGCGCCCGCAGTTTCGCGTCGATGGCCGCGTCGCCCTCGCCGGCAACGAGGCAATCGTGGACGAGCTTTTCCACCGCCGCCGGCTCGACGCCGAGGTGCTGGCAGAGAAAGCGGTCCATCCCGCGCTTGTAGTTCCTGGCGTAGCTCGCCGGCAGCGCGCCGTGCTCCTTCACGTATTTGCATTTCGCGATGAAGCGCGGCAGGTGCAGCAGTCCCGTCGCCGCATGCGGCTGATAGGCCGAGGGCAAAGTGGTCAGCACTTCACCGGAGGAGCCGGGGATGGGTTTGGAAAACGGCATGGAATGGTAGGGGCGCAGTCTTGCTGCGCCCTCGCCCGTGGCAAGCCGGGCGCAGCAAGACTGCGCCCCTACGAATACGATCAAACAAAAAGGCCGGTCTGACGACCGGCCCGTTGTTTTTCAGGTCTCAGGTTTCAGAAGAACCGCACCGGCTTGGCCTGCTGGCGGGCATGTTCCTCGTCGGAACAACCGGCGTTGGTCGCAACCGGAACGGCGGCGCTGCTGGGCTGCACGAGGTTGTTTGCCAGCATGTAGTTCTCGACCTCCTCGCCGGAAATGTCCGCCAGCATCACCCCGTCGATCTCGACGCAGGGCGACAGCGGCTGCCCGGACTTGCGCACCATCTCCTCGTAGTTGGCGCGGTTGTTGATGATGTCGATGTCCTCGTATTCCAGGCCGTGCTTGCGCATGATGGCGCGGACTCCGTTGGACCAGCCGCAGGACGGCTTCAGGTAGGCTTTGATTTTCATGGTGTGCGGAAAACTTGGATTCGGCACAACCTATGCGGCAGGGTTTCTTCTTCAACTTAAACTTTCATTCCCTTTAGTGGACCCCCTGTGCCGACCTCGTTTCCCGCCCTTTCGCCCGCCCAAGCCTCGGAATATGCGCGGCTTGGCCTCGCCAACATCGGCCGGGAATACCCGCACCTGCTGACCCACGCGTTGAACGACCAGGCCGATGCCCGGGCGCCCCGCGACCTGCACCCGGCGTTCTATGGCAGCTACGACTGGCACTCGTGCGTGCACCAGCATTGCATGCTGGCCCGGCTGGCCCGCCTTTTTCCCGACCTGCCCGAGCGGGGCGAAATCGACCGCGTGCTGCGCGTCCACCTGTCGGCGGAAAACATGGTCGCCGAAGCCGCCTATTTTCGCGCACCAGGCCGGGGGTTTTTCGAACGTCCCTATGGCTGGGCCTGGTTGCTCAAGCTGGCCGAGGAACTGGTCCGGCATGACCCGGCGCTGGCCAAAAACCTGACGCCTCTTGTCGACGTGATGCGCGGGGGCCTCCTCACCTACCTGCCCGCCCTCACCCACCCCGTTCGCCATGGCGTGCATAACAACACCGCCTTCGCGGTCAAACTCGCCCTCGACTACGCCCGCGCGGCCGACGACCAGGAGCTGAAGCTTTTCTGCACCAGCCGCATGGCCTATTGGTTCGGCCACGACACCGACTACGGCGCGCGCTGGGAGCCCTCCGGCGAGGATTTCCTGTCGCCCGCGCTGACCGAGGCCGAGGTCATGGCGGCGGTCCTGCCCCCCGACGCCTTCAGCCGCTGGCTCAGCCGCTTCCTGCCAAACCTCCATACCGGCGAGCCGGTGAAGCTCTTCACGCCCGTGCGCGTCAGCAACCCCTCCGACCCCAAGATCGCCCATCTCATCGGCCTCAACCTGAACCGGGCGTGGTGCTGGCGTCGGCTTTCCCTGTCCCTCGCCCAGTCGGACCCGCGCCAGGAGCGCGCCCGCGACGCAGCCGTGCGCCACCTCGAGGCGGCCCTGCCGATGATCGACGTCAACGACTTCAACCGCGCCCACTGGCTGCCATCGTTCGCGGTTTACGCGCTGACGGAGAGCTGAGGCCGGCGCCGACGGGCGGCGCGAGACTTGAGACCGGAAACCTGAGACCTGAAGGCTGGCCCCGGACCGGCGACTTGGTTACGGAGAAATTACGGGCGTGGGTTGGAACGATGGGGGCGGCCGATTTCAGTGTGGGTGTGAACACAAATACCGAACGCAAGGATGATCTGCGGCAACGAACCAAGGCTTTCGCGAGCCTTGTCGTCCGGTTCTATGTCGGGTTGGACAAGCGGCGGGATGAATTGCGTGTTTTGGGCAGGCAGCTGCTGCGCTCTGGAACCTCCGTTGCCGCGAACTACCGGGAAAGTTCGCGCGCACGCAACGCGGAGGAGTTTATCGCCAAGGTTGAATTGTGTGCCCAGGAAGCGGACGAAACCCAGCTTTGGCTGGAGTTGCTGCGAGAAGATTGTGCCATCGCTCCATCGCTGGTGTCGCCAATCTGGAAGGAAGCCGACGAGTTGATTGCCATCTTCGTCACCATGGCCAAGCGAACGAAGGAAAACAGGACGAGGACCTTGCGATCCGGAATCGAAAATCGTAGCGCCCAAAGCTGAAACTCAGGTCTCAGCCAAAAGCTTGCAGTTGAGGTTCATTTTCAGAACGGGAACGTTTGCACCAAATGGTGGAGCGCGTTGCTCCCCAACGCGCTGAGGACGTTCGCTGCGAAAGAAGCGCCCTGGGGAGCAGGTCGCTCCACCTCAATTGCATGAGTCCGGCTCAGGTCTCAGGTCTCAGGTCTCCACCTCCTCCTTGCCCCATTCGTGCCGCAGGCCATCCTCCCGCCATGCCCACGATCCTCCTCCTCACCCTCTCCAATGTCTTCATGACCTTCGCGTGGTATGGCCACCTGAAGTTCCTCCATGACAAGCCGCTCTGGCTGACGGTCCTGATTTCGTGGGGCATCGCCTTCTTCGAATATTGCCTCATGATCCCCGCCAACCGGATGGGCTACGGCCGGTTCACGGGCTATGAGCTCAAGATCATCCAGGAAGTCATCACCCTCGTGGTGTTTGTCGGCTTTGCCTGGCTCGTGCTGGGCGAGAAGCTCAAGTGGAACTATGCCGTGAGCATTCTTTGTCTCGGGTTGGCGGTATGGTTCGCCTTCGGGGTCAACAAGTCGCCCGCCGTCGCCAGCTGACCGGCGGTTTTTCTCAATCCGTCCTTGCCCGCGCCGCGACCCGGGCAAATGTCTCCTGACATACCGTTGTCATTTCCCTGCGGTATAAATGGGCCAAGAAACCCATCCCACCCGTGTCCCCCATGTCCAAAGCTGATAAATCCAAATCCGACGCCCGCGTCGCCACGACCGAGAAAACGGCCAATCCCGCTCGCGAGAAAAACATCGAGCTCGCGGTCTCGAGCATCACCAAGCAGTTCGGCGAGGGCTCGATCATGCGCCTCGGCAGCAACGCCAAGATGAAGGTCGAAACGCTCTCCACCGGCTCCCTCGCCATCGACCTCATGCTCGGGGTCGGCGGGCTGCCCAAGGGCCGCATCATCGAGATCTACGGGCCGGAATCCTCCGGCAAGACGACTTTCTGCCTGAGCGTCATCGCCGAGGCCCAGCGCCAGGGCGGGCTCGCCGCCTTCATCGACGTCGAGCATGCGCTCGACCCGAAATATGCCAAGGTGGTCGGCGTGAACCTCGACGACCTGCTCGTCTCGCAGCCCGATTCCGGCGAGGACGCGCTCAACATCATGGAGACGCTGATCCGCTCCAACTCCATCGACGTCATCATCCTCGACTCCGTCGCCGCGCTCACCACCAAGGCCGAGCTCGATGGCCAGATGGGCGACGCCACCGTCGGCGCCCAGGCCCGCCTCATGTCGCAGGCCATGCGCCGCCTCACGGCGGTCGTCAGCAAGACGAACTGCGTGTGCATCTTCACCAACCAGATCCGCGAGAAGATCGGCGTGATGTTCGGCAATCCCGAGACAACCTCCGGTGGCCGCGCGCTGAAGTTCTTCGCGTCCGTCCGCCTCGACATCCGCCGCAAGGACCAGCTCAAGACGCCCGACGGAAAGGTCATCGGCAACCGCACGAAAATCAAGGCGGTGAAGAACAAGGTCGCCCCGCCGTTCACCGAGTGCGAGTTCGACATCATGTACGATGAGGGCATCTCGGCGACCGGCTCGCTCATCGACCTCGGCCTCGACCACAAGGTCCTTGAGAAGAAGGGCGCGTGGATTGCCTTCAACGGCGAACTCGTCGGCCAGGGCCGCGAGGCCGCCAAGGAGGCGCTCCGCACCAATGCCGCCCTCGCCGGCAAGGTGAAGGCCGGCATCCTCGAAAAAGTGACCGTGAAGGGCGGCGATGTCGTCACGGGCGAAGCGGAAGCCTGAGCCAAACGATTCAGCCCCAAGCCGCAAAACACGTTTTGCTCCGGTCCGGAAGCAACGGTGTGGTGGTCGCCGGGGTCGGTGATCCCGCACCGGCCTCAGCGAGGCCGGCTACAGCGCCGCTGTTTCCCAAGAGTCGGTGGGCGCCGGTTTCTCCATTCGACAAGCTCAGGATCGAATGGCGCTAAGCCGGAACCATGCAATGGAAGGTGGAGCGACTTGACCCCAAGGCGCTGGCTCGGAGCGGCTTCGCGGCACCGCGCTGAGGTCAGCGCGTTCCACCTTTTGGTGGTCGGCGATTTCCATTTCGCCGACAAGGACTCACGAAGCAGGCAAACCTAGCGTCGGTTTCCACACCGACGCTCTGTCGTCGATCTGAAATCGACGATCACCTGGTGGAGCGCGTTGCTCCCCAACGCGCTGAGGACGTCCGCTGCGAAGAAAGCGCCCTGGGGAGCAGGTCGCTCCACCTCGAATTGGATAGCTCCGGATCAAGAGAGGTGCCCGCAGGGCGGGCTGGGTCGGAACGAGCGACCGCCTTAACTTAGCGCCATTCAGCTCAGGACCCCGAGCCGGTCGAGGGGCACACCGACACCCACCGATCGCCTGATCCAGGCTGTGGATCAGCCAGTCGGTGTGATCCCAATTAGGGGTACAGCCACTCGTGGTGCCATTTCTCGCCGATCCGTGTGTAACGTTCGCGGTCGTGGTGGCGGAAGGGCCGCTGCTGCCAGAATTCGAAGCGCGCCGGCACCACGCGAAAGCCGGACCAGAACGCCGGCCGCGGAACCCTGCCCAGGCCAAATCGCACCGATTCGCGCGCAACTGCGCGTTCCAGCTCGTAACGCCCGTTCATGGGCTTCGATTGCCATGAAGCCCACGCGCCAAGCTGGCTGAGCCGGGGGCGCGTGGCGAAATAGCCGTCCGCTTCCTCGTCGGTCACCGCCTCCACCATCCCCGCGACGCGCACCTGCCGCTCGAGCACCGGCCAATGAAAACAAAGCTCCGCGCGGGGATTGGCGCGCAGATTCTCCGCCTTCGGGCTGCCGAGGTTCGTGTAGAACACGAGGCCGCGCGCATCGACCGCCTTCAACAACACCATGCGTACCGCGGGCTGGCCCGAGGCGTCGGCGGTGGCCAGCGCCATGGCCGTGGCATCCGTCCTTTCACGATCACGGGCCTCCGCAAACCATTCCTGGAACAGGCGCAGGGGGTCGGGCAACGGCATGCCCGGAGTCTGGCACAGTCGCGCCGCCGGTTCTGCGCTGGCCTTGGTGAAACTTGCGCATGGCTTGTAGCGACGCGGTCCCGCCGGGTGCTGGCCGCGCGGATGTCAAACGCCGGCTGGCACAAATGGGACGATTGCGAGCGGCCGGCGGGTCACTTCGATTTGCCGGCCTCGCGGGCGGCCCTCGGAATCACGAGCCGAAGGGCCGTATGCGTTGCCGAGAAGCTGCACACTTTGTTGTCCACCAACCCGGCGGCGCGGGCCGCCCGCATGACATCGGTATCCTTGATTTTCGCCGCCTGCCCTTTGAGCGAGACGACCCAGATTGCCCCGGCCGGCTGCAGGCAGGCCTTGAGGTCCGCCAGTTCTGCCAGTTCCGCCGCGCTGTCGGCGGCGTGAAAGACCAGGTCCAGCCCGGATCCGGGCTTCATCGCCAGCCCGCCACCCAACCGCGCGGCGGCCTGCGCCAGGAAATCCTGGTCCGTTATGCCGAGCACCGCCACGCGGAGTCCCGGTTTCAGCCCGAGCTTGTCCACGAGGGTTTTCGGCGAACGGATTTTTTCCGCCCACTTCGCCGCGGTTTTCGCATCCGCAAAGCGCAGCACCGTCGGCCCACCCGGGTGCTTGAGCTGCAGGGTTCCGTCGGGCATCGCCGCTGCCGACTCTACGGCCTTGAACAGGATGTCGCGCCGCGCGCCGCCACGAATTTCCAAGCGGTCGGAGTCGAGGTGGACGCGCACCGGAACCGGTTTACGTCCCTCGCGCAAGGTACAGGTGTTTTCGAGGCCCATGTTCAGGGTTGGGGTTGGACGGATTCGCCGAACTTGCGGCCCAGGTCGCGAAGGTAGGTTTCGATGGTGGCCGCGTGTCCGAAGGCAAAGCGAGCGAGGAAGCGGAACAGGGGATTCTTCACAAATCCGTCCTCGGTGATGCGGACGCTCGCGCCGCCTGCGCACGGTTTGAATTCGTACGTCCATGTACCCCCAAACGGGAGGTTTTCGTCGGCAATCGCCAGGACCAGGCGCTCTGCGGGCCGGTCTTCCTGCACCCGGTAGGTGATGGCTCCGTGCCGGGATATTTCGCGATGTCCGGCGCGTCCTTCCGCCGGGGCCAACAACTCAACGGACCGGACGCCGGTGCGCCATTGTGGTTGGGCGGCAAAATCGCGCACGGCCTGGTAGAGAACGCTGGTTGTCTGCCGGTAGCTGGCTTGCCGGCTGGCGACATGCCGGCGCGGCAGGGCGGCTCCAATCAGCGCCACGAGCGCCAGCAATCCCGCAAAGCCGGCAAGGACCAGCAGCACAACCTTCATGGATTTCTCCGCGATTTGGGATTCCTTAGCTGCAGCTGGCGGGCCGCGCGCGCCAGCAGGGCGAGGCCACCGACCGCGTGCGTGCGTTCCGCAGGGGTCAGGTTTACCAGCAGGAGATTCACGCGCCCGGGATCGAGAATGGAGGTGGTAGCCATGGCGTCCGCGCCTGCCCGCGTCAGATAGAGTTCGACCTGCCGCCGGTCATGGGGAGCGGTTTCGCGCCGGAGGTGCCCCAGCCGTTCCAGGCGTTGCACTTGCGCCGTGAGCGTGGAAGCGACGACCCCCAGGTGACGAGCCAGGCGGCCGGCGCGTTCGGGCCGGTTCTCGTCAAGGTGGCCAAGCAGGACAATGTCGCGATCAGCGAGGCCATGCGAGTTGCTGCGCGCACGCGGGTGCGCGAGGTGACACGCGAAGTAGATTTGCGGGTAATGGCGCAACACCTGGCGGGCAAGGTTCCGGATCATGCGCGCGAGCATATCGGAAGGGATTTTGTTCGTCAAAATGAAGGGATTGGCGCGGGGCATGGTTTCTCCGTTTCCCGGCCGGCCGGCAACTGGTGGAGGCGCCTTGCGAAATGGGATGGAAGGCTGATGTTGTCGCTCCGATTCGTTCTCATGCGTTGCTTTGTTCATGTTTCACTGCTTGTCGCGTCCCTCGGCCTGGGATTGACCGCCACATACGCCGCCTCGAAGACCGCGGCGCCGCCCGAACCGCCCGACGAACCACCGCAACTTCTCTCCACCCAGGGCGACGCCCCGAAGTGGAAGACGACGAAACAGCTCAAGGCGTTTGCCGCCCAGGGAGATCCCCAGGCCTGTTTTGAACTCGGCATGCGCCTGCTCGACGGTGATGAGGAAATTCCCAGCGATCCGGCGCAGGCGCGCGCACTCTTGGAAACGGCCGCGAAAGCCGGCGTGGGCGACGCGCTGTTCCGCCTCGGCAAGATTTACCATGACGGCCGCGGCGTGACCCGCGATTATGCGAAGGCTTTGGAATACTACCTCGCCGCGGCCCGGCGCGGCGTGCCGGAAGCGCAGCACAACATCGGGGCCATGCTGGTCAGCGCGCGGGGCGTGAAGCGCGACTACGTGGAAGGGCTCGCGTGGTTGCTCGTCGCGGAGAAGTCCGGGGCCGCATCCACGGCCCCGCAACAAGTGCGCGACCGGTTGGCGAAGCGTCCCACCGATATCTCCGCCGCGGAGGCCCGGGCCAGGGAACTGCTCGCCGACCTGCCCCATGCCGTCGTGCGCGGAGTCACGGCGCCCGCCACTGTCGCCGCGCCCGCCGCTCCAACCTTCTCCCCGCCACCCGTCCCAAAGCCCACGATTCCGACCACCCTGGCGCCGCCCAGGATTGATCCCATCCCCCCGCCCAAACTTGCCCCGCCCTCGCCGCCGACGCTGCCGCCGCCGGCGCCGAGATGATTTTCCCTTTTGCCATAACCAGTGCGTTCGCTTGCGTGGGACGATGTCCTTCCTGTCCGACACCATCGCTGCGTTGGCGACGCCGACCGGTACTGCCGCGATTGCGGTGGTACGCGCGAGTGGTTCGCAGGTGACATCCCTGGTGGCGGGGATTTTCGGCTCAACTCCCCCGCCCCGTCACGCGCAGCACGCCGATTACCGGGACATCCACGGCCAGTTGGTGGATGACGTGCTGTTCACTTTCTTTGCGGCACCGAATTCCTTCACGGGTGAGGACACGTTGGAGATTTCGTGCCACGGCAACCCCTTCATCGCGCAAAAGATCCTGGAAGACCTCCTCGCGCGCGGCTGCCGCCCGGCCGAGGCCGGTGAATTCAGCAAGCGGGCTTTCCTCAATGGTCAGATGGATCTGTGCCAGGCCGAGGCCGTCATGGACCTGATCCATGCCCGCAGCGAGCGGGCGTTGGCGGCAGCGAATCAGCAGTTGCGGGGTTCTTTGGGTCGCCGCATGGAATCGCTTATAACCCGGCTGGTCAATATCTTGGCTCGCATCGAAGCCTACATTGATTTCCCCGAGGAAGATTTGCCGGATGAAGATCGCCAGTCGGTCCTGGCCGATTTGGCGCGTCTGAAATCCGAAACAACCCGTCTCATGGCAACCAGCCACTATGGGGCGATGCTTCGCGATGGCATCAAAACGGTCATCATCGGCGAGCCAAACGCCGGCAAGAGCAGCGTGTTGAACCGGCTGGTTGGCCACGAACGTGCGTTGGTCAGCGCTGAACCAGGAACGACGCGCGATTACCTCGAGGAAAGCATTCTCATTGGCCCGCACGCGCTGAGGCTGATCGACACGGCTGGCTTTAACCTCAGCCCTTCCCCGCTCGAGAAACGCGGAATGGACAAGACATTCGAACAAGCGTCGGAAGCGGATCTTTTTCTCTGGGTGATCGACGCCACGCAGCCCATTCCCTCGCTGCCCGTGGCGATCGCGTCCCGACTTACACTCGCGAACACAATTGTGGCTTTCAACAAGACGGATCTGCCTGTTGCTCAGCCCGGCGTATTGCCGCAGCATTTTGCCAAGGTGAATATTTCCGCGCTCACAGGTGCGGGGTTTGAATTGTTCCACGTGGAGATCGCCAAATTGGCCGACGCATTTCGAACCGACACCGGCGACGATCTCATTGCTATCAATTCCCGTCACTCCCATGCCCTTGGCCTTGCGACGGCGGCGTTGGAGTCCGGGTCGCATAAGCTACGCACCGGCGCTGCCAGTGAATTGGTAGCCAGCGACTTGCGAACAGCCTTGGATGCGTTTGGCGATATTTCCGGCAAAGTCAGCCATGAGAAGGTCTTGGATCAGCTGTTTGCCACGTTTTGTATCGGCAAATGATACTACGTCAAAATACTTGTTTTGATACCGTTGTGATTCTGCCGTGATCTTCAATAAGACGCCCTTTGATGTCATCGTCTGCGGAGCAGGTCATGCCGGCGTCGAGGCGTGCATGGCGGCTTCTCGGACGGGGGCCACTACCCTGCTCCTTACCGGCAACATCGACACGATCGCCCAAATGAGCTGCAACCCGGCGATCGGCGGCCAGGCCAAGGGGCAGATTGTGCGCGAGATTGACGCTTTGGGTGGCGAGATGGCGATTAATACCGACGTGACTGGCATCCAGTTCCGCCTTCTCAACGAGTCCAAAGGACCGGCCGTCCAGTCGCCCCGGGCGCAATGCGACAAGAAAGCCTACCAGTTCCGGCTGAAGCATACGCTCGAGTTACAGCCGAACCTCCAGGTTTTTCAGGCGACAGTCACCGGGCTGGTTTTCGAAGGCAATAAAGTCGTGGGTTGCCGCACGAATCTGGATATCGAATTCCGTGGTCGCACGATCGTGATCACGACGGGGACGTTCTTGCGCGGCCTGATGCATGTCGGCCAAAACAAGAATGAGGGCGGACGGCTGGGGGACTTCAGCGCCAAAACCCTTTCAGGAAGCTTGCTGGAAGCGGGCATCGAACTCCAGCGCTTGAAGACCGGAACGCCTCCGCGGGTCTTGGGGCGCAGCATTAGCTTTTCGGGCCTTCAAGAACAGAAAGGTGATACCGAGCCCACCTTGTTTGCCTTCCACGACACCCGTGACCAACAGGAGTTGTTCCACGTAGAACCGACGGGGGAGCGACGCATCGGCTGGAAGCCCGGCAGTGAACAAGTATCCTGCTGGTTGACCCACACCACGCCGGAATCCGAAAAAATCGTTCGGGACAACCTTCACAAATCCGCGATGTATTCGGGTGAGATCAGCGGGGTGGGCCCACGCTATTGCCCCAGCATCGAAGACAAATTCGTGCGATTTGCAGACAAGCCCCGCCACCTGCTTTACCTCGAGCCTGAGGGACGCAACACCAACGAATACTACATCAATGGCCTTTCAACGAGCTTGCCCTTCGATGTGCAGCTCGACCTCGTCCACAGCATTCCAGGGCTGGAACAAGCGGTCCTGCTGCGGCCCGCCTATGCAGTAGAATATGATTTCGCGCCGCCCACCCAAATGTATCCGTCCTTGGAGTCACGTAAGGTAGAGAACCTGTTTCTCGCCGGGCAAATCAACGGAACATCGGGATACGAAGAAGCCGCCGCGCAAGGTTTGGTCGCGGGCGTCAACGCAGCTCGCAAGGCGAGGGGAGAAGCCCCAATGGTCATCCAGCGCCATGAAGCTTACATCGGGGTGCTCATTGACGATCTGGTGACCAAGGGCACGACCGAGCCATATCGGATGTTCACGAGCCGGGCAGAACACCGATTACTGTTCAATCACGGCAGCGCCGAGCTGAGGCTTGCGCATCACGCCAAGGCATGTAACTTGCTATCTTCCACAAGATTAAGAAATATTGAAGCCAAAAATAATTCCATCCAGCTGTGGCAGAATAACTTGGAAAAAACCAAAACGCACGGCGGCTCTTGGGCGGATGCAATTCGGCGCGGAAATGCCGCCTTGGACCTACCTTCCGAATTCATGGCCGAGTCCAAGGAAATCCGGGAAGAAACCCTCTATCGGGTTAGGTATCGGGGCTACCTCGAACGAGAACATCGCCAGATCGAGAAGCTCAAGTCCGTGGAAAAGATCCGTATTCCGGACTCGATCGACTATTTGAAAATCGCTGGCCTGCGCCGCGAAAGCGCGCTGAAGCTTCAGCAGCATCGTCCGGTCAACCTCGGCCAGGCGGGCCGGATCAGCGGGGTCAATCCCGTCGACATCAGTATCCTCATGGTTTTGATCGCTGCCGGAAGGGACGCCACGAGCTAAAACCTTCGCAATCGTCTTCGGTATTGCCCCACGCCGCGCCCTCGCCCCTAAAAGGTCCCGTGGGACCAAAACCGGAATTCCTTGCCCGAGTCGAACAACGCCAGGCCAATCTGCGCGCCACCTTGGCGGCCCTCATCCCCGACCATGCCGTCATCACCCTCGAGATCGGGTCCGGCCATGGACACTTCCTCACGCAATACGCCGCGGAATTTCCGCAACGGATCTTCCTCGGAGTCGACCTGATCAGCGACCGGATCCGCCGCTCCAAACGCAAAGCAGAACGCGCCCGCCTGGCACACTGCCACTTCGTCCAAGCTGAGGCCCGGGAAACCATCGATGCGCTGCCAGCAGGGGTCACCTTCGATGAACTCTGGGTCCTTTTCCCCGATCCATGGCCCAAAAAGCGCCATCACAAAAACCGGCTGCTGCTGCCAGGTTTCTTTTCGGAAGTCGCCCGCAGGATGGGGCAGGGCGCCCGCCTGTACTTTCGGACCGACCACCTCGAGTATTTTCGCTCCGTCGTCGCCTTGTTTCCCCACCTGCCCGGCTGGTGCCCCGATCCGGCGGCACCGTGGCCGCTCGAACACGAAACGGTCTTCCAAGCCCGGGCGCCGCAGTATCACTCGCTCGTGGCGGTCAGGACAGAAGATCCAAACCCACCAGCAGGAAAAGCTGGGTCACTGCCGTCAGGGCCAGTAATCCCCAAGTCATCTGCATAAACAAATTCCGGGCCAGTTTTCGCTGGCCATTGGGATAACGGGGTTGGGCGGTGCGCGTCAAAAGCTCGGGCGAGGACGAATCCATGTTTTACAACTGGTCCAACTCCCACCCGCACGCAAGCAAGGCTTCAGGTCAAAATAAGCGCACCATGCAGCGTTCTCCGTCACGGCTAATTACCCTGCGCCCCCCGTAATTTCTGATTTCCAAGGTTGACGCATCGCCGGGCGAAAACCTTCCTAGTTGTCCCCTTTCCCACTGGGGTCTGCCGCAATCATGCTGTCCATCAAGAAACTCCTCGGCCTCCTATGCGCATTTGGCATGGCCACCGCAACCCATGCCAGCGAAGGTGAAGCTCACGGGGTGTCGCCGGCCGCTGAAGTGTTGTTCAAGATCGGACCCCTTCCCGTGACCAACAGCATGGTGACGAGCTGGGTCGTGGCCCTCTTGCTCATCATTGCGATCCGTCTGGCCATCAAGCGGCCCACCCTCATTCCATCGCGGGCCCAGGCGGTCGTGGAGAATCTCGTTCAGGGCATCTATGACCTGATCGCTCCGATCGTGGGCAACAAAGTCGCCAAGCCGGCATTCCCGCTGTTGATCGGCCTTTTCACCTTCATTCTCATCCAGAACTGGAGCGGACTTTTCCCCGGCGTCGGCACCATCTACCTCAGTGACCACGAAACCGGTGGCTGGCGCGAACTCATCCGTCCCGCCCATGCCGACCTCAATGGCACGCTGGCGCTGGCCATCGTGGCCATCCTTGGGTGGGGCTACTTCATTTTGCGCTACGCCGGTCCCGCCGTGATTGCGAAGGACCTTTTCGGCAACAAGGCCGACCAGCGCGAAGTGCCGGCCGCCATTTACTATCCCCTTTTCCTCGTCTTCTTCCTGGTCGGAATCATCGAGATCATCTCGATCACGTTCCGGCCGATATCGCTCTCGCTGCGTCTCTTCGGCAACGTCTTCGGCGGCGAAAGCCTCATGCACGCGATGAGCAGCATGCAAAAGTGGGGCCTGCCGGCCCCCTTCTATCTCCTCGAGTTGCTCATCGGCTTCGTCCAGGCGTTCGTGTTCACCCTTCTGATCAGCGTCTACATCGGGCTCATCTGCAACCACGGCGACGATCATGACCATGATCACGGCCACGATGGGCACAAGGAAGCCGCCCACTGATCCACCCTTTCCCGCCGGGACCATGCCTCGAGTGTGGACGGCGGCAATGCAACCACCAACCCAACCACAAAAATGAACCTCCCAATCGCAGAAATCACTGGAAGCATCCAAGGCGGCCTCGGCTGCCTCGGCGCCGCCATCGGCGTGGGTCTTGTCGGCTTCAAGGCCGCCGAGGCCGTCGGCCGCAATCCCGGCGCGTCCACCAAGATCCTCGTGCAAGGCATCATCGGCATGGCGCTCGCCGAAGCCGTCGCCTTCTACGCGCTCTTCATCAAGTAATCCTTCCCGTTTCTTCCGCGTTGGCGCTTGCCGCCGGCGCGGCCACTTTCACCGCTCCCCGCCATGCTCTTCCATCTGCCCCTCCTCGCTGAAGTCACCAGCCATGCCGCGGACGCGGCCGCCCATGGCGAGGCCGCCTCCGGCATCACGAAGGTCACGGAGGCGTTCGGCATCAGCGCGCCGTTCCTCCTCGCGCAGATCGTCAATTTCTCGATCGTTGCGTTCGTCCTCTGGAAATGGGCCTTCAAGCCGGTGCTCGCGACCCTCGACGAACGCCAAAAGACGATTTCCGACGGATTGAAATACGCCGAGGACATGAAGGCCAAGCTCGCGGCCACCCAGACGGAGACCGCCGCCATCATCAAGGCCGCCCAGGTCGACGCCCAGAAGGCCATCGACGAGGCGCGCAAGGCGGCCAAGGAATTCGGCGACAAGCAGCAGGCCGAGGCCATTGCCCGCGCCGCCGACCTGCTCACCAAGGCCCAGCAATCAATCGAGCTTGAGCACAAGAAGATGCTCAACGAAGCCCGCGCCGAGATCGCCCGCCTCGTGGTCAAAACCACCGAGCAAGTCCTCGCCAAGAAGCTCTCCGACTCCGACCGCGCCGCCTACAACGACGCCGCGACCAAAGAACTTTCAGCTCTTTGAAAGCTGAAAAACTGGAAGACTGAAGAGCTGAACCGCCCGGATCGCCACCCAGTTCCCCTGCCGCTCGCCACTTCAAACTTTTCAGATTCAGCCCTTCAGTTCTTCCCTCCTTCAGCCTTTTTCCACCCATGGCCGCCGACAAGCAGACCAAGCTCCTCGCCAAGCAGCTCTTCAAGTTGAGTGTCGTCAATGGCGTCGTCTCGCCCGAGCAGGTCGCCGGCGTCCTGGGCTGGATCGAAAAGACCTCCCCGTCGCGGCCTGTCGCCCTCCTCAAGGCCTATCACCATCGCATCGCGCTTGAGCTGGCCAAGTCCCGCGCCGAGGTCGAGCATGCCGGCCCGCTCGGCGAAACCACGCTGCAACAGATCGAGGCCGCCATGACGAAGCGCTACGGCCGTCCCGTCACCGCCGTGGCCAAACCCAATTCCAAGCTGCTCGCGGGCCTCCGGATTCGCGTCGGCTCCGACATCTACGAGTCGTCCGTCGCCGGCCAGCTCGCCAACCTTTCCGTTTAACCCCGCCCGCTTGTCCACCTTTCCCATCGCGCCATGAGCAACGTCATCGAACAAATCGAACAACAGATCGCCAAGCTTTCCACCAAGGCGGTCCGTAAGAACACCGGGGTCATCCGCACCATCGCCGACGGCGTGGCCAAGATCGAGGGCCTCTCGGACGTCATGTACAACGAGATGGTGTCCTTCCCCGGCGGCGTCATCGGCATCGCGCTCAATTTGGAAGAAGATGAAGTGGGTTGCGTCGTGCTCGGCGACGTTTCCGCCCTGAAGCAGGGCGACGAGGTCTCCACCACCGGCAAGCTCCTCTCCCTTCCGGTCGGCAAGGCACTGCTCGGCCGCGTGGTCGACGCGCTCGGTCGTCCTGTCGACGGCAAGGGCCCGATCGATGCCAAGGAATTCAACCCGGTCGAAAAAATCGCCCCCGGCATCATCGTCCGCAAATCCGTTTCCCAGCCGCTCTTCACCGGCATCATGGCGATCGACTCCATGATCCCGATCGGCCGCGGCCAGCGCGAACTGATCATCGGCGACCGCGGCACGGGCAAGACCACCATCTGCATCGACACGATCATCAACCAGGCCCGCATCAACAAGGTCGGCCTGGCCTCGGGCGACAAGAATTTCCGCCCGGTCTACTCGATCTACGTCGCCTGCGGCCAGAAGCAGTCGAACATTGTCCGCACCATCGCCGCCCTCGAGGCCGCCGATGCGCTGCAGTACACCATCATCGTTGCCGCCCCCGCCGCCGACAATCCCGCCAACCAATACCTCTCCCCGTTCGCCGGCGCCGCGCTCGGCGAATGGTTCATGGAAAACGGCATGGATGCGCTCATCGTCTATGACGATCTCTCCAAGCATGCCGTCGCCTACCGCCAGATTTCGCTCATCCTGAAGCGCCCCTCGGGCCGCGAGGCGTACCCCGGCGACGTGTTCTATCTCCACTCCCGCCTCCTCGAGCGCGCCGCGCGCCTCGACGGCAAGGGCTCGCTGACCGCGCTGCCCGTCATTGAGACGCAGGCCGGCGACGTTTCCGCGTACATCCCGACCAACGTCATCTCGATCACGGACGGCCAGATCTTCCTCGAAACCGACCTGTTCAACCAGGGCATTCGTCCCGCCGTGTCCGTCGGTCTTTCCGTCTCGCGCGTCGGTTCCTCCGCCCAGATCAAGGTCACGAAGCAGGTCGGCGGCAAACTGAAGGGCGAGCTGGCTCAGTTCCGCGAACTCGCGGCTTTCGCCCAGTTCGGTTCCGACCTCGACGCCAAGACCAAGGCCACCCTCGACCGCGGCGCCCGCATCGTCGAACTCTTCAAGCAGCCGCAACTCAACCCGCTGGCCATCGAGGTCCAGGCCTCCGTCCTCTGGGTGCTGCAAAAGAACTACTTCGATTCCATCGAGGTGAAACACATCGTCGCCGCCGCGAACTCGCTGAAGGAATTCCTCACGAGCCGGAAGGCCGACCTCCTCACCAAGATTCGCACCGAGGCCAAGCTCACCGACGAAATCGAGGCCGGCCTCAAGGCCGCCGCCGACGAATGGAAGAACACCTTCAGCGCGAAGTAATCCGTCCCGGATCCCAAATCCCAGACCCTAGACCCTAAAGAGCGATGCCCTCCACCCGCGACATCCGCCGGCGCATCAAGTCGGTCAAGAACACCCGCCAGATCACCAAGGCGATGGAGCTCGTGGCCGCGTCGAAGATGAAGAAGGCGCAGCAGGCCGCGCTGGCCGGCCGCGGCTACGCCGGCCTCATGGCCGAGATGCTCGCCGCCGTCGCCGGCCGCGTCGAGGAAGGCCAGCATCCGTTCCTCGCCCGCCGCGAAGTCCGCACCCGCGGCATCATCCTTGTCACGACGGACAAGGGCTTGTGCGGCCCGCTCAACGCCAACCTCTTCAAGCTGGTCATCGAGATCAAGACCCCGGCCAAGTACGCCGTCATCGGCCGCAAGGGCACGCAATTCATCGCCCGAACGCGCCGCGACCTCCTCGCCGATTTCACCGTCAGCGACCGCGTCGGCTTCTCCGAAGTCAAGGTCGTCACCGAATTCATGGTGAAGCAATACCTGGAAGGCGTCGTGGACACCGTCGAGCTGATCTACCCGCACTTCAAGAACACGCTCGTGCAGGAACCGACCAACCTCCCGTTGCTGCCCCTGCAGAGCCTGGCCGACGTCATCGCCGACCTTCACTCCGATTCCGGTCATGCCGCCAAGCCCGACGATCGCGAAATCCTGTTCGAACCCGACGCCCAGACCGTCCTCGAAGCCCTGCTGCCGCTCTACGTCAATCGTGAGGTCTACCAGCACGTCCTCGACGCCAAGGCGTCCGAGCACAGCTCGCGCATGGTCGCGATGAAGACGGCCAAGGACAATGCCACCAAGCTGGTGGGCGACCTCACCCTCGAATACAACAAGGCCCGCCAGGCCGGCATCACGCAGGAAATCCTCGAGATCGCCGCCGCGTCGTTCTCCTCGAACTAAAGGCTGAAAAACCGGGCCCCCACTAATTTTCGCTAATCCCCACTAATCCAGAACCGACCCAGAAACATTAGTGCTCATTAGTGTGCATTAGTGGTTCCTCCCCGAAACCCACTTTCCGTCATGAGTAACACAGGCAAAATCGTCCAAGTCATCGGCGCCGTCGTCGACGTGCAGTTCGCTGAAAACGCCATTCCGCCGATCTACCAGGCGCTGACCATCGACTTCACCGTCAATGGCAAGAAAGAGGTGCTGACCCTCGAGATTCAGCAGCACTTGGGCGAGGGTCTCGTCCGCGCCATCGCCATGTCCTCCTCCGAAGGCCTCGTGCGGGGCATGCCCGTGGTCGACACCGGCGCGCCAATCACCGTACCGGTGGGCGACGGCATCCTCGGCCGCATCTTCGACGTCACGGGCACCCCCGTGGACGGCAAGGGGGAGGTTCTCCACACGAAACGCTACCCGATCCACCGCCCCGCTCCCGCGCTCGCCGAGCAGAATACGAAGTCCGAGATTCTCGAGACGGGCATCAAGGTCATCGACCTCATCTGCCCCTTCATCAAGGGCGGCAAGGCCGGCGCGTTCGGCGGCGCCGGCGTCGGCAAGACGGTCGTCATCCTCGAGCTCATCAACAACGTCGCCAAGGGCCACGGCGGCTACTCCGTGTTCGCCGGCGTCGGCGAGCGCTCCCGTGAAGGCAATGACCTTTACCACGAGATGTCCGAAGCCGGCGTCATCAACCAGAAAGACCTTGGCAAATCCAAGGTCGCGCTCGTGTACGGCCAGATGAACGAGCCCCCGGGCGCCCGTATGCGCGTCGCGCTCTCGGCCCTCGCCATGACCGAGTACTTCCGCGACGAGAAGAACCAGGACGTGCTGCTCTTCATCGACAACATCTTCCGCTTTTCCCAGGCGGGTTCCGAGGTGTCCGCCCTCCTCGGCCGCTCGCCCTCGGCGGTGGGTTACCAGCCGACCCTCGCGAACGAGATGGGCATCCTCCAGGAACGCATCACCTCGACAAAGAAGGGGTCCATCACCTCCGTGCAGGCCGTGTACGTGCCCGCCGACGACTTGACCGATCCGGCCCCGGCCAACACGTTCGCCCACCTTGACTCCACGATCGTGCTCGAGCGCTCCATCGCCGAGCTGGGCATCTATCCCGCGGTCGATCCGCTCGCTTCCGTGTCCAAGGCCCTCCAGCCTGACATCGTCGGCGAGGAACACTACAAGGTCGCCCGCGAAGTGCAGCGCGTCCTCCAGCGCTACAAGGACCTCCAGGACATCATCGCGATCCTTGGCCTCGACGAGCTTTCGCCCGAGGACAAGCAGACCGTCTACCGCGCCCGCAAGATCCAGCGCTTCCTCTCGCAGCCGTTCGAGGTCGCCGAAGTCTTCACCGGCACGCCCGGCAAGCGCGTCCCGGTCCGCGAGACTGTCCGCGGCTTCAAGATGATCCTCGATGGCGAGCTCGATAACGTGGGCGAGACCGACTTCTACATGAAGGGCGGCATCGACGAGGTCATCGCGGCGAGCCAGAAGAAATAACCGGCACCACTAATCCACACTAAGACCACACGAATGGTTCTGAATCCTTCCTGATTAATGACCCATTAGTGTCCATTAGTGGTTTAAACCAAATGCCTCTCACCCTCGAAATCGTCACCCCGGAAGCGAAAGTCTATTCCGACACCATCGACTCCGTCGTCATCCCGACGAGCGAGGGCGAGATCGGAGTCCTTCCAGGCCACATCCCGCTGGTCACCCAGGTGGAAAATGGCGAGCTGCGGGTTACCAAGGGCGGAAGCTCGTCCCTCCTCGCCGTCAGCGGCGGTTTTGCCCAGATCGACGGCGACAGGGTTCGCGTGCTGGCCGAACACGCGATCACCGAGGAGAAGATCGACGAGAATGCCGTCGAAGCCGCGCTGAAGCGCGCGGAGCAGGAACTGCGGGAAGCCAAGAACATCGACCCGCAGCAGTACGAACACCTGCAAAGCCTCATCCGCTACTCCGGCGTCCAACTCGCCGTCAAACGCCGCCGTCGCTAATTCCCGCGCCCCGGTCAACTGGTTGACCCGGGGCTTTTTTCCACTTCGCTCCTGATACTAGGTCTCAGCCGCAATGCCCAACTCCCAACGCCACCTCTCGCCAGTCTGCCAGCTCGCCGCCGGCAGCACCGGACGCGTGTGCCGGCTCACGGGCGACGACAGCTTCTGCCAGCGCGTACGGGAAATGGGTTTCGGCGAGGCCGCCCTCGTCACCAAAATTTCCGGCACCTCGACCAGCCTTTGCCTCGTCAACGGCACCCGCATCGCGCTGAACCACCGCGCGGCGATGGCCATCCTGGTCGAGCCATTGCCGCCCAACGCGCGCTGACGTGAAAGTCTGAAGGACTGCAAAGCGGAATGGCCGAACGATTCCAAAATCCAAACGCCCGGTTCAGCCGTTCGGCCCTTCCGCTCTTCAGTCCTTCTCCTTGAAGCTTCCCGCCCATATCACGCCGCCCCCGCCGCGACGTCACCCGCCGGATCGCCCGCCGGTCTACGCGATGGTCGGCAATCCGAACTGCGGCAAGACGACCTTGTTCAACGCGCTCACGGGCCTGCGCCAAAAAGTCGGCAACTACCCAGGCGTCACGGTGGAGAAGAAGATCGGCGTCACCTACTCGCAGCATGGGAATCCCATGCAGGTCATCGACCTCCCGGGTGCGTATTCGCTGGCCGCACGCTCGCCCGACGAAGCCGTCCTGCGCGACGTGCTTTTTGGCCGGCGTCCCGACACCCCGCAACCCGACCGCATCATCTGCGTCGTCGACGCGGCCAATCTCGAACGCAACCTTTACCTCGTTCACCAAGTCCTCGATCTCGGCCGGCCGGTGATCATTGCCCTCAACATGATGGATATGGCGCACGAGGCCGGGATGAAGGTCGACGCCGCTGAACTCGAAGGCGAACTCGGCGTGCCCGTCATCGCGTGCGAAGCGGTCCATGGCCGCGGACTCGTCGAACTCCGCCTCGCCATGAGCCGGGTGGAACTCCCGCTCGCCCGCCATCGTTGGGATATTCCGGCGCCCATCGCTCCCGCCGTGGCCGAACTCCAGGCCTCGCTCACCGACAGCGATGCCCGCCCGCCGCTCGTCGCCCGGGCCGAGGCATTGCTGCTGCTCACCGACTTCGACACCGTGCGGGTCGCCGGCTCGAAAACCCTCAGCGCCCGCACCCACGAGATCCTGGAGCACTGGCGCAAACGCTGGGAAGGGGAGGGCGCCGACTGGCCCGCCGCCCTCATTCGCAGCCGTTACGACGCCATCGCGCCGCTCTGCCGCAAGGCCGTGGTTCGCACCCGCGAATCCGGCCCCTCCCGCTCCGATCGGATCGACGCCGTGCTCTGCCATTCGTTCTGGGGCTGGGCGGTGTTCGGGGTGATCATGGCCGCGCTCTTCTTTTCCATCTTCTCCCTCGCGGAGGCGCCCATGGACTATATCGACGGCCGGGTCGCCGCCCTGGGCGACTGGGTGAAAGCCACCATGGCGCCCGGTGACCTGCGGGACTTGGTGACCGATGGCATCATCGGCGGGGTGGGGGGCGTCGTCATCTTCCTGCCACAGATTCTCATCCTGTTCTTCTTCGTCGGCCTGCTCGAGAGCACCGGCTATATGGCGCGCGCAGCCTTCATCATGGACCGGCCCATGAGCCAGGTCGGGCTTAACGGGCGCTCGTTCATCCCGCTCCTGGGTTCCTACGCCTGCGCCATCCCGGGCATCATGGCGACGCGGACGATCGAGAACGCCCGCGACCGTCTCGTCACGATCCTCGTGGCCCCGCTCATGAGCTGCTCCGCCCGCCTGCCGGTTTATCTGCTGATGATCGCCACCTTGCTGCCCGGCGAAGCCGTTCCCGCCACGACCAAGGCCGGCATCATGCTGCTCATGTACGCGCTCGGCACCGCGGGTGCCTTTGGCTTCGCCTGGCTTTTCAAGCGCACGCTGTTCAAGAGCGCACCGCAGCACATGATCATGGAGCTGCCGGCCTACCAGCCACCGCGCTTCAAGGAAATCCTCCGCCACATGGTCGAACGCGGGTGGCTGTTCCTGAAAAACGCCGGCACCATCATCCTCGCGATCTCCATCGTGCTTTGGTTCCTGACTACCTACCCGAAGCACCCGGATGCGACCGCCACCGCGACGCAGCAGATCGAGCACAGCTTCGCCGGGCGCGCCGGCCATGTGCTCGAACCGCTCATCAGGCCACTTGGCTTCGACTGGCGCATTGGCATCGGCCTCATCACTTCGTTCGCCGCCCGCGAGGTTTTCGTCAGCTCCATGGGTGTAATCTTCGGTGTGGAAGGCGCGGACAACGACACGCTGCCGCTGCGCGACGCGCTGCGGGCCGCGCATTGGCCGGGCGGGGCGCCACTTTTCACGCCCCTCGTCTGCTTCGTGCTGATGGTCTACTACGTTTTCGCGATGCAGTGCATGAGCACCGTCGCCGTCGTGAAACGCGAAACCAACTCCTGGCGCTGGCCGCTCTTCCAGATCGCCTACATGACCGGCACCGCCTGGATCGTGTGCTTTGTACTCTACCAGGCCGGACGTGCCTTGGGCTACTAACCACGTGCAAACTGCCTTTTCCCTTTCTTTGTATTCCGTGTATTCTGTGGTGTCTTCCCGGTGACTTCCTCCCTCCAAACCATCATCGCCCTGGCCCTCGTCGCCCTCGCCGTGGCGTTCCTGGCGCGTTCCTGGTTCCCGAAGCGGAAGAATCCCGGCTGCGGCGGCAACTGCGGTGCCGTCAGTCCCGAGGTCAAACAGCTCCAGGCCAAGCTCAGGCGCTGACAATGGACTGGGGGCTCTTGTTCTCCCTGCTTTTGGTCTGGGCCTTCGTCGGCGCCGCCGGCGCATCACTGGCGATAGCCGTTTGGTCGCTGCGCTGGCCATCGGTAAAGGGCACTATCGAGGTTTCCCTCGTCGAAACGACCGTCGATTCCCGCGCCCGGCTCTCCGAAACGCACGAACTGGCGTACTCCTACACGGTGCGCGGCGCGAACTTTCTCGGCTCCAACGTCAAACCCTGGGGCGGTGGCAGTGGCACCGTCGTGGACAGCGATTCCGAAAAACCCCTCTGGAGCGCGGCCCGGGACAACGCCCGATGGTACCGGCCCGGTGTCGTCGTGGACATCTACTACTGTCCCATGCGTCCGCAATGGTCCTGCCTGGAGCCCGGCGGCTTCGTGCTTCCCCTGGCATTTGGCGGCCTCGGATTGGTCTTTTACCTCGCGCTGGTGCGCTGAACCGATTTTCAAGCCTGCGGCTGCCGGCCAAGCGTGCCGCGGAGTGAATCCAAATAGGCTGATGTGGACGCCCTGGCCAATTCCGCGCGGGCTGCAGCGAGGCGATTCGCCAGGCCGAGACGGCCCGTGACCGCGCCGTTGGCCGGATTGTTGGTGAATTCCTCCAGTGTCTGCACGTGGCGCGTCCAGAGCGCGATGTCGGCCGACTGTTTCGCCTTCAGTCGTGCCGCGTACCAATCGCTCGCCAGCAATGCCTCGCGGGTGAAGAGCCCGCGGACCTCCGGCGCATCGAGGCCCTTCCCCTCGCAGTTGCCGTGCGCCATGATGTGCAGGAGCGCCTTGAGCGGCGGACAGGCCAGCGCGATGGTCCCGTCGGCGAAGTAGTGTTTCGCCACCCGCTCATGCGTTGCACAGATGTTGTCCATGCCATCCACGAAGCAGCCCATGTCCTGCAACTCGGGCCGCAGCATCTCCGCGGTGAAGATCGAGTGCGGGTGGGTGAACACGCGGCCGAAGAACACCCGGGCGAATTTCGCGGTGATGCGGTAACCCAGGCGGCTCGCCCGCACCTGGCGGCCTTCCCACTCGAGGTCCTCGCATTTTTCAAGGTAACCGTGATCGAGCAGGAACTTCGGTTCCCGCTCCGTTGCCGACATGCGGCTCCAGACCTCGGGCACCAGCAGGCTCACGTCATGGTCGACCCGCGCCTTGGGCCCCACGTAGCCCGCCGCGGAGATGAACGCCGGCTGCGCGGTCAGGATCTGCGACACGAGCGCGGCGTTCAGGTCGATGATCGCGGGCAGGGCGTTGAATGGACCCTTGGTCAGCGCACCCTCGGAGCCCGCTCCCGTGGTCGACGGTGACTTTCCCGTCATGGAACTGATGTATTCCATGAACAGCTCCGGCAGCTCCATGTGGTGGATCGGCCCGTATACTGCGAGCGAACGGATACGCGCCGAGGGCTCCGGCGGGTTGTTGCGCCGACCGGGAACGACTGCATCCACGGGTGTCGGCACGGGCGCATCGGCCGCCAGCCGTCGGTGCAGGCGCGTCGCCATGCGGGCGAGGTGCACGCCGCGCGCGTCGATGAGGTCGGGCCGGAGCTGGAGGTAACGCGGGTTCTTCGAAGGCTTGCCGTCCACGATCCGGGGATGGGCCGACGACACGAACCATGCCGGACCGGGCTCGCCGGCGGCCGCGGCGCGCACGAGCTGCTGCATCGGGGCGGTGAACTTGGAGAAGCCGATGGCCTCGTCCACCAGCGCTTGCGCATCCGCCCGGCCAAGGGGCTCGAAATTCGAGATGAAGTTTCCCGGTTGGGCCAATTCCCTTTCCGTCAGCTTGTCGTAGCCGCGGTGGACGGCCTCGTCGGGCCGCTGGAAGAGGCGCGTCTCGCAATTCTCGACATATTTCCGTGATGGCTCGGACGGCGTCGCCCCCGGCACCACCACCGAGGCGGTGATGTCGTCCTCCATCTGGATCTTGTACGCGGGGTGGTAATCCTCGCGCAGGCCGAAGACACGCCAGGCGCCGTCCGCATCGTAGCCGATCCGCAGGTAGCTCGCGCACAGCTTGCGGTTGTCGCACTTCAGCTCGTTTCCCGGGTTGCCATTGATCAGGTCGACCGAGAAGTGCTTCCGCCAGTCTTCGCCCCACGACTGGACATAGTGGCGCTTCACGACGAACACGATCTCCTTCAGGTACTGCGGGATCGCACGCAGCCAGGCATTGTATTCATCCGAGTACTCGCGTTCCGCCGGCGTGAGCAGCTTGATCACCGAGCCCAGGGAGCGCTCGACGCTCAGGATCGGGCGGTGGTCCTGGCCGCGCTTGGCGGCGTCGCGGAAACGGTCGGAATAGTTGCGCTCGACGAGCTCCGCGACGCGGCCCATGTCCCGTTCAAAATCCGCGATGAACACCGGGCCGGGCAGGATCGCATCGGAGATCGGCTTGGAGATCTCGGATTTGCCGCCGCCCGACACCGTGCAGGGCTTGTGGCACAGCGTGCCCTCGGCCACCGTGCCAACCAGGTGCCACGCCGAGTGCGCCGGCGGCTGCTCGATGTGCACCTTGTAGCCGGAGGGACGCACGTAAGTCCGACCCGCGAGCAACGGCAGCTTTTCCTGCCAGCCGTCGCGCATCCAGGTCACGGTTTGGGCGTTGAGGTCGAAGGCCACGTCCTCGGGCACGTACAGGATGTCGGCATGGGCGCGATCGACCGCGTAGCCCTCGGGTTTCACGTCGATGAGCGACGCATATCTTTCGCACACCTCGGCGAACGAGTGGCCGCGCTGCTGGACGTGCAGGTTGCCGGAGAATTCCTCGCCGAGGTCGTAGGTCGGATAAACCAGCGCCCCGCCCGCGTGCTCCTCCTCGGCCAGGCCGAAGAGGTTCGCCGAGTAACTGATCTGCGTCTTCACCTCTTTCTTGCAATAGCCGTAATAGTTGTCCGCGATGAGCGTGACGATCACGCCCGCGGCGTCGCGGGCGCAGACCTTGAAGGCCGAGCCGCCGTTGTAGAGCTCGTCGTCCTTCTTCCAGCACATACCGTCGCGCCGCTGGCGCTCCGTTGCCTGGTCGAAATGAGGGAGTCCCAGTTCCTTTTTCCGACAGGCGGTCAGGTGTGGCGCGAGGATCACGCAGCCGGTGTGGCCGGTCCAGTGCTCCGGATCGAGGGCGGCATCGTTTTCGGGCAGGCTGGGATCGCCGCCATTGCCAAAGATGCTCTCGACGAAATCGAGGTTGGACACCATCGACCCCGGCACAAAGAACCGCACTTCGTACCGCTTCGCGCTGCAGAAATCGGGAACCGCAGGCACCACCAACGGGCGCAGCAAGAGCGACACGAGGCACGTGGTGTTGCCGTCGTAAGGCAGGCGCGCCAGGTCCGCCGGCGGCTGCAAGGCCTGCTCGAGCATCCGCACGAACGCCGCTGGTGGCACACCCAGCTTGTCATCGGGCACGGCCAGGCCGCCTTCGACGACATGAAAAACACCCTGCGTAGTACGGCGGTCGCTGGCCGGGTTGTGCAGCACGCCATTGCGCAACCGGTAGCTCCGGAGCAGGGGAGACACGGCTTCATCGCCGTCGCGGGGGAGCGACAACCGGCGGGCCATGCCCGCCTGGTCGAGGGTAAAGGTCTCCACCGGCAGCCGCGGCACCGGCCCGACCCCCGCAAACGTGCGTTCCAACCAGGCCTGGATGCGCGCGTCGACCGGAGCCAGCGGACGGCGCCGACGCGGCGCCAGCTCAGCCAGCTGGGCTTGGATGGAGGCATCGAGCTCGGTCCGGTCGGTTGAATTCATGCGCGGCGATAAAAGTCCCGGGTGCTGCCAGCCGGTTCAAGCGCATACCGTGCCACAAATTGATTTGCACTATATTTGCCAATCGCTGCGCACCGCGGGCCAGGCCAATTGATGCGCAACGGGGCGGGCCACGGCGCCCGCCTGATTGACCCGCTCAGGCCGCCGCCGGCCTGCGCAGCCGCGCGATCGGCAGCACGATCAACGCGGCCATCACGCACAATGCGCCCGCCGTAACAAAAGCGGCGTCATAGGTCCCGAACGTGGTCCGCAGGAAACCCGCCCCGTACGTCGCGAAGGCCGCGCCGAGCTGGTGGCAGGCGGCTATCCAGCCGAAAACGATGCCCGCCTTGGCGCGGCCAAAGACTTCCCCGGTCAGCCGCACCGTTGGCGGCACCGTTGCCACCCAGTCGAGCCCGTAGAACAGCGCAAAGGCCCCCAGTCCTGCCGCGGGACCGAGCAACGCGCGTGGCAGGAGCACCAGCGACAAGCCCCGCAAGCCATAGTAGACAAAGAGGAGGTGGCGGCAGTTGAACCGGTCGCTGAGCCAGCCGGAAGCGGTCGTGCCAATCAGGTCAAAGATCCCCATCGCGGCGAGGAGCCCCGCCGCCCGCACCTCGGGGATTCCGCAGTCGAAGGCGGCGGGAATCAGATGCGTGCCGATCAACCCGTTGGTGCTCGCGCCGCACACGAAAAAGGAACCCGCCAGCAGCCAGAAATCCCGCACGCCCGCCGCCTCGTACAGCACGTCGACGGCGTGCCGCGCCGGATTCGCCTTGCCCGTCCCGCGAAGGGAGTCACCGGCGGCCGGGCTGGATTCGTTCGATTCCGCTTCCCCATAAGGCCGCAGGCCCACCTCGCACGGGTCGTCGCGCATCAGCCACCAGACCACCGGGATGACGCAGGCCGTCGCCGCCGCCACAAGCAGCGGCGCATTGCGCCAGGCGCCTTCAGCGACCCGCGCCAGCAGCGGCAGGAAGATCATCTGCCCGGTCGCCGTGCTCGCGGTGAGCAAGCCCATGACGAGGCCGCGGCGCGCCGTGAACCAGCGCGTTGCCACCGCCGCGCCGAGCACCGTCGCCGCCAGCCCGGAACCAATGCCCACGACGACGCCCCAGAGCACGATAAATTGCCAGTAATGGGTCGCCCGTGTCGACAAGCCGTAGCCCACGCTTAACAGCGCGAGTCCCGTCATCATCATACGCCGCAGCCCGAAGCGCTGGTAAAGCGCCGCCGCGAAAGGCCCGATCAAGCCGAACAGCAGGATGTTCAGCGATACGATCGAGGAGACGCTGGCCCGGCTCCATTGGAATTCATTGCCGATCGGCAGCATGATCACGCCCGGTGTGGCCCGCGCCCCGGCGGCCGCCAGTAACACCACAAACGTCACGCCCGCGGCGATCCAGCCGTAGTGCAGCTTGCGCGTGGCCGTTGCTTTCATGAACCGGCCACGATTTCTGCAATCCCGCGCAGGTCAAACGAGCGGGCACTGTTTGCGAACTTACGCGAGGCACTGTAGCCGGGGTCGCTGACCCCGGTTCGCCCGCGACGCCGGAAATCGATCCCGGGGCCGGCCTCCCCGGCTACAGTTTGCCAAACGCCCGGCGCTTCCTAAGCTCCCCCGCCATGAACGCCGCCCTCCTCGCCGAGATCAAGAAACCCGTTTCCCTCCAAAGTGTCCCTGATCCGGTGGCCGGACCCGACCAAGCGGTCGTGCGGCTGAAAGCCGCGGCGCTCAACCACCGCGACCTCTGGGTCCAGCTTGGCCAGTATGCCAACATCAAGCTGCCCCTGATTCCCGGTTCCGATGGCACCGGCATCGTCGAGTCGATCGGCTCGCCGGACGACCAGGCGTGGGTGGGTCGCGAGGTGATCATCAATCCCTCGCTCGACTGGGGCAACGACCCGCGCGCCCAAGGTCCGCAATTTCGCATCCTGGGCATGCCGGACCCCGGCACTTTCGCGGAAAAAATCTGCATCCCGGTCGAAAATCTCGCCGTGAAGCCCGCCCATCTTTCCGCGGAGCAGGCGGCGGCCCTGCCGCTGGCCGGGCTCACCGCCTGGCGCGCACTCTTCACCCGCGCGCGCCTCCAGGCGGGCGAAAAAGTGCTGGTGACCGGCGCGGGCGGCGGCGCGGCGTTGTACGCGCTGCAATTCGCCGTGGCCGCGGGCGCCCAGGTGTGGGTCACCTCGAGCTCGCCCGAGAAAATCGCCCGGGCCCGGAACCTCGGGGCGGTGGGCGGTGGCAATTACCGCGAGGCCGGATGGGCCGCGGCCCTTCAAGCCGCCGCGGGCGGGCTGTTCGATGTCATCATCGACAGCGCCGGAGGCGAAGGCTTCGACTCGCTGATCGAGTTGACCAAACCGGGTGGGCGGCTGGCGTTCTTCGGCGCCACGACGGGCAACCCCGCGGGGCTCAACCTGCGCAAGTGCTTCTTCCGGCAGATCAATCTCCTCGGCACCACCATGGGCTCCCCGGCCGATTTTGCGGGCATGACCGCGTTCGTCACCGCAAAGAAAATCACGCCCATCGTGGACCGGGTCTTCCCCCTGGCGGAAACCGAGGCCGCCCTGCGCCACATGGAATCGGCGGCGCAGTTCGGCAAGATCGTGCTGAAGATTTAGCCATCGCCTTTTTTGCAGGGTCGGTGCTTGCGCCGACCTCGGGCGCGAGGTCGGACCAAGGTCCGACCCTACATTGCCCGCCCTCAGCTCCGCAGCCAGTGGTAGAACTCGTGGAGCAGGCGCGCCGTCGCCTCACCGAGGAAGATGAAATAAAAAACCGCGGCGATGAACACCAGGTAGGCGACGAGGATGAAAAGACCGTCCCGCTCCAGGAGCCCGGCGGCCATGAGCAGGATCACCCACGCCGGGAAGGCGTTAGTGAAGGGGATGGGCAGCGGCGGCACCAGGGCCAGAGCCGCCACCAGCATCAACAGGCCATGCAGCTGCACCAGCAGGGGCGTGTCGGTCAGGAACGTCAGCCGCGGCCGCAGGAATTTCTCGAAGAACCGCAGGATTTTTTCCGCCAGGGTGAACACCTTGCCAAAGAACCCCGGGGGAAGCTGCTTTCGCTGCAAGCTCATCGGCAACCATGGCCGCTGGCCGGCCGCGATCCGCGCGGATATCAGCGCGATGCCCAGGCCAAAGGGTATCGCGAGGCCGGGGAGCGGAATCGGAGTGACGAAGGGCAGGGCGAGCAGCAGCACCAGCAGCATGTAGGCCCGGCCATGCAGGACATAGAGCACCTCCCGCAGCGTGACCGCGCGCTCCCCGGAACGGTCGCGCAGGTCGGCGAGCTCGACCGACAGCCGCCGCGGTCGCACCGTCACGCCGGCGCGCAGGGGAATTTTCATGTGCCGCGCTGGTTGCCGTAGAGCTCGATGTGCAGCCGCGGGGCGTAGCGATAGCCGCGCGCCTTGCAGAGGTCCGACAGCCAGCCCGCCTTGGCTCGCAACGCCTCCACGGTCACTCCCTCCGGCATGAGCAGCACTTTGCTGCGCGGCACGGCACAGGCGGTGTCGCCGAGCATGGATTCGATTTCCACGAGGTCGGCCTCGGTGCCGACCACAAACTTCAACTGGTAGTTGCCCGCCGCAATCCAGCGCTGGACCACGCCAGGCTGCCAGCGGAGTTCCTCGTGCTTCCGTCGCCAGGCCTCATCCAGCCGCGCGTCGGGCGCCGAATGGCCCAGCTTCGGGCTGAGCGACGCCAGGTCGCAGGCGATGCCGTTGGGCGCCACCGTGGCCGCGGTCTCGATGGTGATGTGATAGCCCTTTTCCTGCAGGCGAAACGCCAGTTCATGGATGCCGGGCGCAATCATCGGTTCCCCGCCGGTCAATACGACGTGCTCGGCCGGATAGGCCGCCACCGCCGCGACGATTTGCTCCACATCCATCGGGCAGCCTTCCGGATTCCAGGAAGCATAGGGCGTGTCGCACCAGTTGCAGCGCAGGTTGCACCCGCTCGTGCGCACGAAAACCGACGGCACGCCGGTCAACTCGCCTTCGCCCTGCAACGAATGGAAGATCTCGGAGATCAGCATGGGATGCTTCTGCGATAAGTTCGACCGGACATCGGGATCCTATGAGGTTGGCCCCGCCGGCAACGGCGGCGTGGATTCATACGCCGTCGGATCCCTCAAACCCGCGTCCTGGAACGCCTCCCGGCGCTCCACGCACGTGCCGCATTTGCCGCAGTGCACCGCGCCCCCCTTGTAGCAGGACCAGGTGCGCGCGTAGTCCACCTTGAGTTTCGCGCCCTCGGCGGCAATGGCGCCCTTCGTCATCGCGATGAACGGCCGCAGCAACTCGATGCCGGCATAGGTGCCCAGCCGCATGGCATCGCCCATCGCCCGCATGAAATCCTCGCGGCAATCCGGGTAAATCGTGTGGTCGCCCGTGTGCGCCGCGATCACCAGCCCCTCCGCGCCAGCGCTCTCCGCAAAACCCGCCGCCGCCGCGAGCATGATGCCGTTGCGGAACGGCACGACCGTGCGCCTCATGTTGTCGGCGGCGTAGTGTCCCTCGGGAATTTCGCCGCCCGATTTCAGGAGGTCCGAGGCAAACAGCCGGCCAATGAAGTCCAGCGGGATGATGCGGTGCGACACGCCGAGCCTGGTCGCGTGCTCCGCGGCAAAGGGGATTTCCCTATGGTTGTGCTTGGCACCATAGTCGAAACTCAGCGCCGCGCGGACTTCATGGTGCGCCCGCGCCCAATGGAGCGCAGTGACGGAATCCATCCCGCCGGAGCAAAGCACGACGACTTTCATGACCGATGAGTGGCCACAAAAAGGCCAAAAACCCACTAAAAAATATCCCGCCGGCGACTAAGTCTGGCTTCCGTCCATTTCGTGGTTTTTTGTGCATTTTCGTGGCCCAGCCCCTGATCATCGCCCATCGCGGCGCCTCGGCCGAAAAACCCGAGAACACCCTCGCGGCCTTCCGCCGCGCGCTGGCCCTGGAGGTGGACGGGATCGAACTCGACGTGCAGGTCACGCGCGACGGCGTGCCGGTGGTTTTCCACGATCCGGTATTGCGGCGCCTCACCGGCGTGCCTGGGCGCCTGTCGGGCAAGACCTGGGCGGAGCTGGCCCTGCTTCGGGTCCTGGGCCGTGAACCGATTCCGCGGCTCGTTGACGTCCTGCGACTCACTCGCGGCCTCGCCGTCGTGCAGGTTGAAATGAAGTCAGGACCAGTCGCGCCGATCATCCGCGCGATCAGCGCCGCCCGCGCCGACGAATGGGTGGTGCTCGCCTCGTTCGATCAGCGGCTGGTGACTGCCGCCTCCACCCTGGCGCCCCGGATCCCGCGCATGTTGATCTCCGATGGCCGGGCGGCGCCGGCGCGGCTGGTGCGCCAGCTGGCAGCTTGCGGCGCTTCCGGACTGAGCGTGAACCAACGGTCCGTCCGTTCCGCCGCTTGGGTAAGCCATTTTCACAGCCGGGGCTACAGCGTTTGGTCGTGGACGGTCAATGATCCGGCCCTGGCGCGGCGGCTGGCGGGGTGGGGGGTGGATGCCCTCCTGGGCGACGATCCGGCCTTGATGAAAAGCGCGGTTTAGTTTTCTTTGGGCGGAGTTCCCATCGTCCGTAGGCGGACAAAAGTTGATGACCATCGTTCACGATCCCCAATGCGCTGATTACGGCTCCTCGATGCGGCCCGAGCAGCCGGCACGAGTACTCCGGAGTGTCCCCCACCTGCAGGCCGCTCACCCCGGCTGGTCGTGGCAGAAGCCGTCCACCGCTCCCGAATCCGCCGTGCTGGCCGTCCATACCCCGGCCCTGCTGAAACGCATCGAACACGGCCCCGACATCGACGACGACACGCCCTATTTTCCCGGCATCCGCGACCACGCGCTGCGCGCCGCCGGGGCCGGCCTGCAAGCCGCCCAGCTCGCCCGCGACGGCCGGAAGGCCTTCTCCCTGATGCGGCCGCCCGGACACCATGCCACCCGCAGCCGCGCCATGGGCTTTTGTTACCTCAATTCGATCGCCATCGCCGCGGCGTCGCTCGCGGCCGCCGGCCTGCGCGTGGCGGTCTGGGATTTCGACGCCCACCATGGCAACGGCACGGAGGACATCCTGGCGGGCCGGGCCAACGTTTTCTTCGCGTCCGTGCACCAGTACCCCGGCTACCCCGGCACCGGCACGACGTCGCGGGACAACATCGCCAACTTCCCGGTCGCGCCGCACACCCCGCGCGCCGACCACCTGGCAGAACTAGCCTGCTCGTGGGAAGCAGTGGGCACCTTCCGGCCCGACGTGGTGCTCGTCTCGGCGGGCTTCGATGCCTATGCCCGCGACCCGATCACGGAAATGACCCTGGAGGCCGACGACTATGCCGAACTCGGGCGCTGGCTCGGCCAGTCCCGCCTGCCCGCCGCCGCGATCCTCGAGGGAGGGTACAGCGCCGACCTGCCGCAGCTGATTGACGCCTTCCTATCCGCTTGGGAAAATCCTCCGACCGCTTGAACACAACCCCGCACTACAAACTCATCGACCAGCCCGCGCAACTGGCGCCCCTCCTCGCCGCGCTCGATCGCTCCCCCGAGATCGCGCTCGATACCGAGGCGGACAACCTCTTCCGCTACAAGACGCAGGTCTGCCTGCTCCAGATCTTCGCCGCGGGTGAAATCTACCTCGTCGACCTGCTCGCCGGGCTCCCCTTGGGCGAACTCTGGCCGCGGCTCGCCGCCAAGCCGCTCATCATGCACGGCAGCGACTACGACCTGCGCCTGCTGCGGGAGCTCTGCGATTTCCGCCCGCACAGCATCTTCGACACGATGTTCGCGGCGCAGCTCCTCAGCATCCCCCGCTTTGGCCTCGCCTCCCTGCTCGAACAGCATTTCGGCGTGCAGCTCGACAAGGACAACCAGAAAGCCAACTGGTCGCGGCGCCCGCTCGAGCGCGACATGCTCGATTATGCCGCGCTCGACGTCTATTACCTGCCCGCCTTGCGCGACCGCCTGCGCGACGAACTCGTGCGCCTCGGCCGCCTCGCGTGGGTCGAACAACGCTGCCAGTGGCAGATTGAGGTCGCCCGCGAGGGCTTCGCCGCCCCGGACGAGAACGACTGGCGCATCGGCGGCTCCGAGAAACTCCGCGGCCAGGGGCTCTCGGTCCTCCACGAAATCTGGCGCTGGCGCGAAGGTTGGGCCGAGAAGCTCAACACCCCGCCGTTCAAGGTGACGGGCAACGACCTCCTGATGCGCCTCGCCCGCGCCGCGGAGGATGGCGCGTCGGCGGCCGAAGTCCTCCAGGTCAACCTCGGCCGGCGCCATGACCGCCTGTTCCCCTCGCTCGCCGATGCCGTGCGGCGGGGCCTTTCCCTCGACCCGCGCACGCTGCCGCGCCGCGAGCGTCGGCGGGATTTCACGCCGATGAACCCGGATGAGCTGGCCCGGCAGGACCGCATCAAGGCCGAACGCGACCGCATCGCCAAGGGCCTCAACCTCGACCCCACGCTGCTCGCGACCCGCGCCCAACTCGTGCTGCTCGCCCGCGATCCCGCCAGCATCGATTCCGTCCTGCTGCCCTGGCAGGCGGCCCTGCTCAAGGCGGAGCCGATTTGGAAGAGCTGAATCCGTCTTTCTGGAGGGTCCGCGTCCCTGCGGACCGCGGCGCGCAGGGACGCGCGCCCTCCAGACCCTGCCCCCATGTCCGACTCCGCCAACATCGCCCGGCACCTGCCCCTGATGGCGGAGCGCCAGCCCGAAACCCCCGCGATCAAGGTGCCGCGCGGCCGGACGAGTGACGATCGCATCGATTACCTGACTTTGACCTTTCGGGAGCTCGACGCCGAGGTCGATACCTGGTGCGCGCACCTGACCGGCAAGGGCGTGCGTCAAGGCGACCGTGTGCTTGTGATGGTCCGGCAGGGATTGCCGCTCATCGCCGCCGCCTTCGCCCTCTTCAAGCTCGGTGCCGTGCCGGTCATCATCGATCCCGGCATGGGCCGCAAAAATTTCCTGGCCTGCGTCGCCCGCTCGAAACCCCGCGTCCTGCTCGGCATCCCGCTCGCGCAGGTGATGAGCCACCTCTTCCGCTCCGCCTTCGCGAACGTGGAGGTACGCGTTTGGGCTTCCTCGTCCGCGACCGCCCGGCTCGATCAGTCGAAAATCGGGAATCAAGAATCAAAAATGGTGAGCAGCACCGCGGCGGATCTCGCCGCCGTGCTGTTCACCTCGGGCTCCACCGGCGCCCCGAAGGGAGTCTGTTACGAGCACGGCATGTTCGACGCCCAGGTTCGCCTGGTGCGCGACACCTATCGGATCAAGCCGGGGGAGGTGGACATGCCCATGCTGCCGATCTTCGCCCTGTTCAATCCCGCGCTTGGCATGACCACCATCGTGCCCGAGATCGATCCCTCGCGACCCGCCGACGCCGACCCGGCAAAGATCGTCCAGGCCATCCAACAGGAGAACGTCACCAATTCCTTCGGTTCACCCACACTGTGGCGGAAGATTTTCGACCATTGCCTGGAGAATCACCTCACGCTTCCCTCGCTCCGCCGCGTCCTCTGCGCCGGGGCCGCGGTGCCGGCTTCGGTGTGGTCGGATTCGGAGCGCCTCCTGCCCAATGGCTTCCTGCACAGCCCCTATGGCGCCACCGAGGCCCTGCCGATTTCCAGCGTTTCCTCCCACGAGATTTTCGAGCGCAAGGGATCACGCGCGCCCGGCACCAAGTCCCAATTCGAGATCCCGACCATCGCCCTCGGCGCCCTCGTCGGCCGCCCGTTGCCGGCCAACCAGGTCAAAATCATCGCGCTGCATGACGGCCCGCTCGCCTCGCTCGCCGACGCGCGGGAACTCCCGCCCGGCGAGATCGGCGAAATCATCGTCACGGGTCCCACGGTCACGCGCGAGTACGACCAGCTGCCTGAAGCCACCGCCCAGGCCAAGATCCGAACCTTGCCGCTGAATGTACGGACCAAGGGCGAGCTCACGGTCGGCGCGGATTCCGTCGGTAATTGGCGCCTCACGGCGGGTGTCGCCGTCCCGGACGACGCCGTCTGGCACCGCATGGGCGATGCCGGCTACCTCGATACGACCGGCCGGCTCTGGTTCTGCGGGCGGATCGCCGAACGGGTCGTGACCCGCACCAGCGTCATGCACACCGAGCCCTGCGAGCGGGTTTTCCGCGGCTATCCTGGCGTCGCGCGTTGCGCCCTGATCGGGCTGGGGGAGCGCGGGCGGCAGGAACCGGCCCTGGTCGTGCAACCGCTGAAACCGTTGACCGCGGCCGAACAAACGAAACTGGCGGAGGAGCTGCGCGCCGTGGCCCTGCAACAGCCGCACACCGTGGCCATTGCCCGTTTCTTCTTTCATCCCTCCCTGCCCGTGGACGTGCGGCATAACGCCAAGATCCACCGCCTGACCCTCGCCCGCTGGGCGACGGAACAGAAAGGCCAGTGATTTTATGGCCGCAAAAAGGCACAAGAACCCGGCGGCCATCGCTCCCTTCAAGGCGCCTATAGGCGCGCGGAATATTTCCGGCTGCGGCTGCAGGCCCCTTGCGCCTCTTTGTGGCCAACCTGCCTTCGGTTTGTTTTGATCCGCCCGTGCTCACTGTCCGCAAGAACTTCCCCGTCTTCATCACCGGCGCCAGCGGCTTCATCGGCGGCAAAATCGCCGAGCGCCTGCTGGCCGACGGCCGCCGTGTCCGTGTGCTTTCGCGGCGGCCGCTGCCGGAGCTGGAAGCCCGCGGCGTCGAGGTGATTCCTGGCGACCTCCACGATGTCCACGCCCTGCAGCGCGGCTGCGCCTCGGCCGAGACGGTTTTTCATGTCGCCGGGCGCGTGGGGGTGTGGGGATCGCGCCGCGAATTCTTCCGCGTCAACGTCGACGGCACGCGCAACGTCATCGCCGCCTGCCGCGAGGCCGGCGTCCTGCGGCTCGTGTACACCAGTTCGCCGAGCGTCGTGTACCACGGCGGCGACCTGCGCAACGTAAACGAGTCCGCGCCGCTCTGCGTGCACGCCCCCTGTGCCTACCCGACCAGCAAGGCGGCCGCCGAGGCCGAGGTGCTTTCCGCCAACGACCGGAACTTCGCCACTATCGCGCTGCGCCCACACCTCGTGTGGGGCCCGGGCGACAAGAACGTCATCCCGCGCGTCCTGGCCCTGGCCCGGAGCGGCCGGTTGAAGATCATTGGCTCCGGGGAAAACAAGGTCGACGTCACCCACATCACCAACGTCGTTGACGCCCACCTCCTCGCCGAAGGCGCGCTGCTGAGTGGAGGCGGGGTGCCCTCACCCCGCAGGGATGCCAGTCTTCCCCCCCCAGACCCCAGACCCAAGACCCAAGACTCCAACCCACGGCCCGCCGCGGGTCGTGCGTTCTTCATCACCAACGGCGAGCCCGTGTCGCTCTGGCCCTGGATCAACAACCTCCTGATGGAGTTCAACGAGCCCCCGGTCACAAAACGCGTCCCGCTTGCCGCCGCCTACGCCGCCGGCGGCGTGATGGAGGCGCTGTGGCGCGTCCTGCCCCTCAAAGGCGAGCCACCCATGACCCGTTTCGTCGCCAAGGAAATGGCGACGGACCACTGGTTCGACATCTCCGCCGCCCGCCGCGACCTTGGCTACCACCCCCTCATCACCGTCG
>DASZPS010000053.1:0-16930 GCA_035549955.1 Lacunisphaera sp. | reverse complement strand
GTCTCGCGATTTCACCGACGGCTACGGGCCGGAGGAATTTCTGCTGCGAAATCCCAAGCCGGGAAAATACACCGTGCATATCAACTACTATGGCGATCGCCGGCAAACCGAGCTGGGCCCCGTCACCGCGCAAATCCGCCTGATCACAGGCTTCGGCACACCCGGGGAACAGGAAAAACGGGTCACACTCCAGCTTGCCGAACAAAAGGACACCCGGGTGGTCGGCACCATCGAGATTCCGGAGGAAGTGAAGTAGGGCGTGTTTTCGAAATCCGATTGAATGGCGAAATCGCGATCTTCCACCCACCCCGTTCCCGCGGCCGCGGGACCAGCCCGCTTCATCGGGAACGATTCAATAGGTGGGCGTCGGTTTCCACACCGACGCCAGGTTCGCTCCCCTCGTGAGTCCCTTGTCGGCGATATGTCCTGTTGTTCGCTTCCTGATGTGGCGTGCTCGCCACCAAGGATCAGTCGCGCAGCCTACGCTGCGGCTGAGCTGCGAACCCGGGACCAGTCGCGCAGCCAGCGCTGCGGCAGGGAAATCGCCGACCACCAAATGGTGCAACGCGCCGGGGTCAGCGCGTTCCACCTTCGATAGCCTAATTCCGGCCGGAGAGAGGTGCCCGACAGGGCGGGGTGTGTGTTAGTCACCACCTGACACCTGGCCCTTGGCAGCCGCCGGCTGTAGTTACGGCTCCCGCACGACCAGCGTTTGGTTCAACGCTTCGGGCCGCAGTTCCTGCATCTGGCCGGAAGGCCACTGGATGACGATCCTGCGCACGCGGGCATCCTCGCCGAGGCCGAAGGTGAGCGTCGATTCCGACTGGGACATGAAGCCGAGGGCGGGCGCCACGGTCTGGGTGAACACGTGGCGCGGCGTGTGCACCTCGACGCGCGCGCCGCCGGCCTCCGGGTGGCCGCGGGTCGCGATGAGCCGCAGGCGCAGCCAGGGCGGGCCGGCCCGCTGGTCGTTGCGCAGGAGCACGGGAGCGCCGTTGTTCTGGGCAATGACGACGTCGGGATCGCCGTCCCCATCGAAATCCGCGACGGCCACCCCGCGTGCGACCAGCGACGGCAGGCCGTCGGGGCGATCGTCCACGCGGACCTCGGGCGTGAGCCAGTCCGAGCCGAGGTCGCGCCGGTTGGGGCTCCACAGCACCTTGGCGGGCCGGGCGAAATCCCGCCCTTCTTCAAACTTGTTGATGTTCGGCTCGATCGCGCCCGAGTCGGAGAACAGCTCCACCCGGCCATTCAGGTCGAAGTCGACCGGCACCGTCCCGAGTTTGCCGGCCAGTCCGCCCAGGGCTCGATCGGAAAAGTAACCGGCCGCACTGCGCAGGGCCTGGTAGCGCTGGTCGGTGCCATCCGCCTGGGCGAAGGGCAGGGAGGCGGACGCCGCCAAACCGGCGGCCGCCCCTTCCTGGCGGCGATCGGGGGCGCGGACGGCCTTGCGGAAGGTCCCGTCACCCTGGTTCAGGAACAGCGCGTTCGGTGCCGCATGGTAGGCCACCAGCAGGTCCAGATGCGCGTCCCCATCCGCGTTCACCGGGGTGAGGGCGATGGGCTGGGCCACGGGCCGGCCGGTCTCGGCATCGATGTCCCGCAGACCCGCCGAGTTGGCCACGACCTCGAAGCGACCGTCGCCGAGATTGCGATAGACGGTGGGGAAACTGCTGACGAATCCGACGGCGGCGCCATAGGAACGGCCGACATCCGCGATCACGAAAGCCTGGGCGAGCCCGACTTCCCGCGGCCAGCGCGCATAGTGCAGGACGATCAGGTCGAGCCGGCCGTCATGGTCGAGGTCGAGCCAAACGGCGCCCGTGCTCCAGGTGTTGTCCTCGCCCCCGACACCGGCGGATTCGGTGACGTCCTCGAAGCGGCCATGGCCGACGTTGCGAAAAAGGTGATTCAAGCCGACGCAGGTCACGAAGAGGTCCGGCAACCCGTCGTTGTCGAAATCGCCGGCGGTCGCGGCCATGCCCTGCATCTCGGTGTTGAGGCCGGCGGCGGCGGTGACGTCCGTGAAGTGGCCCGCGCCGTCGTTGCGGAAAAGCGCGTTGCTGCGCGTCAGGCGCTTGTCGAGGGATTCCTCCCACGGCCAGGGGGCGCCATTGACGAAGAACAGGTCGGGCGCGCCGTCGTTGTTGAAGTCCAGCACGGCCACCGCCCCGCCCAGCGTCGTCGGCGACTCGGCGCCGCCCTGCTGGTGCGTGAAGCGCAGACCGGCCTCGGCGGTCACGTCGGTGAAGCGCAGCGCGGGCGCGCCGGCGGCGGTGTCGGGCGGGAACAACCAGGCGAACACCACGCTGAGCACGATGGCCGCGACCACCAGCGGCAGCACCACCGGCAGCAGCGGCGACACGACCGACCGCACCGGCCGCGTGGCGGGGGTGGAGGATGCGGGGGCGAGGGCGGTCGGGGTCACGGAAAAAACCGAAGAAGCGTGGACACGAAATGCGGCGCCACCTACATAGACGGCAACCCCATTCACGCAATGTCCGACCCAGCCACGCCCGGCCGCACCCTGTTTCGTTTCGCCGGGGCGGGCGCTTTCTGGACGCTGGTGGGCCTCGCCTTTGCCAGCCAGTTTTACCTCTCGAGCACGCTGCTCGGCCGGTCGGTGACGTGGAGCCAGGCGATCGGCTATTCCCTCGGTGACTGGTACGTCTGGGCGGTGCTGTCGATTCCCGTGATCTGGCTGGCGCGGCGTTATCCGCCCGAAGGCGCCCAACCGTGGCGCACCGCGCTGATCCACCTGGGCGCGGCGCTGGTGTGCTCCCTCGTGTATGTGCTCCTGCGTTCCCTGGTGGGCGTGGTGCACAGCCGGTTCCTCGACGAACCGGTGACGTTCGCCGAGGTTTTCCGCCCGCTGCTGGTCAAGACCTACCCGTTCAACCTCCTCGTTTACGGCGTCATCATCACCATCAGCCACGCGCTCGAGTACTACCGCAAATACCACGAGCGCACCGTCCACGCCCTTGAGCTGGAGAAGCACCTGACCGAGGCGCGCCTGCAGGCGCTGCTTCGCCAGCTCCAGCCCCATTTTCTCTTCAACACCCTCAATGGCATCGCGTCGTTGATGCATAGCGACGTCAACGCGGCCGACAAGATGCTGGTGCGCCTGAGCGAGCTGCTCCGGCTCACCATGCACCACCCGGGCCAGCCGAAGACGCGCCTGCGCGAGGAGGTCGCCTTCATTGAAAAATACCTCGAGATCGAGCGCATTCGCTTCCGGGACCGGTTGACCGTCGAGCTCAAGGTCGCGCCCGACGCCCTCGACGTCGAGGTGCCGAGCCTCCTGCTCCAACCGCTGGTGGAAAACGCCATTCGCCACGGCATCGAACCGCAGTCCCGCCCGGGCCACATTGCCGTCGAGGCACGGCGGGAGGGGGATGCGTTGCTCCTGGTGGTTCGCGACAATGGCGCCGGCCAGCCCGCGGGCGGCTTCACGCGCGAGGGCATCGGCCTCGCGAACACCCGTGGACGACTGCGCGAACTCTACGGCGACCGCTGCCGTTTCGAGCTGGGCAACGCGGCGGGTGGCGGTTTGGAGATTCGGATAATCATCCCCGCCGGAGAACCATCCTTGGCACAGGGCCCATGGCCCCTATAGGACCTATCCGCTCCATGCCTAGCCCCTCATGAAAATCCGCACGCTCATCGTGGACGACGAACCCCTGGCGCGCGACCGCCTGCGCGGCTTCCTCAAAGCCGAGCCGGCGGTCGAGGTGATCGGCGAGTGCGGCAACGGCACCGAGGCCGTGGCCTTGATCAAGGCCGCGGCGCCCGACCTGGTCTTCCTCGACATGCAGATGCCGGGCTGCGACGGCCTGCAGGTCATCGCCCAGCTGCCGGAGGACAAGCGGCCCGCCATCATCTTTGCCACGGCCTACGAACGCTTTGCCGTCGATGCTTTCGACGTGGCTGCGGTCGACTACCTGTTGAAGCCCTTCGATCGCGACCGTTTCCAGCAGGCGCTGGCGCGCGCCCAGGACCAGCTGCAGCGGCAGCGCGGCGTGGAAATTCCCCCGGCCCCGCCGCCTGCAGCCGTGCGGCCCGACCGGATCACGGTGAAGGCCGACGGCCGGCTCGTGTTCCTCTCGCCTTCGGAAATCGTCCGGGTCGAGGCGGCCGACAACTACGTGATGCTCCACCTCGGTTCGGGGCGCCTGATGCTGCGCGAGACGATGTCGGCCATCGAAACCCGCCTGGGGACCACGCTGTTCGCGCGGATCAACCGTTCGGCCATCGTCCAGATCGACCAGATCAAGGAGATCCAGCCCGCCCAGCACGGCGATTACACCGTCCTGTTGCGCGATGGCACGCGCCTGCCGCTCAGCCGCAGCCTGCGCGGGCAACTGGATCGCTTCGGCGTCAAGTGACGCCATGCGTCCGGCGTCTGCGACGAACATGAGCCGACCGTCCCCCAATCCGGGCAGCTGGCCACAGAACCATTGCCCGGGGGAGGCGCCACCTATGCTCGGCGCGGAATTGTCCCACCCAGCTTTTGAGGATTGCCCTTTGAAGTTACGTCCCCCGTCGCGGATCGCCGCCCCTCCATTGAGTTTCACCGATTGCGCTGACGGCGAAATCTTCGCCGCCTCTTCAGACCCTATACACACCCCGCCTTCCGGGCACCCCTCTCAAGCCGGAACGATTCAGTTGGAGCCGACTTTCGGAGGGAAATCAACGACCACCAAATGGTGGAGCGCGTTGCTCCCCAACGCGCTGAGGACGTCCGCTGCGAAGAAAGCGCCCTGGGGAGCAGGTCGCTCCACCTCCGATTGCATGGTTCCGGTTCAAGAGGGGACCATCGTTTCCGGAGGCTTGGATCCCCTCTCGAGAGGGGTGGCGCGAAGCGACGGGGTGCGTATGGCTATTGCGCGAAACCCAATGGATCCGGAACGATGCCATTCGAGGTGGAGCGACTTGACCCCAAGGCGCTGGTTCGGAGCGGCTTTGCCCCGAGGCGCCGGGGGCAGCGCGTTCCACCTTCCTGTGCTCGCCCTCAAAGAGCGGACGTCCTCGGCGCATGGTGGAGCCGTTTCGGCAGGCTCACGGCGCTCCGCCGGTTGGTGGTCGCCGATTTCCACCGCGGCGACCAAGGCGTCGTGGTGTTCTATTGCCCGCCGCTGCGACGATGCCGGGCGCGGCGAGGGACGGGATCGCCCTGGCCTGCCTTGCGGGCCTCGCGATGGCAAAGACACGAAGGCCGTGGGTGGTTGGACCAATGCCGGGCGAGCCGCCACCTGCCTGCTGCTTGCCCTGCTCCTGGTCGCGCCGGCCGGGCTCCGCGGGGCCCAGCCGGCAGGGGCTCCGGAGCTTTGCGACCCAAACGCGCCCGCGGCCGTCACACCCAACGACCACTTCGTGCAGCCGGAAAGCACGCGGCGCATGGCGGCGTTGATCCGCAGGATCTACCGCGAGGCCGATCCCTTGCTGAACCAGTTTCGCTCCGCTGACCAGGTCCCGTTGCTGCAGGCCCAGGAAAAAGCCGCGGCGACCAACGGCCTGGCGGACGCGAAGCTGTTTGACCTGAAGATGCAGCTCGGCACCCAACTGCTGCAGTCGGGCCGATTCGACGAGGCCCTCGCGAAGTTCGAGGAGCTGGAACGTTTTCCCGCCGAGCACCAGCTGGCGCCGGATCCCACCGCCCAGATCCTGGTCCTGACCGGCAAGGCCATGTGCCACCTGCGCGCCGGGGAAACCGCCAACTGCCTGCTGAACCACAACGCGGACTCGTGCATCTTCCCGATCAAGGACGGCGGTGTCCACCAATTGACCGAAGGCTCGCGGGGCGCCATCGTTGTCTTGAACGAGTTGCTCGCGCGATCGCCGGGCGACCTGCGCGCGCGCTGGCTTCTCAACATCGCCTACATGACGCTCGGCGAGTACCCCGGCAAGGTGCCGGCGAAATTGCTGCTCGACCCGAAGCTTTTCCAATCCGAATACAACCTGCCGCGCTACCCGGACGTGGCGGCGAATGTCGGGCTCGATGTCGACGGCCTGGCGGGCGGCGTCGTCATGGAGGATTTTGACCGCGACGGTTTCCTCGACCTGATGATCTCGGCCTGGGGTTTCACCGACAAGGACCAGCTGCGGGTTTTCCGCAACCAGGGCGACGGCACGTTTGCAGAGCGCACGGCGCAGGCCGGCCTGACGGGCCTGATCAGCGGGCTGAACCTGATCCACGCCGACTACAACAACGATGGATTCGCGGACGTCCTGGTGCTGCGCGGCGGCTGGCTGCGCACGGAGGGCCATTATCCGATGTCCCTCCTGCGCAACAATGGCGACTTCACCTTCACGGACGTGACCGAGGAGTCCGGACTGCTGCATTTCAAGCCGACGCAGACCGCCGCGTGGTGGGACTACAACGGCGATGGCTGGCTGGACCTGTATGTGGCCAATGAGTCCACCGAGAGGGACGACGTGCCGAACGAGCTCTTCCGCAACAATGGCGACGGCACCTTCACGGAATGCGCGGCCGAGCACGGCGTCGCCCTGGTCGGTTTCTACAAGGGGGTGGCGAGCGGCGATTTCAACAACGACGGCCGGCCGGATTTGTTTCTCTCCTGCCAGCAGGGACCCAAGGTCCTGCTCCGCAACGACGGCCCGGCCGGATCCGACCGCTCGCCCAGGGCGCGCTGGCATTTCACCGACGTGGCGGAGCCCGCGGGCATCGCCGGCCCGACGCACAGTTTTCCCTGTTGGTTTTGGGACTATGACAACGACGGCTGGCAGGACATCATGGTCATGGGCTATTCCATCACGGACATCGGGGACCAGGCGGCCGATTACCTGGGGAGGCCGCATCCCGGCATGAAGACCAAGCTCTACCGCAACAACGGCGACGGCACGTTCAGTGACGTCAGCCGCGCGGCGGGAGTGAACCGGTTGATCCACGCCATGGGCGTGAATTTTGGCGACCTCGACAACGACGGGTGGCTGGACTTCTACGCCGGTACGGGGAATCCCGACTTCGCCACGCTGATGCCGAATCGGATGTTCCGGAACGACGCCGGCAAGCGCTTTCAGGATGTCACCACGGCCGGCGGCTTCGGCCAGCTCCAGAAGGGGCATGGCATCGCGTTCGGCGACATCGACAACGATGGCGACCAGGACATCTTTTCCAAGGTCGGCGGCGCCGTCGAGACGGACAACTACCCCAGCCAGCTCTTCGCCAACCCGGGTTTCGGCAACCACTGGCTCAAGCTCCAGTTGCAGGGGACGAAAACGAACCGGGCCGCAATCGGCGCGCGCATCAAGGTCGTGGCGCGCGAAGCCGGCGCCCAGCGGGTCATTTATCGCACGGTTGGCACCGGGGCGAGTTTTGGGTCAAACCCGCTGCGCCAGGAAATCGGGTTGGGGCGCGCGGACACCGTCGAGCGCGTCGAGATATTCTGGCCGGTGACCGGCCTCACCCAGGTCGTGACCGGACTGCAGGTCGACCAGTGTTTCCAAATTTGCGAAGGCCGCCCCGCCGCCGTGCCGGTCGCGCTGCATACATTCACGCTGCCCTTGACCGGCCGTCCCGGCGGCCATCACCATCACGGCCAATAGGACCTCTCCTTCGCTCCGTATGCCGAATAAATTCACCCCGGCGCTTGAGCCTTCGCCGCGCCTCACCCAACGGTGGAGCGCCTTGAGCCTGCCGAAACGGCTCGCCAACGCGCTGAGGACATCCGCTGCGAAAAAAGCGCCTTGGGGAGCAGGTCGCTCCAACTTCGATTGCATGGTTCCGGATGAAGAAGGGTGCCCGACGGGGCGGGGTGGGTGGTGGATTGCGGGCCTGTTGGCGGTTGTCGCCACGCTTCCCGCCGCCGAGCCGGCCAAGGCGCCCGCAGCACCGCCCGCACCGCCACCCAGCCAGGAATATCCCTTGGAAACCTACGCGGCAGTCGGTTCCATGTTCGCCCAGACCACGCGGCTCGGTGAGATCGGCCTGACTGATGCCCAGTTCGATGCCTTCCTCGAAGGGTTGCGGGCGACATTCAAGGGCCGGCCACTGCCGGTGGATGAGCGGGCGCGGGCACTTCACGCCGAGATCGGCCGCCGGCTGGAAGAGCTGGTGGCGCGCGAAAAGCGGGCGCGCCTGCCGCAATTTACGAGCCCCGCGGCGGTGGAGACCTACATGAAGGAAATGGTCAAGAAGTACCACATGGAGCGCTCCGACAGCGGCCTCGCTTATTTGATCATGGAACCGGGCACGGGATCACGGCCGGCCCCGGAGGACACCGTGGTGCTGAGCTGCAAGGTCAAGGCGGCCGATGCGGCGACCGATGTGCCGCAACTGATGGTTCATCAGAAACGCATCAAGGTTGCGGACCTATTGCCAGGCGTCGCCGAGGCGGTCCAAATGATTTCTCCGGGCGGGGCCGCCCGGCTGATTGTGCCCCCCGATTTGTCGTTTGGCAGCGGAGAATGGCCGCAAGGCGTCGAGCGCGGGCCGCTGCTCTACATGGTGGTACTGGACCAGGTCATCCCAGCTCCCTGACTCAGCAGCGGCTTCACGCCGCGATTTGTCCGTGGACTAGAGGCGGGACGATCCGACCCGCGGGACGTGGGCTGCGAGGGCCGTAAACCGATCGCGAACGCCGGTGGGAGTCGAAGCGAGGGTCGGACCTTGCCCGTTCGACGGGCTCAGCCGAAATCATGCCGCCCCAAGCCGCAAATCACGTTTTGCTGCGGTCAGGAAGAAACGGTGTGGTTGTAGCCGGGGTCGGTGACCCCGGACCGGCCTCAGCGAGGCCGGCTACAGCGCCGCTGTTTCCTCGGAGTTGAGGTCCATTTTCAGACTGGGACCGGTCGCACCAAATGGTGGAGCGCGTTGCCCGTTCGACGAGCTCAGCCGGGATCATGCAATTGAAGCGCCGTTTCGCTCGGAAGCGAACCGACCGAAAGCTGGTCGTCGATTTCCATATCGACGACAAGGACTCACGAGGCGTGCGAACCTGGCGTCGGTGTGGAAACCGACGCCCACCAACTGCAGATCCCGGCTCAGGGCCTCGAGCCGGCTGAGACGGCTCCCCAACGCGCTGATGGCGTCCGCTGCGAAAGAAGCGCCCTGGGGAGCAGGTCGCTCCACCATCAACTGCAAGATCCCGGCCCAGAGCCCCGAGCCTGCATTGAGCGCCAGCATTCACCGCAAAGAAAACGGCGGCGAAAAGCGCCGCCGTGAATGCTGCCGGAGCCTCGAGTCCGCCTACAGCCGGATCGAGAAGCTCGTGTTGAGCGTCCAGTCCGCGAAGGCGGCGTCGCCCGCCTTGGCCGAGCCGAAGGTGGTCGTGCGGTTGCGATGGACGGCCACGGGCACGGCGACCGTGGCGGAGAACTTGCCGCGGCTGTAAGTGAAGCCGGGTTCGACGGCGACGGCGAAGCCGGGGCGGCGGCTGCCGCGACTGCCCCCGAACAGGTCATGGGCGATCACCCCTTCATTGCGCACGCCCAGGCTGACCACGAGGCCGCGCACCTGTTCGATGCGGTAGTCCACGCCGCCGCGCACCATGTAGCCGTCCGGGATGGAGAAGCCGGTCCGCTCGTTGCGCTCCTCGGGGTTGGCGAGATAGTAACCATTGCCGTAGAGGGAGAAATTGTGGCTGAGCCGGAGGAAACCCTGCAGGTCCATGATGATGCCCGTGCCGCCATCCCCGGGCTGGATGGAGGAGTCGACATACCGCAGTTGCGGGCCGGCGGACTTGACGAAGTAATCCTGCGCCTCGTCATCGCCGGTCGGCAGCTTCACGGCCAGGCCGACCGAGAAGTTGCCGCGGGGATTGTCGCGATTCGGATCGAAGACCCAGTAGGAGGCGCCCACGCTGACGTCGCCAATGCCGGAAGCCTGCGTGCTAAAACGCTGGCCGGAATTGTTGCCGAGGTGCTCATACAGCGAGGACCGGTTGTGGTGGACGTACGGCAGCGTGAGCCGGAGGTTGAGCCGCTTCGACCACGCGTAGTTGGCGGTGACGTCCAGGAAATTGGAGGTGTTGTAGACCTCCGTGCCCTGGTCGGACCGGATGGTTTGCTCGTCGTCGCCCGCGAAATGCCGGTGCGATTTGAAGTAGCGATAGGCCGTGGTCAGCTGCCATTCGCCCGGCTCGAGATAGCCGGAGCTGTCGGACAGCATGGCGCCGCCGCCGCCGCGGGCGATGACGCAGCCCTGGCCGAAAGTGACGGACGGGAGAAGGCCGGCGAGACCGGTGAGTCCCGCCAACAGGATGGATTTGCGCTTGGTGTACATGGGGTGGGGTGTTGGTGCAGCCGTGGGTCGGGGGCGGGCGTTGATTGTCACTCCGCGGGTACAAGTGAAAGCCGGATGGGACCGTTTGCCGGGAAGCAGGGGCGAAATGCGCCAACGGGTGATCACCTCATTTTTTCCTGGTGTCGCGCGCCGAGCCCGCGGCGCAGCGGTGGCGTCCTTGCGATGAGGGCACGGCGGCCACCGGCGTGCCAACCAGGAAAAAAATCAATTCGTCCCCGCCGACCTGCGGTTCGCCCCGTTGCGCTTTCCCTTGCCGCGGTGGCCTGACATGGCTGGCCGCAGGTTTATGTTTGGGTATGAATTCGGCCCCGGAGGGAAGTAGGATCCCACCGGGGCCGGTTCATTTCACCCCAGCCCGCTGGCGCTTCGCCCCTGTAGGGTTTGCACCGGGGAGAATATCCCTCCTAACCTCGCGGTGCTCCGGCGGCTTTTCCGGTCGCTGCGCTCACCCTTTGCCCCTCGCATGAAAATGCCCCGTTTCATCCTTTGGGCGGCCCTCGCCGTCCTTGCCCTCCGCCTGCCCGCGCTTGCCGCCGACAACGCGGTCCTTTACTGGAACGACCAGGCGCTCAACACCACGCGCCTGGCCCGCAACCCGCCGCCCATGTCGTCGCTGATCCTCGCGACCTTCCATGGCGCAATCTTCGATGCGGTCAACGGGATCACGGGCAGGCACCAGGGCTGGATCGTGAAGGAGGCCGCGCCCGCCGGTGCGGACATGGACGCGGCCATCGCCGGCGCGGCGCACGAAACGATGCTCGCGCTCTGGGGCGCTGGCACGAATCCGCGCAACCTCCAGGTCATGTACGAGAAGGCCCTGGCGGGCATCCCCGACGGCCCGGCCAAGGAAACCGGCCTGGCTTGGGGCGCCAAGGTGGGCAAGGCGGTCATCGCGGCCCGCGCCAGCAGCGGCTACGACAAGCCCATTCCGGGCGTTTACTCGAGCGTGGAGCAGGGCAAATGGCGCGAGACGCCTTCCGCCTTCCGGCCGCCGCTGCTGCCCTTCTGGGGCAAGGTCGTGCCCTTTGTCATGACCTCGCCCGAGCAGTTCCGCGCGCCGCCGCCCGAGTCGCTCGGTTCCAGGGAATACGCCGAGCAGCTCGCCTTCGTGCAGAAGCGCGGCGCGCGCGACAATGCCGATCGCACGGAATACGAAACGCTCAGCACGCCGTTTTGGAACGACGACCTCGGCACCAGCACGCCGCCCGGCCACTGGAACATGATCGCCGCCGACCTCGCCCGCCGCAACCAGCTCTCCACCGCCGACTGCGCGCGCCTGTTCGCGCTGCTCAACTTCGCCCAGGCCGACTCGGCCATCGGGTGCTGGGAGACCAAGTTCTACTACAACACCTGGCGGCCGGAGACGGCGCTGCGCGAGATCGATCCCAAGCTGGCGCCGGACGCGAAGATCGATCCCGACTTCATCCCCAACATGGCCTCGCCGCCGTTCCCGTCCTACACCTCCGGCCACAGCACCTTTTCCGCGGCCGGTGCGCGCCTGCTCGCGCTCTGGTTCGGCACGGATGACATCGAATTCAGCGTCACGTCCGACGCGCTGCCGGGCTCGGTGCGCCATTTCAAGAAGCTCTCCGATGCGCAGAAGGAGGCCGGCATGAGCCGCGTCCTCGGTGGCATCCACACGATGTCGGACAACCTGGAGGGCCAGGCGATGGGCATCAAGATCGCCGACTGGACCTGGGCCAGGGCAATCCAGCCGGTGGCGGCGGCCAGATAGGCGACGGGCACCATGCAGCGGGCAAATCCACGCGATCCGAAACAAGAGGCGTCCGCCGCCCTGCCTTGGATCCTGCGTGGGGGCGTGGCGATGTGTTTCATCGGCCATGGCTCGTATGGCCTCATGACCAAGGCGGCGTGGCTGCCGTACTTCGGCGTCGCGGGCATTGGCGAGCCGGCGGCATGGAAACTGATGCCGTGGGTCGGGGCGATGGACATCGCCGTCGCCTGCCTGGCTTTCGTTTGGCCCTGCCGCGCGCTTTTCCTTTGGGCCGCCACGTGGGCGATCTGGACCGCGCTGCTGCGGCCCTTCGCCGGCCAGGGCTGGCCGGAATTCTTCGAACGGGCCGGCAATTACGGCGTGCCCCTCGCGATCCTCGCGATGGTTGGCCTGCGGGGCGGATGGTTCGCGCGGCTGCCGGAGCCCTGGCCGCCGCTGTCAGGCGCCACGCGTCGCCGGCTCGCCTGGACGCTTCGTCTCGCGGCGTTTGCGCTCCTCGCGGGCCATGCCGGTTGCGCCCTGCTGCTGCAGAAACCGGGGCTCGCGCAACATTACGCCGTCTTCGGTCCCGACGACCCGGTTCGGGTGATGAACTGGGTGGGGTATCTCGAGGCCGGCCTCGCGGTGGCGGTGCTGGCGGTCCCGTCTCCCGCGTTGCTGGTGGGCGTCTGCGCGTGGAAGTTCGGCACCGAATGCCTCTTCCTCACCAGCGGTGCGACGGCGCCCTTTTTTGAGGTCGTCGAGCGGGGCGGCAGTTATGTCGTGCCGTTCGCCCTCGCCTGTCTGCTTTGGGAGGAATGCCGCCGATCCCCGGTCGCGCGCGTCCCCCAGTTCGCCCAGTCCCCCTGAATTTGCCCAAGCCCATGATGTTCCGCCTCCGACTCCTCGCGCTCGCAATCACCTCCACCGCGGCGATCGCCGCCGATCCCGCGTATACGTCCGCGCCGCTGGCCCCGCGCCCGGCACCCGGCGCGAATGCCACGCCGTTTCACCGGCTGACGGCGGCGGAATCCGGCGTCGACGTGCCGAATGTCTACGATGACCCCCGCATGTGGGGCGCGCGCTTCCGCGAACTCACCCTCGGCGCCTTGGAGACGGGCGTGGCGGTCGGCGACTTCGATCGCGACGGCCACCTCGATATTTTCGCGGTCTCGAAGAACGGTCCGTGCGCCCTGTACCTGCAGCCCACGCTCGGCCGGTTCACCAACATCGCCGCCACGGCCGGCGTCGACTGCGTCGCGCAGGACGAAAAGGTCGGCAAAATCGGCGCGACCGCCGTCGACGTGAACCAGGACGGCTGGCCCGACCTGTACGTCTGCCGGTACGACGCGCCGAACCTGCTCTTCGTGAACAATGGCGACGGCACCTTCCGCGAGCAGGCGAAGGAGTACGGCCTCGATATCAAGGACGCCTCGGTGCACGCGTCCTTCGCCGACTACGACCGGGACGGGTTTCTCGACTGCTATCTCGTCACCAACATCCTCGATTTCTCCAAGTCTCCCCAAGGCCGCCGGAATTTCCTCCTGCACAACGACGGCAAGGGGCATTTCGTGGATGTCACGCCCAAGTCGGGCATCTGGGGCCTGACCCAGGGCCACACGGCGGTCTGGTTCGATGCCAACCACGACGGCTGGCCGGACGTTTATGTGGCCAACGACTTCGAGACGCCCGACCGCCTCTATCTCAACAAGGGCGACGGCACGTTTGCCGATGTCGTGGACGAGCGCCTGCCCCACGTGACCTATTTCTCGATGAGCGCCGATTCCGGCGACCTCAACAACGACGGGCTGGTCGACTTCCTCGTCACCGACATGCGTGACCGCAACCACGCCCAGTTCATGACCGGCATGGAGGAAATCGGCCGCGGGCTGTGGGAGATGGAACGCGTGTCCGATCTCATCCCGCAATACATGTGGAACGCGGTCTACCTCAACTCCGGCACGGACCGTTACCAGGAAATCGCGCACCTCGCCGGCATGGCGGCGACGGGCTGGACGTTTGGCGCGCGCCTGGCCGACCTCGACAACGATGGGCGGCTCGACGCGTTTTTCACCAGCGGCATGATCCGGAATTTCATCGACGCCGACCTGGTCGACAAACAGAACCGCGCCCCGACGCTCGCCGCCCGCGCGCTGGTGTGGAAGGACTCCGCGCCCCGCAACGAGACGACCCTGGCCTACCGCAATTTGGGCGGGCTGCAGTTCGAGGACGTTTCCGACCGCTGGGGGCTGAACGAGAACACCGTCGCTTTCGGCTGCGCCGTGGCCGACCTCTTCAACACCGGCAACCTCGACCTCGTCTACGCCAACTGCAACGCCCCGCCGACGATCGTGCGCAATAACACGGCGACCGGCCATCGCGTCGCCATCAAGCTCGCCGGCCGCGCGCCCAACCGCGACGGCATCGGGGCCGAGATCCGCATCGAGTCGGCCGCCGCCGGCCTGCAGGTGCGCCAGCTCTTCACCGAGCGCGGCATCGTGGCGAGCGAACCGCCGGTGGCCCACTTCGGCCTGGGGTCGGACAGCGTGATCCGGAAGCTCACCGTCCACTGGCCCAGGGGCCAGGTGCAGGTGCTCGAAAACGTGCCTGCGGACCGGATCCTGACGATCAATGAGCCACCCTTGGCCGAGGGCACAAAGCTCGCGCCCGCTGCGTTCAAGCTTCCGAACCGCGCCGACGCCCTGTTCGCCGAGGACGCGGTTGCCCGCGGACTCAAGCATGCGAACCTGCTGCGACCCCACGACGAGTTCATCGGCCAGCGTCTCCTCCCCCGCCGGCTTAATGGCCAGGGTCCTGCGTTGGCGACCGCCGACGTGAATGGCGACAAGCTGCCCGATATCTTTGTCTCCGGCACCGCCGGCCAGGCCGGCGAGTTGTTCCTCGCCCAGGCCGATGGTTCCTTCAAGTCCGCGGCCGACCAGCCGTGGGCGGGCGCGATCGAGGCGGACGACGTGGGCGCAACTTTTCTCGACGTGAACGGCGACGGCGCGCCCGACCTGTTCATCGCCGCCGGCGGAGTCCAAAAGGACCGGGGTGACGCCTTGCTCAATGACCGCCTCTACCTGAACGACGGCAAGGGCAGGTTCGTCGCCGCGCCCGACGGCCTGCTCCCGGCCGACGGCGAAAGCACCTGCGCGGTGGCCGCGGGCGACTACGACGGCGACGGCAAGGCCGACCTGTTCGTCGGCGGGCGCGTGGTGCCGGGCAAATATCCGGAAACGCCGCGCAGCTTCCTTTACCACAATGAGGGCGGCAAACTGGTCGACGTCACCGACTCGGTCGCTCCCGGCCTGCGTTCGATCGGGATGGTGACCGCAGCGACGTGGGCCGATGTCGACGGCGACAAGCGTGCCGAACTGGTCGTCGCGACCGAGTGGGGCCCGGTGCAGGTTTTCAGGCACAACGGCAGGGCGTTCACGGCGGCCAAGGTCACCGACGCCACCGGCTGGTGGAGCGCGCTCGCCGTGGCCGACGTCAACGGCGACGGGCGGGCAGACATCGTCGCCGGCAACGTGGGCTTGAACACGAAGTACCAGGCTTCGGCCAAGGAGCCCACGCTGCTTTATGCCGGTGATTTCGACGGTAGCGGGCGCAGCCATCTGGTCGAGGCCCAGTACGCGAACGGCGTGGAGGTCCCGGTGCGCGGCCGCAGCAAACTGGCCTACGCGTTTCCATGGCTGAGCCGGAAATTTCCGACGTACAAGGCCTTTGCAGCGGCCTCGCTGACGGACATCTTCGGTGCGGACAAGCTCGCTGGCGTGACCAGGCTCGCCGCCACCGAATTGGCCAGCGGCGTGTTCGTGCAACAGGCCGACCAGAGCTTCAAGTTTGTCCCGTTGCCGCGCGAAGCGCAGATCGCGCCGGTCAATGCGATCGTGGTCGGCGACCTGGATGGCGACAAGCAGGCCGACCTCCTCCTGGTCGGCAACAATTTCGGCCCCGAGCCCACAACGGGCCGCTTCGACGGCGGCCTCGGCCTCGTGCTGAAGGGCGACGGCCATGGCGGCTTCGCCGCGCTCCTGCCCGCCGCCTCCGGCATCCAATGTTCCGGCGAAGCCCGCGCCGCGGTGTCCGTCCCCGGCGCCAAGGGGCCGCGCCTCGTCGTCGCCTGCAACCAGGGCCCGCTGCAGCTCTTCGAGCGGAAATGAAATGCGAGGGGCCACGGAACCCCGCAAACCTGGAGGGCCCGCGTCTCTGCGGGCCGGCATTTACCTGTAGGGTCGGCGCCTGCGCCGACCTCGCGCGTGAGGTCGCCGCAAGCGGCGACCCTACATCCATTGGACCACTCACATTTGATGCCCGGGATTGTTTTCTGTGTGTTCCGTGTATTCTGTGGTCAACCCCATGAGGCTTTCCATCCGATTCCTGTTATTCGGCGTCATCTTGTCTGCGGCTACGATTGGAGGGCCCGCGTCTCTGCGGGCCGCTTCGGAAAACGGCTCGCAGGGACGCGAGCCGTCCATTGTGTCCTCACCGTCGGATTTCGTCCGGGCGCAGGCGACGAGCAAGGTGCAGTGGCACCCGTGGGATGAGGCTTCGCTCGCGGCGGCGAAGGCATCAGGCAAGAGCGTCTATGTTTTCATTGGCTCACCGCTGAGCGAGCTCACGCGAGCGACGGTGAACCAGACCTTCACCAGCGAGAAAACCATCGCCTGGCTCAACGAGAATTTCTTCTGCCTCTTCGTCGACGGCGATGCGCAGCCCGAAGTCGCGGCGCTGGGCCAGCACTTCATCACCACGGTGAAGCAGCTCAAGGGCTGGCCCATCCACCTGTGGCTCACGCCCGACACGCTCCAACCCTACGACGGCGCCAACTACCTGCCGCCCTCCGAAGAGTGGGGGAAGCCCGGCTTTCTCAAGGCCGCCCGCGCGGCGCTCGACACCTGGCAGGCCGGCCCGGACCGCGCGCACGCGCTCGCGTCCGAGGCGCT
>DASZPS010000052.1:0-2928 GCA_035549955.1 Lacunisphaera sp. | reverse complement strand
GAGTGGGAGGGGCTGACGCCCCTCCCAAACCCTCCCCGATCTTTGCCAGATCACCCAACCAATCTGTCAGCGATGTGTGGCACCTAAAGTGTCAGCGATGTGTGGCACCTAGCCCTTGCTGCGCCCATTCTTCGCCAGGCGAAGAATCCAATTTATCCTCCACGTTGTCGGAGGAATCCCGGCGTACCGGGATTGGGCGCAGCGAGACTGCGCCCCTACATGGGCTGCCAGAGGACCGGGCAGGTTCGGGCCCCGACGTTGCCAGAGGAATCCCGACGGGCCGGGATTGGGCTCCGTTGTCTCCGTTACCTTCTGTGAGAGGTTGGTTGTATGAGTTTCCTGCCAGGTGCCCGCGTTCAGGATTCCGCGCGCGGCGCGGAATGGGCGCAGCAAGACTGCGCCCCTACAACTCTCCCATGGCGAAAGCCACTGGTGGTTCTCCCACTCACTTCCGCCCCTCGATGATCTGCTCGCGTACACGGACGGCGGTTTCTTTCGGCTCGAGTTTCAAATGCGCCGCCTGGCGGTAGGCCCGCGTGAATTCCACCCCATAGAACAGGATGGCACAGGAGTAGTAGATCCAGATCAACAGCGCCACCAGCGAGCCCGCGGTGCCGTAGATCGAGGCCACGGTTGATTTCGTAAGATAGACCGCGATCAGTTGCCGCCCAATGGTGAACAGCACCGCGGTGACCAGGGCTCCCAGCCAAACGTCGCGCCAGCGCAGTTGCACGTCGGGCATGACTTTGAAGAGCAAGGCAAAGAGCAAGGTGATCACCGTGAGGCTGACGACCGCGTCAGCCGCCTGCATCAGCAGGGGCGTCGCCAAGTCGCCGGCTTTGAACCGGCCGAGCGCGCTTGTCAGCATGGTCGTCAGGACCAGCGACACGAGGAGCAGGAAACCCACGGTGAGCGCCATCGCCAGGGAGACCAGGCGGTGCAACAGGAGGATGACCCAGCCGCGCTTGCTGGGCTTGGCGCGCACGCCCCAGATCTTGTTAAAGGAATCCTGCAGCTGGGCAAAAACGGTCGTGGCGCCGAAGATGAGCAGGCCGATCCCCAGCGCGGTTTTGATTCCTCCCGTGTCCTCGGTCTGACTCGCCCTGGCGGCCGCCTGGATCATCTCGGCGCTCGCCGGGCCCACCAGTTGCGTCACCTGGGCCTGGAACTGCAGCATGGCAGCCTCCCGCCCCAGGAAGATCCCCGCGACGGTCACCGCAATGATCGTGATGGGGGCGAGGGAGAAGAGCGTGTAGAAACTGACCGCCGCGGAATGCTTGAAGGCATTGTCCGCGTTCCACGCCTTGGCGGCGCTGACGAAGATCCCGGCCCAATTCGACATGACCAAGGAAAGTGCCTTGGCGGGCCCCCTGGGTTCCCGGGAAATAGACCTGATTTTACAGGAGGAAACAGAGGGAATGGAGATCGGAGCCTGTGGGCTTCGTTCTCGTTCTCCTAATCGTTCTCGTTCTCAGGCGTTAATGGCGCGACACCGATTGCCAGAACGAGAACGATTACGGGTGGAGCGCATTGCTCCCCAACGCGCTGGTCTGCCGTAGGAGGGGCTTTACGCCCCGACCAAAAACCTCCCCGAGCTGGACTAACCACGGAATACATGGAACACACAGAAGGAATCTGACTTTACAGAAGGAAACGGAGGCAATGGAGGTGGAGTGCGTTGCTCCCCAACGCGCTGGGCTGTTGCCGAGGGTCGCCGACCCGGACATCCGGCCTCACCGAGGCCGGCCACAATGTCGGATTTCGCAACGGTGGAACGCATTGCTCCCCAATGCGCTAGCTCGCGTGTAGGAGGGAGCTTTACGCCCCGACCCGGCCCGGCGGCTGACGTCGGCATTCCACAATGCGCTCGCGGCATAAAGCCCATCCTACGGCTCCCGCACGAACCCCGGCGGCACGGCCTCCACCAGCCACACGCCATTGGCCGAGAGGAAGAATTTGTGCCCGGCGCGATGCATGGCGCCGGACTGAACTGTCAAAACCACCGGCTGACCGCGGCGCTGGCCGACCTTGCGGGCCGTCGCTGCGTCGGGCGAAAGGTGCACGTGGTGGCGCTGGCCCTTCACCAGACCCTGGGCCCGGATCGATGGTAGAAATTTCTCCACCGTGCCGTGGAAGAGCGTTTCCGGTGGCGCCTTGGGCTCGTAGCCCAGCTCCACTGCCACGGAATGTCCCTGGCTGGCGCGGATGCGCGTCCGCGTTGCATCGAAGGCGAAGCGTTGCTTGTCACTGGCCGCCACCAGCTGTTCCAGCTTCGCCCGCGTCAGCGGCACCTCCTCCCGCGCGCAAGCCGCGAGCAATTCGTCCACGCCGACCCACCCGGCCGCGTCCAGCGCCAGTCCCAACCGCCCCGGCTCATGCCGCAGGACCAGGCTGAGGAATTTGCTGAGCTTGAGATCGTTCATCGTCCGGAGTTCGGCGTACGGCCCGAATGTAGGAGGGGCTTTACGCCCCGACCGAACGACCGACACAAGCTTGATTAACCACAGAACACACGGAACACACAGAAAGAATACATCTTACAGAAGGAAACGGAGGTAACGAGGGGAGGATCGGGTCGAGCTTGGTCTCGCTGCAACTTTCTGTGAGCGGTTCGATTCCGTGTGTTCCGTGTATTCCGAGGTCACCCCTGTCTGCCGCCTTGGATCAATCGTTCGATCGCCGCCTTCAAGTTGGCCCGGGCCGTGGTTTCGTAGCGGGTGCGAAAGGCCGGCGTTTGGTACAGCGCCGGCCGCTCGAGAAACTTCCGCAGAATCTCCGCCCGCTTTTCGGCAAACGTAACCGCCGGCACCCAGGCGTATTCCTGCCGGATGGCCGCCTCGTACTGCCAGAAGCGCTCCGCCGGCTGGCCGAGGATCGCGAGGTCGATGTCGAGCAACAGCGCGGCATCGGCGGAGCCCTCCGCGCGGT
>DASZPS010000051.1:0-31822 GCA_035549955.1 Lacunisphaera sp. | reverse complement strand
GCTTGCTCAATGCGGGGTGAGGGCACCCCGCCTCCAAAACATTCACTCCAGCGGCGTGAGCTTCACGTTGCGGAACTCGATCGGCGCGCCCTCGGCCTGCAGGGCAATGTGACCCTCGGTGGCGCCGACCTGGGTGGCGCGGTTCTGCTCCACGCCGTTGACCCGGAGACTGACGGTTTCCCCGGCGCAGGTGATCTCGTAGGTGTTCCACTCGCCGACCGGCTTCTCGGAGGACGGCTGGGTGCGCGGGACGCGGCGCTGGCCCTGCGCGCGCTTGACCGCCTCGGCGTCGGTGCCGGCTTCGGCCACGGCCTTGGCGCGGACGGCAGTCAGCTCGGCGAAGCCCACGTTGCCGATGTCGTAGATGTCGCCGGCGTTGGTCTGCATGAGTTGGGCTTCGATGCTCTTCGGCCAGATGGCGTCGGGCCCGCTAACATGGACGAGCACGCCGCTGTTGCGGCTGCGCGGGCGGCCCTGGGCGTCGGGTGGCAGGTCGGGCCCGGACCAGCGCCACTCGACCGTCAGGCGGTAGTTCTTGTACCGACCCGCGGTGCGCAGGTAGCCGGTCGGCTTTCCCGCACACTTGAGCACGCCGTCCGCCACGGTCCAGGTCGCCGGGTCGGGCGTTTCACCCGGCCGGACGAACACGATCCAGCCGGACAGGTCACGGCCGTTGAAAAGCTCGACGGGCGTCGCCGCGGCGAATGTTTTGACGGCCAGGACGGCGAGGATGGGCAAAAGGAGTCGGCGGAGAGGGCGCATGGGAAGCAATTGGAGTGAAAGCACACGAGTGAGACGGAGAAGGGGCTGGGATCGGTTACGGCGACCTGTGGCAACCGAGCAGAAAAGCCCCACGGAGTCACAGGTGTTTTCGACGAAACGGTGTTCCCCATCCATTCCAGACTTGTAGGGGCGCAGTCTTGCTGCGCCCATTCCGCGCCCAGCGCGGAATCCGGATCGTTTCCTTTAGGGGTCGGAGGAATCCCGCCGGGGCGGGATTGGGCGCAGCAAGACTGCGCCCCTACGGCTCCCACGCACGACTGAGGGGGTCCGGCCGTACCAGCCAGCGCTCGTCCCCGCTTAACGATGGAAGCACGGATGGGCTTGCCCGGCGGAGCGGACCGGGGGCATGGTCTGGCACCCCGCCATGCTCTTCTTCCCCGACTTCGATCTCGCCGTCTACGAGAAACCCCGCATCGAGCACGTCGCGAGCGCCGCCCTCGATTCCGCCCCGCGCTCGTTGACCTCGGTGGTCAACCCGCGCAGCGCGGGCGGGCCGCACGATTTTTCCTCGGAGGGCGATTATTGGTGGCCCGATCCCAAAGATCCCGCGGCGCCCCACATCCAGCGCGACGGTCTGAGCAACCCGGACAATTTCGTGGCGCATCGCCGGTTGATGATGGACATGGCGCGCGATGTCGGCGCGCTGGCCGCGGCGTGGAAGGTCACCCACGAGGAGCGTTATGCCGCGGCGGCGGTGAAGCATTTGCGGGTCTGGTTCGTGGACGAGGCGACGCGCATGAATCCCAACCTGCTCTATGCGCAGGCGATCAAGGGTCGCAGCACCGGCCGCAGCATCGGCGTGATCGACACGCTGCATCTGGCGGAGGTCGCGCTGGCGGTCGAGGCCTTGCGGGGCTCGGCGGCGTTGACGTCCGAAACGGAAGCCGCGCTGACCGGCTGGTTCCGGGACTACCTGCAATGGCTGCGGACGCATCCGTACGGCGTGGAGGAAAGCAAGGCCCAGAACAACCACGGCACCTGCTGGACGCTGCAGGCCGCGTGCTTCGCGCGCCTCACCCGCGACGAGGACGTGCTGGCCGAATGCCGGCATCGGCTGAAGGAGGTCCACCTGCCCGGTCAGATGGCGACCGACGGCAGCTTTCCGCAGGAACTGCGCCGTACCAAGCCCTACGGCTACTCGATCTTCAACCTCGACGTGATGACCGCCTGCGCTGTCGTGCTGTCCACGCCGAAGGAAAATCTCATGACCTGGGCGCTGCCCGACGGCCGCAGCCTGGCGAAAGGAGTGGCCTGGCTGGCGCCTTATCTGGCCGACAAGGGCCGCTGGCTGAAGAACGTGAAGCGCTTCAATCTCACGGATTCCGGCCCGGTGCCGACCGACGAGCCCGTGAAACCTGACGTGATGTACTGGGACGAGTGGCCGGTGCGGCAGCCGTGCCTGCTCTTCGGCGCGCTTGCGACCGGCAACCGGGACTGGCTGGTGACTTGGAAAAAGCTCAACGCCGACCCGCAGGTCGAGGAAGTCCGCCGCAATTTCCCGATCCGGGAGCCCGTGCTGTGGATCAGCCCGGGCCCGGACTCGCGGAAATAATCCGGCGTGGCCGGTTCAACGCGGACCGTCGGCGGCGGCCAGCCGGCGTTGGTCGATCGCCTTGGGGGAACGGAGCAAGGCCAGCGCAGTGGGGTCGTCGACCAGGCTGAGCGAGGTCACCGTGCTGGCGGTGAAGCGCACGACCAGCGTGCCGGACCCGACCGCTGCGCCGTCGCTGCGCCGGGCGCGGAACTCGCGGTAGAGCCAGCTTCCATCCGGGAGCACCGCATTGGGTGTTCCCAACCGGGCGGAAACCATGATGCGGCTGGTCCCCGGGGTGACGGAGTCGCCGTTGGCGTGGATGCGGGCGGCGACGGAATGGACGGCAATTTCCCCGCCGCTTCCGGTCGGGGACGCGGGATTGATTCCGGCTGTGAGCGAAGAGGCGAGGCAGAGCGCGAAGAGCGCGAGGGCAGGGCGGGACATTTTTGTTTTCATGATGGATTGGGTTTTTGACCGGGTTGGCTGGCGCGGCGGTGTTCGTTCTTTTCTACAGAATTCCCCGGCGATAGTTACCCCGGGCCCGGAATTTCCCCATCCGCGATACCGTGCCGGGGTCGAATCGAAATCGCGGCGCGCTGGAGCCGGGGTCGTTGACCCCGGAACGAACGCGATGCCGCGCACGACCGGGGTCAGCCCATCCGACAGGCTCAGGGCGAGCGATCCCGGCTGCGGCGCGCCGAGCCCAAGGGCATCAGGCGCCAGATGCGCCGCCGACCGCGGCGATCAGGTGGCGCACTTCGGCGTCGACGTCGGCGCTGTCGGCCACGGTCTCGGCGACGGTGGCGCGCAGTCGCTCGCCGAGCCGGCGGCGCAGGCGGTGCAAAGCGACATTGAATGCCTGGTCCTTCAGACCGAGTTGTGCCGCAAGCTCGGCATGGGCATCGGCAGGCGGCTGGCCCCACACGAGTGGTGCCAGCGTCACAAAGAGCCGGCCCCGGCCGCCGGTCTCGTATTCGACGCGCAACTGCTCGATCGCGCCGGCGATGACGCCCTGCGCCCAGCTGCGGTCGAAGGCTTGATCGGGGGAAAGAGCGGCGTCCACCGGTTCGAGGGCAAAACGCTGGCTGGCATCCTGCCCGTCCAGCGACATCACGGGGCGGCCGCCGCCGCGCTTGGCCGCCTGGCCGCGCTGCCAGTCGTTGATGAGGAAATTGCGCAGCGCGGTGAGCAGGAACGTGCGAAACCGTCCCTGCTCGCGCCGCGCCCGCGAGATGCCATCGGCGGCGAGCAGGCGGGCGAGGAATTCCTGGACGCAGTCCTCGGCGGCGTGGTGGTCGCGGCCCTGGCGGCGCACAAACGCATACAGGGGATACCAGTATTGCCGGCAGAGTTTTTCCATGGCGGCGTGCGCCCGGGTGTCCGCCGCGCCCGCATGCACCACGAGCGACCACTGCGTGATGGGGAACGATCCGGTCTGACCGTTGGCGGCAGGAATTTCCTGGTCGGGCGTCGACATCGGGAGCGCGGCGAACGGGTCGGAGTCAGGGTTGGACCGCGCGCCACTCCGCGGCCTTGTCCGGCTTGCCCCAAGCGGCGTAGAACGCGGCCAGGCGGGCCGCCGCCTCGCGCGGGAGCTTGGATTGGTCCCCCGCCAGGACCTTGCGGTGCGCCTGCAAGTCAGCGAAGGCCTGCACCAGCAGCGGTTCCGCTTCGGCGAAGCGTCCTTGTCCCGCGAGAGCTTCGCCGAGGCCACTCTCGGCCTCGGCGCGGGGCCGGAGCTGCTGCCACAGGCGCGTGCGCGGCTGGTCGGGTTTCTCCCGGTCGGCCCGATCGTGGTATTCCAGTGCTTGCCGCAGGTGCCTTTCGGCGTCGGCGAAACGCGATTGCGCATTCAGCGTCAACCCGAGTTCGGCGTGGATCGTGGCGACCGCGGGATCGGGGGCCCGGCCGGGCTCGAGCCGCTGTTGGACGAGGGTGAGGCCGTCGCGCAGCACCCGCTCCGCCTCGGGCGCCCGACCGGTTTCCCGGTAAGCCGCTCCGAGCATCGAGAGGTTGCCCAAGGCCGGGGCGGCTCCGGGCGTGGTTTTCTGGTAGAGCGGGATCGCTTCCGCCCAGAGCGTGGCTGCTTCGGCGGTGCGACCGGCGTAGAAATGGACCATGGCGAGTTGCACCAGGCAGGATGGCGTCCGCGCGAGCGGGGGGCCGAGGCCGGCGCGGGCGAACAAAACCTGTTGTTCCGCGAGGGCGAAGGCCTGGGCGGGGGCGCCACCAAAGATCCGGCTCACGGCACAATTGCCCATTTCCGCGAGTACTTCCGGGGGCGGCGCGACGCCGGTGCGTCGGTTTGCCGCCAGGGCCTCCGTTGCTTCGCGCGTCACCGACCGGGCTTCCTCGCCGCCGTCGGGCTGGTTCGCCAACGCCACGGCAAGGCCGAGCTTCGCCACCGCCATGAGCGGCGACCCGGGGTTGAGATGTTCGCGCAGGGCGGTGATGGTCGCCCGGGCGAGTTCCACCACGGCGTTGTTCGCCGGTGCGAGCGGCTGGAGCGCCACCAGTTGCAGTAGCGCGACCGTGGTCCGCGGGTGTTCGGGCATGGTCCGGATGGCGAGTTGCAGCCCCTCGCGATAGGCGTCCATCGCGTCGGGGGTTTGGCCGATGAGGGCCAGCGTTGCCCCGAGGTTCATCCAATCGGCGACGAGTTCGGGGTGGTCGGGGCCGAGAGCCTTGCGCCGCAGGTCGATCGCCCGGCGGTACCAGCGGGCTGATTCGGCGAGGTCGTTCCGAGCGCGGGCGACCGTTCCGAGACCGAAATACGATTCCGCGACATCCGGGTGTTCGGGCCCGAGAACTTCGATCCGGAGCGCCAGCACCCGGTGGCGCAGCGCCTCCCATTCCTGGAAGGACCCAAAGTCCGCGGCCGGCAGGTGGGAAAGCTGGGCGAGGGACCGCACTGTCAGGGGGTGCTTTTCCCCGTGCAACTTCTGCCGGATGGCCAGCGCCTCGACCAGAAGTGCCTTGGCGCCGGGCCGGCCGAGGCGGGTGAGCGTCTTGGCATAGGTTTCGAGCGTGTTCGCGAGTTCATCGGACTCGTTGCCATTCAGCTTTCGCCGGACCTCCAAGGCTTCGCGCAGCAGTTTTTCGGCGGTCACGTACTGGCCGATGTCGCGATAAACCACGCCCAGGGTGTCGCGCAGGTCCGTGGCCACGTCGGGCTGGCCGGCGAGCTCCTTGTCCAGTTTTTGCGCGGTATTGTCCAGGATCTCGCGCAGCATCGTCGTGTCGCGGCCGCGGGCGGCGCTGGGCGCGACGCCCGCAAGCATGTCCGTCATGAAGCGGGCGACCTCGGCGCTCTTGGCCGCCGCGACCTGCGCCTCCCGCGCGCTGGCATCGGCGGCGGCGCGCAGCGCGGTCTCGCGCTGGACGGCGGCGCGTTCGCGCACGAGCATCACCGCGAGCATCACGAGGCCCGCCACCAGCGAGGCGAGCATAACGCTGCCGGCGGCGAACGCCACGCGGTGGCGGCGGATGAATTTTCCCAGGCGATAGCCCGCTGTCGGCGGCCGGGCGTTCACGGGTTCGCTGGCTAGGTGCCGCTCCACGTCGGCAGCGAGGCCGGCGGCGGTATCGTAGCGGCGGGTGCGGTCCTTTTCGAGGCACCGCATCACGATCCAGTCCAGGTCGCCGCGGAGCAGGAGCGCAAGTTTGCCGGGCTCGGTGCCGCGTTGCAGGGCCACGCTGGCGCGATCGGCCTGGGGGAGCGTGGTGAGCCGGGTCGAGGGGCGCGGCGGGTCGACCTCGCGGATCAGGCGGCGCATGGCATCGAGCCCGGCCCGGGCCAGGGCGTCGCCGTCGAACGGCGGCCGCCCGGTGAGCAGCTCATAGAGCAGCACGCCCAGGCTGTAGATGTCGCTCCGGGTGTCGACGTCCAGGCCGCTCATTTCCATCTGTTCCGGGCTGGTATAGGCGGGCGTGCCCATGAACGCATGAAAACGGGTGAAGAGGGTCTTGTCCGTCAGCCGCGCGTGGGTCGCCTTGGCGATCCCGAAGTCGATGACCACCGGGACGGGCGCGCCGTCGTGCAGGGTGACCAGGATGTTGGAGGGTTTGAGGTCGCGATGGATGATGCCCTTTTGGTGCGCATGCTGCACCGCCTGGCAGATCGCGACGAAAAGTTGCAGGCGCGGCGCCGCGGGCAGCCGGTGCTCGTCGCAATAGCGCGTAATCGGCACGCCGCGCACCAGCTCCATGACGAAGTAAGGGCGGCCGGTGGCCGTCGCGCCGGCATCGAATACCCGGGCAATGTTCGGGTGCTCCATGAGGGCCAGCGCCTGTCGTTCCGCCTCGAACCGCGCGATGATCTCCTCGGAATCCATGCCGAGCTTGAGGATTTTCACGGCGACCAGCCGCCGGATGGGCTCGGATTGCTCGGCCATCCACACGACGCCGAAGCCACCCTCGCCGATTTTTTGCAGGAGTTTGTAGGGGCCGATCCGCTCGCCGGAATTTTCCTCGCCGGTGGGCTCCAGCGCGAAACCCAGCATCCGGGCCGCGGCCTCGCCGGAAGGCATGATGGCAGCCGGGGCCGGCACCTTTTCAGTGGGTGGCTCGTTCACGGGCGGGGACAGACGGCGGGCAGACTAGCCGGCGCGGCGGGGGCAACAAGGGGAATTGTCCGGCTCGAAGGGCCGGCGGGAAGGGCGGCGCGGATGGCGGAGGCGGCTCACTGTTGCGCCACGATCCCGTCGGTGTCCGGCCGCGTCGGCAAATGGGCGGCGAGCCAGCGGACCGCCGGGTCGTTGACGCGGTCGAGATACGTCACCCGGCCGTCGCGGAACGTCACGACGAGGGTGGTGCAATCCCGCTGGTAGTGCCGCTCCTCCGGGGACCGGAATTGGCGATAGATCCAAATATCGCGGGACATTTTCTGTTCGGGCTGGCCGAGATGGGCCACGACGGTGACGGCGGAATCGCCCGCTCGGACGACCGTGCCGCCGCGGACTGCCACGGCGGAAACGCGATATACCGCCGGGGTGGAATTGATCGCGGGAATGGCGGCGAGCGGCCCGGCCAGGGCGGCGAGGAGGGCGACGAATCCGGGAAGGGCGGCGGTTTTCATGGGAGCGCTGGAGGAAGGTTTAGGATGGGTTCAGCCCGTACTACCGGTTCCAAGCGCCAGTATTACAGGGGTGGACGGAAAATTTCAGGCAGGCGCGGCAGCGCGGGCACCGGCCAGGCCCTGGTATCCGCGCGGGACCGGGCCTTCACGGGCGGGGCGGAGAAGCTCACCACTTCGCCCTTTCCCAGCCAGCGGATCGTCCCGGATTGGCGATGCACCGCTGCGATCACCCTTCTCCCCAGATAGTTCGCGCGGGTCGTGGAGACGGGATCGAATTGCGGCAGGGCATCGCCTTGGGTCCGGAAACTGCCCAAGCCGGCCACATCTGCGATCCGGTGCATGACCGCGACGTAGTGCGCGCCCGCATTGAAACTGACGAGGATGATGTCGCCGCGCACCAGCCGGCCGAACGGGCATTCCTCCAGCGCGACCAGGTAGTTCTCGTCGAGGGTGGGTTTCATGCTGCCGGTCGGCGCGCACGCGGCGAATGCGGCGCCGGGGCAGCGGCGGGTGAGTTCGGCCATGGCTGATTGCACCCGCGGATTGAGCGACACCTGCTCGTGGTCGACCTGGGCCAGGGCCTCGCGATAGCTGGCTCCGCGGACGGCGGCGGACCCGAGGCCGAGGAAGCCGAGGATCGCCAGGATCGCGGCAGGAAGACGGTGGGCGGCAGAGGGGCGGGAATGGTTGGCGGCGGGGAGGTTCACGCCCCCTTGCTACCGGTTTGCCGGAGCGAAATTACACGGCGGCCCAGGAAAGCTGCGTGACGCCGGGCCGGCCAGGGGCTGACCCTACTTTACCGCCAGGATCTTTTCCCGCAGGTGCGTGCAGCGCGTCTTCGACTCCGCGTTGCGCACGGCCATGCCCCAGGCGGCGGGTTCGCCGACGACGAAGACCTTCTTCCGCCCGCGGGTGATCGCGGTGTAAACGAGGTTGCGCTGGAGCATCATGAAGTGGCCCTTGAGGAGCGGGATGATGACGACCGGGTATTCGCTGCCCTGCGACTTGTGGATGCTGATGGCGTAGGCGAGGGCGACGTCGCCGAACTCGCCGCGCTCGAAGGCATGCCGTTCGCCGTCGAAATCCGCCACGAGCGTGCCTTTCTGCAGGTCGACGCTGGCCACGGTGCCGATGTCGCCGTTGAAGAGGTTCTTGTCGTAGTTGTTCCGGAGCTGGATGAGCTTGTCACCGGGGCGGTATTCGCCGCTGACGGCCTTGAGGCCGCGCTGGTGCGGGTTCAACGCGGCCTGCAGCTGCGCGTTGAGGTTGGCGACCCCCGCGACGCCCTTGTGCATCGGCGCCAGCACCTGGACGTCGGTGACGGGGTTGAACCACTTGAAGTGCTGCGGAATGAAGCGGGTGCAGAGCTCGACAACCTTGGCGAGGCAGTCGTCGGCGCTCGACGCGGCGATGAAGTTGAGGTCGCTCCACGCTTGCGCCTTGGCGACCTCACTGACCACGGGCGGCGGGGAGTTCACGCCTTCGTTGATCGCATGGGCGGTGGTGACGATGGCGCTCTCCTTGCCCTGGCGGTAGACGAATTGGAGGCGGGTGACGGGTATCAATGGAGGCGGGGTGCCCTCACCCCGCGGGATTGATGCCTCGCGGGGTGAGGGCACCCCGCCTCCAATGGCAATCAAGTCCTTCAGCACGTTGCCGGCGCCGACGCTGGGCAGCTGGTCGACGTCGCCGACGAGCAACAGGTGGGCGCGGGCCGGCACGGCCTGGAGCAGCGCCGATGCGAGGCGCGTGTCGAGCATCGAGGATTCGTCCACAATGAGGAAATCGGTGGCGAGGGGCTTCGACTCGTTGTGTTCGAAGCCGCCGCGGGCGTGATCGAAGGCGAGCAGCCGGTGGATGGTGGAGGCGAAGCCACCGGTGGTTTCGGCGAGACGCTGGGCGGCGCGGCCCGTGGGCGCGGCCAGGGTGACGCGCGCCTTCTTGGCCTTCAGGATCTCGACGAGCGCGCGAAGGATGGTCGTCTTGCCCGTGCCCGGTCCGCCGGTGAGGATGCAGCATTTGTGCGCGAGCGCGCGGGAAATCGCCGCGGATTGCAGCGGGTGGAACTCGAAGCCGGCCTTCTCCTGCGCCCACTTGACGGCGGCATCGATCTTGATCGGGGGCAGGCCGGAGGGCACCGCGGTGAGGCGGTGGACGACCTCGGCGATCTTGCGCTCGTGCCGGTCGTTGTTCGGAAGCTGGATGAAGGCGAGAGGCGAGGGGCGATCGGCGATGGGTAGGGCCTGACCTCCGGGCAGGCCGGTGGCAGCCGCGCCATTTGCCGGCCCGCCCGGAGGTCGGGCCCTACCTGGTCCGGGGTCAGCGACCCCGGCTACATTTAGCGCATGCTGCACCAGCTCCTTCGCCTCCACCAGCGCATCGATGCGCGCTTCAATGCGTTCGGCGGAGGTTTCCAGCAGGTTTGCGGTATACGCCACAAGCTCGCCGCGCGGGTAGGCCGTGTGCCCTTCCTCCTCGAGGATTTGCAGGGCATAAATCAATCCGGCGTCGAGGCGGGGCGGGGCGTCGTTGGCGAAACCGAGGTTAATGGCGAGGCGGTCGGCGGTCTTGAAGCCGATGCCGTCGATCTCGCGCGCGAGCTTGTAGGGCTCGGCCGAGATGATCTTTTGCGCGGCGGTGTCCCACTTCTTGACGATGCGCACGCACTGCGCGGTGGTGACGCCGTAGGTTTGGAGGAAGATGTGCACCTCCCGCAGGGTTTTCTGTTCCTCCCAGGCCTGCTTGATGGCGGTGGCACGGACCTTGCCGATGCCTTCGACCTTGCGCAGCTTGCCTGATTCCTCGCTGAGGATGCGGAAGGTGTCGGTGCCAAACGCGTCGACGATCTTGTTGGCGTAAACCTTGCCGATGCCGGGCACGAGGCCGCTGCCGAGGTACTTGCGGATGCCATAGACGGAGGAGGGCAGCTGGCTCTTGAACGTCGCGACCTTGAATTGCGCCCCGTGCTGCGCGTGGCGCGTCCACTCGCCGCTGAGTTGGAGGGTCTCGCCGCACTGGACGCCGGGCAGCGGGCCCGTGATGGTGACGGTTGCGTCGCTCCCTTTCACGCCATCGGGTTTCAATTCCGCGATGGTGTAATGGTTCTCCTCGTTGAAGAAGATGATGCGCTCGAGGACGCCGGTGAGGCTTTCGGAAGGGGACGCCACGAGACCAACGGATAGACACCGGGGCAGGGAAGGAAAGCGCGGAAGGGAAGCGTCCCCGGCGGGGCCCCTGATCTCCCTGGCCGCAGTGGGGCCGGTCCTCTTCCCGCCATTCGCCCGGTTGACCGCGGCCCACCGAGCCGGCATCCTGGCCGCAATGTTGCTCGACGAACTCGAGGCCCAGACCTGGATGCCGGTGGCGCGACTGGAGTCATTGTGCCAGTCGCATCGCAACCGCCCCAATTACACGCGCACGGTGGCCGAGGCAGTCGCCAGCGGGTCGGCCGAGCTGGAGCGGAGTGGGGGATGGTTGTTGCGGCGTGAGGTCGAAGTACGGGGCGATTTTCCAACCGAAGACTGGATGGTGATCGTGGATGCTTTGCCGGGCGTGCGCTCCTGGGCGGGGCAATTGCAGCTTTGCCAGCTGCTCAGCGAGCGACCGTCGCTGATGGACGCCGCACCGCCAGAGGTGGCGCAATTCCTCCGCGGCTGCACCCAACACCCCAAACCCACGGTGCGTGCATGGGCGGTGACCGCCTTTCATGAACTGGGCCGGCGTGACGCCCAATTCCGCGCCGAAGCCCGGCGCCACGTGGCCGCGGCCGGCCGCGATCCGGCCAAATGCATGCAGGCGCGACTCCGGCACCTGCGCTGACCGGTGCTGCCAGCGAAAAGGCCGGCCAGGGCCAAAAGCAGGCCCGCGGGCAGGGCGGGCCCAGATGGGAATCGCGGAGCTGATTCGGAGGCGGGCCTGGTTCGGCCTTCATGGCCGCGATACCCTCGCCGGCGAGCACGACTTGCCTGGGTCGAGTGGTTCCACCGGCGCGAATCCGCAGACGACAGGGCAGGCAGGGATTGCAGCGTCAGCCGGGAAGGTACAACTTCCGCACAACCTGCCGCGCCATGCTCTACTTTGAAGACCTCCGGGTCGGGGACACCTTCCGCACGGGCGAGCACAAGGTGACGGCCGAGGAAATTGTCGCCTTTGGCCGGGAGTTCGATCCGCAGCCGTTCCACGCCGACCCCGCGGCGGCCGGGTCGACGCTGTTTGGCCGGCTGGTGGCGGGCGGATGGCACACGGCGGCCCTCAGCATGCGACTGATGGTGCAGGGCGACATGCGACTCGACGGGGGCGTGATTGGCCAGGGCGTCGACGGTTTGCGGTGGCCGCGGCCGGTGCTGCCCGGCGACACGCTCCGGGTGGTCATGGAAGTCTCTGCGGTCGATCCCCAGCCCTCGCGCACCGGTCGCGGCCGGATCAAATTGCATTGCCGCACCCTCAACCAGGACGACAACACCGTGCAAGAAATGACCGCCAACCTGCTCGTCGCCCGCCGCCCCACCTGACCTCATGCAAACCGCCGCCGCCATCGCCACCGGACTGGTTGCCTTGCTGCACGTCTATTTTCTCGTGCTCGAGATGTTTTGGTGGACGAAGCCCTACGGCCGGAAGGTCTTCGGGTTGAGCGTGGAAAAGGCGGAAGTGACGAAGACGCTCGCGGCAAACCAGGGGCTCTACAACGGGTTCCTCGCCGCCGGCCTCGCCTGGGGCCTCTCGGTCGGGCCCGACGGTTATGCGCTCAAGGTGTTCTTCCTCGGCTGCGTGATTATCGCGGGCATTTTCGGCGCGGCGACCGTGGGCCGGAAGATCCTGTACGTGCAGGCGCTGCCCGCGGCGCTCGCCTTGGCGCTGACTTGCGCGGCGCGATAGGATGGATTTTACGGAATAATTCCGGGGACTGGCGGCTCCGGTGGGCAGCCGGACTTTCCCGATCGCTGCCTCAACCGCGGGGCGCACGAGAAGGGTCCTCCCCCACCCATGCCGAACCCCAGCCCACTCAGCGTCGTCGAGGAAATCTATGCCGCATTTGGCCGGGGAGACATTCCCGGCGTGCTGGCGAAACTCCATCCCGAGGTCGATTGGGGAGTGAACGTCGACCACCTCCTCCCCGCGGCGAAGCGCGTGGCAGGCTACGAGCCCGGGCAGGGCCATGCTTACGTCGGACGCTACTTCGGGCTCGTCGTGCAGGGTTACCAAATCAACGGGTTTGCCCCGGTTGCCTTAATGGCGGGCGGCCAGGAAGTCGCCGCGCGCATCCAGGTCGATTTCACCGTGCGGTCCACCGGCCGGAGGATCGCCGGCGTGGCGATCCACCACTGGATCGTCGGCGCGGATGGCCGGGTGACGCGGTTTCGCGATTTTGAGGATACGCTGGCGTGGACCGAGGCTTGGTTGGACTCCTCCGGCTGATTGGGCCGACGCGCCCTGGCGCCGGTCAGGCGAGCCCCAACTCGCGCGCAACTTCGGGCAGCCCGGAGCAAACGCGGTCGGCGCCCGCGGCGCGCAATTCGTCGCCCGTGTGGGTGCCGGTGATGACCCCGAAGAACCCGAGGCCGCCGCGATGTGCGGTCGCGACGTCAAAGGGGGAATCGCCCACGAGGACGGTTTCCGCGGCGGTCGCGCCCAAGGCGGTGAGCGCGTGTTGGGTAAAGGCGAGGTCGGGTTTGAGCCACGGCGTGTCGGTGGCGCCAAAATTCCCGTCGAGCAGTTCCGCCAGGCCGAGGTGGGCGCAGACGGCGCGCGAGGAAGGGCCATGCTTGTTGGTGAAAACCGCGGTGCGGATGCCACGGGCGCGCAGGGCCATGAGCAGTTCGCGCGCGCCGGGCAGCAACTCCGCATCCTGCAACATCGTGGCATCCCAGTGCGGGCGGTAAATGGCCAGGGCCGCGGGCTTGAGCGCGGGGCCGACGAGGCGTTCGACGGCCAGTTCGACCCCGCCGCCGACAGCGGCGCGCACTTGCGCGAGCGTCGGGGCCGGCAAGCCCAACTGGGTCATGGCATGGGTATGGCAGCGATGGATGGCCCTGAAGTGGTCGATCAAGGTGCCATCGAGGTCGAAAAGGACGCAGGCGGGTGGCATGGACAAGACCACCATCGTGCGTGAGAGTGCGGTGCGGCGAGGAAAAACCTGCGGCGCTTGGAACAAGGGATTGCACGGCACGTCGCACCGGCCTAACCTCGTCCCATGGAATCGCTTTCGTCGCTCCTGCCGATCATCCAGCTGGCCATTACCCCCGTCATCCTGATTTCCGGCATGGGCGCGCTCATGATCACCCTGACCAACCGCATGGCGCGCATCGTGGACCGCACCCGGGAACTCGCCGAGGCCATTCCTGATTCCGACGCGGACGAACGCCGGCACCTCGACGACCAACTGACCATCATGTGGCGCCGGTCGCTGATGATGCGGCGGGCCGTGACCTGCAACGGCTTGAGCATGCTGCTGGCCTGCCTTTTGATCGTGGCCCTGTTCGGCGCCGCCATGTTCGACTGGAACATGCGGGTCGTGGTGCTCCTGTTGTTCGCGGCCAGCATCATGCTGCTGACGGCCTCGCTGGTCGATTTCCTGCGGGACATTTACGTGTCCCTGCACGCCCTGCACCTGCAAGTCCAGCGCGCGCGCCAGCGCCCGGCCACGAATCCGCCGTGGACCAGGAATTGAGCCGGTGAAAATGACCGGAAGGACCCCCGTGCAGACCGTGCAATTCCCCCAGCGTCCCGCATGAGCACGACCGCCAATCCGGCCCGGGCCGAGGCGGCCGTGGAGGGCGAGACCCTGTCGATCCGGCTGACCGGCGACTGGCGGATCACGGAACCGCACCCGGACTGGTTGGACACCTTGGACAAGGCGACCCCGCGGAGGGTGGAGCTGCGTGGTGGCGGACTTGGGACTTGGGACAGCTCGGTGGCGCTGTTCATCCAGGCGGCGCGGCGTTGGGCGGAGGCGAACCGGGCGGAGCTGACCTTGAAGGACCTGCCGCCGGCGGCCACGCACCTCGCCGGCTTGCTGGCGCAGAGGAATTCCGGCGCGACGGCGAAGCGGGTGCGGCATGGGTTGCCGACGCTGGTCGGCAATGAGGTGGTGCATTTCGTGCGCGAGACGAAGGACCTTGCGCACCTCGTCGGCGAATGCGTGTTCAGCGCCGGCCGGTTTTTTCGCGGCCAGGCCCATTTCCGCTGGCAGGATTGCGTCTCCGAAGCCCAGCAATGCGGCCTCTCGGCCCTCCCGATCGTGGGGTTGATCAGTTTTCTCGTGGGCGTCACGCTGGCCTACACCGGTGCCATCGTGGTGCGCCAGTACGGGGGAGACATCTGGATCGCCGACATGGTGAGCCTGGCCGTGCTGCGGGAAATGGGGCCGATGATGGCGGCGATCGTGCTGGCCGGCCGCACCGGCGCGGCGTACGCCGCGACCCTCGCCAACATGAAGGGCAACGAGGAAATCGACGCGCTCTCGACGCTGGGCGTCTCACCGGTCGATTTTCTCGTCATGCCGCGAATCGTGGCGCTGTTCGTGATGATGCCGTTCCTGGCGCTGTACTCCGACGCGCTCGGGATCCTGGGCGGCATGGCGATCGCCTATATTCCCCCGCTGAACATCCCGCCCAACCTGTTCTGGGCGGAAATGCAGACCATCGTGGACCTTTCGACCATCAACACGGGTCTGGTCAAGGCCGCGGCCTTCGGCTTGTTGATCGGCCTCGCGGGCTGCTGGCGGGGCCTGCAGGCGGAGAGGAGCGCCGCCGGCGTGGGCCGCGCGGCAACCACCGCGGTTGTGACCGGCATCCTCCTTCTCATCGTGGCGGACGCGGTTTTCGCCGTGGCCTTCGACATCCTCGGCTGGTGAACCACCCATGAGCTCCCCTCCTCCACGCGAACTCCCCGCCATCGAACTCACGGACGTGGCGTGCGGTTATGGCGAACAGATCGTGCTGGAAAATGTCTCCTTTGCGGTGAAGCGCGCGGAGATCTTTTTCATCATCGGCGGCAGCGGCTGCGGCAAGAGCACGCTGCTGCGGCACATGATCGGGCTGCAGACGCCGTTGCGCGGCACCGTGGCGTATTCCGGCCGGGATTTCACCAAGGCGCCGGCCGCCGAACGCAAGGAGCTGCTGCGGACCTTCGGCGTGCTCTACCAGGGCGCCGCGCTCTGGAGTTCGATGACGCTGCGCGAAAACGTCGCGCTGCCGCTTGAGTTGCTCACCGACCTCGATCGGCGCGAGCGCGATGAGATCGCGGTGCTGAAGCTGGCGCAGGTCGGGTTGTCCGGGTATGAAGACTACATGCCGGCCGAGATCAGCGGCGGGATGAAGAAGCGCGCCGGCCTGGCGCGCGCGCTGGCGCTTGACCCGTCCATCGTGTTCTTCGACGAACCCTCGGCGGGGTTGGACCCGATCACGTCGCTCAAGCTCGACGAACTGGTCCGCGAACTCCGCGACACGCTCGGCACCACCATCGTCATCGTGTCGCACGAACTCGCGAGCATCTTCGACCTCGCCGACCGGGTGGTGATGCTGGACAAGGAGGCGAAGGGCATCATCGCCGAGGGCGATCCGAACGAACTCCGCGAGCACAGCCGCGACCCCCGCGTACGGGAGTTTTTGAATAGACGTGGCAAGGGCGTTCAGCAACAACAGGGGGCTTCCACGTGAAATCCAAGATCAGCCCGGCGGCCGTTGGCATGTTCGTCCTGGGGGCCCTCCTCCTGTTCGTGGTGGGGTTCCTGTCCTTTGGCGGTTCGAACATCTTCCACAAGCCCACGCGTTTCATGGTGTATTTTGAGGAGTCGGTGAGCGGACTCGATCCGGGCGCCCCGATCAAGCTATACGGCGTGCGCGTGGGCCGCGTCGCGGCCGTCAGCGCCCGCCTCGATGACAAGGCCAAGCAGGCGCTGGTGGAGACGGTGTGTGAGATCAACCGCAGCGTGCTGGCGGATGCGGAAGGCAAGGAGATCGACCTCACCAATGCCGCGGAGCTGCAGAAATTCATCGATCGCGGCCTGCGGGCCAAACTGAACTTCACCGGCATCACGGGATTGCTTTTCGTCGAACTCAGCATCGAGGATCCGCGCGAATATCCCGCCAACACGCGCTTCAAGAATGCGGCCCTGCCGGTCGTGCCGGCCATTCCCTCGCCGATCTCGGAAGTGCAGCAAAGCATCGTGGAGATCGTTTCGAACATCAAACAGGTCGATTTCGCCGGGTTGTCGAAGCAACTGAAGACACTCCTGGACACGACCAACCAGAAGGTCGCCGCCCTCGACACCAAGGCGCTGGGCGACAAGGTCGGTCGGGCCGCCGACGCGGTGACCACGCTGGTCGAGTCGCCCGAGGCGAAGCAGGCTTTCAAGAACCTCAACGAGGCCCTGACGGCCTTGCGGGCAACAATCGAGCGGGTGGACAGCCAGGTCGAGCCGGTCAGCGAGGATCTCAAGAAAACGCTCGCCGCCGCGCAAGCCGCGCTCAAGACGCTCGACTCGACCGCGGCCACCACCCGCCGGTTTGTCCAGCGGCAAGGCGATGTCGGTGACGAACTGACCACGGCGCTCCGGCAGGTCGCCGACGCGGCTTCCGCCCTGGAGAACCTCGCCGGCGCGCTCGAGCGCAATCCCAGCTCGCTCATCGTCGGCAAGAAAAGGCCGGAAAAATAAGCACCCCGGGAACCTTCGCCCCGCCATGGCTTCGGCAAGACAAGCAAATGAACACAGACAAACCTAGACTCGGTCTCCTGGTCTTCAGCCTGCAGCTTGCGGCGTTAGGCTTTTTTCTTTCGGGCTGCAACCTGCTGCCGGATCCGCAATCGGACCCCGTGAGGTATTTCACCCTCAGCGGACCGCCGACCGGTGCGTCCGCGCCCGATGCCGTGGTGGTGCGACCCGTGCGGCTGGCCGGACACCTGCGCAATCGCAACATGGCGGTCCGGGTGTCGGAAAATGAGGTGACTTACCTCGAGGATGTGCGCTGGGCCGAACCCCTGGACGAGGCCATCACACAGGCCTTGCGCAACCGCTTGCGGCAGGTCGGTGGCGGCGGTTCGATCAATGTGCAAATCCAGCGCTGCGAGCTGGTACGCAATGCCGGGAACAGCGTTCAACTCACCGCCACCTATACGATTACCCCCCCGGGCGGCGAACCGAAGCCAGGTGCGTTCACGGCGACACCCCGCGCCTGGACGGGCGGTGACCACGGAGCCTTGGTGGGTTTGTTGCGCGAGTCCGTGGAAGAGCTGGCCGATGCCATCGCCACGACCGCGGCATCGCATTAAATTCACTTTTGCAAAAATATTTCTTTTCAAGAACCGACCGCCGTGGCATGGGAACGGCTGGAAAGAGAATCGCAGCCCCCTTTCATGAAACCCGGATACTCAGTTTTACGCTTCGTCCTCAAGCGTGCGCCTGACGGCGGATTGACCCAGGAGGTCAAGCGATGCGGGGAATTCGGTGACGTCGAGCAGGCTTTCGATACCGCCCGCATGGAGGTTTTGCGCGAATGGCAGGAGGCGGTGAACCAGCCCGAGCTCGGCGCAAATCCGGGCCGCATCGTCGAGATCAAGATCAAGGACACCGAGTGGGGCTATGAATTGAAACGCGATCATCAGGTGCTATCGCGATTTTGGGTCCACGATAATTCTCCCGCGATAATCAGCGGAGGCTAAGGCGAGCAGGCCGTCCGAAGGGGCGGCCTGAATTGTTAGGGCGCGGCGACGAACGTGATTGTGCGGCGCGCGTTGTAGGGGCCGGCGGGGAAATATGACGCCGCGTATTTTCCGTCAAAAGTACCCAATGAAAACGGACCATTGGGACCAGGAGCGTCGGTTAATCTTACGATTTTACAAATTCGGCTGTACCAATAGAATCCTACAATTCGGCAAAGTTTGTCGAAGTATGTTCAGTTTAAAATCATATACAACAAGAGGTTGTGAGATATTATAGAATTGTTGGCATGTAGCTTGCTTCTAGGAGATCCCCACGTCCTATCGAGTCATATATCCAGAGACCACGCCATGAAGAGAATCCTCGCCACCGTCCTGACTGTCATCGTGCTGCCGTTCGCTGCCTTTGGTGCCACCTACAATTTTGTGACCACCAACTCCAATCTGAAAAACATGCCGCACGGCTACGCAGTCACTTGGGGTCTCAACAATGAATCCAGCAGCACCAACAGCACGCAGAACCCGACCGATCAGGGATCCGGCATCAACGGTTCCCTCAATAATTACACCAAACTGCTGAATGACATCAACGGTGTGTCAGGCCCGAAGCAGGTCGTGACCAGCGCGACGATAACCCTTTGGGACATCTACGACTGGGAGAACGAAATCGTGGATCCGGCGGACGCACTTTTCATCAACATCCTGGGCGGCCTCAATTCCGGCATCACGACAAAGCAATTTGCCTTGGGCACCTCGGCCAGCGATGATTGGGACAACGCAAAAAATCCTTTCATCGACAATCCGGGCACCGCTTGGGACTACAACGATATCCTCGGCTTGTCATGGTCCGGCTCGCCGGCTCTCGCCTTCAACGAGGCTGACGCGGTCAAGCCGGGTTCGTTGCTGAAATCGACCAATCCGGATCAGTTGAATCCCACCTTGGCGGGACCGATTCCGGCGGGCGTCACCTGGACCGACACCAATCCGGACAAGGACGGAAATCCGGACTTCAATCTGGTCATCACCCTCACCGGGCAGAATCTCGCCCTGCTTACCGATCTGCTCGATACCGACAACAGCAACGGTTCGCCCAATATCGGGTTTGGTTTCGCCGCCGAATGTCACTACTACATGGATGGCGTCACCTTCACCCTGACGACCGGCAACGCTTCCACTCCTCCGGGCGTTCCGGACACGGGCAGCACGCTTGTGCTGCTTGGCGTGGGGGTTGTTGCGTTCATCGGATCACGCTGGTTCAAGCGCTAACGGGCGCCAGGCATCTCTGACTTCCAGAACCCGACCCAACATCCCCAGTTGTGGCCGGGTTTTTTGTTGTGCGGCTCGGGAACGAGAGTCGAGCGGGTTCGGAAGACTGAACTACTCTTGCGCGCGGGCTTCCAGAATGGCGCCATCCGGGTAAATCCACTCCTTTATCAGCGATCACCGGCAGAGCCTGCGGACGCAGAATTCAACGCCCGTCTGTATTTCCGAACGGCCCTGCGAGCGCGTTTAGGCGCTTCCTCAAACGATGTCCAAAACGTCGGAGGGACTTACATCTAATAATTTGTCGTCATTCCGACATTCGTAAATCAGGCATCTGAATAACATTTTAAATCACTTATTATATTGTACTTATGTTCGAATGCAAAAAAACCATTAATGGTCCGGCATGATAATTGCAATAGAGGGGTCAAGTCACGCACCTCTACCTAGTAAACGTCATGAAAAAGCTCATTATCGCTTCCTTAGCTGCCGCAGTACTATCCCTGTCCGCGCAAGCTTATACGTTCTCCGTCACCAGCACCGGGTTCATCTCGACCTCCACGGGCCTCACGCACGGCTACGCGGGCACTTGGGGCCTGAATGGCAGCAGTTACACGTCGCTGTGGAACGACATCAACACCGGTGGCAAAGTCATTACGAGCGCGACCCTCACGCTCACTGGCATTTACGACTGGGTCGGCGAGACCCCTAACGCCCAGGGGCAGTATGATCCGATGGATGCCCTTTTCGTGAACATCTTGGGCGGCCTGAATACGGGTTTGTCCTCCCCAAAGCTTTTCGACCAGGACGCAGTTGGCCGCGACAAAGACACGGCTTGGCCGACGGAAGTCAGTCCGTTCTATGACGCCTCCGCTTGGAACAACACCCTGCACAACAGTGGCCTCACGTTCACGGACGCCCAGCCGGGTTCGAATTCGCTCCTGAAAGTGACGACGCAGGGTACCGGTGGGAACGACACCAAGGTTGGCACCCCCTCGAGCGTCACTTGGAGCGATCCCACGGGTGGCCAGCCGTCGACGCTCGTGATCACTTTCAACGCGGGCAACATGAGTCTGTTGACGAGCTTGATCGATGCCGATGCCAACACGAATTCGCCCTATGTCGGCCTTGGTTTCGCCGCCGAGTGCCACTACTTCATGAACAGTGCCACGCTGAACATCACGACCGGCGTTCCCGATTCCGGCAGCACGATCGTGCTGATGGGCTTGGGCCTGGTCGCCTTGGCGATGGTTCGCCGCTCCCGGAAGTAAGCAGCCAATCCGATCAATCTCCGATCCGACACTCCTCGCTGTAGAGGTGTGTCGGATTTTCTTTTTGTCCCCGCGAACGTGCCTTCCCAGGTGGCGTCGCCCTGAGTGCTCCACGGAGTTTGACTTCCCATCGAACGGGAGTTCTCGCAGTGTGACGTGAGCTGTATGATTTCGACGGTTTTCCGCCTTCCCCTATTCCTGTTGATGGCTGTGGCGCTTGCACTGACAGGGTGCACCAAGACAGCCCGGATGGAGCGCAAGCTGAAGCTAGGCGATAAGTACGTCGAAGCCGGTAATTTCAAAAGCGCGGAGATCGAATACCGCTCGGCTCTGCAGGTGGTGCCGGACAACCCCAAGGTCCTGAGCCGGATTGGGATCATGACCTATCACCAAGGCCGGCCGATCTCGTCCTTTTACCTACTCAGCGGCGTGCGCGAAAGGCTCCCGGATGATCTGGATGTGCAACTTTACTATGGACTGTCCTGCCTGTCGCTGGCGCGGACGGCCGAGGCTCGAATTGCAGCGAAAAAGGTGCTCGAGGGACGCCCCGACAACGAGGAAGCGCTATTGCTGCTGGTCGAAACCTGCCTGACGACCCGGGACAGCGAGGAGTCCCAGCGATTGGTCGAGAAATACCGGGAGCAAAGCAAGGGGAACAAGGCTGCGCACCATGTCGCCATGGGGGCCTTGTTGCTCGGCCGGCGGGAATTGCCGGCGGCCGAGGCGGAGCTTCGGAAGGCCCTGGAAATCGATCCCAAATCGGGCGCCGCCCACGCCTATCTGGGCAACGCGGCCATGATCCAGAAGAAGCCGGAGCAGGCCGGCCAGGAATACAAGCAGGCCGCCGAGTTCTCGCCCCTGCGATCGCCGCGCCGGATCAAATACGTCGATTATTTGATGGGAAACGGCGCCTTGGACGAAGCGCACCAGGAGCTGGTGAAAATCCTCGATCAGGCGCCCGATTACGTCCCGGCCTGGGTCCAGAAGATGAAAGTCGCGTTCTTGCAGGGCAAAAACGACGAGAGCGAAGCGGCGATCAGCGAGGTGCTCAGCCGCGACCGCAATAATTTCGAAGCCAAGATGCAGCGGGTGGCAATCAAGCTCACGAAGCGGGATTTCGAGGGTGTCATCGCCGATCTCAAATCGCTGGAGGATCTATTCGAGCGGGCCCCCCAGGTGAAATACCAGCTCGCCCTCGCTTACCTGGGCACGGGAAACCTCGGCCGCGCGGAGGACTACCTGCAGGCGGCGCTGCGGGTCTCTCCCAACTATATTGAAGCGATGCTGCTGCTCGCCGAGGTAAACATGCAACAAGGAAGGCCCGGCGATTCGATCACGGTGATGGAGCGACTGCTGACGAAAAACCCCGGCCTGGCCCGCGGTTATGTGTTGTTGGCCGAGGCCTACCGCGCCCAAGGCAAACGGGATAAATCCCTCGAAATCCTCCAAATGCTGGCCTCCAAGACTCCCGGAGTTCCGGACGGCCCATATCTCGTGGGCACGATCCTGCGCGAACTTGGCCGGAATGACGAGGCGCGCCAGGCGTTTGAGGAGTCGCTTAGGCGCAAGGAGAACTACTGGCCCGCGGTGGAAGGAGTCGTCGACCTGGACCTGGAGGCAAGGCAAGTGGAGGTGGCCGCGGCGCGAATCAAAACCCTGCTGGAGAAAAATCCCAACGTCATTCCCCCTCGGCTGATCCGGGCCAAGGTCCGTCTCGCCGCCGGCGACGGCGATGGCGCGGAAGCGGATTTGCTCAAGGCGATCGAAATGGAACCCAAGGTCCAGTATCCCTATCTGCTGCTCGCGAGAATCTATTACTCTGCTGACCGGGCCAAGGAAGCCCTGGCGAAGCTGACCGCCCTGGCCGGGAAGAAGCCGGCGGTGGGGGTTTATATGCAGCTCGGGATGCTCTACGATGCGGTCAACCAACCCGATGACGCGCGGGCCAGCTATGAGAAGGCGCTGGCGATCGATCCGAACTTCACGCCGGCGCTCAACAACCTCGCCTTCTTCTACGCAGCTTCACCGGCCACGCTGGACAAGGCTTACGAACTGGCCAAGCAGGCGCAAAACCAGCGTCCGAGCGATCCCGTCGTGGCGGATACGATGGCTTGGATCCTGTTTCAAAAGGGTCAGTACGACCGGGCGTTGCGCCTGGCGGAGCAAGCGGCGGATAAACTCCCCGCCGATGCCGCCATCAGGTACCGTGTGGGCCTGATTCAATACTATCTGGGGCAGGCAGAGATCGCCCGCCAGTCGTTTCAGAACGTGGTGAGTGCGGGAGGTCCTTCGCCTTTCAAGGAGGACGCGGCCCGGCGCCTTGCGATCCTCCAGCTCGACCCGGCCAATCCGGATCCGGCGATTCGTACCCAGCTGGAAAGTGCTGTCCAAGCCGATGCCAAGGACCCGGTCGCGTTGGTGCGATTGGCCGAAATCGAAGTCCGCGCTGGCGACGCAGCCAAGGCCGAGCAGCATTACGAGGCGGTTTTGAAAATAAATCCTGGCTCCGTGCCGGCCATGATCGCACTGATCCAGCTGGACTTTGGCTCCATCGGCAAACCCGACCGGGCCCGCGAACTGGCCAAACTCGTTCGGGCGGAGGTGCCCAACGACCAGCGAACCGCGGCGCTGGTGGGCCACCTGCTCGTCCGGGCCGGCGAATTCGCCGCCGCCGCCCCCCTGCTGATCGAAGCGGCCCAGGCTTTTCCCGACCAGCCTGAGATCTATTTCGATCTGGCGCGGGCCCAGTACGGCGTCGGCCGCGTGGCGGAGGCGGAGAAAGCCCTGGAAACTTCCCTGCGATCCGGGGGCGCCGCGCCCCGGCGCAAGCAGGCGGAGCAAATGGCGGCGTTGCTCGCCGCCATCCGGCAGCCGGCTCTCCGCGAGGCGGATCTCGCCCTCGCGCGCGAGGTCCGGGCGCAGGACGAGATCAACATCCCCGCCTTGATGGTGCTCGCACTTGAGCACGAGCAGCGGAAGGAATACAAGGAGGCGGTCCGGGATTATGAGAATATCCTTACGATTTCGCCCACGTTTGCCGCCGCCATGCGGCAGCTGGCAGTGCTGTACGGCGACCAGCTGGGCGATGACGAAAAGGCGGAGCAGTATGCCATGAAGGCCCGCCAGACCCTAACCGAGGATCCCGAACTCGATCACCAACTCGGCTTGGTCAACTACCGCCGGGCAAATTACCAGGAAGCCGCGCGGTTCCTGCAGCAGAGCGTGCGCCGCCGGCCCAATGACGCCGATTCGATGTTCTTTCTCGGCATGACCCATTTTCAGCTGAAGAATCCTTCGGAAGCCAGGGGCGAACTCCAGCGAGCGCTGGAGCTGAAGCTTCAACCGCAGGAGGAAACCGAAGCCCGGCGGGTGTTGGATATGATCGCCAAGGGCGGCGGGCTGTAATCCCGAGGGCCAGCCGGCAAGGCTCAAGGCCCTGAGCCGGGATCATGCAGTTGGTGGGCGTCGGTTTCCACACCGACGCCAGGTTCGCACGCCTCGTGAGTCCTTGTCGTCGATATGGAAATCGACGACCACTTTTCGGTCGGTTCGCTACCGAGCGAAACGGCGCTTCAACTGCATGATCCCGGCTGAGCTCCGTCGAACGGGCAACGCGCTCCACCCCTGTTCGGGCCCGGCCTATTTCAATGCGGCGGCAATCCGGGCGAGGGCGGTCTCGACGTTTGCCCGCGAGTTGAAGGCACTGATGCGCACGTGGCCTTCACCGCACTTCCCGAATCCGGCGCCCGGCGTGCAGACAACCTGCGCCTGGTTGAGCAAGGTGTCGAAAAACTGCCAGGAATCCCGGCCCGTATTCACCCAGATATATGGTGCGTTTTCGCCCCCGATGCAGGCGAAGCCCAGCCTGGTCATCGCGTCCCGGATCAACTTGGCGTTGGCGAGGTAAAAATTGATCAGGTCGCCCGTCTGCTTTTTGCCGGCGTCAGTGTAAATCGCCGCGGCGGCCTTCTGGATGGGATAGGCCACGCCGTTGAACTTCGTCGTGTGCCGGCGATTCCACAGCGCATGCAACGGGTGCGAATTGCCCGCCGCGTCGTAGGCGAGGAGACCCTTGGGGACGACGGTGTAGGCGCAGCGGGTGCCAGTGAATCCCGCGGTCTTGGAGAAGCTCCGGAACTCGATCGCCACGTCGCGCGCCCCCTCGATTTCGTAGATGGAATGTGGGATGTCCGGATGGCGGATGTAGGCTTCATAGGCCGAATCGAACAGGATGACCGCCTTGTTGGCCTTGGCATACGCCACCCACGCGGCGAGCTGGGCCTTCGTCGCGACCGCCCCGGTCGGGTTATTCGGGAAGCAGAGGTAGATGAGGTCCGTCGCGACGCTCGGCACGGCCGGCACATACCCATTGGCCGGGGTGCTATCAAGGTACGTGATGCCCTGGTAGCGACCTTCCACGTTGGCACCCGTGCGGCCGGCCATGACATTGGTGTCGACATAGACGGGATAGACCGGGTCGGGAATCGCGAGGCGGACGTCGGATGAAAAGATCTCCTGGATATTGCCGCAGTCGCACTTGGAACCGTCGGAAATGAAGATTTCGTCGGCCTCGATCTTGCAGCCCCGCGCGGCATAGTCGTGCTGCTGGATCGCCTCGCGCAGGAAAGCGTAGCCCTGCTCCGGGCCATAGCCCTTGAACGTCGCGCGATTGGCCATCTCATCGGTGGCGGCGTGCAATGCCTCGATGCAGACCGGCGGCAGGGGCTCAGTCACGTCGCCGATGCCGAGGCGGATGACGGGCTTGTCGGGATTGGCGGCGACATACGAATTCACCCGCTTCGCGATGTCCGCGAAGAGGTAGCTGGCCTTGAGTTTCGAGTAGTTTTCGTTGATGCGGATCATGGCAAGGGAAGTAGCGAGTAGTGGGTAGCGACTGGCGAGTAGAAATCACGGGCGAGCGGCCTTCACGCTCACTACTCGCTGCTCGATGCCCACTACTGCGGGGCGAATGCGAGGCTTGATAAAGCTGGGCGGCTGGGGTTAGTTCAAGCTCGTTCCCCCAATGCAGAAAATCGAGACCGTTACAGCGATGCGCGAAGCCGCGGCAGCGCTGCGGGCGGGTGGCCGGAAAATCGCCCTGCTGCCGACGCTGGGGGCCCTGCACGCTGGCCACGCCAGCCTGATCAAGCTGGCCCGGGAAAAAGGCGCGGCGGTGGTGGTGTCGGCCTTCGTAAATCCGCTGCAGTTCGGCCCCAGCGAGGATCTCGCCAAATATCCGCGGGCGGCGGCGGCGGACGTCATGTTGGCCGAAAAGGAAGGCGCGGAGGTGTTGTTCATCCCTTCAGTCGAAGAGATGTTTCCCAAAGGGTTTTCATCGCTGGTGCTCGAGGAAGCTGTCAGCAAGCCCCTGTGCGGGGTGGCGCGGCCGGCGCTCTTCCGCGGCACGCTTACTTGTTGGTTCAAGCTGTTCCATATCGTGCAGCCGGACTTGTTGGTTCTGGGAGAAAAGGACGCGCAATTGGTGGCGGTGGTCAAAAAGGTCGCGGCTGACCTGCTCCTGCCGTTCGAAATCGTGATCGGCCCGGTTGTCCGGGATGCCGACGGGATGGCGGTGAGCGCCCGCAACCTGTATCTGACTCCGTCGCAGCGAGAGGAGGCGCTGGCGGTGGTCAAAGCCCTGCGCAAGGCGAGGGAAATGGTCGAAAGTGGGGTGAAAAGCGCGGACCGGGTGATTGCCGAGGCCACTCACATCATTGGCGCCAAGCGCCGGCTGCGCGTCATCTATATTTCGGTCGTGGATCCGCGCACGATGGATCCCATTCGGGAGGTAGTGCATGGGGAGTGTCTCATGGCGATCTCCTATTGGGTGGATGAGGTGCGGCTGACCGATAATATGCCACTTTAGGCCTCTCGCCGGGCTGTGAATAACTTGTCAGCCTTGCTCTGAATTCCCTCGGAGAAGGGGCCATTTCCAGAGTTGTGAACAGTCGGTCACGACGCGTCCGAAGACGGTAAATGGACCGATACGGACTGCATTCCGAACCGCTGCGCATGCAATAGCCAGCCTCGGGTGAATTATTACGAAATCTCCTAATTTCATGAAAATAAGACAATTGGCGCGGGTTGGCGGCTGTGGCGGCTGCGGTTTTCGCTCGAGACGAGCTGGTTTCCGAAGGGCAGCCTGAATGCTGGGGGACGGCGACGGGAGGCCTGGTTTCCAGAGGGAAATGAGCGCGGGTCGGCCCGGTGCGTAACTAGATACCCGCTGTGAAGAAAACCTGAATCCAAGCCAGCGAACGTAAAGACTGAGGGGTTGTATTTTCGGCCTAACTTTGTGACGACAGACGTGTTGTGAGCACCTCTTTTCCGGACAAACCCCGCATCGCGATCATCGGCGCTGGCGCATTGGGCTGCTACTATGGTGCGCGCTTGGTAAAGGCCGGTGAGGATGTTCATTTTCTCGCTCGCAGTGGTCGCGCGGCGCTCACGGCTCGCGGTCTGAAGATAAAAACGCCCACCGAGCGGATCAATGTGCGCAAAATTCAGGTGTACGGCTCGGCGCCTGAGATCGGCCCATGCGATCTGGTGATCCTCGCGATCAAGGCCACGGCCAACGATGCCTTGAAGAACATCCTGCCGCCGTTGCTCGGCCCGGATACCGCAGTGCTCACGCTGCAGAACGGCCTGGGAGTCGAGGAGCCCGTGGCGGAAATTGCCGGCGCTGGCCGCGTGGTCGGCGCGATTTGTTATATCGGCTGCATGCGCACCGCGCCGGGAGTGGTCAATTGCTCGTTCCCGGGTTTGATGACCATCGGCAAGTTCGGCAAACCCGCCGGCGAGCGCACCAACGCCATCGCGGCCCTCTGGCGACGCGCGGGGGTCAAATGCAACGCGCAGGACAACCTCGAGGCACAACGCTGGCACAAACTGGTCTGGAACGTCCCCTTCAACGGGTTGGCCATCGTCGCCGGAGTGACCACCGATTTGCTCATGGCGGACGAAGGGATGCGGATGCTGGCCCGGCGCCTGATGGAGGAGGTCGTGGAAGCCGCGGCCAAGTTCGGCCATGAGATCCCCCGTTCCTTCGTTGACCTGCAATTCGAACGTACGGCCAAGATGGGCAAGTACCGCCCGTCGAGTCTCATCGATTTTGAAGAGGGCCGCGATGTGGAGATCGAGGAGATCTGGGGTGAACCGGTTCGCCGCGCCAAATCACTCGGTGTGCCGGTGGCCCGCATGGAAATGCTTTACTGGCTCATCAAGCACCGCATCGCCGCCCGCAACGCGAAGCTGAAGGCCAGGGCGCGCAAGCGGTGAGGCGCATATGGGAGGGCCCAGCTCCCGCTGGGCCGCGGCTCAGCGGGAGCTGAGCCCTCCACCGAATCCACGCCGGTTGGCGTACCCACAACCCCACCGAAAAACCCCGCTTGTGTCATACGGAGGCTTGATGCCCGGCGATCCTTCGGGCCTAACTGTGCCATGCAAAATGACAAAGGACTGCGCGAACTCACGATCCGGAGCATCATTGTGGGTGGCGCCATCACGGTTCTGTTCACCGCGGCCAACGTGTATCTGGGCCTGAAGGTCGGGCTGACTTTCGCCACGTCCATTCCCGCGGCGGTTATTTCGATGGCGGTTCTCCGCATGATCGGGAAGTCCAACATCCTGGAGAACAACATTGTCCAAACGATCGCTTCGGCGGCGGGCACGTTGTCCGCCATCATCTTCGTGTTGCCCGGCCTGATCATGATCGGATGGTGGCAGGATTTCCCCTACTGGATCACGGTGGCCGTCTGCGCGATCGGTGGCATCCTCGGTGTCATGTTCTCGGTGCCGTTGCGCCGGGCGCTCGTCACCGGTTCCGATCTGCCTTACCCCGAGGGCGTGGCCGCGGGCGAAGTATTGAAGGTGGGTTTCGGCTCGGCGGCCGGAGCGGAGGAAAATGCCAAGGGGCTGCGGATGATCGTCATCGGCTCACTGGTTTCCGCCGGCTACGCCTTGCTGGCCGCCACCAAGGTGGCGGCGGGCGAACTGGCTAAGAACTTCAAGATCGGCTCGGCCGTTTCGGGCGTCTCGACCAGCCTGTCGATGGCCCTGATCGGTGTCGGCCACCTGGTCGGGCTTTCGGTCGGCGTGGCCATGCTGGTGGGCATGCTGATTTCCTGGGTGGCCCTGGTGCCCTACCTGAGCCACATGCACCTCGTAGCGGGCGACTTGGATAAATTGATCACCGGCGACGTGGACAAGCTGGTCGGCTTTGCCTTTCGGAAGGAGGTGCGGTTCATCGGTGCGGGAACGATCGGCGTCGCGGCGCTTTGGAGCCTGCTGCGCATCATCGGCCCCATCCTGAAAGGCATCCGCTCGGCCCTGGCGGCTTCGAAGGCGCGCCAGGCGGGCGAGACGTTGGAGCTCACCGAACGCGACCTGCCCATCGGCATCGTCGGTGGCACGATCCTGGCGTTGCTCATCCCCATCGCCGGCCTGCTTTGGTACTTCACCTCCGGGACCGCCATCGCCAGCGGGATCGGCCCCACTATCGTGGGTACGCTCGTCTATGTGGTGTTGATCGGCGCCATCATCGCCTGTGTTTGCGGCTACATGGCCGGCCTGATCGGCGCTTCCAACAGCCCGGTGTCGGGGGTGGGAATCCTGGCCGTGCTGGGGGTGTCGGTGCTGCTTACCCTCGTTTACCGGCACAACGTGACCCCGGAACAGACCCGCGCGCTGATCGCCTACGCGATCTTCTCGACCGGCATCATCTTCTCCATTGCGACGATTTCCAACGACAACCTGCAGGACCTGAAAACCGGCCAACTGGTCGGGGCGACGCCATGGCGGCAGCAGGTGGCGTTGGTGATCGGGGTGATTTTCGGGTCACTCATCATCCCGCCGGTGCTGGACACGCTCAACAGTGCCTATGGCTTCGTCGGAGCGCCGGGTGCCAAGGCGATCGCCCTGGACGCCCCGCAAGCCTCGCTGATTTCCTCGCTGGCCCAGGGCGTCCTCGGCGGCACCGCCCGGTGGGACCTGATCGGGTGGGGCGCCTTGCTCGGCGCCGTCACCATTATCCTCGATGAGATCCTGCGCAAGGCGGGCAAGATGCGCCTGCCGCCGTTGTGCGTTGGCATGGGCATCTACCTGCCGATGGCGCTGACTCTGCTCATTCCCGTCGGCGCGGTCATTGGCCATTTCTACGAAAAGTGGGCCGACCGCCACGCGAACCCCGACTTTGCCAAGCGCATGGGCGTCCTCGCCGCGACCGGCCTGATTGTCGGCGAGAGCCTGTTCGGCGTGGCCTACTCGGGCATCGTCGCTGGCGCCCAGAGCAAGTTCGGAGCATTTTTCAGCAACAAGGAAGCCCCGCTCGCCCTCGTCGGCCCGCATTTCGAGACCGCCGCCATCGTGATCGGCATGCTCCTGTTCGCCGGCGGCCTCACCTTACTCTACCGCGCCGCGTGCCGGATCTGCCGCACATAGCGGGCGATCATATTCTGTAGCCGGGGTCGCTGACCCCGGGCTGACCTCACCGAGGCCGGCCACAATCCGGCAGGCTATCAGATTGATGGAGGGCACATCTCCCGATGTGCCACGGACGAACGCCACGCGTCAGTTGCCCGGGAGGGATTGAGCGGGGATGAAATGCCCCGATCCTAGGGTCAATCGACATTCGGTAAAGTCGTGAATCTCGGAACGCTTGAAGCTCGCCGACCCAGCACTGCATTTACGGCACGATTACGCGTCATCATCAAACTTTGTCTTGCCTGGATAATTTCGCAGGTCGATTCATCAAACCGTGCACTAAGCGCGGGCCAGCTTTTGGGAGCACAAGTTCCTCCACTTCCTTTACCGCGTAGCAATTCGAGGCTTCTGCCTCATGCGGTCTTTCTTATGCCCATGAAAAACTCCACTCGTTTCTTTTGTCCTGCCGTTCTGAGTGCGATCTGTTTACTGAGTCTGACCACGGGAGCTCAGGCAGAGCTCATGACGCCCGCTACGGGGGCAATCGTCGCGGGCGGCGGACATACAGTGGCATTGAAAAGTGATGGCACTGTTTGGGCTTGGGGGACGAATGCACACGGACGGATGGGAGACGGCACAAACGAGAACGATATGAGGCCGAAGGCACCACCTGGCGTGGCGACGGCATCGAAAGTGGCGACACCTGTTGACCGAGCGGACGCAATTCCAAAACCGAAATTGTTCAAATCAACCCGCTATCCTCCGGTTACCCCCGAAGAGAAGGCGATGTGGGACTGGTGGAATGTGATGGGAAAAGCCGATCCGAAATTCCAATGGAAGATGCCGATCGAATTTTACGGTAAAGTCGTCGACCAGATCGGAGCACCCGTGGCCAACGCGCAGGTGCATTTTGGGTGGACGACGGCGGTGGGCCCTAAGCCTGATCCCGAAGCAGCGATGGTGACCGCGGAAGATGGGACTTTTTCGATCACGGGCATTTGGGGGAAACGGCTCGTCGTGAATGTTTCGAAGGAGGGGTTCGTCCGTACCGTGGAATCAGTGGGAAGTTACGAATACGCCGCATTCCAAGACGACCTTTTCCATGTGCCAGACCGGAGCCATCCGGTGGTATTTCGTCTGCAAAAATTGATATCGCCCGAGCCGATGCTTAAGCATGATGCGGACGCACGAGTTCCGCTTGGCGGGCAGATTTACTTGGACATTGCGACCGGCAAGTTTGGCGCGAAGGGCGATATCGAAATTACCGTGAGACTTGAAGCTGATCGGGCTGCTGCGGGCAGCGGATATTCGACCGTCCTGCGCGCCGTGCCTGGAGCCGGCTTTCTTTTTACAGATGACGAGCTGATGTTTAGTGCCCCGGAGGCAGGATATCGAGATGACGCCACCTTGACGCGAAGCGCAGCCGAATCGCTCACAAGATCAACGATAAAGGCCAGGCTCTATGTTAAGACTGCCGCGGGAAAGTTTGCGGCCGTCGAATTGGAGTCACTACTGTGGGAACGGCGGAATGAGGCGACGCTTAATGCGCTGATCTATTTTAATCCGAGTGGCTCGCGAAATTTGCAGTTCGATCAACATAAGTGGATTAATCGCTGATTGGGCGGCAGAAATAGGTCGGGTTTTAATATCTGACTGGGGCGAGCGGCCAACGGATTTTCTGGGCATGCCGCGCACGCTGCGCTTGGTGCTCCTCTGGCCAGTTATCAAGTAGTCAATCGGGGCCGCTATCAGACGGACATTTTCCAGTCCAAAAAAAGCCCCGCCTTGCGGCGGGGCTTTGGGTTGGGTGTGTGATGA
>DASZPS010000050.1:0-52455 GCA_035549955.1 Lacunisphaera sp. | reverse complement strand
GAAGACGTGGAGGGCGGGCGCAAGGTCGCGATCCTGAGCTACGCGCTCTGGCAGTCCCATTTCGGCGGGCAGGAATCCGTCCTCGGCCAAACCCTTCTCCTCAACGGCGACTCCTACGAAATCATCGGCGTCATGCCGCCCGGATTCCAACAGGGCAGCGGGATCCAGTTGTGGGTGCCGATGGCCCTCACCGCCCAGGAACGGTCCGACGACTACCGCGGTTCCCACTTCCTCGAGGTCTTCGGCCGCCTCCGCCCCGGGGTGTCACAGGCCCAGGCCTTGCAGGAACTCGTGACCTACAACGAGGGCCTCCGGATCAAATATCCCGATACCAACAAAAGCTGCGGCGCGACCCTCGTCTCGCTGGCGGAGTCCTACAACCAGGGGGTCAGCGGCGTCCTGCACGTGCTCCTCGGCACGGTGGCTTGCGTGCTCCTGATCGCGTGCCTGAACGTGGCCGGTCTCCTCCTGGCCCGCGGCGCCGCGCGCCAGCAGGAAATTGCCGTGCGCAGCGCACTCGGCGCCGGCCGCGCCCAACTGCTCCGCCAGTTCCTCGCGGAGAGCCTGGTGCTCGCGCTGGCGGGCGGAATGCTCGGCGTCGCCCTCGCCGGCGGTTCGCTCGCCGTGCTCGTCCGCCTCATCCCGGTGGATCTCCCGCAGGCGCACCTGATCTCGCTGAATCTTCCCGTGCTCGGCTTCTCCCTCGGTCTCAGCCTGCTCACCGGCGTGGTCTTCGGGCTCCTGCCCGCCTGGCGCTCCTCGCAGGTCGACCTGGTGCGGGTCACCAAGGAGGGCAGCCGCGGCAACACCGCCGGCGGCAGCCGCTTCCGGCTGCAGTCCCTGCTCGTCGCCGCCGAGGTTGCCGCCGCCGTTGTCCTGCTCGTCGGCACCGCGTTGCTCGCCCGCAGTTTCACCCGCCTGGTGGAAACGGACAAGGGCTTCCACGCCGAGCAGGCCCTCATGTTCAATCTCATCCTGCCGGCCAAAAGATACGCCACGCCCGAGCAGCAATGCGCGTTCACGCGCGAGTTGCTGCGGCGACTCTCCGGCCTGCCGGGTGTCACCGCCGCCGGCCTGACGCACCGCATGCCGCTTGTCCGCGACTCGGTGCTGCGCTGGATCGTGCAGGGCCGCCCGCCCGTCGCGAAGGGCGATCTCCCCAATACCAATTACTACGCCGTCACCCCGGACTACCTCCGCGCCTTCGGCACCCCGGTTCTCCGCGGCCGTGGCTTCACCGAGCAGGACCGGGAGGGCTCCACCCGCGTCGCGCTGATCAACGAAACCTTCGCCCGCAAATTCTTTCCGGGCGAGGATCCCATCGGGCAGCGCATCCAGATCACCAACGGCAACGAGGACTGGCGCGAGGTCGTCGGCATCGTGCGGGATGTCAGGTCCGAGTCCCAGGGCATCGACCACGAATCGATCCCCCAATCCTACGAACCCTTCTACCAGCAGCCGAACGAAACCCTCTTCGTCGTCCTGCGGTTCACGGGCGACGCGCGGGGCCTGCCCGCCGCCGTGCGCCAGCAGGTCGCCGAACTGGACCACGACCTCCCCGTCGCGCAACTGCGCCTCATCGACGAGATGGTGGACAGGCTGCTTGCCCGGCCGCGCTTTGCCGTGACGTTGGTGAGTACCTTCTCGGCCATCGCCCTGCTCATCGCTGCCGTCGGCCTCTATGCCATGGTCACTTATCGCGTGATCCAGCAAACGCGCGACATGGGCATCCGCCTCGCCCTCGGCGCCTCGCCCGCCGCCGTGCTCCGAAAGGTATTGCGCGATGGCATGCTCATCGTCGGTGCGGGACTGGCGGTCGGAATCGGCGCCAGCCTCCTGCTCACGCGGCTCCTCCAGTCCCTCCTCTACGAAACCAACTCCCAGGATCCCGTCGCGCTCGCGGCCGTCGCAGCCCTGTTGGCGCTCGTCGGCCTCGTGGCCTGCTGGCTCCCGGCCCGCCGCGCGGCCCGCGTCGACCCGATGGTCGCCCTGCGGGCGGAATGAGGCCACACCAATGGGGAGTGTCCTGATTTTGATTAACCTATCTTTAAGTGAGTGGGTGCCGGGACTGCGCCATCATGGGCGATCAATCGAGAAGTGCTGACTCCGCCGAAACAGGTGTTGTTACCCAAATCAGGGCAGCCCGAACCTGAGCACATCCCGCCTGTTGGGATGGCGGCCGGCCCGCCCCGGCAGTTGACCCGCCGGTCGCTTGCGCCCATTCCTCGGACATGAGCACCTCCTTCCTGCCTCGGATCCTGCTTCTCCTGGCTTTCCTCACGTCGGCCGGCGCGCAGGAAATGAACAACGACTTCGTGGCGGCGGCGCGGCTGCGCCCGGGCGTGAAGTCCAAACGGGTCGGCAGCTACGACCGCAGCGGCGGCAACGGCGACAATGTCTCGGGCATCGCGGACGGCGCCAAGACCGACATAATGAACGTCACGGGCGCGGGCATCATTACCCACCTCTGGATCACGCTCGCCCCGGGCGCGGACAAGCTCAACCGCAACGACGTCATCCTGCGCATGTACTGGGATGGAAATTCCTTTCCCTCCGTCGAGGCGCCCATCGGGCCCTTCTTCGGCAACGGCTGGGGCGAGGCCTACAACTTCGTCAGCGCTCCGCTGGCCGTCACCCCGGGTTGGGGCAAATCCTACGTGAGCTACTTCGCCATGCCCTTCGCCAAGGGCGCGCGCATCGAGATCGAGAACCAGAGCGGCCAGAAGATCGACGCGCTCTACTTCAACATCGATTACGAGGAGATGGCGCAGCTGCCCGCCGGCCTCGGTCGCTTCCACGCCTGGTATAACCACGAGCTGACCCCCGCCCTCCCCGGCGGCGAGAACGAGTGGGGCCTGCTCGGCAAGCAGGGCGACAATGCCGACGGGAAGGGCAACTACATCTTCGCCGACATCACCGGCTGCGGCCAGCTCGTCGGCGTCAACTACTACGTCAATTGCCCGAGCACGATGTGGTATGGCGAAGGCGACGAGATGGTTTTCATCGACGGCGACACCAGGCCCACGCTCAACGGCACCGGCACGGAGGACTATTTCAACACCTCGTGGTCGCCCAAGGAGGTCTTCCAGCATCCGTACTTCGGCTATCCACGCGTAAACGCGGGCACCGGCTGGCTCGGCCGCACCCACGTCTACCGCTTCCACCTCACCGACCCCATCGTATTCGAGAAATCCTGCCGCTTCACGATCGAGCACGGGCACAACAACAACCTCACGCTCGACCTCGCCTCGGTCGCCTACTGGTACCAGGAAAGCGCCGCCCCGCTGCCGCGCTCCTTCGCCAAGGCCGAACGCCAGCCGATGCCGGAGATCACGCCGTCCGACATCCACCTCTGGCGCGACGCCTGGCGCAAGCAGCACGGCAACGACCCGAAGCTCTGGGGCAACGAACGGCCGAAATGAGCCTTTGGCTGAGGGGGCCGCTTTCCGCCCATCTCATTTGGAATCGCCCCGCGGCGGGCGGGGTCCAAGGCTCCCGGAATGCGTTCCACCCCAACCGCCCTGTTCCTCCTGCTGCCCTTGGCCCTGGCGGCGCAAACTGACAAGGTCGACTACGACGAAGGCTTCCTGGCAGCGAAAACCCTCTTCGCGGAGCGCGAAGCCAAGGCCGTGGCCGAACCATTCAAAGGCATCACCACCAACGGCGAGGTGCTGCCCGGTCTTTTCCCGGTCAAAGCCACCGGCGTCAGCACCGCGCCCCTCGTGGCCGCAGCCACGGCGTTCATCGCCTCCCTGACGCCCGAGCAGAAGTTGCACACGGTGTTCGGGGTGGACTCGCCCGAGTGGCGCCGCTGGTGCAACGTGGACAACGGCATCTACACCCGCCAGGGCACGAGCCTTCGCGCGATGAGCCCACCCCAGATCGCCGCCGCCCGCCAGCTCCTCCTGGCCACTCTCAGCACAAGGGGCATGGCGCTGATCGATGCCATCCGCCGCACCGACGAAACCCTGGCCGAACTCAATCGCGACCGCCTCGCCTACGGTGAGGACCTCTACTATTTCACCGTCATGGGCCTCCCCTCCCCGACCAAACCCTGGGGCTGGCAGATCGACGGGCATCATCTCGTGATCAATGTCTTCGTGCTCGGCGACCAGGTGGTGATGACGCCCACCTTTCTCGGGGGCGAACCGGTCCACACCACCACCGGGAAGTACGCCGGTAATGCCGTTCTCCAGGAAGAACAAAACGGGGGCCTCGCCCTGATGCAGCAGTTCTCCCCGGAGCAAGGCGCCAAGGCGACCATCGCCGCCGCCAAGCTCCACCCCGACAACCAGGCCGAAGCCTTCAAGGACAACGCCGTCATTCCCTACGCCGGACTCCCCGTGAAGACCTTCTCGCCCGCCCAGCGCGACCAGTTGGTCGCGCTGATCAAGCTTTTTATCGACCACCAGGAGGAAGGCCACGCCCGAGTGCGCATGGACGAGATCGTCGCCCACCTCGACGAAACCTGGTTCGCTTGGGTCGGTGGCTCGGACAGCAACGCCGTCTTCTATTACCGGATCCATTCGCCCGTTGTGATGATTGAATTCGACCACCAAGTCCCGATCGGCACCCGCATGATCAACACCCCCGGCAAGGTCACCCGCGACCATATCCACGTCGTCATCCGCACCCCCAACGGCAACGACTACGGCAAGGACCTCCTGCGCCAGCACCTCGCCTCGCAGCCGCACTGAGCGAGGAGGTCGGTGTGAAAACGGAGTCAGAGGCCGGGGGCCAAGGTCAGGACGCGGATGCGGTGAATGCCGCGACCGCCTGCTCAAATGTGGGAGGGGCTTTACGCCCCGACGCGCTAACGGTGCCGCCAACCGTCGGGGCGTAAAGCCCCTCCCACGCTCGAGCAGGAGGAAATCCGCATATCGAAATTTGAAAGCATGGCCCAAGCGGGGCAGCTCCGGTCCCTGCCTTTCCGAACCCCACGCCCGGAAACAGCGTGACGCCAGCGCACAACTGCTTCTATTGGAACCAGGCCTTGTTTGTTCACCCTCTCCTTTCCACCCCGTGCATATGATCCGACGCGTATTCGTTTCCTCCCTTGCCTCGCTTTTTGCCCTCGCCGTTTCCGCGCTTTCCGGAGCCGAAGCTTCGTCCGCCCCGCCGCCCGATGGGGCGCCGGTGACCATCCCGCGGGCGCGGCAATACGACATCACGTCCAAGATCAACGGCCGCGACTACCGCGTGTTTGTCGCAATGCCGTTCAAGGCCGACCCGGCGAAAAAGTACCCGGTGATCTATCTCCTCGACGGCAATTGGTATTTCGGACCGACGGCGTACAACGTGACGGAGAGCGGTGGCGCCCGTGCCATCCAGCAGGCGATCGTCGTCGGCATCGGTTACCCCAGCGACGACAACGACCTGGCGGGCTCCCGGCGGGGATTCGAACTGACTCCGACCGCCGACGCGAACAGCACCGACCCAAGGCCCCGCGGCGGCGGCGATGCGTTCCTGCAGGTGCTCGAGGAGGAGGTGAAGCCACTCGTGGCGGCCCGCTATCCCGTCGATCCCGCCCACCAGATCCTCTACGGCAAATCCCTCGGCGGCCTCATGGTGCTGCGCTCGCTGTTTCGTAACCCGGGAGCTTACCAGACCTATATCGCAGCGAGTCCCGCGATCTCCTGGAACAACCGCGCGGTGCTGAACGACGAGGCCGCTTTCATCAAACGCGTCCAGGAGGAAAAGCTGTCGTTGCGCCTGCTCATCACGGTGGGCGGGGACGAGGTCTATCACGGCGACGACCCGGCCCAACGTGCCGCCGCCGAACGCAATGGCATGATCCCCACTGCCGCGGGTCTCGCCCAACGCCTGTCCGTGCTGAACTCCGAGCGTGTCACCATCAGCTACGCCGTGATTCCCGACGAAAACCATGTCATGGTTTCCCTCGCGTCAATCGGCCGCGCGCTGGGTTTTGCCCTCAAGCCGAAGTGAGGCGGTGCGTTGTAGGGGCGCAGTCTTGCTGCGCCCAATCCCGGTGCGCCGGGATTCCCTCGGCAATGGAGAGACCGAACTCGCTCGGTCGTTTCGCAGACAACCGAACGATCAGGATTTCGCGCTGCGCGCGAAATGGGCGCAACCAGTCTGCGCCCCTACGACTGAGACGCGAGTTGTCGGATCACGGCTGGTCGGCCAGGCGCAGCTCGGCCGGCTTGGACGTGGCCTCGCCGGCGGCGTTTCGCGCGACAAATGCATAGGTGCCCACATCGGCGGGCTGCACGTGCAGCAGCGTGAGGGTGGTGGCCGCCGCCCCGGCGATGTCCGGGCCATTCACCAGCGCGATTCCATCCTTCAGCCACTGTCCGTGCGGCAGGGGATAGCCGGCCACGCTCACGGAGAATGTGACTGTTTCACCCAGCTTCGCGGTAATGCTTTCCGGTTGGGCGCGAATACCCGGTTTTCGCGCCGGGCCGGCCTGCACAAACACGCGACGGGGCATCGTGGTCCGCTGCGTGCCGTCGGCGAAGGTCACCAAGCCATGGAATACCGCATACCCGGGCATCGCCGGCATCACGCGCACGGCCAGCGGTTCGCCACTCTCGGGCGTGACGCGTTTGAGGAGGACGTCACCCTCGTAGAAGTCCACGTGGCGCCACGGCGCCTTGGGCCGGCTGATCAGGTAGGTGACAGCCGTGCCCCAATTGACGGGTCCCGGGCCGGTGCTGACCTGGGCAACCGGTGACGCCTTGTCGTAGCTGGCGAACGCGCGAAAGATGAAAGCCAGCCGGCGATTCGGCAGCCAGCCGGCGGTGGAACGATCCTTTGTGTACATCCCGTACGGGGCGATGGCAGCCAGGCCGGCCTTGCCGGAATCCGTCTCGACCAACCACCCTTCCCGCTCGTCCAACGTCACGAGAGACGCCGCCCCGCCGGCCCCGTCCTGCTCCGTCGGCGGGTGCCGCGCCCAAGCCATCGCCTCGACGAACGGCAGCGTCAGTTCCCGGGAGTCGCCCACCGAGTGGCCCATCCCCTCCTCCTCCACCCACGCCCAAAGTGCGCCCCGCGGCCGGTTGCCGACGAAGGCGTCGCGAATGTCCGCGCGGCGAAAGCCCAGGTCTTCGGCGCCCGCCACCAACAGGCCCGGTGTCGCGAGTGCGTTTATCACGGGCCGGGCGATGTGCGGCACCCCCTCGGGATAACCGCCCTTGGACACGACGACCGCGATGCACTTCTGGGGGCGAAGCGCGTTGAAGCCCCAGGACATGTTCCCGCCGTTGGAATGCCCGATGGGCAGCCACGGCACCCGCGTGATTTCGGGGTGGCCGCTCGACATGGCGAAATGTTGCAGGCTTTCCTCAAAGACCGACAGCTCGCTCGGCTCCGCCTCGCCCTGCATGTTTCCGTAGTAGGCGGTGCCCAGCACGGCAAAGCCCAGCGACTCGCCCAACGCGACGAGTTCCGGCTCGCCCGCGGCCGCCCGCAAGTCGCCGCCCGCGCCATTGCCGCGGATGATAATTCCCCGCAGGACCGGCGCCGACTTGGGCAACGTCACGCGGACCGAGCGCCGACCCTCTTCACCGTATGCCGGGGTGGTGACCAGCACCGGCGCGCTGGGTTCTGAGACCACGCCGGCATGATCGCGAGCAACCACGATGAGCGCATGCGAGGTGGCCGACGCCAGCTTGGAGACGCGAAACGAGACCGTTTTCGACGTTCCGACCTTGGCGCCATCGCAAAAGATGTCGTATTCGGCGACGCCGTTGGTTCCCCCATGCGGCGCGGTCCACTGCAAGTTGAATTCCGTGGGCTGCAAGTCGCCCGGGTTGAGATCGCGCGGCGGTCCGAGCGGCCAAGGCGAGGTCACGGCCTCGATGCCTTGGCTGGCGGGTGACAGGTTGCCCGCGGCATCCCTGGATTTCACTGTCGCGACGTAGGTCGTGCCCGGGACGAGGTAGTTCACGGTGAAGGGCGGGTGCGGAACCGAGCCGACCTTGTCGCCGTCGATGAAGACGTCGTAGCCCGCCACCCCCGCATCGTCCTTAGCGGCAGCCCACGAGAGCCTGAAACTGGCGATCGTCACGTCGCTGACCACGAGGCCCCCCGGCGCGGCAGGCGCGGATGGACGGGGTTTCACCGCAACTTCCGTGCGGGCGGCAAGCGGTGTGGTGACCACGGCTGCGCCGGCGTTCGCCGCGGGAGCCATCAGCAGCCCGCCGCATCCGGCCAGCGCCGTAAAGCAACGGGCAAAGCCGCAGGCAACCCATCGGGGGCCTCGTCTCGGACGGACGCAGCGCGCGGTGTTCATCGGAGTATCTTCGGGGGCATGCATTCGTAGCCGGGGCGGTCAAGCCCGTGGCCATCGATCCACGGCGGGTGATCCCCAAGTGTGAAGTGTGCCGCGCGCGCTGCCTTCGAACAATCATCGATGCTGCGCAAAGATTGCGCTGAAAAGGCTGACCTGGGGCCGCTGCTTCCGACCATACCGGGATTGCCCCGACCCTTGAATCCGGCATGCTTCCCTCCCGGGTCACCGGCGATATCACGTCGCCGCGGTCACCGCCAAACATGCGGCTCAATCCGGGCCAGACCGATCGGACGCTCACGATCCAACTCATGGTTGTGCTGCTCGTGGCGGCCTTTGCCCACAATCTGTTCCATGAATGGGGCCATTGGCTGGTGGGGACGCTGCTCGGCAATCCGATGAGCATGAACCTGAACTTTGCCTGGCCCACCAATGGACGCTATCTCGCGGACTGGCATGCGACGGCAAGCAGCCTGGGCGGACCCGGCTTCTCGATCCTGATGGCCGCGGTGGCCTGGATCGTCGTGGAGAAACGCGGAACGATCTACGCGTACCCCTTCCTGTTCTTCCCGCTTTTTTGCCGGGCGTTCGCCCTTCTCTTCGGCGGTTTCTCCAAGCAGGACGAAGCGTATATCTCCGCCCGCCTGGGCTTGGGCAAGTACACCGTCGCGCTCATCGTCTGCGCCGCCCTCGTCACACTCGTGTGGCGGGGAAGCAGGCGTCTCAAGCTGGATCTCCGCACCATCGGCAACTGGTGCGTCGCGGGCACCGCCGCGCAACTGCTGGTCATCGGTACCTATAAATTCATTCTCTGAATGGGCGGCAGGAGGGGTGGAGGCCCGCCGGATGGCGCTCGGGCGTCATCTTGAACCATCGCCTGAACATTGTCCGTCAAATCAGGGCCGCTTCAGCCGCGCTCCACTGGCTTCTCGTCCTTCATTACCTAACCCGCGCTTCGCCCCCTTCATCGTCGACCCCGGGCGCCGAGGCGTCGGTCCGGCTTACAGAATTCACTCTTAACCCACCCGCATGTCCTCATCTGCCGTAGTTTAAAATCACCCAGGCAACTGCTTTCCAGTCACTTACCATAGACAAAGCCCAGTTGAAATCTCTTGGCCTGAATAATGCGTTGGGCGGGGATCCACTTATGAAAAACCCCGCCTGTTTGTTAGCCAAGTCTGCGCTAGTGGTAGTCATGATTTCCACCGCGGCGAGATTGCACGCCGGCGTTCTGACGTTCGACGATGTCGTTGCCGACATCTGGAATCCCACCAACTACGGCGACGGATTCCACAACGAGGTCCCCAATAATTCCGGTGTCTTTCAGAATAATTTCGGTGCGTGGACCAACCCGCTTCCGTCCGGAAATCAAGTCATGACCAACTATAACAGCGAGGTGGGAGCCATCCTTCGCGCCTCGGCGTTCGATTTTGTCGGCGCTTATTTCCACAAGGACATTCGTTACACCCCCGGTCCGGAGACAGTAAACTTTGCCGGGTATGACGCCAACGGCGTGCTGCTATACTCTACAACCCTCGCGATCTCGGACAGCTGGGCGTTCATCGCCTTCAACTGGTCTGGCATCAGCAAGTTCACGTGGGACCCGACGAACCCGGATACAATCGAGAACATCGGCATCGATAACTTCACGTACAACGAATCGGTCGCTGATTCCGGCGCGACGGTGGCCTTGCTCGGCCTTGCCCTGGCCGGCCTCGCCGGCGGTCGACGCAGATTGAACCGCTGATAAGCAAGTCGGGGCCGGGCCAAACGGTTCGGGTGTGAATCCTTCCCCGTCACACCCAACGGGCTTCGATTGGACGAATCTCACGAATAGCTTCTATAACGATGGCCGTAACGACTCCGCGTGGTATTTCATCGCTAACCTGAATTATTGTGCGGCGGTGCCGGAAGGGTCACCGACGATTGTTTTGCCCGCCGGCGCAATGCTCGTGATGGGGTTCGCGCGGCGCCGCCAAGCCGCCAGGCCAGGGACCGGGCCGGCGGACGAACTCCGCCAGCGGCCGGCCGTCGGGCCTGGGCAGCGTCACCGCGGACTGGATCGGCCCTCCCCCTTGCGCCATCGCTCGGAGCGTTGTCCGTTACACCTGTGGCCGACTCCGCCGGAACCATGCAATAGAAGGTGGAGCGACTTGACCTCAAGGCGCTGGCTCGGAGCGGCTTCGCGGCAATGCGCTGAGGTCAGCGCGTTCCACCTTTTGGTGGTCGGCGATTTCCATATCGCCGACAAGGACTCACGAAGCGGGCAAACCTGGCGTCGGTGTGGAAACCGACGCCCGCCTATTGAATTGTTCCGGCTCAGTCTCGTTCGACGGGGACCTGCAGCCGCAGCTCGAAGTGCTCCGTGCCGTGGGCGAACGGGCGCCCGTCCCAAGCCTCGAAACATGGCTGGTCGGTCGGCAGCCAGCCGCTGGCCGGCAGCCAGGTGCCGAACAGCCAGTCCAGCGCGCGCAATTCGAGGTCGATGCCGCCGCTCACCTTGAGCTCCGCCACCTGCATGGCCGGGAAGGCGATCCGGCCGATCGCTCCCTCCGGCTTCAGCGCCGGCACTTCCAAGCCAACATCATATCGGCATTTCGCCCACGGCACGACCTCGGGGTCGTCCCACATGTAGCCGAGCCACTGCCCGTCGGCGAGGCCGCGCGCCTCGGCCCATTGCGTCAACCGCGCCACCGCGCCGGCCACCCCGCCGCCCGCGGCCGATTTCAACACGCGCACGTAAGCGACGCACCGCGGGGGCAGTCGGCGCACCCGCACGACAAATCCGTCCGGATTCGCTCCCGGCTTCGGCGACGTGAGTCGCGGACGCGACGCGGAATCGCCGCGCGCCTCGTCCCACTTCGCCCGTCCGCGGTCGCGATAATCCGCCGCGTCGAACCCGCTCGGCGCCACGCCAAACTGTTGCCGGAAGCACCGCGAAAAATCCGCCGACGAGCCAAAGCCGCACGCGAGCGCGATCTCCGTGAGCGAGCGCCGCCGTTTTCCCCACCCCCGGCGCGAGAGCAGCCCGACGGCGCGTTCCAGCCGCACGCGTTTGACAAACTCGCTCACCGACTCCCCCGCCATCAGCCGGAAGATCCGGTGAAAATGGAATGGCGAAAACCCGGCCGCCCGCGCGACCACCTCCAGCCTCAGGGGTTCATCGAGATGCTGGAGGATGAAATCGATCGCGCGGTTGACGCGGCCCGCATAGTCGAGGACGACGCGGGAGGATTTTGGACGCGAGTTTCGCAAGATTTGTGAAGCGGCGGGGAGAGGAATCGGCTAAGCTGCGCCGGTGATCGCCAGCCCCCGCAGTCAAATTCCGGCGCGGCGGCCACGCAACATTTCCGCACCATCCCGCCGCTCGTGCGCCGATCGCTTTTCCCCATGAAACTCCCCTGCCTTGCCCTGCTCCTGCTGTTCGCCCCCCACGCCGCCCGCGCCGACGACGATCTCGCGCTCATGCGCGGTTCGTGGAAACCCACCGCCATCGAACTCGCCGGCCGGCCGATGCCACCGGCCGTGCTCGCCACCATCTCCATGAAGATCGAGGGCGCCAACTACGACGTCGTCGTGCAAACCGAAAAAGGCCCGAGCCCCGACCAGGGCACGCTGACGCTCGATCCGACGACCACGCCCAAGGGCATGACCGTCACCGGCGTCGCCGGCCCCAATCGCGGCAAGGTTTTCCCCGCGATCTATGAGCTCAAGGACGACACCCTCCGCATCTGCTATGATCTCTCGGGCAAGGAGCGTCCCACGGAATTCAAAACCACCACGGGCACCAAGCTCTACCTCGTCGTCTACGAACGCCTGAAGCCAAACTGACGGCCAAACCATCGGACTTCGAAGTCTGGAGATTTCGTCGGTCCGGGACGGGGTTTGCCGGCCCCAAGCCGAAATCATGCAGCCCCAAGCCGCAATACACGTTTTGCTCCGGTCAGGAAGAAACGGTGTGGTTGTAGCCGGGGTCGGTGACCCCGGACCGGCCTCAGCGAGGCCGGCTACAGCGCCGCTGTTTCCTGGGAGTTGGTGGGCGGCGGTTTCCACCCCGACGCGACGTTCGCACGCCTCGTGAGTCCCAGGCGTCGATATGGAAATCGACGCCCACCTATTGAGTTTCGCGCAATAGCCTTACACACCCCGTCGCTTCGCGCCACCCCTCTCGAGAGGGGAACCAAGCCTCCGGAAACGATGGTCCCCTCTTGAGAGGGGTGCCCGGAGGGCGGGGTGTGTATAGGGTCTGAAGTGGCGGCGATTTCGCCGTCAGCCCAATCGGCGAAACTCAATAATGAATGGAACCGGCCTTGGGAACCACGGGGCGCCCCGGGATGTTGGATCGCATTACGACTTTGGCCCGGGACGCCGGAAGGAGCCGGCAACCCTCCGCCTCGTATTCCATCGCAGCTGCGCTGGCGGCATCTTGACGTCGATAAGCGCCCGCCGCATCGTTATGCCCTATGACCATCCCGAAGGCCTGGATTGCCGGGATCTCGGGTCGAGGCGTCATCCTCGCAGCGCTACTGGCGTGCCTGCAGCCGGCGCCGGCGGCGGGCGGGGCCGAGCCCGCCGCGGCGCCCTCGACCGGCCGCGGCAACGGTTTCAAGTTCAGCCTGCTGCCGAAATCGCTCCAGCGGCGTCCGGCGCTCGATTTTCATGTCATCACCGAGCTGACCGACGCGGGCCGCAAGGTCGCGCCGCCGAGTGCGGCGGCCCCGGCGTACTATATCGCCCAGCCCGGGCAGTTCACCCAAATGGGAACGAATACCTCGGCCGGGGAAAGGCCGCCGGACCTCGCGCAGCTGACGCGGGCCATGGAAAAGGCCCTCGCCAACGGCGGCTACCTCAAGGCGGCGCCAGGCACCCCGCTCCCCTCCATCGCGGTCGTTTTCAACTACGGCTCCTTTGCCCGCTTCTCGCTGCAGATGTACGACATGGCGGACGACCAGCTGCTCGCAGAGGCCATTCCCGACTCGACGCCCATGGTCCGGACCGACGAACGCAGCACCGACGCGCTCCTGAAGATCGTGCTGCAGGACAAGGCCGCGCGCGAGGACGTCCTGCAGCGCGCGACCCTGGTTGGCGGGGAGAAATTCACCCGGGAACTGGCGCGGGTTTTCAAGGAGGAAGCGGAAATCCGGCTCGGCAACCAGGCCCTGAGCGAACTCGGTTTCAGCGAGATCGACGCTGCCGGGCCGTTCCACCGGTTTTTCGACGGAAACTCGAATCTCATGATGCTCGTCGAGGACTCCTTCAATGATTGCTACTTCGTCATCGCGTCAGCCTTCGACTATGTGGCGATGAAGAAGGGGCAGCGCGTGCTGCTCTGGCGGACCAAGATGACCGTGAGCGCCTCCGGCGTTTCCATGACCGAGTCGCTCCCGGCCCTGGTTGTCTCCGCCGGACCCTATCTGGGCAAGGACATGGCCGACGCCATCACCGTATCCCGCCGGATTTCCCGCGAGGGCAAGGTCGAATTGGGCGAATTGAAGATTATCGAATCGGATGTGCCGCTGCCGGGGGCGACCGGGGACGCCCATGGGAGCACCCCGCAAACGGGCAAACCTGCCGAGTCCGACCGGTCAAAACCGTAGCGGGCAAACCCGGCGGCATCGGCATTCGGCCGCAGGATCGTAGGGAATTGGCAGAACCCCAACGGGTGGCCCGTTCCGACGCTTATCATTCGCTGAATTTTCCCAGGATGCCCTGCAGCTTGAGGGCGTAGTCGCGCACCGCGGAAAGAGCGGTGTGCCCTGCCCCGGGGGCGGTGGGGAGACCGTATTGCTTGGCGGTAAGCTCGTCGAGGCGCCGGGCCGACTGCACGACCTGCCGCGTGGCGAGGTAGTGGTCGCCCAGGATGGCTTTGTAGCGCTTGGTGAAATCGATGCAGATGTCGTCGGGCGGCGGTTCCTCGCCGTCCTTCTGCTGCTTTTTCGGCGGATGCTGGATCGCGGCGTATTCCAGATCCAGCTTCGAGTAGCGCGCCTGGAGCTTCGACCCCAGGGCCATGCTGTCCTCAAACAGCTTCTGCTGCTCCTTCATTTCCTCCGCGGTGAGGCCGCTGCCGGGGAGGGCGGCTGCGGCGGGTTGCGCCGGCGGCGGGGTCTTCGGGCCGATCTCCCCAGCCTGCTGCTTCGCCGTGGCCCAGGCCTCGCGCTCCGCGGGCGTCTTGGCCTTCAGCATCTCGATATCCTCCATTGTCAGCCCGGTTTGCTCCTTCAGCACCTGCGCCGCGAGAGCCCGCTTCTCCTCCTTGCTCATGTGCTTGGCCCCGGCTGCCATCGCCGGCGAGATACCCGCCGCCGCCATTGCCTGCGCCCGCATGCGTGCTTCCATTTCCTTCTTCGCCGCCCGCTCCTCCTTCCGGCATTTGGCGAGCCCGGCATCGATGTCCCTTAACTTCTCCAGCAGTTGCTTGCGAAACGTCTCGATGGAGTCGCCTCGACCACACACGTTTTCCGGCACCACCGGCAATTCCGCCAGCAGCGACTCGGCTTGCTGGCCAAAGACCGAGACGGCACAACCCAGGACGAGGCAGCGAAGGATGGTTTTCATGTTGGATTCTCCGAAGGGGAGCGGATTGACACCCGGTGCGATTACTTCCCGGCATACTTGTCGTTGACGACGAGCTGGCCGCGGCAATTGCCCAGGGTCGCATCACCATACCGCGACTGCGGCTGATGGCTCGACTCGTTCACGCCAGTCCCCGTCGCGTTCTCACAGAGTCGCGTGCGTTGCTTCCATTGCGACTCGTCCGGGATGTAGCGCACGGTGTCGGCCTGGGTCAGGGATTTGTAGGCCTGCTTGTCCGGGTAACGCATCAGGCACTCCTGGTCGCCGCTGAACTGGCTCCCTTTCCCACCGATCCAGATCAGCCAGCCTTGACGGGACGCGATCCACGTAAAATGCAGCGGCAAGCTGTCGCCGTGCGTAAGGGGTTTCAGCCCTTTCTCGAAGAAGACCGTGATGGCCTTCCGTCCCGGCTGCCACTTGGGCTTGTCGCCGGACGTGTCCACATCCTGCTCGTAGAGCTGCCAATTCCCGTCGTTGTCCGCCTCCCACGTCCAGAATTTCGCCTCCATTTCCTTGTCGCCGTGGTGCGCCAGGCCGACCGCGTGCGCGAGTTCATGCGCCACGTCCCCGGTGCTGTCGGCGCCCGCGAAGCTCCAGGCGGGAGGCAGTTCGATCTCGCTGGTCATGACCGGGGGCCCGAATCGACCGCTGCCGTCTGCGGACTGCGTGATCGGGTCGGTGGTCTGCTTGTTGCCGAAGACAATGCGGATACCGTGCTGGTCGATACTGTGGGTCGCCGGGTCGGAGTTGCGGTTCACGATCTTGGTCTCATTTCCCATCTCGTCGGCCATGACCTTGTGGACCTCCAACTGCGTCGCCTGTCGGAAGAGGTCGATGCCGGCCCCGGCCTTCTCGGTGGTGTCGCAGACGAACACATCCTTGCGCTTCGGGTCGGTGCGGATGTGGGTGCCTTTGACCACGAAGCCCCGGTATTCCTCGTACATGGTCAGGCCGTCGCCATTGGTTCCCGGCTTTCCCGCGGGCTTGTCGTCGTCGTCGCTGGGCGCCGTCCGCCCCTTCGCGCCGATCGCCTCCTCCCAGCTGTCTGCCACGCGATTGCCGTCGTCGTCCTGGGGAATGGTCAAATCCGGGGTCTCCTTGCCGAGGATCTTGACCTTGCCCTGCGCGCCGCCTGGCACCGTCGCGGTTACGCGCAGCGTCGCCCAGGCCCCGTAGTCGTAGGCGTGGACGCGCACGTTGGCCGTCTCGACCGCGTCCCGCGAGGTCACATGAAACTCGTCCACGAATGTCCACGGGCCATCCTCCGGAAAATCCTCCGCCTTGAACCGGATGCCCTCCTTTGACTCCGCACCCTCGGCCGGCCAGTTCATGCACACGCCTGGATTCTTAGAGACGTACGGGATCGACAAGTCGAGGTAGGCCCGGCGCATCTGGGCCGGATCGTTCGCGGCCTGGACGCGGAACTTCACCTGGAGGTCGTTGCCGGGCTCCTCCGGCCTGTCCAGGTTGCCCTTGGGCCACCAATTCTCGTAGTCGACCGGCTCCACGATGACCTCGGGCGCGTCCTCGTCCTCCCAGCGCTCCACTGACCAAGTCAGCCGCATTGGACGGCGGCAGAGATAACCGATGCCCGTCCAAGGCAGCTCGACAGGCGTGCCGGTGATCGATTTGCCGCCTGGCGTGAGGGCGCCCGTGATTTCCCCGGGGAGTCCGGGCTGTTCGCTGTTGCCGACACCGAGCGCGAGTCCGCCGGGCAGTGTCTGCGAAGTTCCGCCCGGGCCTGTTTCCTCAGTGGCCTCGCCGTTGGCCGACATGACATAACCAAAAAGCCGAAACTCGCCGGTCTTCGCGTCGATCGTCAGGCGGCCGTCGCCCTCGCCGATCCCGCCCCCGCTGTGCCTATTCTTGGCCCAGGACTCGGGCGTGTCCTTGCACTTGCTTTTGTAGACGTCGAACCGCGTGGAAAACTGGAACTGGCCCGTCGGCCGGCTGCCCTTCTCGGTGCGCCATTGGTAGACGCCGCTGCGCGAGACGCGGGTCAGCACGAGCTTGTAGGAGACGCTCGCACCCATGAAGGCGGAAAACGTCTGGTCGGTATAGCACTTGCCGTCCTCGCTTTTCTCCCGCTTGCGCCAGCCGTCCCCGCCCATCCAGGTGAGCCGCAGACGGTAGGATTTGACACCAAGATAGCTGTCGTAGGCCCCGGCCTCGGCGCGTGCCCCCACCGTTAGGGCCGGGCTCGAGCCGATCAGCATCAGGCCCAGGACAAGAAGCAGGCGCCGTGGCAACCCGGGGAGTTCGCGATTGTTCGACATGGTGACACCCGCCCCCGGCAGGGGCGGAGGTCCACGCCACCAGCTGATTGCCAGCCGCCAAATCCGTTTCAGCCGGATCGGGACGTGGCTTTCGGGGGTTGTTGAACCGAGTTTGCGGTCGGAAATTCCCGCAACAATCCCGATTGCTGGTCGTTTTTTGCTGCGCGCGGATTGGTGCGCTGCACGACCAAGATCCGGAACGCTCACGCGCAGAAGCCTGCCCGGCGCGGGGGGATTGCCAATCGCCGCGAATCACGCCCTGCCGGTCATCGCGTTCGAACCGCAGGGGTTCGGCCACACCGACGACATTCCCGGTTCATGCCAGCGTGAACATCCATTCTTCGACGGGGCGATCGTCGCGGCCGGGGATACGATCCTCACCGGCGCGGACGAATCCGTTTTTCTGCAACACGCGGATGGATGCGGCATTGTGCTTCGCCACGTGGGCCGTCAACGGGCGCGTCGTCTCGTGGACGAGAAACTGCGCCACCGCCGCGCTCGCGATTCCCTGGCCCCAAAAGGAGCGGCCGATCCAGTAACCAACCGATCGCTCGCCCGTGCCTGCGTCCGTCCATGCGCCGATGTGGCCGGCCACGCGGCCGTCATGGACGATGGCGCGCGCCGCGTTCGCCGGGTTGGCCAGTACCTTCGCCCAATGCGCCATGAAGGCGTCCCGCTCGCGCGAGGGAAAGGCCGCGAGGCGCACGGCCTCGGGATCAAGCTGTTGTTCGAACAGCACGGGCAGGTCGGTGGGTTCGACGGCGCGAAGTGTGACAACCGGTGACATGGCGACAGACAGACGATGCGAGGCCGGAACAATGGAGGCGTTTCCGGATCGGGAGGCAAGTGCCGGTCATTGTGTCGCCACGCAATCAATCCGCGCACAGCAACAAACGCCCAGCAATGGGGATTGTTGGCCGGTTGCCCGCCGTCAGACTCGAATCGTCAACCCCTGAAAGCCATGAAGCAGATCATGATGATCGCCATTGCCTGCGCGTTTGCCGGGACCGCCTGGGCCGATGCAAGCAAGGCCACTGAGCCGAAGAAAGACGCAACCGTCGCCACGAAGGCCGACGACAAGAAGCCCGCCGAGGCCCCCAAGACCGACGCGAAGGATGCCAAGCCAGCGGACAAGTCCGCTTTTGGGCGCAAGGTCGAGGAAAAGAAGGACGCCAAGCCCGCCGAAAACAAGCCGGCCAAGTAAGGTCGCGCCCCGGAATCCTGGGCCCGACTTCAGTCGCGCTTGAGCGCGCTGCCCCCAGCGTGCTGAAGATGTTCGTTGCGAAAAAAAACGCCCTGGGGAGCAGGTCGCTCCCCCATCCAATGCATGGATCCGGCAAGAGAGGGGTGCCCAACGTTGCCAGGTGAGCCACGCAACCGTCCAAGGTATCGCCCGCTCCGCGGCATCGCGGGAATCCCGGCGATGCCAGGGCCGGGCGATGCCACGAGTACCGCTACTTGCCCAGAAGCTTGGCGATAAAAAAGATGACGACCGCACCGCCCAACCCGCCCCCAAAAAGGAGGTAGAGGAGCGAGTAGCCGGCCGCGGCGATGGGAAATGCGATGAGGGCCATGGAGCTGATTAGTTGACGGTGGACGCCGGGGGAAAGATGCCGGAACGACGGTAGGCGACCTCGCCGCCGTGCCTGCCCCCGGACGCGGCCGCCAACGCGCCGATCACGAAGGCAAAAAAGGAAACGAGGGAATAAATTGCCAGCGCGTCCGCCGTCTTGTCGGCGAGTTCGCGGGCTTTCTGCTCGGCGGCGGCCTTCGCGGCATCGAGGTCGGCCTTCAGCCGTTGGAAGGAAGCAGTCCAGTCGTTGACCAGTTTGTTCGCGTCGGCCTCGCCGTAGCCCTGCGCCTGCAACGCCGCGACCAGTTCTTTCCGCTCCGGCTTGTCCGTGGTAAAAAAGTGGGTGACGGCAAAACCCAGTTCGCGCTTGGCCCGCGCCGCCGCGGCCGGGTTCTCAGCTGGTCGATTGCCCAGGCCTTCGTCGACGAAACTCCTGAGGGCTTCGCCGCGGCGGGTCGTCGCTTCCTGCAACAGGTCGCTGGCGCCACCGGCCGCCGGTGCGGCCATCTTGCCCGCGGCAGAGAGCCCGCCCCCCACGAGTTTGCCGAGGTCACCCAACGCCCAACCGACACCAAAACTGAATGCCAGGATGGCGACGACGGTGGAGAGGCACCAGACCATGAAGCCGTGCAGGCGACCAACCTGGAGGCCATCGCGGCCCGTGCACCGGCCTGCCACCCATGCGCCGATCCAGAGGGAAACGACGGCCGTGACGCCTTGGATAACCGCGGCCCCGGTGCCGAGATCGCCCACGGGATTGTCATTGGTAAGGGGATGATACATCGCGAAACCCAACCCCGCCCCCAGCATCATGAGGAGGATCTGCAGCGCGAGGGCAGCCACGCACCCGGCGATGATGGCGCCCCAGCTGAGGGTGCGTAAGGTCGAGCCGGCAACTGTGACTTCCGGGGTGGAAACAACCGCGTTCATACCCCTAACAGAATACCTATTGCCCGTGCCGGTTCCGGAATTTCGCCACCGCCGGCGCGCCGGTCCCATAAAATAATCGGGAACCACCGGTCGTGATCGAAGGCGGCGTCCGGATGGTTCGCGGACGGAACCCGACCATCTGGGCCAAGCCGCGCGGGTGCGCGGACGGCGGTGCGCTGATTGACGGCGAAGGGACGCTGCTGGCCTTGCTGATCGTGCCGACCTTGGACTCACCCGGCGGCGCCGAATGCGCCAGAACCTAACCGGGCGGACGGAAGCCGCCCCGCTTCCGAGCCAGATGAGCCACCCCTGAAACCCCGGGGCTCGCCACATGCCGAAAATCAGGCGCGCTGCCGGACATGGATTCCTTCGGCGATTTCCTCCAGGAGCTTCTCGTTGAAGTGCGGGATGTCGTCGGGCTTGCGGCTCGTGACCAGGCCGTTGTCCACGACCACTTCCTTGTCCACCCAGATGGCACCGGCATTCCGCAGGTCGGTCTTGACGGACGGGTATGAAGTGAGGGTGCGGTCGCGCACGACATCGGCCTCGATCAGGATTTGCGGGCCGTGGCAGATGGCGGCGACGGGCTTGCCGGCCTCAAAAAACGACCGGACGAAATCCACGGCCACCTTGTCCTGGCGCAAGGCGTCGGGATTCATCACCCCGCCCGGGAGAAACAACGCGTCGTAGTTTTCGGACCGCGCCGATTCCAGCGCCACGTCCACCGTCACGCCGGCAGCGGGCTGGTCGTGATTCACGCCCTTCACCCGGTTGCGGGCGGGAGAGACCACCTGGGTTTTCGCCCCGGCCTGGTCGAGTGCCGCGCGGGGTTGGTCGAGTTCCACTTGCTCGAAACCGTCGGCAACGAGAATCGCGACGCGTTTCCCGGTAAGATTGTGTTTTGATTTCATGAAAGGATGGATGCCCGCAAGGAGCCTTCGTTCCTCGGGGAAGTTCCGTCAGCCGCCATCGGGCCGACGCCATGGTCCGAGCCTGGAGGCAGCGGCCACGATCGGAACGGGCGCGCACCCCCACCAATGTCCACCCCACTGTCGGTTCGGCTGGCGATTTTTCCTTGGTCCGTCCACGGCGGCACCGAGACCCATTGGCCGCCGGAAATTGTCGCAAATTATCAAGCCTCCGCCTCGCGCGATGTGCTATGCTCGCGGCCATGAACCCCACCCCTGCCGCGAACGAAACCCGACTTGAATTCACCCTGCATGCCCGGCCCGCCAGGGTTTGGACGGCGCTGGTCAAGGATACTCCCACGTGGTGGCCGCAAAGCTTCCACACCTCCCCCAAGACGAAGCGGTTTGTCATCGAGCCGAAGCTGGGCGGCATGATGGGCGAAATCACGGGGCCCGGCGAAGGCCTCGTCTGGTATCGCGTCATCGGCGTGGAAAAGGCCGCCTCGCTCCTGCTTGCCGGATACCTGCTGCCGCCGTGGGCCGGGCCCGCCACCTCGCTTCTGCGCCTGACGCTTACGGCCATCAGCGCCGACGAAACCAAACTCGAGCTCGTCGATTCGACCTTCGGCGTCGTCGGCGATGGTGCCGCCACGACGGATGGTTGGCGGCAGATCTTCGCCGAACACTTCAAGCCGCATGTGGAAAAAGGAAAGCGAGCGAGAGCCAGGCGCTGACCTGCGGCGTCCGCACCCATGAAGCCCGGCACCCTCGAGGCCCATGATCCGCGCCTGGTGCGCCTGCTGGAATACATGCGGGCGCACCTCGACGAACCCCTGGACCTTGATGCGCTGGCCCGCCTTGCCGGCGTGTCGCCGCGCCAACTGGACCGGGTGTTCCTGCGACTGTTCGGCGAAAGTCCCCGGGCCTGCCTCCGCCGGCTCCGTCTCGAGCGGGCCGCCGGCCAGCTGCGCACGTCACGCCGCCGAATCCTGGCCATTGCGCTGGACGCCGGCTTTGAGAGTCACGAAGCCTTCACCCGCAGCTTCACGCGGCGTTTCGGGCACAAGCCCGCGGACTATCGCCGGCTGCCGCGGGCCACCCTCCAACCGCGCGACCGGGGGGAGTATTGGCGCCTCGCCCTGGCTGGCGGCCTGCGGCGCCACGTTGAACACGACGGCAGGTGAACCGGCAAGGCGACGGCCAATCTTCATCGCTGGGTCGAGTGACCCCGCGCCCACGCCGTTTGACAACTTTCGCCACAGCGGATGAACATCTCGCCCATGAAAAAGAGCCGGCTGTTGCGCATGGACAACGTCCTTATCGTCGTCGACGACCTCGGCGCGGTGAAGGACTTCTTCCTCGAACTCGGCTTCAAGCTGGAGCGCGAGACGATTGTGGAGGGTCCTTCGGTGGATCGCCTGATCGGCCTCAAGAAAGTCCGCGCCACCTTGGTGTTCTTGCGGACCCCCGATGGCCACGGACGGATCGAGTTGGACAAGTTTCACCGACCGAAAGCCGTCAGGCCGTCGCGGACGAAGGCGCCCGTCAACGAACTCGGAATCCGTCGCATCATGTGCGCCGTCGACGATCTCGACGAGGTCGTGGGGCGTCTCCGGGCCCATGGCGCCGAACTACTCGGCGAAGTGGTGCAATACGAAGACACCTATCGGCTCGCCTACGTCCGCGGACCCGAGGGCATCATCGTTGGTTTGAGCCAACAGCTCAGGTGACAACCGGGTGAACCGAGGCCGCAGAAGGACTGGCGACACCGCAGCTTGGGTGCCGGTGAATCGCGCGATCTAATCTACTCATTTTCACTGGTTTAATCTTCACTAGGTATTATTACCTAGCTAAATCTAGGTATTCTGCTAGGGTGGCGCCCATGAGTAACCCCGACCTACCCCAAGCCAGCGTTATCATGTATCCGGAATTCGGCGCCGCCCAAACGAAGTACTTCCTGGCGTCGCTCAACCTGCTTTTCGTCCTGACGGCCGGCGGCCTCATGTACTTCTACGCCCTGTACGGAACGGGAGTGGCGGCCGATGGGATGACCGAGGATCTCCTCGTTGTTTTGATCCGGACCTTTTGCACGCTCGGCGGTGTGGGCGCCGGAGCCGCCTGGCTCCATTGCTGGATGCAGTTGCAGCGGGCGAAATCTGAGTAGGGCCAATCCGGATTGAACCGCTGCTGCATCGCCTGACGGCGCTGCTACTTGGTGCGCTCCGCTTGTTCGGCTCGGCCTTGGGTCCACTAATCGCCGGCCGTCCGAAAAAATTCCAAGCCGCTTCCCAGGACCAAATATCAGCGCCGATTTGGCGGAGGGGGGGTTGAAGCAGCCGGTCTTTCCGCCAAAGACCGGACCCGCGGACCTACTTCATTGAGGCTGCGATCAAGCCAACCCACTCCTCGAAGGAATCCGCGTTCCAGTTGTTGTCGGGCTTGAGCCGGCCGACCGGATTGTAGGGCCGCGGCACGCCACCCCACCAGCTGAACCAGCCTTGTCCCGGTACATTGGCCAGCGGGCTGTCGAACTCGTAGATCACAAATTCCGTCCCCGGCGGGAACTCGGAGGCAACCGGCAGCCGGGGCGTGACACTCATGGTGGCGGGATGAGGATGGAGCGGGTTGTGGAAACTTCGCCTCTGCCGCCGGGCATGGGCATCGCATCGCCACAACCTCGTACGCGTGGAGTGAAACATCCCCGCCAAATCCTGGGCAAATCCGAATTGGCCTCCCAACGCCAAATCCACTGCATCCCGCTAACGGCGACGCCGGCCTCGGGTCGTGGCGACCGGTCGAGCCCTTGGCGGCCTTTCGCTGCAGTCCCCCGGGATTGATCCCATCCCGGTTGAAAAAAAGGCCGGTCCACGGCGGACCGGCCTCGGCCTAAAATGTCGCTGGCAATCAGGCCCGGGCGGCCGATGACGCCTGTTTCTTCACTTTCTTGCGCGGCTTGACGGCGGCCGGTGCCGGTTGGGGCGTTGCCACCGGCTGCGGCGCCGGCTCGGGTTGCTTTACGGTCACTCCTTCCACGACGGGCGACGCGACCGGAGCGAGGGGTACGGCGGGGGCCGCAGTCGGAATCGCGGAGGCGGAATTGGAGGAATTTGCGTTCATGTTAATCCTTTTTTTGTCTGCTGAATGTTGACCAGCCGGTTCGGTGAATCCGAATCGATGGGACCATAATTTACGCCCGGCAGCGCCGCCCGACCATGCGTTCCTTGCCCAGCAGCAACCACTTCTTGGCTCCCGCCAGCAAGCCTCGCAGCCTATGCAAAGGCTTGGGCCGCAAGCCACGGGACCTCTTTCCCAGGCCGCGCAGAGGCATGCTTTGCGTTCTGGTCTCCCGTGGCATCCAATACAGCCATATGCTTTTAAACCATCTTTGGAGCAGGTGGACTGGCGTGGCCGTGGTGTCGTCGGTCTGTTTCGGCCTGGCATTGGCTGCGGACGGCGAGTCAACCGCCGCCACCTTGCGCGACGCCGCGCCCCGTTCGCTCCTCATCGGGTGTGGCGCCTCGTCGCAAGATGTTCGCGACCCCGTGATCGCCCCCATGATCGCCCGCCAGTTCAACTGCCTCACGGCCGACAACGAGATGATGCCCGCGATGCTCGTGGACGACGCCGGGCGCTACGACTTTACCCGCGGGGATGTCATCGCCCGTTTCGCCCGGGATCATGGCATGCCGTTCCATGGCCACATGCTGTTGTGGCAGCATCTCAGCCGCGACTGGCTGTTCCAGGATTCCGCGGGGCAGCCCCTGCCCCGTGAACAGGCCTTGAAAAACCTCCGGGCTTACATCCAGACCGTGGCCGGACACTATCGCGGCCAGGTCAAGGCGTGGGATGTCGTCAATGAAGCCCTCAGCGACCGGGACGGCGAATACCTCCGCAACACCCCGGCCCGGCGCGCGATCGGCGACGACTTTATCGCCAAGGCATTCGAGTTCGCCCATGAAGCCGATCCGGACGCCGAGCTCTATTACAACGACTACAACATCGAGCTGCCGGCCAAGCGCGCCAAAGCGCTCCGCTTGGTGCGCTCCTTGCGCGATGCCGGCGTGCGCGTCGACGCGATTGGCATCCAGGGACACTGGCATCTGGAGTGGCCGGAAGCATCGGTGATCAGGGACGCCATCCGGGAATTCCACGCCGCCGGATTTCCGGTCATGGTCACCGAACTCGACGTGGACGTTCTCCCGCGCACGGCGAGCGGCGCCGACCTGGTGTCGGTCGAGGAAGGACCAAATCCCTACCCCCGCGGTTTGCCCGCTGACATGCAGCAGCGGCTCGCTGCCCGCTACCGGGAGATCTTTGCCGCATTGCTCGAACCACCCGGGGTGACGATGATCACCTTCTGGGGACCCGATGATGCCCGCAGCTGGCTCAACGATTTCCCCGTGAAGCGCCGCACCAACTACCCGCTGCTGTTCGATCGCGCGGCGGAGCCCAAGCCCGCTTTTCACGCCGTCGTGGAAGTCTTACAGGCTGCGAAGCACCGCGCGGATCGAAAATAACCGGCGCCACCAGCCGGGGAGAGCCCGGCCCGCGGAGTCTCACCTCTTGAGTTCGAGAGGACAGGGATAACTCGTGCGGTGGGGAACTTGAGCCTGCGGCTTGCCTCGTTCGGCCGCCGATCCAACATCGATGAATGATGCTTCCCCCGGACCGCCGCCACCGTGCGGTTGCGTTGTGCATTCTCAGCCTGGCCGTGGCGCGCGCCGCCGCGGTGGAACTCGAACCAATACCACCCGGCGAGTTTGCGGTGGCCACCACCCATTTCGCGGTCCGGGAGCAGGCGGACGCCAAGGCGATGTTCGCCTTCCTCAACGGCAAGGTGTCGGCCACGGGCACGCAGTACCTCACCGACATCCTCGTCCATCCGGAAGCGGTTCCCACCGTGCAAGTGGAAGTCCCGGCCGATGCCGCCCTTTATGGCGCGCAAGCGGGCACGCGCCTGCCCTTGGTCCTGCTTGTCGCCTATCCCACGACCCGGGATAATCCCCGTGCCGGCTATAAATTTCCATACCGGGAAACGGGCGACGCCCTGTTCACCCACATGCAGCAACCCGGGGACAAGCCGTTGTTCGCGAACAGCACGGCGAAATATCCGTTGATCCTCCTTTCCGGCGGCTACAACACGCACAGCTTGTGGCATCTCTCGCACATGAAAGCCCTCGCCGCGCATGGCTACATCGTCGCGGACATGCTGCACGGCGACGGCCGGGGAACCTCCTTCCCGAGCAACCTGGCGCTGCGGTGCCTGCAAGTGCGCGCGACGCTCGACTTTCTGCTGCGCGACCGCGATTTCGGTCCCGCGATCGACCCGGCCCGGATTGGCATCACCGGCGAAAGCGCTGGCGGACACACCGCAGCCGCGGCGTTGGGTGGCGTCGATTCCGCCGGCCGGATTCCTGCCGGGGCGGAGGCCCGTATCAAAGCCGGCTTCGGGCTGGTGCCATTCTTCGGTGCCAGTTTTGGCATCTGGCCCTTCAAGCAGGAGCTGTGGTATTTTGGCGAGGATCATGCCGGCCTGCGCCGCGTTGATCGGCCGTTCATGGCAGTCTACGGCGCAGACGACAGCAATGTGCCGCCCGAGGGCGTGGAGGCCGCCCTGCGCGCCATGGGCGGCCCCGCGACCGCCATCATGCTGGACGGGGAGAAACATTTGGTATCCGACGCGGCGGCAGGCGACATCCGGACGTGGGAAATCCTGTTTTTCAACGCGTGGCTCCGCGGCGACGCCACGGCGCGGCAACAACTCGCGGCCGCCAGTTCAGTCCGCGGCGGCGTCAACGACCACGTCACCATTCGTCGCCCCTGAAGCCACCACGGCGGCGGCCGCCGACGCGCGGCACGGCCCTGATCCGCACAGGACGGTCACACAAAATCACGCGGCCGCCACCCGGTTGCCGCTTGGCTTCGCGGTGCGGACGGAAAGAATTCCGCGGAGCCTGTCCTCCCATGCCCTCCCGATCGTTGCTCGCGTTGTCCTCCCTGCTGGTTTTCGCCCAAGGCGCCTTCGCCGCCGAGCCCGTCGCACCCGCGGCCACCCTGTTTGACCTGGGCGATGTGACGCTCGGGCCCAGCCCGTTCCTCGAAGCCCAGCAGCGCGATCGTGCGTACATGCTGTCGCTCGAACCTGATCGATTGCTGCACACCTTCCGCCTGAACTACCACCTGCCGTCCAGCGCCATCCCCTACGGCGGCTGGGAAGGCCCGACGGTGGAACTGCGCGGGCATACGCTCGGCCATTACCTGACCGCCTGCGCGCTGATGTACCGGAGCACGGGCGACGCCGCCTTCAGGCAGCGCATCGACGCGATCGTCGCGGCGCTGGCGCAATGCCAGGCCGCGGCGCCCGGCGCGGGCTACAATCCCGGCTATCTCTCGGCGTTTCCCGAGTCGTTCTTCGACCGGCTGGAAAAGCGCCAGGATGTCTGGGCGCCCTGGTACACGCTGCACAAACTGCTCGCCGGCCTGATTGACGCCCATCAGCTCGCGGGCAACGCCCCGGCCCTCGACGTCGCGAAAAACATGGCCGGCTGGATCCGGCTGCGCGTCGACCGCCTCAGCCGGGAACAGATGCAAGCCACCCTGCAGACCGAGTTCGGCGGCATTGGCGAGGCGCTGGCCAACCTCCATGCGATCACGCATGACCCCGACCACCTCCGGGTGGCGCGCGCGTTCGACCACGACGTCATCCTCAACCCGCTCGCCCGGGGCGTCGACGCGCTGGACGGCGTGCATGGCAATACGCAGGTGCCGAAGATCATCGCCGCCGCCCGCGAATACGAACTCACCGGCGAGGACCGCTATCGCCAGATTGCCGAGACGTTTTGGGAGCGCGTCGCCCTGCACCGGTCATACGCGATTGGCGGCCACGGCGATCGCGAATTCTTCTTCCCGGTGGCCGACTTCCCGCGTCACCTCGGCCCCGAGACCGCCGAGACGTGCAACACCTACAACCTGCTCAAGCTCACGCGGCACCTCTTCGCCTGGCGGCCGGACGCGCGGTGCATGGATTTCTATGAGCGCGGGCTCTACAACCACATCCTCGCCTCCCAGGATCCCGCCCTCGGCACGTTCGTTTACCTGATGTCCCTCGAGCCCGGGCATCTCAAAACCTATTCGACGCCGGACAATTCGTTCTGGTGTTGCGTCGGCACAGGCATGGAAAACCACGCGAAATACGCCGACACCATCTTCGCCCACGATGCCCGGGGCCTGTTCGTGAACCTGTTCATCCCCGCGACCGTTCGCTGGCAGGAACGCGGCGTCACCCTGACGCAACAGACCGCTTTCCCCGAGGAAGAGGTGACGCGCCTGGCAATCCGGTCCGCGCGGCCGGAATCCTTCGCCTTGCGGATCCGTCATCCCGGTTGGGCCCGGGGCGCCCTGACCGTGACCGTGAACGGCCAGCCGGCGCCCGACACCAGCCAGCCGGGTTCCTACCTCGAGCTGCAGCGCACCTGGCAGGACGGCGACCGCGTGGAAGTGCGCCTGCCACTGTCGCTGCACACCGAAGCGCTGCCCGGAGCCAGCGACACCGTGGCGATCCTCTACGGCCCGATCGTGCTGGCCGGGGAACTGGGCATAGCCGACATGCCGACGTCATACGCGCGCGACCAACGCGACCTGGTCAACGTACCGCACCTGCCTTCGCCCGCGATCGTCGCGACCGGCGGAGACTGGCTGGGCCGCATCGAACTCGTCTCCCATTCTCCCCTGATGTTTCGCACGCGCGATTTGGCCCGGCCCCAGGAGGTGACACTGGTGCCCTTCCATCGCGTACACCATCAGCGCTACACCGTCTACTGGCCGGTGCGGACGCCCGACCTCTGGAAACAGGGTCAGGATGCAGCCGCGGCGACCGAAACCGCCTGGGCCGAAACGCTCGCCAAGGCGGTTGACAGCGTGAAAGTGGGCGACGCCAACTCCGAGGGCGTTCACGGCTATGCCGGCGACGCCTCGACCACTGGTACCCTCGCCGGCCGCAGCTGGCGGTACGCGCTCAATCACAAGGGATTTGGCTTTAGCCTGAAGAATGGCGGGGCAACCGGCCCGCAGACGCTGGTGTGTGCGCTCGACGGCCGGAATCTCACTTACAAGTACTCACTCGTGATCAACGGCCGGAAATTCCCAGGGACCTTGCCCCCGCCGGAAAATCCCGGCCTCCTTTACCTGCATCGCCTCGCGCTCCCCGCCGAACTGACCGCGGGACGCGATTCCGTCAGCGTGCGCATCGAGGCCGACGACACGTGGGATGCATCGACCGGCACGTTCTTTGGCGTCGCGCTGCTGGCCAATTGATCCTTCAGCCATTGCCGCTGCCGAAAACCATGGAGGTCAGCCTCGCCTTGTCATTCCACGACATTTCGACCGTCACCGATGCCGTTTTCGACGGCTTCGCGACGGAGTGACGGCAGGTTCATCCCCGAGAATGCCAACCGACCAACCGATTCCGCGGACCTGCCGCCGGGCAGGTTCCTACTCCGCTTTCGGCTCCTCCTGGAACAACTCAACGCGGCTGCAGTTGCGGCACACCAGCGCGGTCGCGCCGCGGTTGAGCCAATCGAAGCTGAAGAAGGTCAGTCCGCGGGTGTTCAGCAGGATTCGCCGGCGGTCGAAGTTAAGGCAGCTGCAGTGCGGGCATTCAATCCGGCGGCCGGCAATCGTATAGGTGTCCTGGTTGTTCATGGGGAATGCCGCGCAGCATACCAGCGCGGTGATGCCCCGACCATTACAGAGCGCGGCCCCGTTTCGGCTCATCGCCCGGCATGGAACATCCACCGGACGCCGAAACGATCGGTGAGCGCGCCGTACGCACCGAATGGTTCATCCCGCAGCGGGTCGGTGACATCGGCGCCGACGGCGAGGCGATCGAACAGGGTTTTGATCTCGGCGTGGGTTCCGCCGCTGAGATACAGGCACACCGTGTTTCCCTGCACGGGGGTCTGGCGGGGCCGAAGCCAGTCTGAAGCCGATATCGTGATCGGCCCGCTCACCAGGCGGGCATTGACCACCCGGTGGTGCATGCTGGCGGGGAAGGCCGCCTTCATGAGCGAATCGCCCACGAGGGTGAGCGTTAGTTCGCCCCCGAGGCAGGCTTGGTAAAACTGCATGGCCGGCTGGCAGGTGCCGTCCAGGAGCAGATAAGGCGTGAGGGTGGGCATGGGTTTTTCGCTCGGGGTTTGGGAGACGTGGGACACAATGCAGAGGTTGGCGAGCAGCGCCAGAAGCGTGGCGCGCCTGAACAGGGGGAAAAGAGGAAAGGGGAAGATTTTCATCGGGTGAACGGGATGGGGTCGGCCACAAAACCGGGGCGCCCAGCCAAGGGCGCCGCGAGGCGGTTCATGCGTTACATCCCATGACGAATGCCGGCCCGTCCTCAGGACAAATTCCCGTCGATGGTTGGCGGAGGCGCGGCCGGCGGGGCATCACCTCGCGCCAGGGCAAGCTGCAAGCAAGACCCCCCGGCCCCGACGGCGGAGGCCGGACAATTCGCCGGAACCGGATTTCTATTCGTCGTCCGCCGCGAGCCAGATCACCGTCGCCAGCGCCGCGAAAAGCAGCGTCGGCCCGACGAGCCAGCCGGGGTGGAACGGCACGTGCCAGCGGAGCATGGCCCACCAAATAAGCCCACACTTGGCCATGATCAGCAGCCAGACCGCGCCGAGGAACCAGAACATCCGCACGGGGTACCGGGTCGTATTCCAATGGAACCGATGGAGCACGCCGCACCCTAGCATGCCGCCGCCGCCGCCTGCTCCGCATTCCTTGCCAATGACGTTCGCTGCCCGATTACCCCGCCATTGCGACGGCTGCGGGACACGGGCGCCGTGGGGTGCAACTTCCCGGCGCCGTCGCGTGTTATGAAGATGAAACACTTCTTCACCAACGATGAAAGTCCTCCTGATCCTTCTCTTGTGGGCCATCCTGCTCGTGCTCTGCTGGCCCCTGGCGTTCCTTGTCCTGATGGTCTGGCCCGTGCTTTGGTTGCTTTCCATCCCGTTCCGGATCGTCGGGACCGCCATGGCCGCGGTGCTGGCGCTGGTGAAGGCGATTCTCTTCCTGCCCGCGCGCATCCTCGGGCAGCGCTGACATCGACTGCGTCGGCTTCCGGCTGGCAGTCAGGGTGGGCTTTACCTTTTCCCTGCCGTTGGCATGTAGGACGGCACCATGCCCCTCTCCACGCTGCGCAAATTCCATCTCCTCCTTGTGCTAGTTGCCCTTTCCGCATCGGTCTCCCTCGCCGACACACCGTCGTCGAAAATCCAATATGTCGGCGCGATCTCGATCAACCCCTGCCAGGACGCCAAGGTGCTGGCGGATTGGTACGCGAAACTGGGCATCGCAACCAAGGAAATGTATGGCGGGTATTACGGTGACTTCGATACCGGCGTGGGCCAGTTCGTGTTCGGCATTCATCCCCGGCGGAAGGACGCGCCGGCAAAATCGTCCGGGAGTGTCGCCATCGTCTTCCGCGTCGAAAATTTTGCCGCGCACCTCGCGGCGCTGAAAGAGCAAGGCCTCACCCCGGAAAAGGTCGAAAAAGACGAGATGGGCCAGTTCGCCCATTTCCACGATCCCGACGGCAACAAGGTCAGTATTTGGGGAAAATGAAGGCCGCCCTTGGCACGTTGGCGGCCGCGGCCGGGGCGACCCTGTTTGCCCTTCCCTTAAGCGGCGCCGCCCCGGCGGGAGCGACCGTGCGCGTCGCCACGCCGATGGCCGCGCCGGAGTGGGCGAAACTCGAACGCCGCCTGCTCGCGGAAACCGTCCCGGCGTGCCGCGAATTCGCGGCCAAATACTACGACGACCGCGGCTATTTCCAGGTCTTTCCCCGGTGGGGCGCCAACGACGGCCCGGACGACGCCTTCGAGAATTTCGGCGGCTGGCCCGAACTGCATGCGTTGGGAGCGGACGAGGCGATCATCGAGACGTGCCTGAAGACCTGGGACGGCATGATCCGGCAATACGGCGAAGCCCGGACCGTCGAGGTTCCCGCCGGAAGGGATGGCATGTACTTCAGGGAATTCAGCGCCCAATCGGACTGGATGCACCACGGCGAAGGCCTGCGGACGTTCAACCTCCTCGGCCTCTCCCGGCCCGACCTGCCCGTCTACCAGGATCGCGTGCGGCGCTTTGCCGCACTGTACATGGGCGAGGATCCCACGGCGCCCAACTATGACCCCGCACTTAAACTCATTCGCTCGCTCATCAACGGCAGCAAGGGCCCGATGCTCCGCGCGGCAACGGCGCTGGACTGGGTCGGGGATCCGTTCGATGCCAGCGGCTTCGCGGCGCTGCACGGCGAGAACACCTATGAGCAGTTTCTCGCGCACTATCGCGAATACGGGCACGTCGTGGGCGACGGTTTCCTCAACCTCGTCGCGACCACCCTGCCGCTCGATGCCTACCTGCTGACGAACGACGCCAAATACAAACAGTGGATCGTCGGATACATGGACGCCTGGCTAGAACGGATGCGGCACAACGGCGGCGTCATTCCGAGTTATGTCGCCCTGGATGGCCGCATCGGCGGCCCCGAGGGCAAATGGTGGGAAAACGCGTATGGTTGGGGCTTCAGCCCGGTCAATCCCGTGACCGGAAAGCGGGAAAACCGGAATCGCATTCCCCGGGCGCTCGTGGGTTTCAGCAACGCGCTGCTGGTTACCGGCGACCAAAAATACGTGGACGCTTGGCGCGACATGATAACCGCCGTGAATTCGCACGCCCGCGAGGGGGCGGACGGCCGTGAATATCCCTCGATGCACGGCCCGGACGGCTGGTATGGCTGGACGCGCCAGCCGTGGAACGTCGGCGCCCTCGAGATTTGGTATTGGAGCATGCGACCCACCGATCGCCCGCGCGTCGGCCCAAACCGCTGGCTGGCTTTTCTGGAAGGCGAAAACGCGGCCTATCCCGAACAGGCCCTGCGGCGCGATCTTGACGAGGTGGCCCGCAGACTGGACCTGCTCCGGCGGGACACGCGACCCGCGGAGAAACGACTCGCCGACAATGTCATGGATTTCAATCCGGCCGTCAGCGACAACCTGGTGCAACTGATGTGGGGCGCGCTTCCCCCCGGCCGGGCCGGTGGTCTCATGAACGCCCGGGTGCGCTACTTTGATCCCGTGCGCCGGCGCGCCGGAATCCCGCCGGACGTTGCGGCCTTGGTTTCAGGCCTGGGCGACACCGCCACGGTGGTCACGCTGGTCAACCTTCACCCGACGGAAGCGCGGACGGTGTTGGTGCAAGGGGGCGCCTATGGCGAACATCAGGTTTCCTCCATCGAAGTCGCGGGCCAGGTCACGCCCTGCTCCGCCCCGACTTTCATCGTCGAGTTGGCACCCGGGGCGGGAGCCACCCTGAAGCTGGCCATGAAACGCTATGCCAACGCACCGACGGTTAGTTTTCCGTGGGACCGAAAATGATCCGGGGGCGTGTCCGTTTGGACCTCCGCCGTTCGTTGGGATAATGAACCCGCCAACAAGGTCACATTCCCATGAGAAAAATCATCGCCATCACCCAACTCAGCCTGGACGGAGTCATGCAGGGTCCCGGCGGCCCGGAGGAGGATCCCAGCAATGGCTTCGACCTGGGCGGCTGGGCCATGGGTTTTGGCGACAAAGTCCTTCACGAGGTCCTCACCAAGACGGTCTCCGGCAAGTTCGATCTGCTGCTTGGACGCCGAACCTACGATATCTGGGCGGCCTATTGGCCGTTCCACGGCGACAACCCCATCGGGCGGGCCTTCAACCGGGTGACCAAATACGTCGTGACCCGTCGTCGGCGAAATCTCGCTTGGGACAAATCCCAACGCATCGACGGCGACGTGATCAAGCAGCTCCGCCGGCTCAAGGCCTCCCGCGGGCCGGCCTTGCACGTCTGGGGCAGCGGCAACCTCCTGCAAACCCTCATGACCGCCGGCTTGGTCGACGAACACCGGCTTTGGATCTGCCCCGTGGTGCTCGGGAAAGGTCGCCGGCTGTTCGAGCACGGCTTGCCGCCCCAGGCGTTCACCCTGGTCAAAACGCAACCCACGTCCGCCGGCGTAGTCCTCAACACGTACCGACCGGCCGGGCGGAAGAAAGGTTGAGTCCTCGAACGGCAAGCCTGGCACCGTCCTCGGGAAAGACCGCCAGTTTGTAATATCGCGCCAGCGCAAATCCCGCTAGAAAGGGCGGCGTGGAACCACTGGTCATCATCGTCGCCGCAACGGTCATCGTCTCCGCGATCGCCCTCCACTTCCTCGCCGCCCGGCGACGGCGCGAGGCGCTGGCGGCGCTCGCGGGCCGCCTCGGGCTGTCCTTTCATCCCGATGAAGACCCGGGAGTGGCGGAGCGGCTTGGCTTTCTCCGCCGGCTCGACACGGGGCGCGACCGCTATGCCTATAACCGGCTGAGCGGGCGACACCAGGGCCATGAGGTGATGGCCTTCGATTTCCACTACAAGACGGGATCGGGCAAGCACACGCATCATCACCATTTCACGGTCCTCACCCTCGTGCTGCCGCGAGCCTACCCGGAATTGCTCATCACCCCCGAAGGCATCTTCTCCAAGATCGCCCAGTCGCTGGGGTACGACGACATCGACTTCGAATCCGCGGAGTTCTCCAGCGCGTTCTGTGTCCGCAGCCCGGACCGGAAATTCGCCTATGATGTGTGCCACGGCCAGATGATGGAATACCTGCTGGCGCGGCGCGACCTGGCGATTGAGTTCGACGGCAACATCCTGGCGCTCGCTTTCGACCGGTGTCTCGACGTGGAGGAGTTCGAACCCCGCCTGCAGCAACTCGTCGAGATTCGCCGGCTCATGCCTGCCTATTTGTTGGCCAACCCCTGAACATGATCCCGCTCCTCGTCATCGTTTTCATCCCGCTCGCCTGGGTCGTCGTCCAATACAACCGCCTCGTGGGCCTGCGGAACCACATCGCCGAATCGTGGGGCAACATCGATGCGGAGTTGAAGCGGCGCTACGACCTGATCCCCAATCTGGTGGCCTCCGTAAAGGGCTACGCCGCCCATGAACGCCAAACCCTCGAACGCGTCATCGAACTCCGCAATCGCTGCGCGGCGAACCAGGGGCCGGTGGCCGGCCAGGCGGCCGACGAGCAGGAACTCGTCGCCACCCTGAAGCAGTTGCTGGTGGTCGTGGAAAGCTATCCCCAGCTCAAGGCCGACCAGCATTTCCTCGCGTTGCAGACGGAGCTCATCAACACCGAAAACCGCATCCAGGCCGCGCGGCGCTTCTACAACGGGAACATCCGCGACTACCGCAACAAGTGCGAATCTTTCCCCAGCAACCTCGTCGCGCAGGCGTTCCACTTCCCGACCCGGGACTATTTCGATGTGCCGCCGGCCGTCCGGGAAGTTCCGAACGCACAGTTCTGAACTAGCCCGCATATTTCACACCTAGAGGTGTGAAACATGCGCCCTGTCGGGCCGACCTTGTCGGGGCGCGCCGCGACAAAGTCGCTCCGCCCGGAGGGCGGACGGACATTTTGCTGATTGGATCGTCCAAGACTGTGAAATGTCCGGGCTAGGGCCGGCCGGCGGACACCGGCGGAGCGTAGTCACCGACATATTCCTTGTTCCAGTAGCGGCCGGTCTCGCGAAAGGTCTTCAGGTCGGTGAACGTATAGCGATACACCATCATCCGCACCGCCGTGGGCGGGGCACCGGGGAAGGGATTGCCCGCAAAGAGGCCGGTCACCTCGGGATCGCCGCGCACGAGGGCGCGGGCGACATCCGGGATGAGGCTGACCTGCAGCCGGCTATCGAGCACGATCTGCAGCGTGGCCTCAAAGCGGCCAAACCGCGGCGCCAGGAAAGGCGCCATGCGATATTCGAACTGCGGCTTGTAGCGGAACGGATAAGGGCGCCACGTCGCGCCGCGGTCGTTGGTGCCGGCAAATTCGACGTCGTCGCGCGCCGGCAGCGTCGAGACGTACAGGTGGTAACAGTTGGCACTGCGGAATTCCCGGAAAACGAACTCCAGCGGGCTGGCGCGAAACGTCGGAAACCCGGGGGTCAGGCCACCGCGCAGGGTCAGGACCGTGAAGTACACCGTCAGGCCGAAGTGCAGCCACAACACCGCAGCGAGAATGACGAAGCGCCGTCCCGGCCGCACGACCGCCGGCGGCACGGCGGCGACGCGTGCCCCCCAACCGCGGAGCCGGAGCCGGCGCAACGCCGCGGCGATCATCTGGTCGTCGAGGAACATCAACCCGAGCGTGAACGCCGCGGTATTGAGCCAGCCAAAGTTGCCGGTTAGCTGGATGCCGGCCTGGAAGATCGTCCAAGTCACGATGGCGATCCCCCGGCCGCGGCGGCCGCCGAAAATCGCCAGGATCGGCGCGACCAACTCGGCGGCGAACGTAAGCAGGATTTCACCGACATGGAAAGCATGCGGCAGGTGGAAGACGTGATAGCCGAGGACCGTGGGCGCCGGGCTGGTTTCGTACATGCGCTCCATGAAGGTGAAATCCAGCCAGTGCCGGTCGCTGCCCAGGACCTTGGCCAGGCCCGCGACGAGCATGATGCGGATGATCAACCAGCGGGTCATGAACACCGTGATCGGCCGCGGCGGCGAGGCGGCCCCCAATCCGGGCCGGAATCCCGCCGGCGCGAACGGCAGACAGACCAGCGCCGTCTCGAGCATGAGCTTGTCGTTCAGCGTCGGGGAGAAGACTTCCCAGGTGGTGACGAAGGAGAGAAAGATCGCCCAGCAGGCGAACAGGGCGAAGCGCGGCCAGAGATTCAGCAGCAGGGCGAGCGCCGCACCGAATCCGACCCACGTGAGCCCCGAGATCACCAGCGGATGGCTGCTGATCAGGAAAAGGCTCGGCACGTGCAGGACGCGGACCAGCACATTGGGCAACACCTGGTGCGCCAGCGCGCAATAATTGGCGATGGGTGCCAGCCCATGGGGACCCACCAGCGCCCTCCCCTCCTGCAGGATGCCAAGGAAGATGCAGAGATACACGAGGCCAACCCCACGCAGCACGATCCAGCGTGGCCACAAATAGGTGGCGTCGCCGCCAAACCCGCTGAACGAGCGGAGCTGCTGCCAGGTGGCTCTGAAGAAAATCATCCGCCAGGCACGGTATTGGTCCGGCCCCGCGAAGTGCGAGCACGCAGTAGTATTGGCGTCGCGCCGGGCGGCGTAAAACAGATGACGCCCTCCAGCGGATCGGTCTTTCAACTTCAACCGTGTTATTCATCCCGGCCTTGCCGTGGTGCCACGCTTGCGGCTCCCTCGGTGCATGTCCAAGCGCTGCTTACTTTCCATCGCCTGCCTGGCGACCGCTGGCCTGGCGGCCGCCACCGGGGCGGAGATCGGTTCGACCCGCCTCATCAATCCGCTCCCGCTGCCCGACTACCCCATCGGACGTCTGGTACGCACCCTCAAGCCCGGCCAACCCCACGCCTCGGCCGGCCTCTGGCTGTCGGAAACCACCGGGCAATACCGGGAACTCGCCGACCCGTCGGCGCTGTGGCATGAGGGCAAATGGTACCTCTATCCGTCCGTGGACATGGCTTGGGTGAGCGCCGATGAGGGCCGTTCCTGGCAACATCACCCGCTCAATGTCCGGGATATCGGCTACGCCCCTACGGTGGTCCACCACCGCGGGCGCTTTCTCCTCCTGGCGTCCGGCTCCGACATTCACGCCGGCCCCACGCCGCTGGGCCCGTTCGAATCCATCGGCAAACTCGTCATGCCTGCCATCAAGGGACTGCCCGGGCAGGTCGACCCGATGCTGTTTTCCGACGATGGACGCCTGTTCTACTACTGGGGCTGCACGCCGAATTCCGGCATCTGGGGAGTGGAACTTGACCCGGAGAATCCTACGCGGCTGCGGGGCGAACCGCGGGAGCTGGTTCCGTTTCGCCCTGACACCTACGCCTTCGAACGGGTGGGCAGTTCGAATCAAAACCCCAACAACGGCTGGATGGAGGGCGCGTGGATGGTGAAGGCGAATGGCCGTTATTTCCTCACGTATTCCGCGGGCGGCACGCAGTATCGCACCTACACCATGGGCGCCTATGTGGCGGATTCCCCGCTCGGCCCGTTTACCCCGCAGCAACGCAATCCGTTTTTCCGCACCACCGATGGCCTCGTGACCGGCACCGCCCATGGCTGCATCGTGCGCGGCCCGCGGGATCGCTTCTGGGCTTTCTACACCGTCTTCGCCGGTGCCACGCACGGCTTCGAGCGGCGGCTTGGCCTCGACCTCGTTGAATTCGACGCCCGCGGCGAACTCCACATCCCCGGCGCCACGTCCGCGCCGCAAGCGCTGCCGGGTGAGGGCGACGCCGAGCCCTGGCTGGCGCTCAACGAGAGCGAACCGAACTTCGGCAGCTCCAGCGCACCCAACGCGCCGGGGCGCTTCGCGGGCGACAATTCCCTCACGACGTGGTGGCTTCCGGCTGATGATGATCCCACGCCGACGCTGACCGCGCATTTTTCCGGCAAAGCAACCATCCACGCCGCGCGCGTCGCCTGGCACGATGTCGACCTCGACACGACCTCGGGCAAAAACCCCGGGGCGTTTCGCTATCGCATCGAAGCGGAGACGTCGCCCCTCGTTTGGACCACGATCATCGATCGCGGGGAAAGCACCGCCGATTTCCTCATCGACTACCGCGAATGCGCTCCGGTCAGCGCCACGCGGGCCCGCCTCGTGATCGTCGGGCACCCACCCGGCATTCGCCCGGGCGTCGCGGAGTTCACGGTGTTCGGCGTTACCGAACGGGTCGGAAATTAGCGCGCCGCATCGGGCCCGGCCATTTGCCGGACGGTGGCAAGAATTGTCGAAAACGCTTACAGGAACCACGGCCGTTCAGCTTCGAGCCGTCAGGCAGACGCGCGATTAATTTATCCCAGGACATTTACTGTCAGTGTATTGTGACTTCCATCCATCGGGTTGAATTCTTCTGGCATGGGTAATGCCATTGGTCTCGGAACCAACATCGAATTCGCCATGAATAACATCCCATCGGCAGGCGCCGCGCGCCGCACCCAGGCACAAATCGAGGCGGGGCAATCGAGGTATTTCGTGGCGTCGTTCAATCTGTTTTTCGTCTTCGCGACGGCGGGCTTCATGCTTTTCGGCGTGGTGTTTCCCCCGGGCGGGGAGAGCAATCAGGTGGCCGACAACCTCATTCGCGTCCCGATTTTGATCGCCTGTGCCCTGGGTAGCCTGGCGGCCGTGGGTGCCTGGCTGGTGGCGTGGTTCCGTTTGGTGAGCCTGAGGCGGGAAGCGAAGCTGCTCGCTGACGACGACAATTCCTGAGGGCGGGCGGGCGCAGCTCGGCCGGATCGTCGACTCGCCGGCAGGTTCAATTGTCTGCACAAAATTCCCCTGTCGAGGTCTGCCCGCCAGGTGTAGGTTGATATGAACTCCCCTCCTTCCATGGCTACCTTCCCCCGCTGGCTTGTGAGCCTCGTTTTCCTGTCCGGCCTGGCCGGGCTGCGCGCCGAAGTTGTCACGGTCAACGCGCAGACCTTCAACCGCTATAAGCGCGAACAAATGCCGGACGGCTCCTTCAAGGAGGAACTCTATTCCTTTGGCGAAGGCGGGTGCTGGTCGCGCGCCATGAAGGATCCCTGGATGGACAAGCTGCAGTTCATGGATGTCGCGCGCGCCGTGGCCGCGCCGCTGGCCAAGGTCAACTACCGCCCGGCGCTCAAGACGGCCGATGCCAAGCTGCTCATTCTCGTCTTCTGGGGCTCGACCCAGGGGAGTTCCGGGATCGACCACAACAATGTCATCGAGCAGACGGGGAAAGCCGTCTCGGATTACGACCGCGTGGCGAATCCCGAGGGAAAGAGCGGGCGGTTGGTCGACGCCAAGCCTGTCGACGCCAGGACCCCGGAAGGCGCCGCGTACGAAAACCTCCTGTGGCAGCTGGGCGTCGGCAACCGGATCCGCGACGAACTCGACGAACAAAATGCCCGCATTCTCGGCTATTCCGAAGCCTTGGACCGCGCCCGCTTCGCCCTGACCACGGGGCTGAGTCGCGACGTCGTCGAGGAGCTGGCCAACAACCGCTACTACGTCGTTTTGCAGGCTTACGATTTTCAGGCCGCGCTGAAGGAAAAGAAGCTGCGGCCGCTTTGGACCACGCGGCTAAGCGTGTCGGAGACAGGCAAGTTTGGCGACGCCCTCTCCCGCATGATCTGGAGCGGCAATCGCTATTTCGGGCGCAATACCGACGGTCTGAAGCGGGAGCGGGAGGCCATTGTCGAGCTGCCCCCCATCGACTTCCTCGAAGAATTGTCGACCCCGCCGCCCAAGTAGGGCCGGACGGCCGTGGGATCGGCGGGCGGGCCGGGTTGCCGTCCGCCTTGGTGGGGCGAGATCATTTCCGCCGTTTGCGCTGGTGCAGGGAGATCACGTTTCCGTCGGGATCGCGAAAGGCCACCATCCGGCAGGTGGGAAACTCCAGCGGACCGATATGAAACTTCACCTTCTTCCTGCGCAGGTGTTCCACCGCCGCCTCGAAGTTCGTGACTTCCAACGCCGCGGACGTGCCATGTCGCGAGGGCTTCCATTGGTTCGGCGCACAAGCGACGACCAGCGTCCCGGGGCCGAGGTCGTACTCGACAAAGTTTCTGGAAAGCATGCGGCTCCGCTTCAGGCCGAGGGTACCCTCATAAAACTTCCGGGCCTTCCGCATGTCGGTCACCGCGTAGGCGGTGAAGGCGATTTCCTTGTATTTGATCATGGCGACAAAGGGTTCACTCATCACGGACCTGCCCTGCTCCATTGCGTTCCCGCCGACGCCAGCCGCGCCACCGGCTTTCCCCCGATGGTCCCGTCGGGACGTCTGCCCCAGACTGGGCGACGCCGCGCGGGGTCACAGTACATCATGGACTTCATCCGCATCCTCATCGCCATCGTGCTGCCACCCATCGGCGTGTTTCTCCAGGTGGGTTTCGGAAAGCATTTCTGGATCAACATCCTGCTCACGCTGCTGGGCTACCTCCCCGGGATCATTCACGCGGTGTACATCATCGCCAAAGTCGGTCCCCACGACCGCCATCCCGTCGCCACCGCCTGACTTTGCGGCGGCGAACGCCCACCGAAGGCGCGGGCTTGGAGCGCAGCGCGCCATCGCGAACGTCACGGCGACGTGAGGCCGGGCCGCGACGACCGGCACCATTTCGGGCTGGGCGGCTGGTCGCCTAGCTTTTCCGGAGCATTTCCGGCGCGAGATGCCACTGGATGAGCCAGCGGCCCCGGTCGCGGTGAAGGGCGACGACCGCGCCTTTCTGGAGCTCGAATCGCACGGGCTTGGCAGCGCCGTTGACCAGCAATGATAGGAGCGCGCCCAAGTGCGGTTCGTGGCCCACCACGGCCACCGGCTCCCGCACCCGTTCCAATTGCCGGGCCATGATCGCGGGCGGATCGTCGTGCAACAATCCCTCCCGCTGGTTGAAAGTCACCCGCCGCTTCAGGTGTTTGGCCAGGCACTGCGCGGTCTCCCCCGACCGGACCAGGGGGCTGTGCCAGAATTCCCGGGCCGCGAGCAGGCCCCGTTTCCGGAGAAATTTGCCCATCTGCCGCATTTGGCCGCGCCCGATCCGGCTCAACGGTCGCGCCGCATCGTCCTTGCCCGGGGAAGCGTGAGCGTGCCGGACGACGTACACAGTCAGGGCGGGAGGCTTGCGCTCAGGCATGGGATAACTGGGGGGACCCGCGGCGCAGGAGTCAACGCCGGTTGAGGGGACGTAACCTGAGCCAACGCGCGATCGCGGACGATGCGGCAGCGGTCAGCGCCGGCCCGGGCGCTTCTTGCGCGCGGCTTTCGCTCCTTGCTTTCCCAAAGCGCTGCGGGTCTTGGCTGGCAGGCGAGCGACCGTGCGCTTGCGTTTGGCCGCGGCGGCGGCGGATTTGATATTGCGGCGGGCAGCGGACTTTTGTCGGGTGGAGCTCATAACAGGATGGATGCGGGATTTCCTGCCACGGTTCCCGGAAAAACCACCGGCCCCGCTGTGCCGGATGCCGTCGCGCCGCAAGCCGGGATGATATCCTGACCGCTTTAGTTGCCCGAGCTGACAATCCCGACCCCGGGCAGGAACACGGCGCTGGTGGTGCCATCGGAAAAACCGCTGGCACCCGTGATCTTCGAACTCCACGAATTGCTGGGATTGTCGTTTTGCGCCGAAGCCAGTTTGCCGAGGTCCCACCGGGGCAATCCGTCCGCTTCGTAGCCGGCCAGGCCGCGGGCGTTGATGAAATACCGGCCGGGGATGACGGGACCCGTGATCCTTTGCAGCGCGACCAGGTCGGCGAGCGGCAGCTCCCGGCCGTTGATAAACACCTTCGTGTTGCCGTTCGAAGCATCTGCCGACAACGGCCCGCCGAGGTCGAGCCCGGCGGCGGTCAGCCCCATGGTAGCCCCGCCGCGAATTCCCCAGGCGCCCAGGACCTTGTCGTACCAATAGTCGGCATCGCTGATCCGTACCTGATAATCCTTCTCCATCCGGGCCACCTCCGCATCGCTCAACCTCTTGCCGTTGATGATCACGTTGCGCTTGCCCGCCGCCACGGGCGTCCGGGCCGCGCCCGCGGCCGGCGTTTCGCGTTTGAACGTGAAAGTCTCGCGACTATCCGGCGCGCCGACCTGCAGCACCAGCTTGTCCTTGATGAAAGCCGCCGCGACCGGCAGCTTGTCCTGATCGGCGCCCACCGTGCCCGAAAAACCATTGGCAGCCTGCCTCCCGACGACCGGGGCCGAGCTCTCGGCGTCGACCACCGTGCCCGTGACGCTCCCGTCCGCCGCCACGGCCAGGGTCAGGACCAAGCCGGGCTTGCCCACGGCGACGTATCGACCCGGCAGTTGCTCGGCGGCGAACATCGTACCCGCCAGCCCCCACCCCAGCAGACCCCGGAACACGCGTTGGGTCGCAATCGTCATGGCGGGGAAGAAAGCCGTGCCGCGAAATCGGCGCAAGTTTCAAACCGCGCGTGCGACCGACCCAAGCGCCGGCGCGAACTCCGACCGAAAGAGCGCTTTCCCTCGTGGAAGATCGGTGGCTTAGTGGCCGCCCACCCCCATGCCGGCCACCGACCAGCGTCGCACCTACCTCCTGGCCGCGGTGCTCGTCGCCGCCGTCGTGCTCGCGTATGGCAACAGCCTGACCGGACCGTTCATTTTTGACGACTTCCAGGCGGTCGCCCGAAATTCCTCGATCCGCGAACTGGCCCGGCTCGACCGCGTCCTCAGTCCGCCGCTCGACGCCGCCGGGTCGACGGGCCGTCCCCTGGTCAACCTGACCTTTGCCCTCAACTACGCCTTCGGGGGCCTGGATGTCCGCGGCTACCACGCCGCCTCGATTCTGTTGCATGCGCTCGGCGCGCTGGCGTTGTTCGGGCTGCTCCGCCGCACTTTCCAACTGCCCGTGCTGGCGCCGCGGTGGGCCGCCAACGGCACCGAACGGGCGCTGGGCATGGCGCTGTTATGGGCCGTGCATCCGCTCCTGACTGAATCGGTCGTATGCATCGCCCAGCGCAACGAGGTGCTGGCGGGCCTTTTCTACCTTCTCTCGCTCTATGGCTTCGCCCGCGCGGCCGGACACGCGCCCGCGGCGCGAGGGTGGCTGGCCGCATCCGTCGCCGCCTGCGGCCTCGGCGTGGCCAGCAAGGAGGTTGTCGCCACGGCGCCCGTGCTGGTCCTGCTGTATGATCGCACCTTTGTGGCCGGCTCCTTTGCGGCCGCCTGGCGCGCACGTTGGAAGTATTATCTGTCGCTGGCCGCAACCTGGTTGCTGCTGGCGTGGCTCATGCGCGGCACGAACCAGCGCAACGGCATCGTGGGCTTCGGGCTGGGCATGGGCGCGTGGGAATACCTGGTCAGCCAGGGCCACGCCATTGCCGTTTATCTCAAGCTTGCATTGTGGCCGCATCCGCTGGTTGTCGATTATGGCCACGCCCTGTTTCCGCTCCGCGAGATCTGGCCGCAGTTTCTCCTGATTGCGGTCCTGGTCGCCGCCACGGCCTGGGCGCTTTGGCGCCGCCCGCGCTGGGGCTTCGCCGGCGCGTGGTTTTTCGTCATCCTGGGACCCAGCTCAAGCATCGTGCCCCTGACCACGCAAACGATGGCCGAACACCGGATGTATCTGCCGCTCGCCATCATCGCGACCGGGATGGTGCTCGCCTTGGAAGCGCTTTGGCCGCGGCGCTGGATGGGGTTGTGCGCGGCGCTGGCGGCCGGCGCCGCCATCATCACCATCCAGCGCAACGCCGAGTACCTCGACGAACTTGGTCTGTGGCAGGCGACCCTGCGACAGCAACCGCGCAACGCGCGAATCCATGCCCACCTCGGCGACTACCATCGCCGGCACCAGGAATGGGCCGCCGCCGCCGCCGCCTTTCGTCGCGCGACGGAGCTGCGCGAGGGATTTGCCCTGGCGCACAGCGAACTCGGCAGCATGTTGCTGGAACTGGGACGCGTGCCCGATAGCCTCGAGCAGCACCGCATTGCGCTGCGCCTGCGGCCCGATCTCCCGGAAATCCAATATAACTTTGGCGTCGCCGCCGCCAAGGCGGGCGACTTGCCGGCGGCGGTCCGCGCCTGGCAGGAAGCCCTGCGCCTGAAGCCGGACATGACGGTCGCCATGCTGCGATTGGCCGAGCAGTCGTTGCAGGAGGGGGATCGAGCCGCAGCGTTCGCGCGCTACGAGTTGGCGCTTCGCGAGAATCCGCGTGACGCCGAACTGCTGGACGGCTGGGGCCGCATTCTGACCGCGACCGGGCGGTTGGACGAAGCAATCTCCGTTCTGACGAAGGCCCGCGACCTGCGGCCCGACATGCCGCAGGTCCACTATAACCTCGGCAACGCGCTATTGTCGGCCAAACGGTTCGATGAGGCGGCGGCGAGTTATGCCGAAGCCTTGCGGCGGCAACCCGCTTTCCCCGCCGCACAGCACAATCTCGCGCTGGTCCATCTTGAGCGGGACCGCGTCGGTGAAGCCGTCACCCTGCTCCAGGCCGCCGTGGCGGGGGACCCGCAATCGGTGGAGTTCCGCCTCACCCTCGCCTACGCGCTGGCCCGCGAAGGTCGCGACGCGGAGGCCTTGGCCCACGCCTTGCAGGCTCGCAGCCTCGATCCGAACTCGGCGCGCGCGGCTGCACTCGTGGAGCAATTGCAGCGGCGGTGAGTCTCGCTCGGAAAGGGCGACACCCGTTCAGGCGGGGCCCGAGGGAAACTGGCTGTCGTGCTTCAAGTTGGGATCGCGCGAATCCCGCCGCCCACGCAGCAGCATTTCCCGCACGCGTCGCAGATCATCGTATGTATCCTGGTCAAACCCAGGCTCAATGGGGCGTCCGTCGAAATGCCCCAATGCCTTCTCGATCGCCGTCACCAGCTTCACGTATTCGTCGTCGTGGAGGCTCATCGGGCGGGAAGGGGATCGAATCGGCGCTTGGGTTACTCGTCCCTGTCCGGGTGAGCCAGCAGGCCGTCAACCATCCGTTCCCGCAAGGCGGCAAGCATGTTTTTCGCCTGCAGCTCGGCCACATTCAAACTCCCTTGGTGCCGCTCGAAAATGGCCAGGCTCTTGTCGATTTGGGCGATGATGTCGCGCATTGCCGCCGGGGTGAGTGAAGTGAATTGGTCGGTCATCGCCCGCAAGAAACCGGGCTGGGTTTGCCGGCGCAATGTCAGAATCTCAGCGGAAGCCGGCACGTTTGGTGTCAGAGGAAGGCAGGGCCCACGCAAGAAATCCGGGCAAAGCCCGGGCCCAGGCGGCTTCGTTATGCTCCGCCCCGTCCACCAGCGTGTACGCCAGGCGTTCGCCCGGTTTCCAACCCCGCCGCCCCACCTCGTCGACCAGTTCCGCCGTGTCCTGCACGGCATCGATCACCCCATTGCCGTCCCGGTCGTCTTTTTCCTCCTTCGATCCGACGGAGAACCAAAGCCGAAGCGACGAAGGAGGCTCCGGTGTGGCACGGACCATCCGGTGCGCCAGCCGCGATGCCTGGCGGACGGCCGCGGAGCCGTCTTCACCGCGCCACCAGAACGATCCCGAAAACATACCTGCGAACCCCACCGCCCCGGGATGGCGCCACGCGAGATCGAACGCCGCCAGCCCGCCGAGCGATGACCCCATGATTCCCGTCAGCGCCGGATCGGACCCCAATCCATAGCGTTTCCGCACGGCCGGCAGGAGGGTGCCCACGACGAATCGCTGGAATTCCGCGGCCCGTTTGCCGCGGCCGGCAAAATCGGGCGTGTCAGCCATGCCATATTCCTCGATTCGGTCCCGGCCCGCGGGAATCGCAACCACGACGGGCGCGACTTGCCGCCCCAGCGCCGAGATTCCAGCCAGGGCCTCGGCGAGGCGCCACGCGCCCATGTTCTGCCCGTCGAGGGCGATCAACACCGGCGTGGTCGCGGTGATTTCGGCGTCCGGCAAATAAACCGTCACTTCGCGTGGTTCGAGCGGGCCAAAATCCAAACCCGACAGGACGTCGACTTTTCCCTGCAATGAGACTGCGGCCAGGGCTCCGGCGAGGAGGATGACCAGTTGGGTTTTCAGCCGAAGTACGCCCTGCATGCCGCCTTTCTGCCGGTAGTCCGCCTCGACGCAAGCGCCTGCCCGCCGATCCCAAGCCGGCCGGTCCTAACTGCCCGCGCAGAGCAATTTTCCGGCCAATCGACTGCAACAACCCATGTTGGATTTGAGTGACGCTCTAATGGAACCCATTCAAATTCAATATGTCGTTACGGCCCCCGTAACGGCATGCAGACTGCTGCGTCTTGGGATAGAGGATTGGATTGGGTGGATTGTCAGTCTCCGTAACCAAGCTTCCGCGATGCGCTCGAAATCAAACTGTCCCGCAGTCGTACTCCTGTTGCTTTTCGCCAGCCAGGTTGTCGTGGTCCTGGGCGCCGAAGGAAGAACTGCCGGACTTTGCCGCGATATCAGCCTGACGCCTCCGTCCGGTTGGGAAAGCACCTCGCCGTTTCCCGCCGTCCTGGGCGAGGGTCCCTATGCGACCCTGAAGTTCGTCGCCAAGGATGGACGCAATGCCGTCATGATTGTCACGCTCCTGCCGGACGACCTGCTGGGTTTTCGGGTCGAGGACCAGGCCACCTTGCAGCAGTTCACCGCCGCCGCTGCCCAGGCGCACGTTCCTCCCACCGCCACCCTGCCCCAACTCGACGATTTTGCCCTGGAGGACGGGATTGGTGTGCAGGTGACGGTCAAAAGATGGCCTACGCCGAGCCGCTACCGGTTTACCACCATTGTCTGCGCCTTGATCGGGGCGAAGCACCTGGTCCATTGCGCCATCTTTCATGACGGAGCGGAGTCGACCGAATTCGTGCAGGCATTCGAGGCCATCCTTTCCGCGCACAGCGTGGACGACTGACGCACGACTCCCCTCGCGTCGCGCTGGGCCGCACGTGCCGGGGCCGCGCAAGGCCGCTCTTGTCCGCGAACGCCCGCCGTGCTCTTCTCGAGCCCTGAGAGCCCGCGTCAGAGCCACTTATCTTTACCCCGTGAAGGCCTGCGCGCCGCTGGCCGTGACGTCGCTGGGCTTCACGGCGTCGGGTAATATCCAAGGAGACCGCGAGTGGGTCGTGGTCGATGCCGATGATCGTATCACGTGGTCGGGCGCCATCCCGACGCTGTGGCAATTAAAACCCATCGGCACCCGGGAGCGAATGGCCATTGCTTCAGCCGCAGGTGACTCGGTGCCGCTGCCGGCTCCCGCCGAGGGTGCGCCCCGCATCGTTTACCTATGGAATGCCTCACGCCAGGCGTTCGATTCAGTTCCCGGACAAGATGCCGGCGATACGGCGGCTGAATTCGCCTCAGCCATTGCCGGCCAGAAGGTGCGGCTGGTGCATCTTTCAACCGGGGCGCACCGACCCAATGCCGTGCATGTCGTGACCGACGCGTCACTCCAGGTCCTGGCCGCGAAGTTTGGCGCAAACACGGACCTGCTACGCTTCCGGCCCAACCTGGTCCTCGCCGACGACCGGGATCCGCTGCCGCCATTTGCCGAGGAACATGCGGCCACGCTCATGTGCCGGGGTGCGAATCATCGGCTCGACCTCATGGTGACCGGGCCTTGCGAACGTTGCATCGTGGTCAACGTCGACCCGGGATCGAGCGCCGTCGACGGCCGGTATCTCAAGGGGGTCGTCGAACAGAGTCGCGCCCGTCGAACCGCCGCGGCGCCGATATTCGGGGTGTATGCGAGGGCCCGAACGGCGGGCGTGGTGGCCATCGGCGACGAAGTCGAGATCCTGGCACAAGCCACGAACTGACCTGCCGGCCGCGCGGCCGGGTCAACGCTCGCTTGCCGGGCCGCACGATTTGGGTTCTGTTGGCGGTTCATTCCAACCCCATGAAATCCTCCCGCCTGATCCTCACCCTGCTTTCATTCATTGTCGCCGCCCTGCCGGCCCTGCGTGCCGCAGAGGGCAAGGTGCAACTCGGCCTCCAGACCTGGACCTGCAATCGCATGACCTTTGACCAGGTCGTGGAGTTTGCGGTGAAGCACGACATCAAGAACCTCCAGTTCTTCAGCGGCCAGTTTGACCCCGCCGCGCCCAAGGAGGAAACTCTCCGCAAGAAGGCGATCCTCGATGCCAAGGGACTGACGTGCTACACGTTCGGGGTCAGCGCAACCTCCCTTGACCAGGCGAAGAACCGGCAACTGTTCGAATTCGCCAAGCTCATCGGCGCGAAGCTCATCATCGTCGAGCCGAAGGATGCCGCGGAATGGGACGGCCTTGAAGCGCTCGTGAAGGAGTACGACATCCGCCTCGGCATCCACAACCATGGCAAGGGGACGGTCTACGGCGATCCCGCGACCGTCCAGGCCATCCTGGCCAAGCGCGACGCGCGCATCGGCGTGTGCCTCGACGTGGGCTGGGTTACGGCCGCGGGCTTCGATGCCGCCAAGGTATTCGCCGCCTATGGCAACCGCGTGTACGACATTCACTTCAAGGACAAGAAGGTTGAGAAGTCGGCCGACGGCAAAGACGTGGTGCTCGACGTCCCGGTCGGGACGGGTGCCGCGAATTACCCCGGCCTTTTCGCGGAGATCAAGCGGAGTGGCTGGTCGGGCGTCCTGGCCATCGAGACGGACAATCGCTCGTTCCAGGAAGACCCGAACAAGCTGGTGGAAGAGGGGAAAAGCTTCTTCGCCGCCAATTTCGGTTCCGGCGCGAAGTAGGCGTCGATCCGGCGTGCTGGTAAGATCCGGCGATCCGCGCTTGAGCCTGACGGAGGTCAATGGACCTCCGGCTTGCGGCCCAAGAAGCCAATAAATCAGTCCGACCTTGCGTGCAGGGCCGGACTTTTCATTGTGCCGCGTGGGCCATCGCCGGCCGATCGCCGGCAGCGATTTTCTGTTTTTGTTCCGCACACCCAAAAACAACCCCACGCCCATCATGTCCGAATCCACCCCTGATCCCACCGCCAGCCAGGTCACCGCCAGCGCCCCCGCGGCCAGCGTGCCGGCCGAGCCCACGCTCACGCAGCCTGTCCCATCCGCCGGCAATCTCCCGCTCGGCATCGTCGCCGGCCTGGTGGCGGCACTCATCGGGGCCGTGCTGTGGGCGGTTATCACTGTCACCACCGAATACCAGATCGGCTTCATGGCCGTCGGCGTGGGTTTCCTCGTCGGCGCGGCCGTCGGCAAATTCGGCGGAGGCCAGGATGTCTCGTACCGGATCGCGGGGGCCGTCCTGGCGCTATTCGGCTGCGTCCTCGGCAATTTCCTGACGATCGTTGGCTTCGTCGCCGGACGCGGTGACGAAGGCTTCTTCAGCACGCTTGGCCAGATCGACCTCGCCGCGGTTCCCAGCATCATGGCGAGCACGGCCTCGCCAATGGATTTCCTCTTCTACGGCATCGCCGTCTATGAAGGCTTCAAGCTCAGCGTTAAGAACCAACCCTAGCCCGGGCATTTCACCGTCTTGGGCGATCCAATCAGCAAAATGTCCGTCTGCCCTGCAGGCGGAGCGACTTTGTCGCGGCGCGCCCCGACAAGGTCGCCCCGACAGGGCGCAGGTTTCGCACCTCCGGGTGAAAAATGTGCGGGCTAGCGTTCATCCGGGTCAGGCGCGATTGCCCGGCGCCCATCACCTCCGCAGGCCATCGGCATTAATCGGTCTTACGTTCGGGTCATGTGCTTTCCACGCGTAGCTTCGGTCGTGCTCCTGGCCGCGAGCCTGGGTTCGCCGCCCAGCGGGGTGGCCGCCGAGGTACCCGGGCCCGGCCAGCTGGTGCGGCGGGTGGCTGATGGTCACCCGATCCAATATTGGGTATCGCTGCCGAAACAATGGAGCGCGAGCCGCGACTGGCCGGTGGTGGTGGTGCTCGAGGCCGCGGAAAAAGAATACGAAGTCAACGCCCGGCGCTTTGCGGATGCCCGCGGTGACCGGCCGTTCATCATTGTCGCCCCCTACATTGTCTCCAACGGCAACCAAGGCCTGCGCGACCCGCGGATTTTCCCCTACAGCGCCGAAACCTGGGATCTCATCGATCGCCTCAGTCCCTGCGCGTTTGACCTGGCCGGGATCGACGCCGTCATCGCCACGGTCCGCCGCGACTTCCAGGGCAAATCCCGCGTCTACCTCACCGGTTTTGAGGCCGGCGCCCATGCGCTTTGGGCGTACACTTTCCGCCACCCGGAGAAGCTCGCGGGCGTCGTGCCGGTGGCGGGCAACTACCGCGGGCGCTGCGTCGATGAGGCCAGCATGTCAACGGACCCCGCCCGCGACCGACTGCCCATTCATGCGCTGACCGGCAGCCTCGATCCGGCGTTTGGCGCCGGCGGGCCGCTGCACGGCCAGTTTGTGGAAGCGGCAAATCTCGCCCGCCAGCACGGCTTCAACGCCATCAGCGAAGGCGTGATCCCCGGCAAGGATCACGTTCCACTGCCGGTGGAGGTGCTCGCCTACTTCGCCACGCTCGAGCAGGCGAAGTAGGCTCCTGCCAGGCCGCGGCAAGCAACCCGGCCCGCTCCGTCGCAACGGCGGTCAGTAGCCCTTTTCCTTGTCGACGGTGTGTCGCAGGCGTTCGCCGCGGCCGAAACGAATCAGGTTCTCGATCCAGATGTCGTGGTAGCGGCCGGCGTCCCCGTCGGAGCGGCCGGCGATGTGGGGGGTAATGATCACCCTTCCGGTGGACCAAAGGGGGTGTCCCTTGGGCAACGGTTCGGTCTCCGTCACATCGAGCCCGGCGCCCGCCACGTGTCCGGATTTGAGGGCGTCGACGAGGGCCTGGTTGTCGTAAATCTTGCCGCGCGACACGGCGATGAACCAGACGCCCTTTTTCATCTCCGCGAACTGCGCCGCACCGATCATCTTGTTCGTAGCCGGGGTGTGCGGGGCGGAAATGAACACGACGTCGGCCTCGGGCAGCACGCTGTCAAGCCGGTCGGGCCAGACGGTGCGGTCGAGGTAGGGTGTGAACGGGATGTCGTTGGGATCGACGCCGATCACCGTCATGCCAAAGGCCTTCGCGCGAATCGCGATCTGGGTGCCAATGCCGCCGACGCCGATGATGACGGCGGTCTTGCCGTGGAGCTCGATGGGCCGCCCGAACGTCGCGAGGTTGGGCCAGGTTTCGGTGGCGCGGTTGGTCACGGCGACGTCGATCCGGCGGGTCAGCCCGAGCAGGAGCGCGAACGCGTGGTCGGCAATCTCGATGCCTTGCACAATCTTCATGTTCGTGAGCGCGACCGGGCTCGACTTGAACTCGGGGATCGCCGCCAGGACGTTTTCGACGCCCGCGGCATTCACCTGCACCCATTGGAGTTTCTTCGCGGCGAGGAACTGCTCCCGATTCACCCCGCCGACAATGCCATCCGCATCCGCGATTTCAGCCAGGAGCTTGTCCGGCGCGGGGAAGACGAGGTGGAGATTCGGCGCGCCCTGCTTGATGGCAGAGAAATCCGCATCGGTGAAATGCGGATCGAAGGTGAATACGACTTTTTTGGCCGGGGCGCTGGTTTGGGCGTGGACACCGGCCGCCAAGCCGAACACAGCCGCCGCGAATAGCGGGAATAGGAGACGTTTCATGGGGTGGGGAAAACGGACAGTGTCTCCCCCACGACCGTCGGCGATGCGAGCCCCAACTGCCATTATGCCCTCTTGAGCGGGCCCACCCTTCGACTGGGCAGGGCTTGCGATGAGGAAACGATGCAATCGTCGGAACCGCATGCAGATTTTGCCGTGGTCGAACGCTCCTTTTAGTGGAGAACTATGGAATCCAACTCCGCTGCAGATACTTGCGGAGACACCACCCAATGTGGCACGGTCGATGCAATTTTCCGTCCCTACCCACCCCTGCCATGTACTTTCCTGCCGACCCGGTGCTCCGCCACCAACTTCCCCGAATCGCCCAGATTGTCCGCGACGAAACCTGGCTCGAAGCCGAACGCCGCGGCCACACCGTGCCGGCCGATGATCCCGTGGTCCGGGCCAACGTCTGCGCGGTCATCCTCCGCATCGGTGCGCAGATGCGAGACGACGTGCTTCGGCAGATCACCTCCGAGGTCACTTCTTCGACACGAGTCAGCCACCTGACGACTCGTCACGCCGCCTGATTCGCGACTCTCCACCGCAGGTTGCCTCACAAGGCGGGTGCCTGCCGGGTGTCGGAAATCGTTACGCGATGGATCGCACCATCGCAGGGATTGCGTTCACTCCACCGGAAATGTCCGCGTCGATGGCCAATGCATGCCATTGACCAAAAGCGGGATACCGCTGGTTAATCGAATCCAGCGAAAAGCAGCGCGGAGGGTGGCCCCCCTAGGGTACGTCTTCAAAATCACTTCTGGGAGAGGAACCACTGACCATGGATCGTGTAGCAGAGGGGTCATGATTCCCCGTCACCTTGATGAGGCCCGCTGGCTGGGCCTAAAAAAATTAACGCGGTCCTGAGCGAAAAAAG
>DASZPS010000049.1:0-25590 GCA_035549955.1 Lacunisphaera sp. | reverse complement strand
GTCGAGTTTGGCGAGATCCCAACCCAGCTGCTGCTGCTGGTGTCGCGGCGGTAGGCGGTGTGGGCGCCGAGCTTGCCCGGTCCGGTTCGGATCCGATCGGCAGGGGCGCAGTCTTGCCCGTTCGACCCGCTCAGGGCCTTGGGCCGGTCGAAAGGCTGCGCCCACTGAGCGCAGCTGAGCCGAACTCATGCAGTTGAAACTGACTTTCAGAGCAAAAAACGAGCACACCAAAAGGTGGAGCGCGTTGCTCCCCAACGCGCTGAAGACGTCCGCTGCGTGCAAAGCGCCCTGGGGAGCAGGTCGCTCCACCATCAACTGCAAGATCCCGGCTGAGTTCCGAAACGCGGAGGAATCCCCGGCTGGCCGGGATTCTACGGTCCATTGGGACGATCAGGATTCCGCGCTGCACGCGGAATGGGCGCAGCAAGACTGCGCCCCTACCGATAAGGGTCCCGCGAGGGCCCGCTCCCGGCAAAAATTGCCGGTAAAAACGCGAATTTTTCGCTCAAGATTTTTTGGAATCGGACCCGGGATACTAATATTTCTAAGCATTGGCTGGCAGGTACTAACGCGGCACAGGCAATCCTTGGCATCGGCGTTGCTATTTTGGATTCAGAATCCATGGCCGATACCGACAACGATCAAAAAACAGAAAAACCCACAGGGAAGCGTCTCGCTGACGCCGCGGACAAAGGCCAGTTCGCGAAAAGTCCCGAACTGTCGGTCCTTTTCAGCCTCGCCGCCGCGCTGGGCATTCTCGGTTTCACGGCGACGAACACCGCCCGCAGCGTGGCGGAATATTCCATCAGCATCTTCGCCAGCTTCGGCCGCAGCCCCGTCGAGCTTTCGACCGTGTCTGGCTACATGGGCGACATAATGCAGGTCGTCGGCGGCGGCCTGATGCCCGTGCTGCTCGGATGCGCCTGCGCCGCGCTCCTGGTCGGCGGCATCCAGAGCGGCTTCCACCTTTCGACCAAGGTCGTGCGTTTCAAACTCGAGGGCCTCAACCCGGTCAACGGATTCCACCGCATCTTTTCCAAGGACACGCTGATCCGCGCCGGCATCGACCTGCTCAAGCTGGCTGCCATCGGCTTCACGCTTTTCCTCGGCGCCCGCACCTTGCTGATGGACCCGCTGTTCACGGCGCCGGTCGAGGCCAGCTACCTCGGCACCTTCCTCAACACCGCCACGCTGTCGTTCTTCAGCCGCCTGATGCTGTCGCTGGGCGTCATCGCGTCGATGAGCTACGCGTGGGAGAAATACAAAACCAGCCGCGACCTCATGATGACCAAGCAGGAGGTCAAGGATGAGGCCAAGAACCAGGAAGGCGACCAGCAGGTGAAGGGTGCCATGCGCCGCATGGCCCGCCGGATGATCCAGAAACAGATGCTCGCCGCCGTGCCGACCGCCGATGTCGTCGTCACCAACCCGACCCACTTTGCCGTCGTCCTCAAGTACGAGCGCGGTCGGGACAAGGCCCCGGTCGTCCTCGCCAAGGGCGAGAATCGTTTTGCGCTGCGCCTGAAGGCCATCGCCGCCGAGCACGGCGTGCCGACGGTCGAGAACAAACCGGTGGCCCGCCTGCTGTTCGCCATGGGCGAAGTCGGCGAGGCCATCCCTCCGGGCCTGTACCAGGCCGTCGCCGAGATCCTGGCCGTCGTCTACCGCACCCACCGCTACTACTTCCACGAGCTGAAGACGCGCCGCCTGAGCTCCGCCGCCTGAGCCCCATTCCCGATTGACGAATCACGATTGACGATTGCCGAACCCACCGAGCCAAGCCGCCTGAAATCATCAATCGTTAAGCGTTAATCATAAATTTCCCTCCCCGTGCCCGTCTCCAGCAACCACTCCATCACCCGCCTCCTGCAGCGCGCCGACCTGCTGTTCGCGCTCGCCTTGTTTGGCACGGTGCTGCTGCTGGTCCTCCCGGTGCCGCCGGTCATCATCGACGTGCTGCTGGCCCTCAACATCGGCATGTCGCTGCTGGTGCTGCTCGCCATTCTCTATGTGAAGGATCCGCCGGAGTTCTCCGCCTTCCCGACGATGCTCCTGACGCTGACCCTCTTCCGGTTGGCGCTGAACATCAGCTCCACGCGCCAGATCCTGGCCAACGGCTACGCCGGCGAGATCATCGAGTCCTTCGGTCACTTCGTCATCCAGGGCAACTACATCGTCGGCGCCGTGGTGTTCATCATCCTCGTGTTGATCAACTTTGTCGTCATCACGAAGGGCGCGGGCCGCATCGCCGAGGTGAGCGCGCGCTTCACCCTCGACGCCCTCCCCGGCAAGCAGATGGCCATCGATGCCGAGTTGAACGCCGGCATCATCGACGAAGTCACGGCCACGCAGCGCCGCCTCAAGGTGCAGAAGGAGGCCGACTTCTACGGCGCGATGGACGGTGCCTCGAAGTTCGTGCGCGGCGACGCCGTCGCCGGCATCCTCATCACTCTGGTCAACGTGCTCGGCGGCTTCGCGATCGGCGTCCTCCAGATGGACCTCTCCCTGGCCGAGTCGCTGCAGAAGTTCACCCTCTTGTCCATCGGTGACGGCCTCGTCTCGCAGATCCCCGCGCTGATCATCTCCATCGGCGCCGGTCTTCTCGTCACCCGCGCGTCCGACAACAACAACCTGGGCACGCAGATCACCGGCCAGATGGTCCGCCATCCCCGGGCCCTCACGCTCGCCGCCGCGTGTATGGCCGTCTTCGGCCTCATGCCCGGCATGCCGCTGATTCCCTTCATGGGCCTGGCCGGTCTCGCGGCCTTCATGGCCCGCACGCTGAAGGACAATGACGCCACCACCGAGGGCGCCGCGGCCGCCGCCGCCACGCCGGCCGGTAAGGCGGCCGGCAAGGTCGCCACGGGCAAACCGGGCGAAGCTCCGGCTCCGGCCGCCGCCACTGCGGCCGCCGCGCCGGCCACCGAGGATGTGCGCAAGCTTACCGAGGTCGACACCTTCTCCATTGAAATTGGCTATGGCCTGCTCCCGCTCGCCGAGGCCCGCACGGGCGGCGACCTCCTTGGCCGCGTCACGGGCGTGCGCAAGACGCTCGCCCGCGAGAAAGGCATCGTCGTCCCGCCGGTCTCGGTGCGCGACAACCTCGAACTCGAGGCCAACGATTACCGCTTCCTCCTCCGCGGCCGCGTCCTGGCCCGGGGCAACATCCTGCCCGGCCGCCTGCTCGCGATGAACGTCGCCGGCAGCAACATCCGCCTGCGCGGCCAGCCGACCCGCGAACCCGTTTTCAACCTCGAGGCCACCTGGATCGACGAGGGCGAGCGCAAGACCGCCGAACTCAACAATTACACGGTCGTCGACCCGTCTTCCGTCCTCATCACGCACCTGTCCGAAACCCTGAAGGCCCACTCGCACCTCCTGCTCGGCCGCCAGGACGTCCAGGCGCTCGTCGATCACCTGAAGACCAGCCACGCCGCCCTGATCACCGAGTTGCTGCCCGACCTCGTCAACCTCGGCATCATCCAGCGCGTGCTGCAGAACCTGCTGCGCGAGGGCGTCGCCATCCTCAACCTGCCGCTGATCCTCGAGGGCATCGCCGACTTCGCCTCGCTCTCCAAGAATCCCGACGACCTGAGCGAGCTCGTGCGCCGCCGGCTGGGCCTGTATTTCGTGCCGGACCTGGAGAGCCGCCCGGGCGTGATCCGCGCGATCACGCTCGACCCGCGCCTCGAGCAGGTGCTCGGCACCAAGGTGCATCGTTCGCCGACCGACGTCGGCCTCGCGCTCGAGCCCACGCTGGGCCGCCACGTCGTCGAGGAGCTCAACCGCCAGGTTTCCGCCCTCACCGCCTCGGGCGCGCCCGCCGTGATGGTCGTGTCCACCGAGACCCGCCTGCCGCTGAAGCGCTTCCTCGAGCCCTCCTTCCCGCGCCTCACGATCCTGGCGTTCCAGGAGCTGCCGTCCTCCACCGAGATCGAAAACGCCGGCCTCATCCCGCTGCCCGCGCACCTCGCGCGCCCCGAGCAACCCGCGAAGGCGGCCGCCTGATCCATTTATGATTTGCGACAAACGATTGACGATTGACCCACCCACGAACCGCCCCGCTGAGAAATCATAAATCATCCATCGTAAGTCGAAAATCTTCTCCCCGTGCACACCGCCACTTCCAATCCCCCGACCGCCACCTGTTACAAGTTCACGGTGGCCAATGCGCATGAAGCCGCGCAGGTCATCCGTGACCGGCTCGGCGAAGGCGCCCGCGTGCTCTCGGTTCGCACCGTCGAGCCCACCGGCCTGCGCGGGCTCTGGGCCTCGCCCAAGCTCGAGGTGATCGCTTCCGTCGAAGCGGCTGCGCCTGCCCCCGTGGGGGCCGACGCTGGTCGGTCCTCCGCGGAAGTCGATGCCCGGACCGGCTCCCTCGACCAGCTCGGGACCGTGGGTCCGTCGAACGGGCAGGCCCAGCCCCTGCAACTGACGTCCGACGAACCCGCCACCCCGGTTGCGCCCGTTCGCCGCGAGATGATCGCCCACACTTCCACCCGTCTCCGCGCCACGCGGCCCGCCCGCCCGGAGCTCACCCCGCTGCTGCGTCGCTCCGGCCTCTCGGAATCCATCATTTCCATGCTGGAGCGCTCGGCCACCTGGGCGGAACTGCAGGCGCTGCCGCTGCACCGCGCCCTGGTCGAGACCGGCCGGCACATGCAGGAAATCGCCAGCGTGCGTCCGCCCACCGAGCCGCTCACGCGCGCCGCCTTCATCGGCCTCGCCGGCAGCGGCCGCACCACCGCGCTCTGCAAATGGCTTTCCAGCGAGGTCAGCCGCCGCGCCCGCACGGGCCACGTGGTGACCGCGGAATTCGACGCCCCGGTTTCGCGCGGTCCACTCCCGGTGTTCTGCGAGGCCATGGGCGTCCCGATGGCGCATTTTCCCGCCTCGACCCGGCCCGCGACGCCCGGCGGCTTCGTCTATTTCGATCTCCCCGCGCTTTCGCTGCGCGATTCCGCGGCCAACGCCCCGCTCGCCGAGTTCCTCGACCGCGAGCAGATCGAGCAGCGCGTCCTCGTGCTCAACGCCGCCTACGGCCATGCCGTCCTCCGCGCGGGTTATGCCCGCGGCCGCGAACTGGGCGCCACCCATGTCGTCTTCACGCACCTCGACGAGGTGGCGCAGTGGGGCGGCCTGTGGGACTACGTGATCGATGGCGGCCTCGAGCCGCTGTTCCTCGCCACCGGCCCGTCCCTGTCCGGCGAATGCGAAGAGGAAGTCTTTGCAGCCCTGACCCGTCGCACCCTGCCGGTGTCGACCAGCCCCGACGCCGATTTCACGCCGGAAGCCGCCAACCCGGGGGAGGCCGCCTGACCATGAAATTCGTTTTCCTCAGCGGCGGTCTCCTCGGTTTCGTCACCGGCCTGCTCACCAGCTGGCTGCTGGATCATGCCGCGGACCGCGTCTTCCTCGACGGTGCCATTGGCTGCCTCGCGGGTGCGCTGCTGTTCCGGTGGTTCTGGACCGTCGTCCTCGCCGGCCTGCGCGACACCGTGCTGGCCCGTCACCGCGCTTCCCTGGCCGCGGCCCAAGCCCCGAGCCATCCGCTCAAGGCCAAATAATGAACCTGCAACCCTTTAACTCCCAACACTACCCATGAAATCAGCTGCTGTTCTCAAAGACCGCGGCACGGATGCAACGAAGCCCGCGACCGCCGCCTGGCGCGTCTACCAGGGCGTCACCTCCTCCGGCGCTATCGATGAAAAGGATTTGATCGAGCGCTTCCTCCCGCTGGTCCGCAATGTCGTGGATCGCATCAAGCTCACGCTGCCGCCGCACATCGACGCGGACGACCTCTACAGCGTGGGCGTGACCGGCCTGATGGCCGCGGTCCGCAAGTACAACCCGGAACAGTGCAACACCTTCGCCGGCTACGCCGCGACTCGCATCCGCGGCGCCGTGCTCGACGAGTTGCGCCGGCTGGACTGGTGCCCGCGCCGGGCCCGTGCCCGCGCCCGCAAGCTCAAGGAAGCGATCAACGAACTCGAGCAACGCATCGGCCGCACCGCGACCGAGGACGAGATTTGTGAGGAAATGGGCGTCAGCCAGGCGGAGTACCGCAAGTGGCTGGAAGAATCCCGCCCCGTCACCTTCGTCGCCCTCGATTCCCACGCCGCCGGCGAGGAATCCGATGGCGCGTCACTCCACGAGTTCCTGGCCGACGACAACGACATCACCGGCCGCGAGAACCTCGAGAAGGAAGAGCTCCTTAAGTTGTTGACCGAACGCATGGCCGAACTGCCGGAAATGCCGCGCAAGATCCTCGCCATGTATTACTTCGAGCATATGCGCCTCGCCGAAATCGCGGAGGTGTTCAACCTCACCGAGTCGCGCATCTGCCAGATCCACTCCCAGACGATTCTGAGCCTGCGAACCTTCATCAAGCGCGCGCGGAGCCGATAAGTAAAAAAGCTGAAGGACTGAATGGCTGAAAAGCTGACCCTGACGGCTTCAGAAACCGGTTTGCGACCCGAAGAATAGGGGGACGCGACCCATTCATTTCCGTTCCATGTCCCTCAACCTTTCAGACTTCGAGCGTTTCAGCCCTTCAGCCCTTCCGCTGTTCGGCCCTTCCCTCCCATGCTGATCCTTGTTGGAGCTGCCATCGTTTTTGCCGCCACGCTCGGCGGCTTCATGCTGGCCGGTGGCCACCCCGGCGTGCTGCTGCACGTTTCGGAGTTCGTGGTGATCCTGGGCATCGCCTTCGGCGTGCTGGTGATCGCGACGCCGATGCATGTCATCATGGAGATCGTCCACAAGACGAAGTCGGCCCTCACCGGGAAATCCGCGGCCAAGAAGGAATTCTTCGACCTGCTCAAGCTCCTCTACGAACTCTTCATGACTGGCCGCCGCAACGGCCTCATCGCGCTGGAAGAGCACGTCATGGACCCGCAAAAGAGCACGCTTTTCCAGAAGTACCCCAGTGTCCTGTCCCAGAACGAACGCCTCCATTTCCTCGTGAACGGACTCAAGCCCGTCATCGACGGCAAGATCAAGCCCGACCAGCTCGAGAGCCTCATGGCCGCCGAACTGCACGCCAAGGAGAAGGAAATGGATCATCCCGTGCATGCCATGCAGATGATCGGGGATTCTCTGCCTGCGATCGGCATCGTCGCAGCCGTGCTGGGCATCATCAACACCATGGCCGCCATCTCGGAAGGCCCCGAGGTCGTCGGTGAAAAGGTGGCGGCCGCGCTCACCGGCACGCTGCTCGGCATTTTCGTGGCCTATGGTTTCGTCAACCCGCTCGCCGGCCGCATCAAGACCAACAACGCGTCCGAAATGCTTTACCTGAATTGCATCATGCACGCGGTCGCCGGCTTCGCCAAGGGGCTCGCTCCGCTCACCGCCGTCGAGGTGGCCCGGCGCTCCCTCGATAGCGCCGTCCAACCCGGCTCCGACGAGCTCGAGATCGCCGTCAAGGGACTCGGGACCGGAAAATAAGCAGGAAGAAAGATGAAAGCAGCAACGCCGCGTTTCCCGTCCAGCTCGTGCGATATCGCCCATATCGCCGGCCGGGGCGTTGCGCCTTTCGCCTTTCACCTTTCGCCTTCCTCCTGACCATGGCTGGCCACGGTGGAGCATGGAAGGTGGCCTTCGCGGACTTCATGACCGCGATGATGGCGCTGTTTCTCGTCCTGTGGATTTCCGCCCAGGACAAGGAAATCCTCATCGCAACCTCCAAGTATTTCCAAAACCCGTTCTCCTCCCCGATGGAGGACCATTCGGGCGTGATGCCTTTCAACAAGTCGAGCCAGGACAGCAGCAGCAGCGGCGGCAAGAAGGAGGAGGGGCCGGCCAAGTCCAAGAACAACGACAAGCAGATCGAGCTGAGCTTCCTCAATTCCGTCGCGGCCGACTTCTACCGGTTGTTGCACCTCGACCAGACGCTCGACCAGAAGCCGATTGATATCCAGGTCACGTCCGACGGCCTGCGCATCACCCTCTACGACCGGTCTAAGCAGCCGCTCTTCAAGGATGACACCACCGAGTTCACCGAGTGGGGCGTCCACCTGCTGCAATCCATGGCCTGGTTGATCGAGCGGTACCATTTCCGCGTGACCATCGACGGCCACACCCGCGAGGGCCTGGTGATGAAGAAGGAAGACTATTCGAACTGGGAGCTTTCGGCCGACCGGGCCAACGCCGCCCGGCGCAAGCTCGTGTACTACGCCGTCGATCCCGCGATGATCGAGCGCGTCACGGGCTTTGCCGACACCCGGCCCTTGTCCGAGGAGGACCCGAAGGCGGAGTCCAACCAGCGCATCACCCTCAGCCTGGCCGTCGGCCGCGGCAACAACGACAAGGCCAAGCCCGTATCCACCGAAGCGCTGAAGACCGAACTTTCCGCCATGACTTCCGGTGCGGGGGCGAGCGCCCCCAAGCACACCGGTCTTAGCCTCGGTGGCGCGTTCGGTGGGGCGAAACCCAAGTCCCCGGCCCCTGCCGCCAGGCAGCCGGCGCCCACCGCCGCCGGGAATGCGCCGCCTCCGACCACGGTCGCCAACACCGCGAATCCCTGAAGCAACCGGCAATGAGTATCCTGTTCCCAGCCATGACGACCCGGCCCATTCTCCCCGCCATCCAGCTGACCGCTGAAAGCTGACCGCTCTTTCGCTCCCCCTCTATCCATGAAGCCCTTTCTCTCCGGCAAACGCACGCTCGAAGCCGCGCCCCTCTGCGCCCCGCAGGTCCACAAGGCCGCGCCCCCGCGCGGCGTGGTCCGCCCCGCCGCACCCGAGGGCCCCTCGGTGGAGGTCGTCAAACAGGGCGACAAGGTCATGCGCATCGTCGTCACGTGTTCGTGCGGCGAGAAGGTCGAGGTCGAGTGCCTGTATCCCGCCGGCAGCTAGGCTTGGGAATCGTGAAATTGCCCGACGCCTGACAATTTCAAGATTACTGATTTCACGATTTTCAGTTTTCAAGATTTCCGCCCGGGGGTCGTTTCGGAAGCTGGAGGGTCGGGCTCCTGCCCGACCGGTTCGAGGCTCCGCGCTGGTATCCGTCGGGGCCGACCTCGGTCGGTCCGCTTGATTGGCCGCAAAGAGGCACAAAAGGACCGGGAACCGCCAGGCTGTCTCTGCCACGGGGAAGACACTTCGGGTGCATTGGATTGGCCACCGGCGCCCGCGGAAACCGTAGGCAATTCCCCGTCTTGCCGACCGCGGAGAACTGCCTACGCTACCGAATCAGATGTTGACTTCGAACGGCTTAACCCGCGTTCCGCCCCCACCGGGCCACCCCAAGCGTAGGCAATTCGCGTAGGCTGAATAACACTGATCGGCGAAGAATGAATACCGGCGATATCATAGGGTGTGCAGCCATTGCCGTTGCCGTGGTGTGGCTCTTCTTTGGCGACTATTTTGGGCAACTGAGCCAGAGATTTCGGGATGCTCGCGCAACGAAGGCGTTCATCCGGCAGGGGGTGAGCCGGCAGGCGGTCGTGGTCCATCTGCGCGGATCCAACCTTCCGCCGGACGCCTACGAAAAGTATGACGTCTCCACCCTTGAGGAGCAGCTTCAGATTGCGATTCAGAGCAAGAGATTGGGCGAGTATGACGGCAACGAGTTCGGTCCCGAAGAAACCGTGCTCTACATGTATGGACCCGATGCCGAGAAGCTATTTGCCGGTGTCGAGGCAGTCCTTCGTGCGTACCCACTATGCAAAGAGGGAGTTGCCGTAATTCGGTGCGGCCCGCCAGGCTCACCGCAGCGAGAAGTAAGCCTCGCATGAAGAAGAGCCGATCCAGTCATCACAGCCAACTCCGGGCAGCTGACGCTGCCCTTCGTGGCTGACCTCAAACGATCGGCGGAAGAAAGATGAGCACTAGCGACATTTTTGGATTTTCCCTCTTTGCGAGCTTTGGCCTCTGGTGGGCTTTTTTCCCGCAGAGCGTCGTCCGCTTCTATACTTGGTTTCACAGAGGGAAGGTGAAGATGCCGCAGCTGGCAGCCATACGCGTGATAGGCGCCGCTTGGATCGTTCTGGTGTCGGTCCTCACTTTGACGACCCACAAAAGATGAGAGCCCAGAAAGAGCCGATCCAGCGTCCAGAGCCAATGGCGGTGCTGCGCACCGCCATGGTTCATCACTGAACGATCGGCGAAGAATGAAACGTTCCTACATCATTACGGTGTCCGGCTTGGTACTACTGGCGGTCGCCTACCTCGGACTTCCATCGCTCTTCACCCATCTCCAACGACGCTCTAATGCGCGGCATGTCGAGGTAAGCACCGCGAACGTCGCAGCGATTCACATCGCGACCGGAGATCCCGAGACTACGCTCATGGTTTCCGAGCACGACGGGATAGTTTCCGTCATCGTCACGAAGATGAAGAAAAACGGGGACTATGCCGATGGCAGGATTTATTTAGGGCATACTGACTTAAATCTTGGACTGGTCCTCTCGCAGAAGAGAGAAGGTGTCGTCACGATTTTCGATAAATCAGATGGAGATGGTTTTCCGGAGAAGAAGTCCGTGAGCACCAAGGATGGCATCCGTAGCTACCAGCGCCGGGCATTCGAATGGATTGAAGTGCCGCCAAAAGAAAAGACGCCGAACCAGTCATCAGAGCCAACGGCCGCAAGCGGCCGTGGCTCACCTTAGACGATTAGACGAGGAAAACGTGAGCGAGAATTCGATCATCAAGAATCCACATGCGCTCATTTGGTGCGCATTCCTTCTAGTCGCGGCGATCTTCAGCCTCTCGTTAGTTCTGAAGATAGAGTTAGTGCATCGTTCTGCGCAGAAGACCGCGTTCATTATTCTTTTTCGACCTTCTTGTTTTCGATCTCGGTCGTCGAGATATTCACCGGCGAGATTCATACGCGCTGGGGTGGACCACCGAAAGCCACACGAGGCGATACGCCTACTGGTTACTGGTTTCAGATTATTGTTCAGCTCATGATTGCCCTCGGGCTCCTTTCAGTGCTGTTCTTTTGAGCGTGACCCAAGAAGAGCAACCAGTTGCCAGAGCCAATGTCCGGGCTGGCGCCCGGCCATGGCTCATCGTAATCGTTGGGCAAAATCAAGACTCACGCGATGAGCTACATCGTACAGCAGATTGAAGAGTCGAGGGTTTCGTTCGGTTCCTACCGTTACAGAATCCTTAAGGATGGAATAGAGATTGCCGTTTTTAGCCACGATTACCGAGGTGAGTGCGAAGGCCTTTTGCTTTCATCTACTGGCCGCATGGAAGCAATTCCGTTCGGGATGTGCTCGGAGTTTCTTACCGGCGGTGGTGCTCAGCCGACCGGTCTTTCGGACGCAGCTACAAGCTATTTGGATTCGATATCCGTAAGTTCGCGATGAAAACAACGGAGCCCAACCAGCCGCTAGAGCGCAATGGCTATGTCCGTCACGCCTCGTGCGTGGCACGAGTCGCGCCGGCCATAACCCCGGCACAAATCGCGATGATTCAATTCATGGGAGGGAGGCTGCCAATGGTTCGCACCGCTTCCGTTTGCGAACGCGTCCGGGCCGGCCGGAGCTTCCTGCTCCAAATTGCGGGGCAGGACCTCGGTTTTGACCCCGCGGTGTGGCATGCCCATCTTCGTGCCACCGGCGCTGGTGGCTATCGTTGGAGCAACCAGCACCTGGGGATGCCCAAGCGAATTCAAAAGGCGACCGGTGATCCCGAGTGGCGCCAGTGCATCGAAACTTTGAAGCAAGGAGCCCAACCAGGCTGACCGCTGGCGTTCGGCAAAAGCTTTATGTCACCAGATATTCTCTACGTTGGCGTGAAAGCACACGTGGTCGCCGTCGACAAGGCCACCGGCGCGACGCTTTGGCAGACGAAGCTCAAGAGCGGGATGGGGAGTGGCGATCGATTCGTAAGCTTGTTGGTTCAGGACGGGCGCGTGTTCGCGCACACCTATGGCGAGCTCTTCTGTCTGGATCGCGACACCGGCGCGATTCTTTGGAAGAACGAGTTGGCGGGTCTTGGTTACGATATAGCCGTGCTCGCCTCCGACGGTGGGGGAAATTTGTCGGCGTCGATGATCGCGGCGTTAAAAAGGAAGAAATCCGGAGATGATGCCGGCGCGACCGTGACCAGTAGCGGCGCTGGCAATTGAGCGGTTCGAAAGGAGAATGGTTTCACGTCTGAAGTGCACCGGAATCGTGGCGCGGCAGCCGGAAGGCTGCTGAAAAGCTACCCATGACGAAAAGCCCATCGAACTTCCCCGACTTCATCCGGCTCGTTGTGGCGGGCGAATTCGCCGCAGTGTCCCGCGCGTTGGCCGGCGATCCGGTGCTGGCCACCCATCAGGCCAAGGTCGGCGCCACCCGGCGGGGTAGGCCGGCTTTCTTCTTCCGGAATATTGCGCACCACCTCTACGCCGGCGACACGGCGCTGCATCTGGCGGCCGCGGCCTTTCAGCCCCGGCTCGCCAGGCTGCTCGTGGGACATGGGGCGGACTGGCGGAAGAGGAATCGCCGCGGCGCCCAGCCGCTCCACTACGCTGCCGACACCAATCGTTGGGTGCCGACGGCGCAGGCGGAGGTGATCCGCTATCTCCTTTCGGTCGGCGCCGATCCCAATTCCGTCGACAAGGGCGGCGTGACGCCCCTGCACCGCGCCATTCGAACCCGCTCGGCGCCCGCGGTCCGCGCCCTGCTGGAGGGCGGGGCAAACCCGCGCACGCCAAACGGGACGGGAACCACTCCCTTGGAACTTGCGGTCAAAACCACCGGGCGGGGAGGCAGTGTCTCCGCGCACGCGCGCCAGCAGCAGGCGGAGATCATCAGGCTCTTGCGCGAGCATGGCGCACGTTTGCCGTCAAAAGAACGGTAGGGCCGTTGCCTGAGGCCAATCCCCCGGGCGGAACACATCGGGCTTCGCTTTTCGCGGGGCGCCGCTAGGCTGCGCGACCAGTTTACCCAAGATCCCCATGACCCATGTCATCCTTCACCTGAATTACCTTCACGTATTGGTGGTCACCATCGCCGGGTACATCCTCGGCTGCCTCTGGTCGCACGGTCCGCTGTTTGGCAATGCCTGGCTGGTCGAAATGAAATTAACCAAGGAGTCGATGGAGGCGGCGCTGCGGCAGCACGGCATGGCGAAGTTCTTCCTGCGCAGCTTCGGCCTGACCCTGCTCAGCACCTTTGGGCTTGCCGCGCTTGTCGCCGCGCACGGTACGCCGAACTGGCTGCATGGCGTCACCTACGGCGCGTTCATCGGCCTGTTTGGCCCCGGCATGCGGATGCTGAACAGCGCGGCCTGGGAGAACCAATCGTTCAAGCTGCAGGCGATCAACCTCAGCCAGGAAGTCGCGATCTACGCGCTGCAGGGCGCGATCCTCGGGGCGTGGCGGTGAGGGGCGCGGTTGGAAAATGCAGGGGGGCAAGTTGGCCGTTCGACATGCTCAGGGCCTTGAGCCGGCCGAAAGGCTGCGTCCAATCCCGGCGCGCCGGGATTCCTTCATCGCTACGAACGATCTGGATTTCGCGCTGGGCGCGAAATGGGCGCAGCAAGACTGCGCCCCTACAGGTCGGGATCCGGCAGGGACCGACCTCTGTGGTTAATCTGCCGGCGTTTTAATCCCCTATGAGCCTCTATGTTGTCCGTCTGGGCACTCCGCGCCTGCCCGGTGAAGGTGTTCGCCTTGGCACGGTCCGCCGCCCGCCGCGGGGCGTGCCGAAGGCCGAGTTTTCGCGCCGGAACTGGTACGATGTCTGGTTTCCGAACCTGGCCCCGAGTGTTGACACGATGAAACTCGGGCTGGGCGCGTCGACGCCGGCGCAGTGGCAGGCCTTCGCCCGGAAATACCGCGCCGAGATGGCGGCGCCCGGCGCCAGTCATGACATCGCGCTGCTGGCGACATTGTCGAAATCGGCCGACTTTTCGGTGGGATGCTATTGCGAGGACGAGTCGCGCTGCCACCGGTCGATCTTGAAGCAGTTGCTGATCGATGCGGGGGCGGACATGGCAGGGTGAAATTTGGGTCCGGAATCTTCCGCCACCGAAAGCCTGTAGGGGCGCAGTCTTGCTGCGCCCAATCCCGGCGAGCCGGGATTCCAAGTTAGCACGGGAGGGACCTGAAGGATTCATCGCTTCGCGATGAATGGGCGCAGCAAGTCTGCGCCCCTACGGGTTACCGGTGGACCGACCGAGTTCGGTCCCTTGGGGCATTCCTATTCCACGCGAGTTAAATGGAAAACCCGCCGGAGTTACCCGGCGGGTTTTGACCAAAAGGGCACTGCGCCCTCGCGAATTCTGTTAGCCCGCATATTTCACACCCAGAGGCGTGAAACATGCGCCCTGTCGGGCCGACCTTGTCGGGGCGCGCCGCGACAAAGTCGCTCCGCCAGGAGGGCGGACGGACATTTTGCTGATTGGATCGCCCAAGACTGTGAAATGTCCGGGTTAGCGCCGTTTCGCCGGCTTCTGGCTGGCTTGGCGACTGGTGGCGAGATCGGCTTCGGCGCGGGTGGCGCGGAGTTCAAGATCGGCGGCCTTGTCGGTGGCGGCCTTCAGCTGCGTTTCGAACTCAGAAGCGGAAGTCTGGGCCTTTTGCAGTTCAGCCTGGATCCGCTCGTTGGCGGCCTTGGCGTCCTGAAGCTGCGTTTGCAGCGTGGCGGAGCCGGCCTGCGCTTCCTCATACTGGGTCTTCATCGTCGACTGGGCCGTCTTGCCCGCTTCGACTTCCTGCTGGAGGTTGGTGATCTGGGACGTGGCCTGGTCGAGCTTGGCCTGCAGGTCTTTGGCGGCGGCCTGGCTGTCGGTCACCTGCTTCTGCAGCGTATCGGCGCGGCCCATGGTGTCATTCAGCTGGGTCTGCAACTTGGCGAGTTCGGACTTGGTCTGGGTTTGCTCGGCTTGGAGGGCGGTGATGGCACCGTCCTTTTCGCGGATGCGGTTGGCGCTCATGATGCCGATGACGGCCACGGCAATTGCCAGGACGACGATGGCTAGCGGCGCGGCGGAGGATTTTTTACGGGGTAGGTGGGTGTCGCTTAAGATCGGAGTATTGTGGGTCGTTTCCATAGTGAGATATTAGTCTGTGCCATAGCCGCGGGGGTTCCGGGGGACGAAACCCCATGCCCAGCGGAGGAGGTCGGGGATTTCCCGGCCCGGAGCGTAGGCGCGGGTGCCAGCCGAAGCATCCGGCAGTAATTGCCGGCCCGCTGGGGCCGAAGGTAAAAAGCATCTGGTCGTTCAACTGATAATTTTTCAAAACACTGATAATTAGCACCTAAAGTAGGGCGGCAAAGGGGTTGGCATCGGCACTGCTAAACCGGCCTTACCATGAACATTGGTCTCTACCAAAGTGCCGCTTCGCTCTCTGCCCTTGAGCGTTGGCAGGATAATGTTTCCCAAAACATCACCTCGGCGCAGACCACTGGCTACCGGAAACGGACGATCGAGTTCAGCACGGAGACGGCGGGCGAAGTGCATCCCGACAGCCACAGCAAGCTGGGCTTGGATGCGGGCATGCCGGCCGTGTTTCCCAAGACTTCCGCCGGCATCAATTACATCTCAGGCGAGACAATGCCCACCCGTCGCGAGCTCGACATCGCCATCCAGGGCGAAGGCTTCTTCGAGGTGAAGCTGCCCGACGGCACGATGGGCTACACGCGCAGCGGCGAGTTCCGCCTTCGTCCCGATCGCACGCTGGTCACTTCCGGCGGGCTCGAAGTCATGAATTCCAACGGCGATCCCTTCGTCCTGCTCCCGGGCGGCGGCGGCGTCACCGTGAACCAGGACGGCACCGTGTTCCAGGGCGCCCTTTCCCTCGGCAAGCTTTCGATTCAGAAATTCGCCAACACCGCCGCGCTGCGCCCCACCTCGGGTGGCATGTTCACCGCCGGCGACGACGCCGGGATGCAGGCCGTCGAGGAACCGGACCTGATGCAGGGCTACCTCGAGCAGAGCAACGTCCAGCCGCTCCGCGAAATGGTCGACCTCGTCATCATTTCCCGGGCCTACGAGGCCAACCAGAAGATGATCACCACGATCGACCAGCAGATGCAGAAGGCCCTCGAAGCCCTCGGCTGAGAGGCTGCGACTTCATGACTTCCCCATACAGACAACCGCAATCACGACTGCATGGCCGCGCCCGGTATGGGGCCGGGCCGGCCCCAGTCGTGGTTGCGGGGAATTTCATCAACCCCGCCCGCGCATGAACCTCTCGCTCTACTCCGCCGCCACCGGCATGGAGGCCCAGCAGCTGAACCTCAACACGATCGCCAACAACCTGGCGAACGTGAACACCCCCGGTTTCAAGCGCAGCAAGATCGAGTTCCAGGATCTCCTCTACCAGAAGCCCCGCGCCTCGGGCTCCGATTCGGGCGGCGGCAACATCGTCCCCACCGGTATCGAGGTCGGCAACGGCGCGCGCGTCGCGTCCACCTCCAAGGTCTTCACCCAGGGCCAGCTCACCAACACGGGCGAAAAGCTCGACATCGCGCTCCAAGGCGAGGGCTTCTTCGAGGTCCAGAAAGCCGACGGCACGCTCGCCTACACGCGGGACGGCTCCTTCAAGACCAACGCCCAGGGCGTGGTGGTCACCATTGACGGCCTGCCGGTGCTCAGCGGCTTCCAGCCGATCCCGTCGGGCGCCAGCTCGATCGCGGTGGCCGAGGACGGCACCTGCACGGTGCAGACGCCGAGCGGCACGCAGACCTTCCGCCTCACGCTTACCCGCTTTTCCAATCCCGCCGGTTTGCGCTCGCTCGGCGGCAATCTCTACGAGGAAACCGCGGCGTCCGGCACGCCCGAGGCGGGCAATCCCTCGGAGCAGGGATTCGGCCGCACCATCCAGGGCTACATCGAGGCTTCGAACGTCAACATCGTCGAGGAAATGGTGAACCTCATCGTCGCCCAGCGCGCCTACGAGGTGAATTCCAAGTCCATCCAGGCTTCCGACGAAATGCTCCAGAACGTCGCCAACCTGAAGCGCTAACGGGAATGACTGAATGGCTGAAGCCCTGAAGGACTGAACATGCACAACCAAGGATGGAATCTTCTCTCCGCTGGCGGCCCGGCCCGCCTTCATTGCGGGTCCTCATGGCTGCGTTGCGGCCTGTTGGTGCTCAGCCTTTCCGCCCTTCCGTCTTTCAGTCCTTCGCTCCGCGCGGAAACTCGCGCGCCGACGCCGCTCACCCAGCAGGACTTCACCGCCGCGCTCACCCGCGAACTCACTTCGCACTTCAATCTCGAGGGCGACCTCCAGCTCGAGCTGCTCCGGGTCTGGACCCCGCCCACGCAGGTCGCGGCCAACTGGCAGGTCGAGGTCACTGAATATCCCTCTGTTGCCACCTCTGCCATGATGGTCCGTTGCCGCGTGCTGGCCGATGGTGCCAACGCCGGCGACATGACGATCACCTTGCGCGCCGCACTCTGGCGCGACGCGTGGGTTACGCGCCAGCCCGTGTCGATCGGTTCCCTTTTCGATCCCGCCGCCCTGGAAGCCCGCCGCACCGACCTCTTTCGCGAGCGCGACGCGCTCCCGACCGCCGTCGGCGACCAATCCTACGTTTTCACGCGCGGCGTGAACACCGGTCGCGTGCTTACCTGGCGTGACATCGCCCGCCGTCCCCTGGTCAGGAAGGGCGACATGGTCGAGGTCAGTGCCGCCGAGGGCACCCTCTCGATCACCATGAAGGCCCTCGCCCTGCAGAACGGCGCCCAAGGCGAGGCCGTCACCCTCCGCAATCTCGAATCCCGCAAGGACTTCACCGCCTTTGTCGTTGATGAAAACCGCGTCCAAGTCCGCTTCTAAACCATGAGCGACCGCCCCTCATCTTCACGCGAGTCGTCTTCCGGTGGTCGCCGGTTTCCCCACTGGCGACAGGCGTCGCTGTGGAAAGCGACGCCCACGATTCTGCTGCTCGCGACCTCCGCCGCCGCGGGCAACGGCTCGTTGTGGCCCACGAGCAGCAGCGAGCGCGGCATGACGGCTGATCGCCGCGCCTCGCGCACCGGCGACATTCTGACCGTCGTTGTCTCCGAGGCGGCGACCGCCACCACCGCGCAGAACAAGTCCTCCAACCGCGACAACACCCTCGAGGACGCCATCAGCCAGTTCATTTTCAGCCCCGGCGCCTCCGGCCTGCTCACGCACAACGGTGCGCTGCCGGCCAGCAAGGTCAGCGGCCAGTCGACCTACTCGGGCGGCGGCTCGGTCAACAATTCCCAGAGCCTGTCGGCGCGCGCCGCCGTGCTCGTCACCGACGTGCTCCCCAACGGCAACCTCGTGATCGAGGGCGCCCGCATGGTCACGTTCTCCGGCGAAACCCAGTATGTCGTCCTGCACGGCCTCGTGCGGCCCGACGACATCTCGTCCACCAACACCGTGTTCTCCACCAATGTGGCCGACGCACGGGTTGAGTTCGTGACGGACGGCACGCTGACCGACGCCCAGAAGCGCGGCTGGCTCTCCAAACTCTACGAGAAGCTCCGGCCGTTTTGAGAAAGTCCTCATGACTGAAGAACTGAATAGCTGAACATGACCGCAAGGATGCACCTTTTCCCCGCCACCCAATTTCTGACGAAAGCCCTGCGCCTCGTCGGGTTCATCGCTTTCAGCCTTCCAGCCCTTCAGCTCTTCAGCCCTTCGCTCCACGCCGCCCGCGTCAAGGATCTCACCCTCGTCGAGGGTGGCCGCGACAACCAGCTGGTCGGCTACGGCCTCGTGGTCGGCCTCGCGGGCGATGGTGATAGCAACGCCGCCTCCACGCTCCGTGCGGTTTCCAACATTCTCCAGCGTTACGGCCTTTCGGTGCCAGCCGCCGACATCAAGGCGAAGAACGTCGCCGCCGTCATGATCACGGCTGACATCGGCCCGTTCCTCAAGCCCGGCTCCCGGATCGACGTTACCATCGCCGCGATGGGCGACGCCAAGACCCTGCAGGGCGCCGTGCTCCTCCAGACCCCGCTCCTCGGTGCCGACGGCCGGGTATACGCCGTGGCCCAGGGCCCGGTGGCGGTGGGCGGATTCATCGGCGGGGCCGGTGGCGCCGGTGGCGCGACCGTGCAGAAGAACCACCCGACCGTCGGCAGCATCAGCAACGGCGCCATCGTCGAGCGCGAGATCGTCTCCGAGTTCGTGCGCGACAACACCCTCCGCCTCCTCCTCCGCAATCCCGACTTCACGTCCGCCGCCCGCATGGCCGAGGCCATCAACGGCAAATATCCCGCTGCCGCGCACGCGATCGACGCCGCCACGGTCAAGGTCGACCTGCCGGCCGATTACCGCGGCGCCGATGTGCAGTTCCTTGCCGACCTCGGCACGATCGAGGTCCAGCCCGACACGCTCGCGCGCATCGTCATCAACGAGCGCACCGGCACCATCGTCGCCACCTCCACGGTCCGCCTCTCCCAGGTCGCCATCGCCCACGGGTCGCTCACGATCACCGTGACCAGCAACCAGGGGGTCAGCCAGCCGAACGCTTTCAACAACTCGGGCCAGACCACCACGACGAACAGCACGCAGACGGCGGTCAACGAAGGCAAGGGCGGCTTCACCATCCTGAACGACCCGCCGAGCATCGAGCGGCTGGCCGCGGCGCTGAATTCCCTCGGCGTCTCGACGCGCGACATGATGGCCATCTTCCAGTCGCTCAAGCGTTCCGGCGCCCTGCAGGCCGAGCTCATCATCAACTGATCTCACCCTTCAATCGTTCTCATTCTCTTAATCGTCCTCGTTCTCATCCAACCCACACGCGAATCACCACCCGAGATTAGGATTACGAGAAAGATAACGAGAACAATTCAACCCACTAACATGCCCGTCGCCCCCATCAGTTCCGCCACCCAGGCCAACGCCGCGCAGCTCGCGGCCGCCGGCCACGGCTCGGCCCTGCGCGCCCTGCCCCAGTCGGAGCAGATCAAGGCGGCGGCGGGACAGTTCGAGGCCATCATCGTGCGCCAGCTCCTGCAGGACAGCGTCGGCAAGATCGCCGGCGAAGGCGCGGCGGGCAGCACCTACGGCTTCATGCTCACCGACGTGCTCGCCAACAAGATCACCGAGGGCGGCGGGCTCGGCCTCGGCAAGATGCTCCAGCACCAGCTGAGCCCCCGCACCAGCCTCAAGGCCCTCGATACCACGGAGGAAACCCCATGAACGAACCCTGGACCATCATCGCGGAATCCCTCCGCACCGAGATCGCCGGTTTCGGCGGCCTCCTGAACCTTTTTGAGCAGCAGCAACTCAGCCTCTTCAGCCGCGACACCGAACGCGTCCTGCGCCTCAGCACCGAGATCGAGGAGCACAGCCGCCAGATGTCGCAGTTCCGCGTGCATCGCGAGAGCGTCGTCGCCCAGTTTGCCCTGGCGAACGGCCAGCCCGCCAGCTCCACGCTCCGCTCGCTCCTGCCCTTCGTTGAACCCGCGGCCCGCCCGCTGATCGAAGCCCTGATCGGCGACGTCAACCGTCTCATCCACAAGGTCCGCCGGCTGACCCGCCAGAATCACCAGCTCCTCGCCCGCACGGTGGAGTCCCACCAGGAACTCATGCGCCAGCTCCGGCCCGACGCCTTCGTGCAGACTTACTCCGCCGGTGGCCGCAAGACCCTGACCTCGAATGCCCGTCCGGCCTCGGCCCTGCAGGCCGCGGGCTGAGCCCATTAATGATTTACGATTTACGATTGATGATTGGCCGAACCGACCAACCCCCGATCACCCGCTGCTGAAATCATAAATCATCAATCGTTAATCATAAATTTCCATGTCCGGCCTTTTCTCCACCCTCAATTCCAGTTCGATGGCGCTCAACGCGCACAGCCGGGCCATTGAGACCAGCGGCAAGAACCTGGCCAACGTCAACAATCCGAACTATTCCCGCCAACGCGTCATCTACGGCGACCGGGGCACGGTGGAGACGGCCGAAGGCCCGGAAAGCCTCGGGTTGGAAGTGCTGGGCGTGCGTCAGTTGCGCGACGTCCTGCTCGACCGCCAGCTGATGCGCGAAATCGGCCTCAGCGGCTCGCTCGACTCGCTGCGCGACTCCCTCCAGCGCGCGCAAGCCGGCCTTGGCCAGAGCATCGACGGCAGTGCGGATGTCAGTGCCGCCGGTTCGGCCAGCGGCGGGCTTTCGGCCGCCCTCGACAACTTCTTCAACGCCTTCCAGAACCTCGCCGCCCGCCCGACCGACGTGGGCGCGCGCCAGACCCTGTTGCAGAAGGCCGCGATCCTGACCGACACCATGCGCGAGACCGACACCCGCCTCGCGCAGGTGCAGAGCGACATCGATGTGCAGGTGAGCGCCGGCGTGGATTCGGCCAATACGCTGCTCGGCACCATCGCCGACCTGAACAGCCAGATTACCCGCCTCGAGATCGCGCATCCCGGCGCCGCCATCGACCTGCGCGACCAGCGCCAGGCCCGCCTCGAGGAACTCGCCGCCATCCTGCCGATCAACGTGACCGACACCGGTGGCGGCAACATCCGGGTCGCCGTCAAGGACGCGAGCAATGCCGACATCGTGCTCGTCAACGGTGCCACGGTCGCCGGCCCCGTCACGTTCACCGGCACGGGACTGACCGGCGGCACGCCCGCCACCGCCGTCGTGCTGAATGGTGGCTCGATCCAGGGCGCGCTGCAGGCCCGCGACGGCGCGGTGCAGACCCTCCGGGACAACCTCGACCTTTTTGCCGAGCAGCTCGTCACCTCGGTCAACGGCGCCTATAACCCGAGCGCCACGGCCGGCGCCGACTTTTTCGATCCCGCCGGACTCACCGCCGGCACCATTGCCATCCGCAGCGGCCTGACGGCGGCCACCCTCGTGACCGGAACCAGCGGCGCCGCGGGCGACAACACCATCGCGCTCGCGGTCGCGGGGCTCGCGAGCCAGGCCTTCTCCGTCAGTTCGGGTGACCTGTTCGACGGGACCTTCAGCCAGTTCTACACTCGCTCGGTCAGCGACCTCGGCCAGGCCCTCTCCACCACCACGGCCCGCGCCTCCGACCAGGAGAACATCCAGCGCCTCGTGCGCAACCAGCGTGACACGGTCAGCGGTGTTTCCCTCGACGAGGAAATGGCCGACCTCGTGCGGTACCAGCGCGCCTTCCAGGCCTCCTCGCGCGTTTTCTCCGTCGTGGACGAACTCCTCGACACGGTGGTCAACCGGTTGGGAGTCTAAATTTTCAAAGGCCAAACGTCCAAACTCCAAACAAAGCCCAATGTACAAATCCCAATCATCAGTCTCCTCGCATCCGGCCTCGCGCCGTTTGTCTGGCGTTTGGGTTTTGGCGTTTGGTGTTTTCTGCGCATGAGAATCGCCTCCAACACCATCCAGGAAAACATTGTCCGCCAGATCCAGCAGCTGGGGTCCCAGACCTCCCTGTTGCAGACGAAGGTGGCGACGGGCCAGCGTATCAGCCAGGCGGAGGACGATCCGGCCGCGGCTGCCCGCGTGTTGCAGCACCAAAGCGGCCTGCGCCGGGTCGACCAGTTCGAGCGCAATGCCTCGCGCGCCCTGGAAATCACCCAGGCGACGTTCGCCGGCCTGAAGGGCATCAAGAGCATTTCCGATCGCGCCGCCGAACTCGCCACCCTCGGCCGGGCCCCGACGAGCCCTGACGCGCTCGGCGCCTATGCCGCCGAGGTCAACCAGCTCATCGAGCAGCTCGTGCAAGTGGGCAACACCCGCCTCGGCAACGACTACATTTTCGCGGGCACCGCGGTCGACACGCCGCCGTTCGATGCCACGCGCAATGTCGCGGGTGACGTGACTGCCGTCGCCTACGACGGCGATTCCGTCCAGGCCAGCATTCCCCTTTCCGAGGTCGCCAGCGTCGCTCCCGGCGCTTCCGGCGCCACCAATCTCGGCATCCGCGACCTGCTGAACCAACTCGTGGCGCTGCGCGACGGGCTGGCGACTGCCGACGGCACGGCCATCGCGACTTCCCAAGCCGACCTGATCAACGGCGAGGACAACTTCATCTCGGCCATGGCCGAGAATGGCGCCGTCCAGCTCCGCATCGAGGTGAACCAGGGCCAGCAGGAATCCCGCGCCGACAGCCTCGTGTCCCTCGTTTCGGGCGAGACGAGCGTGGACCTGCCCGACGCCATCGTCCGGCTCAACCAGGCCCAGACTTCCTATCAGGCCGCGCTCCAATCCGCCGCCACCATCATGCGCATCTCTCTCCTCGACTATATCAAATAATCTCACCTCAACGACCCCCCGCCATGAAAGTCCTCTCCGACCTCCCGTCCAACTCCGCGCCGGCGCAGCTCCCCGCGGCGAACAACTTCCAGCTGCCCCAAGGCATCATCGGTTTCAAGGATTTCACCCGCGCCGAACTGCTCTATGTGCCCGATCACCTCCCGTTCCTGTGGATGAAGCTTCACCGCCATGCCGAATCGGTCCACTTCATCGTCATCGAGCCGGGCGGCCATGTGCCGGACTACACGCCTGAACTCTTCGACGCCGACGCCGCGGCCCTCGAGCTGAACGACCCGGCCGAAGCCATGCTGCTCAACATCGTCACGCTCCGGCAGCACAACCCGCTCGATGCGACGATCAACCTCATCGGGCCCATCGTGGTGAATCGCCGCACCCGCGTCGGCCGCCAGCTCGTCATCTCCAATTACTCGCGCTACAACGCCCACTGGCCCCTCGTGGACCACTCCACCGCGCTGGCCGGCCGCGTCTCCGCCTGAGCGCAAGGACCGACCAGGGACCACAGACCTGTTCCAGCGTTCGCAACACACAACCACTCACTCCCATGACCACCCACTGTCACGACACTGGCCGCCAGACCTTTCGAGGTCCCTTGGCCGGTGGTCAGTGGTCTGTGGTCCTCTAATCCCATGCTCGTCCTATCCCGCAAGGTCAACGAAGCCATCATCATTGGTGACGGCATCGAGATCCGCATCAACCGCATCGAAGGCGATGTGGTGAAGATTGGCATCGTGGCCCCCCGCGACGTGCCCATTTTCCGCAAGGAAGTGCACACGGCCATCATCGCCAGCAACCAGGCTGCCGCCGTGCCCCACTCGGCGCAGACTTTCCCCACTTTACCAAAGATCACCCCGGCCAAGGATCCCGGCCGGGTCAACCCGCCCATGGATGGCGCCAAACCTGCCGGTCGCCGCAACGGCGCAGCGGCTTAAACCAGCAAGTCATCCCCCGCCATGAGCGTTATCAATACCAACACCCAGGCCATCGCGGCCGCCCGCAACCTCAACCAGAGCCAGGAAATGCTCGGCCGCTCCCTCGCGCGCCTCTCCTCCGGCTCCAAGATCACGAACCCCTCCGACGACGCCGCCGGCCTCGCCGTGTCCGAGAAGCTCGGCGCGCAGAACCGCCGCGTGCGCGCGGCCGTCAACAACGTCCAGAACGCCGTCTCCTATGTGCAGACGGCCGACGGCTTCATGTCCGGCATGACCAAGATCCTGTCGCGCATGAGCGAAATCGCGATCCTCGCGAAGGACGTGACCAAGAATTCGACCGACATCGACCTCTACTCGCAGGAGTTCATTGCCCTGCAGGACCAGCTGCGCGCCACCATTGGCGGCACGACCGCCGACATCGGTGGCACCGCCGACGTGGCGGCCCCGCTCGGCGCCTTCAACGGCATCTCCCTCTTTGGCTCCACCGCCACGGGCCTCGTCGTCACGATCGGCCAGGCCGTCGGCCAGGAAATGACGATTGGCGACTCGAACCTCCGCGATGGCGACATGCTGGCGATCATCCAGCAGGACAGCTCGGGCGCCTATACGCTCGACCTGACGGACACCGCCGCCATCGGCGCCATCACCGACGCGATCCAGGACGTTGCCACGGAGCGTTCCTCGCTTGGTGCCTCCCAGTCGCGCCTGGAACTCGCCGCCACCACGTTGCAGGTCGAGTATGAGAACCTCGGTTCCGCCATCTCGCGCATCCGCGACGTCGACGTGGCGGAGGAATCCACCCAGCTCGCCAAGTACAACATCCTGGTGCAGTCGGGCACCTCCATGCTCGCCCAAGCCAACCAGGCCCCGCGCAGCGTGCTGCAGCTCCTGCAATCCTGATTCAGGGGATGAATTCCCCCTTTCGGCAGGGTGGCGCGATGCCCCCGGCCGGTGTCTGGCCGACCTTGAATCCCAAGGTCGGCCAGCCTGATTTTAGGCCGGCTCTGCCTGAATTCAGGTGGCCGTGATAGGGCTAAATGGCCCGCCCTCAAAGGGTAGCGGCCGAGCCTGCCCGTTCGACGATCCGTCGCGTAGGGTAGGGGCGCAGTCTTGCTGCGCCCAATTCGCGCGAAGCGCGAAATCCTTGCCTTTCGTGCCGCAGATGGAATCCCGTCATGTAGGGATTGAAACGGTGTGGTTGTAGCCGGGGTCGGTGCCCCGGACCGGCCTCAGCGAGGCCGGCTACAGCGCCGCTGTTTCCTAGGAGTTCGAGGTGGAGCGACTTGACCCCAAGGCGCTGGCTCGGAGCGGCTTCGCCGCAACGCGCTGAGGTCAGCGCGTTCCACCTTTTGGTGGTCGGCGATTTCCCAGCCGCAGCGCAGGCTGCGCGACTGATCCTTGGTGGCGAGCACGCCACATCAGGAAGCGAACAACAGGACATATCGCCGACAAGGACTCACGAGGCGTGCAAACCTGGCGTCGGTGTGGAAACCGACGCCCACCCATTGCATGGTTCCGGCTA
>DASZPS010000048.1:0-37226 GCA_035549955.1 Lacunisphaera sp. | reverse complement strand
GGCCTTGCGCTTTTCGCCGAGGCCGGGGAAGTCGTCGAGGATGCTCTCCTTGATCTTCCGGGAGCGCAGGTCGGCGTTGTAGGTGTTGGCAAAGCGGTGCGCCTCGTCCCGCAGGCGCTGGAGGAGGTTCAGCCCGGGATGATTGAGCGGCAGGTTGAGGGGTTCCCGCGCGTCGGGGAAAATGATCGTCTCGTGCTTCTTCGCGAGGCCGATGAGCGCCGGCGGCGGGCACTCGAGCACGAGGAAGGCCTTGAGCGCGGCGGCGATCTGACCCCGTCCGCCGTCAATCACCACCAGGTCGGGGAACATCTTCTTCTCCTCGATCAGCCGGCGGTAGCGGCGGCCCACGACCTCCTCCATGGCGCGGAAATCGTCGTTGCCGACGAAGCTCTTGATCGAAAAACGCCGGTACTGGTTTTTGTCGGGGACGCCGTCCGTGAAGTGCACCATCGAGGCCACGACGAAGGTGCCGCTGATGTGCGAGATGTCGAAGCACTCCATGTGCACGGGCGGCGATTCCAGGCCCAGCACCTCCTGCAGCGAGCGCAGCGCCTCGGCGTTGGGCTGGAGCCGCGTCATGTCGCGGGTGAACTTGCGCGTGCGCGAGAGGGTGCGCTCGAGCGCCAGCACGACATCGCGCAGCTCCGCGGCCTTCTCGTACTCCTGCTGGGCGGCGCGGGCCCGCATCTCCTCGCGCAGGGCCTTGAGCCACTCGCGGGACTTGCCGTCGAGGAACTCGCAGGCCTGCTCCACGCGGGCGCGGTACTCCGCCACGCTGACCTCGTTGGGCCAGCCGTAGAGTTCGGCGCGCACGTCGTCGTAGAGCCGATAGCGCCCGTCGGGGAGCTTGATGGGCCGCGTGTCGCCGAGCATCACGCCGAACTGCTTCCGCATGGACGCCAACGTGCGGCGCAGCAGCCCGGAATGGGCAAAGGGCCCGAAATACCGCGAGCGATCGTCCTTGCGGAAGCGCGTCAGGGCGAACCGCGGCATCTCGTCCTCGATGCCGAGGCGGACGAGGAGGAAGCGCTTGTCGTCCGTGAAGTCGGTGTTGTATTTCGGCCGCCATTGCTTGATCAGCTTGCCCTCGAGCAGCAGCGCCTCGGGCTCGGATTTCACCTCGAAGATCTCGAAGTCGGTGATCATCTCCACCAAGGTGCGGATCTTGGGCTGGTGGCGCAGGAGCCGCGCCCGGCCCGCCTGGAAATAGGTCGACACGCGCTTTTTCAGGCTCTTCGCCTTGCCCACGTAGATGATGCGGCCCAGGCGGTCCTTCATCAGGTAGACGCCGGGGCCCGCCGGGAGGGCGCGGACTTTCTCCTTGAGGTCGACGGGCATTGCCCGACAGGGAGCACGAAAACCGGCAAAAGTCAGCTTCCGGCACGGGCTCACCGCCCACCGCATGGGCTGTAGTTCGGACTTCGGGACCGACGCCCGAGGTCGCCTTGTCGGGGGTGAACCCCGACCCTCCGGATAGTGGCGCAACCGCCGGGGCACCACGGATTTTCGCTAATGAACAAATCGCCGGTCCGCGCCGGCAAGCTGGCATTTTGACCGAAAGGGGGTAGTTTGCCGCAGATGGTTTCCTAGATGGCAAATCAGGCACACACAGATCCTGCGCGCAACGGCGCGACCACAACTTCCCTCCGCTACGAACTTCTCACCCTCGGTGACGAGCTCCTGCTTGGGCTGACGGCGAACGACCACCTCACTTGGATCGGCGCCCAGCTCGGCCGTCGCGGCGTGCTGCTGCAACGCAATGTCACCGTGACCGACGAAGCCGACGCGATCGCACACCAGTTCCGCGAAAGCTGGGCCCGGGCGGACGTCGTCATCACGACCGGCGGCCTCGGGCCGACGTGCGACGACCGCACGCGCGAAGTGCTGGCCGAGGTGCTCGGGCAGAAGCTGGTCTTCGAACCGCGGATCGAGGCGGCGATCCGGGCGCGGTTCGCCAAGTTCCAGCGCGTGCCCACCGCCAACAACCTCAAGCAGGCCTGGCGCTTCGAGCATGGCGAGGTCCTGCCGAACGCCAATGGCACGGCGCCCGGACTTTGGGTCGAACAGGACGGGAAGATTCTCGTGATGCTCCCGGGCCCGCCGAATGAATTACAGCCGATGTTCACCGAGCAGGTGGTCCCGCGCCTCGCCGCGCTCGGCCGGCTTTCCGACCACGAGGCCTACATCCAGATCCGTTCGATTGGCGTGGGCGAGTCGGCGCTCGAGACGATGTTCCAGTGCACGTTCAGCCGCAGCCCGGGCCTCGGCATCGCGTTTTGCGCCCACCAGGGGCAGGTCGACTGCCGCATCAGCTCGCCCGATGGCCGTTATAGCAGCGAGAAGCTGCACGCCATCGCCAGCGAGTGCGCCGCGCTGCTGGGCGACAACCTGATGTGTTTCGGGCATGACAGCCTCCCGCAGGTGGTGGCCGACCAGCTCAAGCTCCAAGGCCGCACGCTCGCGGTGGCCGAGGCCAGCACCGGCGGCCTCCTCGCCAACGCGTTCGCGGACCTTTGTGGCGCGTGCAAGTTCTTCCAGGGCGGGATCGTGAGCACCAGCAACGAGGCCAAGATGCTCATGCTGGAATGCCCCGAATGCCTGCTCGAGCAGCACGGCGCCGTCAGCGCCGAGTGCGCGGTCGCCATGGCCAGCGGCGTCGCGGAGAAGCTTGGCGCCGATTACGGGCTGGCCATCACCGGTTTCTCCGGACCCTGCACGGGCGAAGGCGAGAATCCCGTGGGCAGCATCTACATCGGGCTGCACGCCCCCGGCGGCGACTGGGCGAAGCATTTGAACATCCCCGGCCCGCGTTCCGCTGTGAAACAGCGCGCGGTCAATGACGCCATCGACTGGCTCCGCCGCGAGGTCATGAAGGAGTCGCGCCGCATCGCGGCGCCGCAGGTAAATTGACAAGTGGTGGTTGCCCCAGCGAAGCAATGCTGGGGTAGGAGCGCAGTCTTGCTGCGCCCAATCCCGCGGCCGCGGGATTCCTCGATTGGTGCAAGCGACCGGGATTCTGCGCTGCGCGCGGAATGGACGCAGCCCCTACCCGGAGCCGGGCGGCGGCACCGCCAGTGAATTGGCAAGATTTTTCGTGCGGTTTCGCGGGAATCGTGGGCAAATGCCGTCCACATGCCCAAGACCCAGGCCAAGCCCTTCACCTTCGTGTGCGGTCCCGACGACTTCCTCGTCAACCGCGCGGGCAAGGAGCGCTTCGACGAGCTGGTGGCCGAGGCGCAGGCGGACGATTTTTCGCGCGAGATCGTCAGCGGCTTCGCCGGGAACGTGGACGAGGTCGAGACCGCGGTGAATCGCTTCCGCGACGCCGTCCAGACCGTGCCGATGTTCGGCGGCAAGCGCGTGGTGTGGCTCAAGGACGTGAGCTTCCTCGCCGACACCGTGACCGGCCGCGCCGAGGGCACGCTCCAGCAGGTCGAGGCGCTGCAGGAATTGCTGGCCAGGGTTAATCCCGACGAGGTCGCGGTCGTCATCACCGCCGCGCCGGTGGATCGCCGGCGGAGCTTTCCGAAATGGTGCGAAGCCCACGCCGACTTTACGCTCACCGGCGATGGCGACAACGCCGCCGAGGCGCTGGCCGGGGTCGCGCTGGCCGAGGCGCGGGAAAATGGCGTGACCTTCGCTCCGGGCGCCATCGAAATCCTGCTCACGAAAGTCGGCTCCAACACGCGGTTACTGACCGAGGAGGTGCGCAAGCTGGCCACCTATGTGGGCGAGGGCGCCGTGATCGAGGAGGCCCACGTGATCGAGCTCACGCCCAACCAGGCCGAGGGCGATTTCTTCGAATCGGCGGAACGCTTCTTTGCCGGCGACCTGCCCGGGACATTGCGGGCGCTCGAGAAGCATTTCTTCGCCGGCCAGGATGCCCGGCCGGTGCTCTCGTCGCTGCAGAACCGCAATCGCATCCTCATCCAGGCGCGCGTGCTGATCGACGCCGGCGACCTGCGCGCGCCCGGCCCCTATGGATTCGACAAGGCCGCCTGGGCCCGGGCCCAGGCGACTTACGCGAATCACTTCGGCGGCGACGCCGGGAAGAGCTCCTACAATCTCTTCACCCAGAACCAGTGGTACGCCGGCAAGCTGGTCAGCACGGGCCGGTTGCCGCCGCTGCGCCGGCTGATCGACAACCAGCAGGAATTCCTCGCGGCTTTCGAGGAGATCATCCGCCGGCCCGACGAACAGGAGGCCGTGCTGCGCGACATGGCCGTGCGCTGCCTCACATGAAATTGCGGCGTTTCGCCATGTTGCTCCTGGTTGCCGGATTGGCGGGCTTGCCCGCCGCGCGGGCCTCCGACTGGGCCGTGATCGAATTCGACGGGCGCGCGGACTGGGTGCGGTACGATTTCGTCGGCTGGGTGCGCGTCGAGCAACCGGTGAAGCCGGCGAAATTCGCCAAGGGCACGGCGGCGGTGACCGTGAAGGTGATCGAGAAACTTTCCGGCGACGAGGCGGCACCCGTCCTGACGCTGGAGTACGAAGCCGCGCCGAAAAAGGGTGGCGAGGACCCGGTCGCCCGCCATCGGTGGAACGAGGACCTGCCGGAACATCGCGAGTACTTCGTGTTCCTCAACCGGCTGGGCAACGGCAGTTATTGGTGCGACGAGCAAAGGGAATTCCAGGTCCGCGACGGGCGCATCCTCGGCCTGCCCGAGGCCTACACGGTGCTCGTGGGCGGCGACACGAAACCCGGCGCCCGCGACCTGATGGCGCGGGTCCGGATGGCTTCACCCGCCTTCAAGGTTCGCACCGGCCGCCCGGTGTTTGCACCTCCCTTGCTGGAAAAAGGCCGGCCCCTGGAAACCCCGCAGCAGGCTTTCGAGCGGGTTCGCATCGCCTTGCAAGCCGGCGACGCGCGCGAACTGGACCGGCTCATTCATTCGCCGGATGGCTCGGAACCGAAGGCGTTTCGGGCGGTGTTGCTCCAGGAGCGGCAAAGGATCGGGGCCTGGCCGGTGCGGTGGCAGGCCGTCCTCGAGGACAAGGCGGTGGCGATCATCGGCCAGCCGGGCGAGACCGGCGCGCCCCTTTACTTCACGCGCCAGGGCCCGCGCTGGCGGCTGCTGAACACTTCGCCGGATACCGAGGTCGGCCGGCAGCAGGTCAATTTGTTGATGACCGAATCCCAGTTCGCCGTCCTGACGGCGATGCTCGAACGGGAGTTTCGCAGCGGCGTGGGCGCAGCCGGCGCGCCCTGAGGTGGAACGCGGCCTCCGGACGCGTTCTTTTGCGCCGAACGAACCCGTCCGGAGGCCGGGTTCCACCTATTTGATCCCGCCGAAGATCAGGAACGGAATGCCCCGCCAGAAACACTCGGGGTCGGCGAAGCCGGCGTCCTGCACCAGGCGCAGTTCCGCCATGAGCGGCGGATAATAATCTTCGCGCGCCCAACTGGCGAAATGCGCGCGCGCCTCCGGTTCGCTGATCCCATGGGGCGCCATGGCATCGATCCATTCCTGATAGGAAAACTCCCGCAACCGGCCGCCCGCGGCGATGGCGGTGTCGGCATTGAGGAAGGCGCCGCCCGGTTTCAGCGCGGCGAAGATATTGCGGTAGATCGCGCCCTTGACCGCGAGGTCCTTCACATGGTGCAGCGCGATGCACGCGACGACCGCGTCGCAGGGAGTCAGCGCCGCGGTGAACGAACGCTCCACATAGCGCACGCGGTCCCCGAAACGCGCGCAGCGCTCGCGGGCGACGCCGAGCATGGCGCGGTCAATGTCCCAGATTTCCACCTCCGCCTGGGGCAGGGTCTCGGCCACGGCCTCGGCCAGCGCGCCGGTCCCACCACCAAGGTCGAGCACGAGCGTCCGCCGGTCCGCCGGCAGCAATTTGCGCAACAGCGCCATGTGCGTCTCGCGCATCGCGGAATAACCGGGCACGAGTTGGCGGATGAGCCGGTCGTAGTCGGCAACATTGAGTTTGAGATGTCCTTCGACGGAGTGGCCCATGGGGGAAAGTCGAAGGTCGAAGATCCGAAGTTGGAAGCCGGAATTCAGGGGCCGACCGGCACAGCCGTCGATCACCCCGGCCTGTCACCACGCGTCAGCCGCCGTCTCGGGTCCATGTAGGGTCGGCCCTTGGGCCGGCCTCGCGCGGAGCGTAGATTTTACCTCAATGCCACCATGAATCCTCGTCCTTGCGCCGTCATGGTCCAAACGAACCCATCGCCCACCCCCGAAACCTATCCGAATACCTGTGTGTCTGCCGTAGGGGCGAGTCTTGCTGCGCCCATTCCGCGCGCAGCGCGGAATCCTGGTGACGTTCCGCCAGAGAATCCCGGCATGCCGGGATTGGGTGCAGCAAGACTGCGCCCCTACACTCGTTTCCGGATAACTTCGGGTTTGCTATATCCCGGGCGCCGGCCCGGGCGGCACCAGCCAGTGGCGTTCGGCCGCGGCTTTGCCGAGGGCGGTGCGGGGACACCGAAACGCGAGCGTCTTGTAGAAGAGCTCGGCATCCTCGGGATAGCGCGGCGCGATCCACCGGCCCGCGGTGTTCAGGATGGTGGCCGTGAGGTCGTCGTTGTCCGGCAGGAGCGTTGACGCCAGCCACGCCAGCTGCGCGGCGCGATGCCGGTAATGATACCGGCGCGAAGGCAGGTGCAGGTCGGCGGTGCGGCGCCTTTCGTCCTCGGTGGCGACGACGACGGAGAGGAACCCTTCCTGCGGGCGGCTATACCACGTCCAGCGTGATTGTTGGTCCGGGCCCGTCAGCCGCACGGCGCTGGTATCGGGCCATTCGAAATTGCCGTCCCAGATGGCGAAGTCGGGTTCCAGTTCGGTGCCCTGCAATTCCATGCCGGATTGCCAGGCGATTTGGGCGGCCTGCCAGAGCGCAAGGGCGCGCAACTGGCGCGGGTTTTCCTCGCGGTAGCCGTCGCGCACGAACGCGACGTACCGGTCGAAGGTCGGCCGGAAGTCCTCCGCAAAATACTCCCGGGCGTCGTCGAAGCGGCCGGCGCGCACGAGGCGCCGCGCGAGCAACGCCCGCAACGCGGCGGGCGAATGGGGCGCGGCGTCGGCCGCGCCGTTGGCCGCGGGTAGGTCGTGGCGCACGAAGGCCGTGAGTTCATCCAGCGTCAGCACGTGTTCCGCCACATACGCGGCATCCGCCCAGTGGTCGGCGGCGACGAAGAGCCGGAGCGCCTCCGTGTATTGCGCGCGGCGCAACGCCAGCACGCCGCGCACGCCGTCGAGACGGGCCTGCGGGGGATCCTCATGCGCCGCTTGAAAATGCCAGTCATTGCTCCGGAAAAGCGGCGACTGCAGCGCCGCGTCCCGCGGAAACCCCTGGGCCGCCCCGCTGAGATGGCCGACCGCGGCAACCAGGTCGCCTTCGCGCAGCCGCAGCATCGCGCGCACCCATTCGCTGGCGGGCGCTTCGGCGGGCGCGACGGCGGCGAAGGCATCGGCGTCGCTCCAGAGTCCGTTTTGGTACGCGGCCCAAGCCCAGCGGTCGGCCTCGGTCGGCTCGAGATTCGCGTCCTTGGGCAGCGCGGACAGCCAGCGCCGGAATTGTTTCGTCGCCTGCCCGCTCCACGTCCGGTTCGGCCCGCCCCGGGAGGTGAACCATGCGGTCACGATGGCCCGCAGCTGGCGGTCGGCGGCGATCGCCTTGAGCGCCGGTTCGTCGCCGGGTTTGGCGTCGTCGGCAAAGACCTTCTGGATGACCATCTGGAGCGAAGAGGCGGCGCCCGGGTCGCCCGCGAGGTGTTGTTGAAAATACAGCTGCAGCGCCGCCGCCATCTCGCCCGTCCCCAGGTGCGTGCGAGCCTCCCAGCCGAAGCTCGCGGCCGCGAGCCCCTCGCTGTCGGAAAATCCGGCGGCGGCGGCCGCCCGCGCCGCCTGGAACGCCGCGCGCGCGGCCGGCTCGTCGGTGTCCCACAACGCGCGGCCGATCATGTAGTGGGCCCAGACGGTGCGGTAACGGCGCTCGTTGGCGGGCAGCGCCAGAAGTTGCCGCCACGCGGCGACCGCCTCGCCGGCCCGCTCGCCATGCCACGCGCGCGCGCCGGCCGCATAGAGGTGAAATTCGGCGGGGAGTTCCGGGGGCGGCTCGATCCGGTTGTACTTCGCGAGGAGCAAATCGACCCGGCGACGGGGCAGCCGTGCAGCCAGCACTTCGCGGATTTCCCCGAGCTCGGCGTCGTGGTTTTCGCCCGCGGTGTAGGACGATTGCGGCCGGTCGGTTGGGAAAACCCGCCCGAGTTCCGCGGCGAAATTCAGGGTGGGAAGGCCCGCGAGGTCCTGGGCGGACAACGCGAGGTAGGCATTGGGAAAATCCGGGCCGCAGGCCGGCAGCGGCCGGACGGGCAGGATGAACAGGCCGCCGAGGACGGCGGCGGAAAGTCGGGAAGAGCGATGCGGGGAAAACATGGGAGGAAAAACATTAGCGAATGGGGGTGACGGTGAGCGGGGCCGGGCGGGCGAGTCGCAGCCAGCCGACGCCCACGGATTCGCCGGGCCGCAGCTGGCCGTTGCTGCCAAAAGGTGGCGGTCGCACGATCAGCGTGTGGGCATCGACCCGCTCAAGCTGCCAGCCACCGAGGGTGTCGGCGGCGACAAGGAGCGCGTCGGGCCATTCCACGCGAAAGGCAACCGGTGCGGCCGCGGCCGTGCCTAGGTTGGTGACGGCGAGGTCGAACGAGCCGGACAGGTTGGGTCGGGCCAGCAGCTTGAGGCGAGCCTCGGGGGGCGTGCCTTGCATGACTGCGCGCAAGGTCGGCCAACTCCAGGCCAGCTCATCGTCAGGAATCGGAAACCTGAACCAGGCCAATCCTTCGCAGCCCGGCGGCGGGCTGGCAAGCAGTCGTTGGACAAAATGCGCCAGAGCCTCGTGGTCGGCCATCACGAGGCGGGTCTGATGTCCCGCTGGCCAGGTTTGGGCCGGCCCCTCGGCCTCAAGCGCCGCGAAATTTCCAGCCGCATCGAAAACCAGGCGGTAGCCATACGCCGGCAGCGCGATGCGGAAGGGATGCTTGAGCTGCGCAGCCTGCGCGATCCAGGCCTCGGCGCGCCCGACATCGCAGAGGGTGTAGGCGTCGGCGAAGGCGCGGGGTTTCTCCAGGGAATGGACCTGCAGGACGTAACTGTCCGTTTCCCGGATCAGGGCGGGAAAATCGGGGCTGCGCAGCCAATCGGGCAGGGTGGTGATTTCCAGCCGGGAGGGCGCGACTTCCCGGCGCACGGTCTGCAATAGCCCGCGATACTCCACCAGGCGGGCCGTGGCCGCGTCAAAGTCCAGCTGCAGGCCGGCCGGTACGAGGCCCTGGCGGCGGGCTTCGGCCAGGACCTCGCGGCAAGTCTGGATCACGAGGCGCGCCGGCGGAGCATCCGCTGCCCAGCTTCCCGGGTAACTTCCGATCCGCACCACGAGGCCGATCGGTGTGCGCGCCGCCTTCAAGACCACCCAGTCCGGCGTGATGCGGCTGACCGCAGGAGTTGAGTCACGGAACGAGATCTCGGCGGCCAACACGTCGAGGGCGGCGAACGTCGGGCCGATTTCCGGTAGACTCTGCCGCAAGGCGGGAGTCCACGCGCGCTGCCAGACGTACGCCCGCTGGGGCAGGGCGGCGCCGGGTGATCCCACCGCGAACACAGCCAGTGCCAGGAGACAGCAAAGCAGGCGGGCGAAGCGGCGGGGCATGGCGAAAGTCGGTTACGAATGGCGGCGCGAGGCAACGCCGATCCGGACGGTGAGCGATGGGTTGGGCAGCTTGTTCGAGTGATCGAATGCAGGGTCGGCGCGTGCGCCGACCTCGTGCGCGAGGTCGGACCAAGGTCCGACCCTGCGTCCCAACAGCCGGTCTTCCAACTTTCACCTTCCAACCGGACGCCCAACGCGCAAGCGTTGGTCGCCTTGAACAATCCGACGTCCACCCAATCCGCCGATCCCATTCCCAACGTGCTGGCGGAACGCTATGCGTCGCCGGCCATGCGCGAAATCTGGTCGGCCCACGGGCGGATCCTGCTGGAGCGCGATTTCTGGATCGCCGTGATGAAGGCCCAGCGCGACCTCGGCGTCGCGATCCCGGCCGAGGCGATCAAGGACTACGAGCGCGTGCGCAACGATGTCAGCCTCGACCGCATCAAGGAGCGCGAGCGCGTCACGCTCCACGACGTGAAGGCGCGCCTCGAGGAATTCTCCGACCTCGCCAAGCGCCAGTTCATCCACCTCGGGCTGACGAGCCGCGACCTGACGGAAAACGTCGAGCAGTTGCAGGTCGCCCGCGCGCTGCAACTGGTGCGCTTCAAGGCGGCGGCCGCGCTGCACCTGCTGGCCAGGCGAGCGGCCGAGTTCCGCGACGTGATGATCACCGGGCGCACCCACAACGTGCCGGCGCAATCGACCACGCTCGGCAAGCGCCTCGCGATGTTCGGCCAGGAACTGCTCGTCGCCGACACGCGACTCGAGGAACTCATCGCGCGTTATCCGGTGCGCGGCCTCAAGGGCGCCGTCGGCACGCAGCTTGACCAGCTCACGCTGCTCGGGGGCGACACCGACAAGGTGGACCAGCTCGAGGGCCGCATCCTCAGGCATCTCGGCTTCAAGGCTTCGCTGCGGGCGGTCGGCCAGGTTTATCCGCGCAGCCTGGATTTCGACGTGGTCAGTGCATTGCACCAGGCGGGCGCCGCCGCGGCCAGCTGCGCGACGACGCTCCGGCTCATGGCCGGCGCGGGATTGCTGACCGAGGGGTTCCAGAAAGGCCAGACGGGTTCGTCCTCCATGCCCCACAAGATGAACACGCGGAATTGCGAGCGCGTTTGCGGCTTTTCGACGATCCTCGCGGGCTACGTCACCATGACGGCGAACCTCGCGGGTCACCAGTGGAACGAGGGCGACGTGTCCTGCTCGGTCGTGCGCCGGATCGCGCTGCCTGACGCCTTTTTTGCGATCGACGGCCTCTTCGAGACGTGGATCACCGTCTTGCAGCAGATGGAGGCATTCCCCGCCGCCATCGCCGCCGAGAACCAGCGCAACCTGCCCTTCCTCGCGACCACGACGATCCTGATGGAGGCGGTGAAGGGCGGCGCGGGCCGCGAGACCGCGCACGAGGCCATCAAGGAGCACGCGCTCGCGGCGGCCAAGGCCCTGCGCAACGGCCCGCCTGCGCCCAAAGGTTCCGGCGCGGCCGGCGGCGCCAGCCTGCTGGACCTCTTGGCGGGCGACAAGCGCATCGGCCTCGGCAAGAAGAAGCTCACGGAAATCCTCGGCGAGAGCGAACGCTTTGTCGGCGCCGCCCCGCACCAGGTGGACTCTTTCGTCGCCACGGTCACCCCGCTGGTGAAAAAGCACAAAGGCGCCGACGAATACCGCCCGGGCAAGCTGCTCTGAGGCCGGGCGTTCGGGGAAAAATATTTCCGGCGCCGGGACCGGAACCGCACCGCATTTTTCGCGGACAGTATGTAGCCGGCGCCGGGCGGGGCGCATGAATCTCGGTCCGGCGGGAGATTTGGTTTGCCAGTCCGCGCGGCGGGGCCTTTTTTGACCATTCCCGTTCATTTCCCATTTCGTTCCCCCGCTTTAACACATCCACACCATGGCAGAACTAGTTGGAAACTGTCTCATCGGCCAGACCGGCGGCCCGACCGCCGTCATCAATGCCAGCGTCGCCGGCGTCGTCTCCGAAGCCCTTAACCATGCCTGCATCGAGGAAGTCTATGGCTCGCTGAACGGCGTGCTCGGTCTCCTGGGGGAGGACTTTGTCGACCTCGCCGCCGAATCGCAGCAGGCCATCCGCGGCCTCCGCTTCACGCCGGGCGCGGCGCTGGGCTCGTGCCGGGCCAAGCTCAAGAAGCCGGCCGACTTCGAACGCGTGCTCGAGGTGTTCAAGGCGCACAACATCCGCTATTACTTCCACATCGGCGACGCCGAGGGCCAGGAAAACGCCGCCAAGCTCGCCGAACTCGCCGCCACCCAAGGCTATGAGCTGCGCGTGATTGGCGTGCCGAAGACGATCGAGAACGACATTTCCGTCACCGACCACTGCCCGGGCTACGGCAGCGCGATCAAGTACATCGGCGCTACCGTCAAGGAACTGGCGCTCGACGCCGACGCCATGGGCCAGGGCGACCTCGTCACGCTGGTCGAGGTCATGGGCCGCAACACCGGCTGGCTTGCCGCCGGCGCCTCGCTGGCCAAGCGCCGCGACCACCCGAATGATCCCCCGCACCTCGTGTACGTGCCCGAGGTGCCCTTCACCAACGAGAAGTTCCTCGACGACGTCCGCCGTGTCCTCAAGCGCGAGAAGCACTGCGTCGTGGTCGTGGGCGAAGGCTTGGTGGACAAGGACGGCAATTATGTCGCCGTCGAGACGAGTTCCAACGACGCGGCCGGCCACACCCAGCTCGGCGGCGTGGGCGAACTGCTCAAGGACTTGGTCGAGCAGCAACTTGGCGTGAAAGCCCGGGTGTCCCGCTTCGGTGTCGCCCAGCGCGCCGCCGCCCATCTGTCGTCCAAGACCGATTCCGACGAGGCCTTCCTCGCCGGCCAGGCGGCCGTGAAGGCCGCCATCGCGGGCGAGACCGGCAAACTGGTCACGCTCGTGCGCGGCGACGGCGAACAGTATACCTGCGAGACGGGCCTATCCAGCCTCGGCGACATCGTCGGCAACCTGAAGAAGCTGCCGCGTGAGTGGATCAACGAGGACGGCGTCAGCCTGAACTTCCAGTTCTTCCGCTACGCCACCCCGCTCATCCAGGGCGAGGTCACGGTGCCCTACGAGAACGGCCTGCCCTCCTACGCCAAGCTCGCCCGCGAGAGTGTCGACAAGACGCTCCCCGGCTACGAGGGCTAAGCGGAATCTGCAGATGGTGGGCGTCGGTTTCCATACCGGCGCGACGTTCGCACGCCTCGTGAGTCCTTGTCGTCGATATGGAAATCGACGACCACCTTTTGAATACGTGAATTTCAGGACGAAACGAAGTCCCCATTGCTTAAGTCTGGCTGAACACAGCGGCAGCGAAGCGCCCTGAGGTCAGGTCGCTCCACCTTTGCCGAGTCGGACCGTGTGACCCGCTCTTTTGTTGTCCGCATCCGTGGAAAGTGTGGGAGGGCTTTATGCCCCGACTGCTTGCGATCGCCATGTCCCATCGGGGCATAAAGCCCCTCCCACATTCAACCCGGTTTCCAACTCCGCCGCGTCACTTCGCCGGCGGGGCGCTTTGTTTCCACTTCGCGTACAGCGGGACAAGTTCGCTGGCGGCGGTGTTGAACCAGCCGTAGCCATTGCGGCGCTCGAGGCCCAGTTCGGCCACGTCGTAGTGGATCGTGCGGTCGCGCTCGCCGAAGATGGGCTTGCCGGTCTCGAATTCGTAGAACCGCGCCCAGAGCGGAGGCGCGCCGGGCGTCGGGGTGAGCCCGGTGCCGGCCGGCGCGCGGAAATTCCAGGTGACGTCGTGCAGCGCATGGCGGTCGAACCACGCCATCGCGCCGTGGATCGCCGCGGCAACGTCAGCGTCGGGTTGCGGCAGGGTCAGGAGGAAGCGCACCAGCGAAGCGCTTTCACGGGAGCACTCGGCAGCGGGCTCGAAGTTGCGCGCGGCGCACGGCTTGAGTGTCAGGGCATCGTGCTGCTGGCCCCAGATGGTCGGCCGGCCCGCGGCGTCGCGAAGCTGGCAGGCGAGGAGGTTGCGTCTTCCCGCGGCAAGCCGTTCGCGGGCGAGCGCGGCCGATTCCGCCGGCACGAATTCGAGCCCATCCTCGCGCGCGACGATGGCGTGCAGCAGCTCGAGAATGTGCACCAGCGCGTCGTCATTGAAGGTGATGGCATCGTGGTAGCCTCCGACGAGCGGATAGATCTGCGGGAAGCCGCCATTCGGGTACTGCGCATCGAAAATGTAAGCGAGGCCGCGCAGGAAACTGGCCCGCCAGCGCTCCACCTGCGCCGCGGCGTCGGGCGCGCCGGCCGCGGCATGAATCACCCGCGCGAGGAACCGCAGTTCGGTGATGGTGGAATCGTTGTCGAAGGTGCCGCCGCTGAATTCATCATGGTGGTTGTCCTCGGGTTTGGCGTCGCGCTTATAGTCGCCGCCCTTGGTCCAGGCTCCGACGGGGGTTTGCCACGTGACGAGGTGGTCCGCCAGCGAGCGCGCCTCGGCCGTCGCATACCAGGCTTCGGGCGAATTGAGCCTGAGGCGGGTGCTGTAGATGGCCGGGATCGGCGGCCCGTCAAGGGGCTTGGCCGGCGCGTATTCGCGCGCCCTTTTCCGGTCGGGCAGCAGTTTCTCCTGCGCCAGGGATTTTTCCCAATACGCCTGCCACGCCGGCTGTTCCGCCGCGGGCAGGGCGGCAATGCGCTCGGCCGTGACGGGCAGGAACGGGTCCTTGGGCCAGGGACGGGGCGCGTCCGTGGCTCCGAGGGCGACGGTGGCAAGCAGGGAAAGGACGAGGCGGTGAATAGGCGCGAGGGTCATGGCTAAGGGTGGGGGAAGGTGCGATTGCCCGCGCCATTCGTCAAACGGCAAGGGGAGATTCCGGAAGGGTGGGCGTCGGTTTCCAGCCCGACGCCAAGGTCGGTCGATGGCAGGAGAATCACCGATTCTTCCGGTGAAAATCGTTGCCGTGGCGCATGGCGACGGCGGGCGATTGTCGTCGCGGTGGAAAGCGACGACCACCTTGTTCCGCCTGGCTCACGCCACCGGCATCTCCGCCGGCCGCACGGTCAGCACGATGCGCTCGGCGCGCCGCAGCAAGGTCAGGGCGGCCGGCCGGTCGATGGTATCAGCCGTGAGCAACTGGTGCAGGTCGGTGACCGTGCGCACCGCGTGCGTGTCGAGCGCCACGATGACATCGCCCTCGCGCAATCCGGCGGCGAGCGCCGGGCTGTTGGGTGCGAGATGGGACACGAGCACGCCGGTGGCCTGGTCGAGGTGATAAGTGCGGGCCACGGCGCGGAGCAACGGGACCGTCTGCCCGCCGACACCGAGGTAGCTGCGGCGCACGCGGCCGTCCTTGATCAGCCAGCCCGCCACCCAGTGCGCGAGGTTGCTGGCGATGGCGAAGCAGATGCCCTGCGCGGGGCGGATGATCGCGGTGTTCACGCCGATGACCTCGCCGCGCGTGTTTAGCAACGGGCCGCCGGAGTTGCCGGGATTCAGCGCGGCGTCGGTCTGGATGATCTGGTCGATGGTACGGCCCGACTGGGTGCGCAGCGAACGCCCGAGGCCGCTCACGATTCCCGCGGTGACGGTCTGCTGGAAGCCCATGGGGCTGCCGAGCGCGATGGCGATCTGGCCGGGGCGGACGCGGTCTGAATCGGCCAGCGGCAGGAAGGGCACGGCCTCGCTGCTGACGCGGACCACCGCGAGATCGGTGTGCGGATCCTCGCCAATCAGGTCGGCGTGCAGTCGCCGGCCGTCGGCCAGGTGCACGAACAGGCTGGAGGCGCCATGGACGACATGGCTGTTGGTCAGGGCGTAGCCGTCCGGCGAAAGAAAAAAACCGGAGCCGCTGCCGCCACCGGCATGGTCCCCGCCGCGCCGAGCGCGAACCTCGAGGTGGAGGACCGCCGCGCCCGCATTCTCGACCGTGGAACTGACGGCTTCCGAGTAGGCGTCGAGGAGCAGGTTGTCGGAGGGAACAGACGGTGCCGGTACCGTTTCGGTGCCGCGAGACGATGAGACAAAGGCGACCATGATGCGGTGAGAATGGCTGCAATGGGGATTTTCGCAAACGGGCTGCCAATCAGGCTGCGGCTGAGGGGTGAAGCGTGCTGACCTCAGCGCGCCGGCTCGCGAACTCCCAAATCAGCGCCCGGGGTCACGCGGGCAGCTGCAATGTAGGGTCGCCGCTTGCGGCGACCTCAGGCGCGAGGTCGACGCAAGCGGCGACCCTACAATCTAATCCGCCTCATTCCTCCGCCGGCACCGGCGAGTTGCGCAGCAGCGACTCCTCGTGGTCGAGCAACTGCTGCAAGGGCCGGTGGACCTCGTCGGCAATCTTTGTTTCGCGCCAGAGGTAATCGATGGCCTGGCGCTCGGCGAGCAGGGCGGCGAGGCGGTACGCATGCCCGGCTTTGCGGCGACGGCGGGCGCTGCGGCGCGTTTCGGCTTCGGCGTCGAGGACCGCGAGCCGGTGTTCATACTCGGACACGACCTGGGAGAGGGCGGCGGCCTGGTCCGGCGTGTTGGCCTCGCGTTCCAGCGCGCGCAGCGCCTTGAGTCCCGCGGTGACCGCCGTGATGCGGGCCATGCGGTCCTCCTGGGCGCGGCTCTGGTCCTCGCGCAGGCCGAGCCAGCGGATGAGCGGCTCGAGCGTGGTGCCTTGCAGGAGCAGCGTCACGGCGATGACGCCGAACGCCAGGAAGATGACGATGTCGCGCGCGGGCCACGGCGCACCGGTCGGCAGCGTGAGCGGAATCGAGAGCGCACCCGCCAGAGTGACGGTCCCGCGCATGCCCGCCCACCCGAGGACCAGCCCGGTGTCCGACCGGGCATCGCGGGCGCATACCCCGGAGGTAAGAACCGGGAGGTAGATGCTGGAGAAAACCCACGCGAGGCGGGCCACGATGGCCGTGCCGGCGATCACCGCGGTGAAGCCGAGCACCTGCGCGAACGAAAAGTGTTCGCGCACGGCCGCCAGCAGCGTCGGAAATTGCAGGCCGAGCAGCACAAAGGCGGCGCCGTTGAGCCAGAAAATCAGCAGGCCCCACACGGCGAATGCGTTTTGCCTCGTCTCCGCGTCCATTTGCACCGGATCGCGCCAGCCGGAGTAGAGGCCGGCGGCCACCACGGCGAGGATGCCCGACACACCCGCGGCCTCGGCGGCGAGGTAGGCGGCGAAGGGCGTGAGCAGGGACAGCGTGATCTCGATGACGGGGTCGGCGCTTTGCAGGCGCTGGATGAAATCGCGCAACCGGCCGATGCCGTAGCCCACGCCGAGGCCGAGGGCGAAGCCGCCGAGGGCCAGCAGCGTGAAGGTCAGCGCGCCGTGCATCAGCGAGAAACCGGCGCCGACGGAGGCGGCCAGGGCGAACTTGAAGGCGACCAGGCCCGTGGCGTCGTTCATCAGGCTTTCGCCATTGAGAACGGTCGTGAGGCGGCTGGGCACGCGCAGGCGTTCGGTGATGGCGTTGACCGCCACGGCGTCGGTGGGTGACACGATCGCGCCGAGCGCAAACGCCATCGCCAGCGGCAGACCGGGCACCAGCCACCAGGCGACGAGCCCGACGGTCACGGTGGTGAAGATGACAAGCCCGATGGCGAGCGTGAGGATGGCGCGCCGGGCTTGCGCGAACTCACGCAGCGGCATCAGCCAGCCGTCGGAAAAAAGCAGGGGCGGCAGGAAGCAGAGGAAGAAAAACCCCGGGTCGAGTTCCATGCGGGGGAAAGCCGGCACGAAGGCGGCGCCGACTCCACCCGCGAGGTAGGTGATCAAAGGCGGCCACGGCAGCCAGCGTGCAACCACGTTGAGGCTGGCGACCAGCAGGAGCAGGATCAGCGCATGTTCAAAGGCAGCCATCGCCCGCCCACGCTACGGCGACCGCGCGATTCGTCCAGCGACATTGGCGGCGTGTCGCGGCTCGTTTTCTTGGTCAGCAAGGGAGCGGGTGCTTGAAAGTAGGGTCGGACCTTGGTCCGACCTCGCGCCCGAGGTCGGCGCAAGCACCGACCCTACATGCGATGCCCGCGATCAGCCTCCTTCAGCCGGGTCCATTCAACTGGGGCGATCTGCGGAGTGAAATCGATCCCGTCGAAAGGTGGAGCGCGTTGCCCGTTCGACGGAGCTCAGGGCCTTGAGCCTTGCCGAAACGGCTACCCGACGCGCTGAGGACGTTCGCTGCATGCAAAGCGCCCTGGGGAGCAGTTCGCTCCACCATCAATTGCAGGATCCCGCCTGAGGTTGGCGCAACCACCGACCCTGCATGCGATCCCCTCGTATCAGCCCCCCTCAGATCGTCAGGTCGCGGAAGGCGAACTTCAGGACCCCCTCCACGGGGCGCCCTTTTTCGAGAGCCGGGTAGAAGCGGATGGTGCTGAGGACGGCGGCGACGGTGGCGTCGACCGCCTGCGAGCAGGCCTCATCGCGGAACGCGGCTTCGACGCGGCCCTCGGGTGAGACCTTGACGTAGTAGTACTGCTTGAGCTGGTCGATATTGAGCTTGGATTTGGCCTCCTCGTTCAATTTGCCGATGGCGGGAGCGGGGTCCACGGTGGCGTCCTTGAGACGGCTCAGGCGCTCAATCAGCATGTAATCGAACGCGTCGTCCCGATTCATGGCCACGCGGCGCGGCGCCACGTTGGTCGCGATCTCCTGGCCGTTGTCATAGAGGCGCACCTGACATTCCTCGACGACGAAGCCGACCGGCATGCCGGTTTGGATGATGTTGATCCGAGCCGGATTGATTCCGATCGGCTCGATGGGCTTGGCGTAGATCGAGGTGCCGCCCTTGCCCGGCTGGTCCTTTTCATGGTAGCGCACGACGAAGACCAGGTAGGGGCGGTTCAGCGGAAATTCGGACGATATCTCGAACGAATACTTCATGGCATCGAAGTTCTCCTCGGCGAGTTCGTTGCTCAGCTCGAGGGCCGCCATGCCGGGGTTGTTGAAGGTGCTGAAGGAGTTCTGGTAGGCCGCCTCGTCGAAATTCTGGGCGGTCCGGGCCTGGATGATCCCGGCGTTTTCCATCGCGCTTTGCGTGCCGGCGCTGACGGAGCCGGTGGCCCGCATTTCGCCGGCCGCGGCATTGGCGGCACCAGTCGCCATGCGGGCGGCCGCGTCGGCATTCATCCCGGAGATGATGGTGGCGTCCGCGGCGCCCTGCGCGGCGCCGGACTTCGCGTTGAACCGGCGGTAGGGATCGTTGTCCGGCGTGTAGGCGCGCTCGGCCTTGAGTTTGTCGATGCGCGCGGAAACGGCCGTCAGCTTGAGGGCCTGGTTGACCTTCAGGGTGCCGTTGCCGGTGCGCATCGGGACGGCGATTTCCTTTTCCTTCACCTTGATGATAAAATTGCCGCCGCTGACGTCCCGCACGCGGTAGTATTCCTTGCCCTGCTGGATGGCAAAATCGGTGCCCATGAAGAGCGTGTATTCCTTCGGCTCGTCGGCCACGGCGGGCGCCGGCGCGGGGGCGGGCTTCTTCTTCGAGGCGGCGGGGGCTGCCGCCGGCAACGCCAGGGCCAGGGCCGATGCCGCCAAGGCAAGCCGGCGGAAAGGAGATGCGCGGGGCAGCAGCACGGGGGTTTTCATGAAGCGACAGGGGTTGGGTCGGGTCATCTTCCTGACCGGAGGGCGGGCGTGGGGTGCCGGTGCCACGGAAAGTACAACCAAGCCGATGATCGTTCAAGCGACGGCCGGCACACATCTGCTCTTATTATAGTGCTTGGATCGCGCGGTCTCCGGGAGACCGGGAATTTTTTTGTTTTGGCCGGCCGGCTGGCTACGCTGTTGCCCTTCCATGAAACCCCGCTCCCCGTCCCCCCTCGCCGGCCTCGCCGCCGTCCTTATGTTTTGCAGCGCCGCCTTTGGCGCCGATGCCCCCGCCGGGCGTCCCTGGATCAAGCTGTTCAATGGCACCAACCTCGATGGCTGGACGGTCAAGATCGCCAAGCATCCGCTGGGGGAAAACTATGCCGACACCTTCCGGGTCGAGGACGGCATGATCAAGGTTGCCTACGACAAGTACGGGAAATTCGACGAGCAGTTCGGCCACCTCTATAGCAACCTGGCTTATTCCCGCTACATCCTGCGGCTCGAGTACCGCTTCACGGGCAAGGCGGTGGCGGATTCTCCCTCCTGGGCCAAGTGCAACAGCGGCGTGATGATCCATTCGCAATCCCCGCTGACCATGACCGTCGAGCAACTGTGGCCGGCGAGCATGGAGGTCCAGTTCCTGTGCACGGGCACCTCGGCGGGCAAGCAGACCGGCAATGCCTGCACCCCGGGCACGAACCTGGTGATCAACGGCAAGTTCACCACCAACCACATCGTCGAGGCCACCGGCGCTCTTTCCCCGCTGGAGGAATGGGTGGCGGTCGAAGTGGAGGTGCATGGCAATGACCAGGTGATCCATCGGATCAACGGCAAGGAGGTGCTCCGGTACGAGCACCCGCAACTCGACCCGCGCGACAAGGATGCGCAGAAGCTGCTGGCCCTCGGCGCCCCCCTGCAAATCAGCTCCGGCCACATCGCCTTGCAGGCCGAATCGCAGCCCGTCTGGTTCCGCAACATCGAGTTGATGCCCCTGGACCAGTGACCGGCGCCGGCGCGGAGGCGTCCGGGGAAAAAGTCCGCGGGCGCCACCCGGGACTTGTCAGGCTCGCGCCGGTTGCCAACGCTGGATGGTCCATGAAAACCACACCCTTTTCCCCTGGCTTCCTCGCCGTCCTCGCTGCGCTGGCTTTGACGGGCTGCGGCGACAAGAAGACCGCCGCCAAGCCGGATGCCGCCAAACCGGCGGCGGCATCGGCGGCATTCACCACGGTTGACCAGAAGGTCAGCTACGGTCTCGGTTTCAACCTGGGCCAGAACCTGTCCCGCGAGAAGCTGCTCCAGCTGGATCGGGCCGCGCTCGCCGCCGGCATCGACGACGGCCTGGCGGGCGGCGCGCCCCGCCTGCCCGAGGCGGACTTGAACGCGGCATTTGGCACGATGCGGCAAAAGGCTGCGGCGGCCGCGGCGGCGGAAGGCGAGAAACAGCTCGCGGCCGGCAAGGACTACCTGGCCAAGAACAAGGCGAAGGCCGGCGTAAAGACCACCGCGAGCGGCCTGCAATACGAAGTCTTGAAGAAAGGCACCGGCGCGAAGCCGACAATGAACAGCACGGTGCAGGTGCATTACCATGGCACGCTCATCGACGGCACCGTGTTTGACAGCTCGGTCCAGCGCGGCCAGCCGATCGAGTTCGCGGTCACCGGGGTGATTCGGGGCTGGACCGAGGCGCTGCAGCTGATGTCCGTGGGCGACAAGTGGAAATTGACCGTCCCGTCGGACCTGGCCTACGGGCCGCAGGGCCGGCCAGGCATCCCGCCCAACGCCGTGCTCGTATTTGAGGTCGAGCTGCTGGGGATCAAGTGAGGGACTTTTCGAGGGCCCGCCGCTCAGCCAAAAACTCATGCAGTTGAGGTGGAGCGACCTGCTCCCCAGGGCGCTTCTTTCGCAGCGGACGTCCTCAGCGCGTTGGGGAGCAACGCCCTCTACCCTTTGGTGCAGCCGGGCCCAGTCTGAAAATGGACTCAATTGCATCGTTCCGGCTCAAGAGGGGACCATCGTTTCCGGAGGTGTGGCTCCCCTCTCGAGAGGGGTGGCGCGAAGCGACGGGGTGTGTAAGGCGATTGCGCGACACTCAATAGGAAACAGCGGCGCTGTAGCCGGCCTCGCTGAGGCCGGTCCGGGGTCACCGACCCCGGCTACAACCACCCCGTTTCTTCCTGACCGGAGCAATACGTGTTTTGCGGCTTGGGGCTGCATGATTTTGGCTCAGCGGGCCGGCTCGCCGGGACGCAAACCCGCCAGGCCTCCCAGCGCCTCAGGCCACCGCTTTCGCGACCAGGTCGCCGACGGTGCCGGCCTGGTGCCCGCTGAATTCCGTCCGCAGCAGGTCACAGTGCGCGTGCATGGCGCGTTCGAATTTCGGCAGCTCGAAGCTGGGGTAGACCGTCTCGCGCAGGATCCGCCACTCGGGCGTCGTCTCGATGGTGAGGGTTTCGGCCCGGACGGGATCGCCGGAAGCGCCGACGCGGTTGTGGTGACAGAGGTCCCGGGCAAGGGAGAGGATGGCCACCAGCTTGTTTTCCTCGGGGGCGCCCTCGGGGTTGTCGATCCAGCGGATGATGTTGGCGAAGCGCTTGCCGAGCCCGAATTTTTCCGCGAAGTGGGCGCCGAGGTCGGCGGTGGTGCAGCCCAGGAAAAGTTTTTCCGCCTCGGCCAGGGGGAGGCGATGCTGGCGTGCGTGCTGCAGGATGGCGCGGAAGCCGCCGGGGTGCAGATGGGCGACAAGGAGTTTGCCGATGTCGTGGAGCTGACCGGCGGTGCGGGCCACCGGTTCGAGGCTGTTGAACTCGAGGTCGCGGCAGATGAGCTGGGCAATGCGGGCCGTGCCGCGCAGGTGGGTCCAGTACTTGGACCAGCTGAAGGCGGGCGGCAATTCGAGCGTGCGCTCCTCGACGATGAGGAGGTTGCGGGCCAGCTTCTCCAGCCGCATTTCGCCCAACTGGCCGACGGCGAGCCGGGCATCGTCGATGGGATTCTCGCCGGGCTGCGGCGGATGGGCGAGGTTGGCGGAGATCAACATTTGCGCGGACAGGCCGGGGTCGCGGGCGACCAGGTCCATCAGCGGGTTGATGCAGGACGGATGGCCGTTGGCGATCATCTGGAACGAGGCCGCGGAACACTGGATCACCGGGCAACCGGGGAGCGCCTCGATGGCCTTGAACAACTGGGCGCGGTCGCGGACCGGGCATTGGTTCGCGGCGGGGGCGGCGAGCCAGGCGGCTTCCTCGGCGGCACCGGGCAGCTCCGGGACTTCCACCGGGGGGTTGAAATCAGGGGCGAGGTTGCGGTCCGGATCGGCGCGGCCGCCGATGAGCAAGGCGCAGAAGTCCAGGAGCTCCAAGCCCGCGGGCCACGACGCCCACTGGCCCTCGGCCACCAAGGTCGAGATGTACTGCAAGCTTTCAACCAGACACCAGGCCCCGGCCGCCTCGGCATTGTCGCGCACCGGGCCGACCAGCCCGTTGACGGCGCGGGCATCGGCAGTCTCCGCGCACGGGCGCAGCGACTCGACGAGGTTGACGAGCTCGCCGCGGAGTTCCTCCAGCATTTTGTGGAGATCGGCGGGCGTGTAGCCCATCAGCTTGCAGAAGGATTTCTCCTCCTCGAAATGGCGGTCGCGCCACGGATTGGCGGCGGCCTTGTCGAGTTCGGCGAAAATGGCGTCATCATGGTACGGCTTGACCAGGAAATTCTGGACACCGAGGGTGACCGCCTGTTTGACGGCCTCGCGGTTGCAGTCGGCGGTGTAGACGATCACCGGGACGAGTTTGAGGAGCAGGTCCGCCTTGAGGCGGCGCACGAAGTCCAGGCCGGTGCCCTCCGACAGCTTCAGCTCGGTGACGATGAAATCCACGCCCGGATTGCGCTGGAGCAGGCTCCAGGCCTGGGCCGGCGTATCGACTGCCATGAGTTTATGGTCCCCCCGGGCGAGGATGCCGCGGAGGGCGCGCCTCGCCGTCTCGCTGGGGTCAAGCAGTAGGATGCGTGCCATGGGGACGGGCAACGCAGCGGCGACCGCCGGTGAGGGCGGAGGGGGCCGTTGCGTTAACCACTGCATCGGCCCGGCTATACGAGGCTTGAGGTAAAACGGCGGTGAGGCCTTCCGTGCCATCAAGACCCCAGTCGCAACGAATGGACCAGCCGATGGCCTTGGCCGCCGCCGCTGGCCGCCCGACCTTTTCCCTTCTCCGTCCGCTACAGGTTTTTACCCGTTTGGTCCGCGAGGAAAATCACGCCGGTGATGCGGGACTGGTCGCGCAGGATCAGCACGGGCTGGTCCTTCAGCTCTGCCAGCAGTTCCTGGTCGGAAATGATCTCGACGACGGACGTCGCGGCGCCGGGCGGCAGGGGCGGCGCCGGACGAGGGGCGGGATTCCGGGCCAGGCAAAGCAGGCCCATGATCGCGGCGGCCACGCCGGCCGGCGCGGCGACCCGCGCGAGGAGACGACGGCGCCGAACTCGCGCCGCGGCGCGCAAGGCGAAGATCTCGCCCTGGCCGCCGAGCGCGTCGGCCATGAGCTGTTCCCGCTTATTCATGATTTTGGAGGGCGGCGAGAAGTTCGCGCCGGAGGGCTTCGCGGGCGCGGGTGAGGCGCGACTCGACAGCCTTCGGGGTCAGGCCCAGTTGTTCGGCCAGCGACCGCACCTCGCGCCCGGAAAAATACTTGGCCTCGAGGAGGGAGCGATCGGCTGCGTCCAGCCGCGAAAGCGCGCCGTCGAGTTGCGCGACCAGGCGATCATCGTCGGCCGGGTTCGCCAGCTCCGGTGGTTCCTGCTGCTTGCGAAAAAGAAGTGCGGTGAAACTGCGCCGCCGGCGCCAGCAATCCAGCAGGGCGGAGCGGGCCACCGTGCGGAGCCAGCCTTTGAACATCGCCTCCGATTCGCAGGGACGGACATGTTTGGCCACGCGCAGGTAGGTTTGTTGCAGGGCGTCCTGCGCCAGCGCGTGGTCGCCGCGCGTCAGGGCCAGCAACTGGCGGAATACCGCCGGACCGTAGGCGCGGTTGAACTCCGACCACGCCGCGTCCTCCCCGCGCGCCATCGCCATCGTCAACTGCGCCAGGTTCGGGACCCGCGCAGTGTCCGGATGGTCGGCGGGGATCAAGCGCAAGGCGAGGCCGGCGGCGGTGGCGGGGAAATTCACTTCTTGTCGGGCGCCGGGGTTCCGGCCTTGGGCGGATTGTCGGGCAGGCTGGCAAAAACGCGGTGGGCGACGTTGACCTCGCTTTCCGTGCCAGCCACGAACAGGAGCTTTGTGGCGGGATGATATTTGAACCGCAAGGTGGAAGGCCGTCCCTCGTTGAAGAACTCACAGCCTTGCTGGATGGCGGCGATCACATCCTCGGCTTTCCGTTCGCCGATCTTGTTTTCCAATTGGAACGACCCGAAATCCCGGCTGGAATGGTCCGGCCGCCGCATCAATACGGCGACGTTGGGGCCGGTGACATCCAGCACGTAGCCCTGCGGTTCGACGATGCGGCCCAACGCCACGATCACCGAGGGAATCTGCGCGTCGGTGACCGAGAACGGTGGAAGCACCGGATCCACGCCCGCGGACTGGACGATCGACAGCCTATCCCCCTTCAAGGATGCGGCCAGCTGGGAGAAAGGCCCGCCCGGGAAATCGATGGAGATGGCATGCGGGTCGTGCGGACCAGCGGTGATCGTGGTGGCGGCGGATTTGTCCTGCGCGGGACAAACCGCCACGGACAGGGCCAGGCAGGCGAGGAGGGCAAGAGGCGAGGGACGGAGAAGGACAATCGGGTTCATGCCCCTGATACGCACCCCGGCGCCCAATCCTTCGCGCCTACAGCGAAATTTCGCTGATGCGCACGGCGCGCGGGCCGGTATAGACGGCGTCCGCCACCTCTTGGTACGGCAGTTCGCGGCCTTCCCGGACCGCCCGCAGGAGCAGGCCGCCCCGGCTCATGTCCCCGCGGCCCACGAAATCGACCGGAAACATCAGCCGGTCGCCGAACACATCGAGGAGGACCTGGCGGTATTTCGGGGTGGCGATGCTCCCGAGGAAAATCACCGGCCCGCGGCCGGTGCGTTCCGCCAGCCGCAGGGCATCGCGGCGGAGCGGCTCGTTGTATTTGGGATCGAGGGGATCGATGTCGGTGCGGCCGAAGGCCATGATGTCCTTCGGGCGGACCAGGGTATCCGGGTCGAGGAGGCCTGCATTGGATGTGATGACGCGAATGATGTCGCGCCGGGTCGCGTGGGCGAAGTGGCGGGCATAGGTGATTTTTCCTCGGAAATAGAGGCCGCTGGTGAAGCTGAAGACTTCCGCCAGCGGTACGCCCTCCTCGCGGAACTTCCGGGCCAGGGGGAAGGGCGCGCGCGGATTGAGGAGCATTTTGGCGCGGAGCCCGGCCATGTTGGCGGGGGACAGCAGGTAGATGCGGGGGAGATCCTTGCCCGCGCTGGGGCGGGCGCGGCGTTTGCGGACCGAAGTGGCAATGATCAGGGTGGCCATGCAGAAATGGACCGCCGCGGCGGCCAAGGGTGGCAGGGATACTTGGGAACCCACGCGCGCCGGGCGGGCACTAACTGGTCATGAAGACTACCCGCACTGCTTCCCGCCCCGCGCCGAAGTCAACCAAGACGGGCACCAGTTCGCTCGCCGGCTCGGCGAGTTCCACCCGTCGCGAACTGGCGGTCCTCCGCCGGGGCCGCGAGCGCCTGGAGGAGGAACCGCGCGTGGACGAAACTTCCGCCCGCACCGGCGTGGCCCCGCGCCGGATCTCGTCGCCCTAACCCGGACATTTTCACAGTCCTCCATGCGCGACCGACACACCCCGGCGCTGCGCGCCACCCCTCTCATAGAGGGGAATCCAAGCCTGCGCAGCCGAAGTCCCCTCTAGGAGAGGGGTGCCCGACAGGGCGGGGTGTGTTGGTTCGTTTCCAGGTGTGAAATATTGCGGCTAGCCCGCATACTTCACACTTCTGGGTGTGAAATAGGCGGGCTAGTCCGGCGAAAGGCCTTCCCCCGCGCCGGAAGGCCATACATGCCCGGCGCGCCGCCATTGGCGGGACGCGATGGCCTCACGGTGCAATTCGACTGGGAGCCGAGGCGTAGGAAACGGGAAACACCACGCGGATGGTCGTGCCGCTGTCGCCGGAGCTGACCAGCTCGAGGCTGGCCTCGAGCAATTCGCAAAGGCGTTTGACGATGGATAATCCGATGCCTTCTCCCGGTTCCGAATGGGACGGCACCGGATTCGTCGAGCCAGCCTGCGCCTGGTCCAGCATGCGGGATTCGCGGCCCTCTTGCGCGGCGGCCCGGGTCTCCGCCTCCCGCGCGCTGGCCGTGGCGTCGCGCCAACCGGCGGCCAGGGGCGCCCCCGGTCCCCCCATCAACCCGGGACCGGTGTCCTTGACCATGAGCCACCACCCGTGGTCCTCGCGGCCCCAACTGACGGTGACGCCGCCCTGCTTCGTGTATTTCAGCGCGTTGTGGACAAGGTTCCGGGCCAGGCGCCGGACCTTGTGCGCGTCTCCGGCGACGGGAAGTTCCGCCGGACCCTCGGTCCGGAGGTAAAGCTTGCGCGTCCGGGCACCGGATTGCGAAACCCGGCAGAACTCCGCGAGGAGGGCTGCCGCGTCAAAGGGCGCGACGCGGAGTATTTCCTGGCCGGCCTCCAGCCGGGCCAGGTCCATCAGGTCGCCGAGCATCGCGGCAATGGCGGTGACACCTTCCTGCAGGATGGATGAGATTTCCGCGCGTTCCGAGTCCGGCAGGTCCTGCAGGCGCAGCAGTTCCGCGACGCTGCCGACGGATTGCACGTCCCCGCGCAGGTCGTGGACCACTTGGTGGATCAGCCGCGTGCGGCGTTTTTCCAGTTCGCGCAACTGATCGATGGCAATGGTGAGGTCCTTGACCCGCCCCGCGGCGTCGGCGCGTTCCATGCGGGCATACTGGTCCGCGCTTTCGCTGATGCCGTCGTGGATCAGTTGGATGAGGGCGCGCTGGGCGGCCAGCAGGGCGCCGGTGTGCCAATGCGGTTGCTCCCCGGCGATGGTTTCCAGCTCCCGTGCCAGGCAGAGGTGCAGGTGACCCCATTCGCGCAGGAGTTCCGGAAGGCGGTAACCTTGCTGCCAGCGCTGCTGGCCATGCTTCATCTCCTGCCCATGCAACTCCCGGTCAACCCGGTCGGACCGTTGCGAGCCGGGCCGGGCCAGCAACTTTTGTTCGAAGGCGTCGAGGATGTCCGGGACGTGGTCGTTGAATTGCGACACCGTCAGGGAATTGGCCGTCGTCTGACCGGGATCGCTGCGGCTCTTGGAACGCCAGCCCTCCAGGATGGATTCCCGCCGCGTCGCCAGGTGCCGGGCGAGTTCTTCCAGACATGCCGCCGTATCATCCATGAGAGAGTGCCATGTGCGCCTCCCCTCAAGGTCTGGCGATGGTTTCCCAATAGACCTGCCCGCCCGCAGACCGCAAATTCGGCAAGCAGGGAAAAATCCCGATTCGGCCCCCGGGGATTTCACCGTGCCCCGCCCGGGGGAGCGCGGCCACGCGGGCACCAACCGGGCCTATCGGTCCACCGGGACGGCGGGCGGGGACCAGGGACGGACTTCCATGGCGACGTTGTAGTCCTTGGCGGGATGCGAGGCGGCGATGGCGGTGGCTTCGTCGAGGTTGCGGGCGTCGAGAAACAACAACGCGGTGACGGGCCATTTGCCGTACTCTTCGCCGCTCATTTCGATGCCGGGGCGCGTGACGCTGGGGGCCAGGCTGCGCGGCTCGAGGCGGTGGCCGCGGGCATTCTGTTCGCGAGCCCAGAGGGAAACCTGCGCCTGGCGCCGCGCCCGGGCTGCGGCGGTGAGGTTGAACGGGCCCTGGCGGAAAAGGATGACGAAGGATTTCATGCCGACATCCTACCACGTCCCGCTGACGGCATTATGTCAGGAGGAATTCCGATCGAAGGAGATCCCACAAGGAAGCAGGGGAGTTAGGCCAACGCGCTGAGCTGGTCCGCGGCGAAAAAGGCGCCTTGGGGGGCAGGTCGCGCCACCTTCGATGGCACAGGTGGCTTAGCTTCTTGGTGTGAAATCGGATTCGCGGCCGAATAGCGCGGCCAGGCCGGTTTCGAAGGCGATGGGCAGGCAGTTGAAATGATTTTTCCCGGGGAACCGGCGGACGGTGACCTCAAGGCGGGGAAACGCGAGCGAGCCCAGCTGGGTTTCGAGCCGGGCCAGGTCGCCGGTCATGGATTGCGAATCCTTTTCGCCCACGCTCAGGAAGAGTTTGCCGGGCACACCGGGTTCCCGTGCGTGCAACGCGGCAACCTGGCCAAGCATCGCGGCCTCGCCCCACCAGATGGCGGGCGAGGCCGCGAGATGGTGGGTGAAGAAGGGCTCGGGTTGGAACAGGGCGTCGAGCACCAGCAACGCGCCGAGCGAATAGCCGGCGATGCCACGCACGTCGTCGCGAATCGGATAGCGTCGGGCCAGCTCGGGCCACAGGGCTTTTCGGAGGAACTTCCGGAATTTGGCCGCGCCCCCGCTGGTCGCCTCCTCGTGCGCGTGCACCGGCGTGTAGTCGCGTGCGCGTTTGTTCACGGGTTTGGCGAAGCTCCCGCCGTAGCCGACACCGATGATCAGCAACGGGGTGGTCACGCCGGACTTTTGGTACGCAGTCACCGCCGGCTTGAACATGTCGTCGCCGTCCAGGACCAGCACCGCGGTCCACGGTTCCGGCGCCTTGGGCTTCGCGATATGGATCCAGTACTCGGTGCCGGTCTCGGGGGAGTTAAGGGTGAAGGCGGGTTTGACCACAGAAGGCACAGAACACACGGAAGGGGATCCTGCAAAGCGGCGAACTGACGACCAAGGCGGTTAACCACTCATGGACACGAATCGCCACTAATGGCGGGATGGGTCAAAATCAGGCGGAGGTTCTAGTTCCAATAGTGTCAATGAGGGTGGATTGGTGGCAAACGGGTTTGGGTTCGAGCTTCGCTTCCTCGTCTCTTTGTGTGAAAGAAAAGGAATGCACGATTCTGATCTCCCGGTCCAAGACGCCGCAAATCTCCCCGTGATCCTTGATGCCTTGGAGGCCCGGGTGCTCGGTTGCCTCATCGAAAAGGAGGCCACGACGCCCGACGTCTATCCGCTTTCGCTCAACGCGCTGGTGAACGCCTGCAACCAGAAGAACAACCGGTCGCCGGTGCTGGAACTGGGCGAGCGCGAGGTCGAGGGTGCCTTGGACCGCTTGCGGGCCAAGCGGCTCGTCACGGCCTTCAGCGGCGCGAACGCCCGCGCGATCAAGTACCGGCACCGCTTCGGCGAACTCTTCCCGGTGGAACCGCTGGCCCAGGCCATGGTGGCGGAACTGCTCCTCCGCGGACCCCAGACCACGGCTGGCTTGCGCGGCAATTGCGAGCGCATGACCCCGGTGCCGGACCTGGCCGGTTGCGAGGCGCTGCTGGGGCATTTGTCGACGGAACGGGCCGAGCCCCTGGTCCGCAAGCTGGGACGCCAGGCCGGCCAGAAGGAAGCCCGTTGGGTGCAACTGCTGACGGGCGAGCCGTCGGCCGAGGATCTGGCGGGCGCCACCGGTGGCGAGGGTGCGCGCGAACCCCTGAAGGTGGCGGTTGCGATGACGTTGCCGCCCGAGGTGGAAACCCGCCTGGCGGCGCTCGAATCCGAGGTGGCCGCCTTGAAAACCGAATTGGCGCGCCTGCGGAAGGCCCTGGGCGAGACGGGCTGAGACCGGCCCGCCTATTTCCGCCTGGCGCCCGACGGCAGCAGGCCGTGGGCGAGGCCGAACTCGACGATCGCCAGCACAAAGAAGCCGGGATACATCGACTTGCGGCTCGGCCACCACACGGTCTTGAGGCGCTCCAGCGTGAGCGAGATGCTGCCGCCGCGCTGTTGCACGAACAACAGGAACTCGTCGCGCAGGGCGACGTCCTCCCGCAGGGCCTTCAAGACCGGGGCGAGCCGGCGTTCGAGGTATTCGCGTTCCGAGGTGGTGACGGCCTTGGTCTTGGGCATGGCCGGACCCTGCGGGAGCGCAGGTAAATTTCAAATGTATAAACGAGCGTATTAAAGAGATGCGATAAACTAGCACGATTATAAACTAGTTTTCGTTGCTGCGCCCGGCCGGAGCCGGGATTCTCCGCGCGTCGGCTCCCTTCAACCCCGACATTTCCCATGACCACGAACTTCCTCATCTCCTCCCTCCTGCTGCTCGGCGCGCTCGTGGTGCTGGGCCTCGCAAACAAGCTCCTCCTGCGCCTGGTCGGCATCGTCATGGTGCCGAACAACGGCGTCGGCATCGTGACCAAGAAGTTCAGCCTCGGTGGCGCCCATGCGACGCTGCCGGATGGCAAGATCGTCGCCCTGCACGGCGAGGCCGGCATCCAGGCCGACACGCTGGCGCCGGGCCTCCACTACTGGCTCTGGCCCTGGCAGTACTCCGTCCATATCGTCCCCTTCATCACCATCGAGGAAGGCAAGATTGGCGTCGTCGAGGCCCGGGATGGGGTGCCGCTCTCCGGCGGGCGCGTGCTGGCCGGCCGGGTGGACAGTGACTCGTTCCAGAACGCCCGGGCATTCCTGGCGAATGGCGGCCAGCGCGGTCCGCAGATCGCGGTCATCCCGCCCGGCACGTACCGCATTAACACCGCGCTCTTCCTGGTGAACGAGGCACCGGTCCTCGAGATCGAGGAGGATCGCGTGGGCGTGGTGACGACCAAGGAGGGGCGCGGCTTGCCTGCGGGTGAAATCGCCGGCCACAAGGTCGACGGCCACAGCTCGTTCCAGGACGGCGAGGCCTTCCTCGCCGCCGGCGGCTACAAGGGCCTCCAGGAACAGGTGCTGCTCGCCGGCCGCTACTTCATCAACCCGCTCTTCGCGACCGTCGAAACGGTGGCGATGACCGAGGTGCCGATCGCGCACGCCGGCGTCGTCATTGCCTACGTCGGCGAGGCGGGCCGTGACGTCACGGGCGAAAGCTTCCGCCACGGCAACCTGGTCGAAAAAGGCAAAAAGGGCGTCTGGGCCGAGCCGCTCGACCCGGGCCGCTACGCGATCAATCCGCGCACGCACCGCGTCGAAAACGTCCCGACGGCCAACGTCGTGCTCAACTGGGCCACGGGCAAGACCGAGGCCCACAAGCTCGACGAGAAGCTCTCCACCATCACGGTGCGCTCCTCCGACGGCTTCAAGTTCAACCTCGACGTCTCGCAGATCATCCACATCCCGCGCAACGACGCCCCCAAGGTGATCGCGCGCTTCGGCAGCATGGTGAACCTCGTCACGCAGGTGCTCGAGCCCACCATCGGCAACTACTTCCGCAACGCGGCCCAGGATTCGGACGTCATCGAGTTCCTGAAGTCGCGCGCGGAACGGCAGGCCGACGCCAAGAAGCAGATCGGCCGCGCCCTCGACGAATACAACGTCGGCGCCGTCGACACGCTCATCGGCGACATCACGCCGCCGGATGAGCTGATGAAGACGCTCACCGACCGCAAGATCGCGGAGCAGGAGCGCGTCACCTACGAGACGCAGCGCCAGGCCGAGATCGTCCGCAAGGAACTCGAACAGGCCCGCGCCATCGCCGCGACCCAGGCCAAGGTGGTCGACTCGGAACGCAGCGTCGCCATCGCCGAATTCGCGGCGCAGGCCTCCGTCAAGCACGCCGAGGGCGAGGCCAAGGCCAAGACCGCGCTCGCCGAGGCCGACGCCACCGTCATCAAGACGGTGGGTGGCGCGGAGGCCGAAAAGACGCAGAAGATCGGCCTGGCCGAGGCGGCGGTCATCAAGCAGAAGGCCGAGGCGATCAACCGCGAGAGTTACGTGGCCATCGAGGTGGCGCGGTCGCTCGCGGCCAGCGGCCAGAAACTGGTGCCCGACATCGTGGCCGGCGGCACCGCCGGCGCTTCGTCGATCGTCGAGCTCCTGGCCGCGCAGATGTTCCGCGACAAGCTGGTCGCCACCGCCACCGCCAAGAACTAAGTCAACCCGGGCTGGTCGCCCGAATTCCGCCGCCGGGGGCCTTCGCGCCTCCGGCGGCGTTGTTTTCCGCGTGGCCGCCGGGGAGCCGGTCCGTCGGACGCACCGAAGAAATTGTTTTTGCGCCCCGAACGCGCCGCCGCTGTCCTGCCTCATGCCCCCACGATTCCGGGCCGTCCTCCTGGGACTGGCCCTGGGTATTGCTCCCATCCCGACCCCCGCGGCGCCTCTCCGCGTCGGCATCGACCTGGACGGGTCGCCAATGACGTTTGTCGACGCCAAGGGCGTTCCCCAGGGCTTTGCGGTCGAGATCATGGACGGGATCGCGCGCGAGATGGGCTTTGAAGTGGTTTATGTCGCGAAGCCCTGGCCGGAAATGCTCGAGGATTTTCGCGCCGGCCGCACGGATGCGCTGGCCAACATCACTTACACGGCGGAGCGGGCCGGGTTCATCGGGTTTTCGGATCCGCACATCGTGATGGGCGCCGCCATCTTTGTCCGGACGGACGGCCCGCGCGTCACGAGCGCGATGGACCTGCGCGAATTGCGGGTGGCGGTGAAACCGGGTGGCGCGCCGGAAGCCTACCTGAAAGCCCACGGCTGGGCCGACCACCTCGTGCCGGCGGGCACGCTCCGCGATGCCCTGCGGGCCGTCGCAGAGGGTCGGGCAGACGCGACCTTCGACGCCCGCATTGTCGGGACCAAGGATATCCGCGAGGAGCACCTCACCAACATCGAACCGGCCGAGGTCGAACTGCTGGACTATGCGCAGCGCCTGCATATCGGGTTGCGCCCGGACGACACGACGAGGATCGGGCAGATGAACGAGGGCCTGGCCCGCCTGCGCGCGAGCGGCGCGTACGACCGCATTTATGACCGATGGATCGGGCCGCTCGAACCCGGCCGGCTGCGCTTCAAGGATGTGCGCCCGTATCTTCCGGTCGCAGGGCTGGTCGCCATCGCCATCCTGGGGGCCCTGGTCTGGCAGCGCCGGATGCTGGGACGCCTGGCCCGCCAGGCCGAGGCACTCCGGACGAGTGAGGAGCGGCTGAAGCTGGTGCTCGAAGGCAGCGAGGCGGGCTTCTGGGACTGGGACCTGGCCACCAACCGCATCGAGCGCAGCGAACGCTGGGCGGCGATGCTCGGCTATTCGGTCAGCGAAATTGCCGCGTTGCCCGAGGGGGCGCTGGAGCTCGTGCATCCCGACGACCGGGCCTACCTGGAAAACGCCTTCGCGGCGCGGCGGGCCGGCGCCCTGAACCGCCAGGATTTCGAATACCGGATGCGAGCCAAGACCGGCGGCTGGCGCTGGATCCTGGACCGCGGCAAGGTGGTGGCGCGGGCCGCCGACGGCACGCCGCGCCGTCTCGCCGGCACGCACACCGACATCACGCAGGTCAAGGAAGCCGAGGCGGAGCGGGAGGCCTTGCGGTTGAAAATGATCGAGAGCCAGAAGCTCGAGAGCCTCGGGGTCCTCGCGGGAGGCATCGCGCACGATTTCAACAACCTCCTGACCGTCATCCTCGCCAACACGACCTTTGTGCGGACATTGGGCGCATCGCCCGCGGAAAACGAGGAGCGCCTGGCCCACATCGAAACCGCGGCGCGGCGCGCGGCGGACTTGTGCCGGCAGATGCTGGCCTATGCGGGCAAGGGCCAGTTCATCGTCGGGCGGCTCGACGTCAGCGGCCTGGTCCGCGAAACCACCCAGTTGCTCCAGGTCTCGATCAGCAAGAAGGCGCGATTGGAAGTCACGCTTGCCCCCGACCTGCCGGCGGTCGAGGCCGATGCCACCCAGATCCAGCAGGTGGTGATGAATCTGGTCATCAATGCCTCGGATGCCCTCGGCGACCAGCCCGGGGAAATTCGCCTGGCGACTTTTCGGGGGGCTCCCGTGGCCCCGGCCGATGGCGTGATGCATGTCTTCACGCCGGCGGGGTCGGATTGCGTCTGCCTCGAGGTGGGGGACACCGGCCAGGGCATGGACCCGCGCATGCTGGCTCGGATCTTCGAGCCCTTTTTCACCACCAAGTTCGCGGGGCGCGGGCTCGGCTTGGCCGCGGTGCTCGGCATTGTCCGCTCGAGCCGGGGCACGCTCATTGTCCGGAGCGCCCCGGGCCACGGCACCACGTTCCAGCTTTACCTGCCGGTGGCGAAGGGCCCGGCGCCGGCCCATCAGCCGGCCGGGCCGGCATCCGTCCCCACGGTGGCGGGCCAGGGCACGATCCTCATCGCGGACGACGAGCCTACGGTGCTCCAGACCGCGGCGAAGATGCTCGAACGCCAGGGTTACGCGACGGTCCTGGCGGCCGACGGCAACGAAGCCGTCGCGAAGTTTTCCGCCGAACCCGACCGCTTTGCCGCGGTGCTGCTCGACCTGACCATGCCGGGCTTGAGCGGGGCCGAAGTGCTCCGGGAAATCCGCCGGCTCCGGCCAGGCGTCCGGGTGCTGATCATGAGCGGATTCAGCGAACAGGACGTGCTGGCCCAGTTGCAGGGCCAGGGCGCGATCGCGATCCTGCACAAGCCGTTTGCGATGGAGGCGCTGCTGGCCCGCATGGCGGAGGTCATTCGCAGCTAGGACGCGGCAGGGGGTCGGCAACGGAGTGCGAGATGGGCATCCTTGAACGGCCGGGACTCGGCCCGTGCGGTTTGATGCTTCTGATCTCCTCGTCTTCCGCGACCTCACCCTCCTGCCCGGGCCGCGTACGCTCACGACGATGGCGCGGCTCGGGAAGGGCGGGGGTTCACCGGCGGATGTTTTCGTCGGAGAGGTTGACACTTTTCAGAGTCAATGGGCGAGGGTGCCACGCGGCACGGAATCATTCCGATCTGCAAGTCGCTTATGCCGAGAATTATAAACAAGGCCGATCGGCCGTTAGAAGGACTTGGCGCAAATGCTGCATGAGCCAGCGCGCCACCCCGCTCCAAAACACACCCCCATGAAAATCCAGATCCTCAAATCTGCCGCGATCGTATCGCTTTTCGCCATCGGCCAAAGCCTGATGGCCGACCCCGCCTTCGTTAACGGCTCGCTGACCGGTCCGATTGCCAATACTCTCCCGCCCCCGGGTTGGAGCACGATTGCTGGCACCCCCGACACGATGGACGCCGCGCACAATGTAGGCGTGACCTACGTGGGTTACGGCGCGACCCCGTCTGGCCCGTCGCCGGATGGCGGCACCTGGGTCGGATTCGCCAACGGCCAGGGCGGATATAAGGAGATATTTGGCCAGATGGTGAGTGGGTTCACGGTGGGACAGGCCTACCAGATCAGCTGGTACCAGGGTAATTTCGGCGCCGATGTCGGCTATATTGGGACCAACAGCATCGCGGTCACCGTCGGTGGCGTCTACGTGGGTTCGGGCGACACGCTCGGGCTTTCCTCGAATTGGTACAGTGACTCTGTGACTTTCGTCGCGAGTGCCGCCAACCTGCAGATCAACTTCGGCCTGACCGATGACGTGAGCGCATATCTTTCCATCGACGGGATTTCGCTGTCCGCGGCGAATGCTCCCGACTCGGGAGCCACGATTGCCTTGCTCGGCGTTGCCGGGCTGGCGCTGGCTGGAATGCGTCGGAAGGTGCGTCGCGCCTGATCGATCCGTCCGCCTGTTTTGCGAAGGAGGCCTAACCGCCTCCTTTTTTTGTCCCGACTCCGGCCCCGGCGAAAGCCCGTCAGGCCGGCGGGACGGTTAGCCCCGCACCGGGGTGAATGGCGCTCGTTGAAGCGGCCGGACGTTCCTCAGGAAAGTACGGGAAGCGCAAAAACCACCGCGGCGTGACGGGGAGCGCGGCGGTGGAACGGGGAAGGGCGGGGTTGTGCCCACGCCAAAATGGGGCATCGGCAATCGTATCGAGCGCGGTGACGGCGGGGTCTGCATCGGCATGGCCTGCTCCGCCGCCATCCGTCCATGAATCACCGCGCGCATTTCCTGCGAGCAGTTGGGATTCTGGTGCCGTTCCTCGCCTTCGCTTCGAACCCGGAAGCGCCCCAGCGCACCTGCCTGTTCGGGTCGGGCCGGTCAATGCTGCCGACGCTGCCGACCGTCTGCCGGGTGGTGGTCGTGCGGGTGCCGTTCGCCGAGGTTCGGGCGGACGCGCAGGACGGCGATATCATCGCAACCCGCCTCAATGGCCTCGGGGTGACGCACCGCGCGGTCGCCCGCCTGCCCGATGGCAGCCTGGTCACGCAGGGTGACAACAATGGGAGGGCCGATGCGGGCCTGACCACCGGGCTGAACTACGTGGGAGTGGTGGTTGGTTTCGAGCAGCCCGGCACCGTCGGCGAGTTGGTGGCGCCGGCGCCACGATCCGTGACGGAGTAGGCGGGAGTCGCGACCGTGGGTCCGGCGGGCTCCCTTGGGGGTGCGGGGCAAACCGCGAGACCTGACGGGCAAGGAGTGCGGAGCGCCGGCCGCCGGCCGGGAATAGGATGAGCGATCCTGTTTCACCATGACCCTCGCGCAAATCGCCGGTATCCTGCCCGCCATTGTTTTTCCCGCTGCGACGCTCCTGCAGTTGGTGCGGATCGTCCGCAACCGTTCCGCGGCCGGGGTGAACGTCTCGACGTGGTTCCTCTTCGGCTGGGCGAACATCGCCATGTACATCTACGCCGAGCATTTCACCGACTGGCAGGCCATCGTCGGCCTGCTCCTGACCGCGGTGCTCGACTTCGCGATCGTGGCGGTCGGCCTGTTCGTGTACCGTAGGGGGCTGGGCACCTTGGTGCCCGCGGGCGCGGCCCGATAGTCCGAACCGAACAAGACGGTTAGCCGCTGATGGAGGCTAGCCCGCATATTTCACGCCCAGAGGTGTGAAACATGCGCCCTGACGGGCCGACCTTGTCGGGGCGCGCCGCGACAAAGTCGCTCCGCCCGGAGGGCGGACGGACATTTCACAGTCCTCCATGCGCGACCGACACACCCCGGCGCTGCGCGCCACCCCTCTCCTAGAGGGGAATCCAAGCCTGCGCAGCCGAAGTCCCCTCTAGGAGAGGGGTGCCCGACAGGGTGGGGTGTGTTGGTTGT
>DASZPS010000047.1:0-18226 GCA_035549955.1 Lacunisphaera sp. | reverse complement strand
CGGGCCACCTTGACGACAATGCCCCGGTGCTCTCGGAGCCAGGTCTTGAAGAGCGTTTCTCGCTGGGCGGATGAACTCATCTCCCCCGATTAGTCGCCGGAGCAGGCGGTTCCTTACAGACTATTTTGGCGAGAATGTTGGCGGGCCCTGCAATGTAGGGTCGGCGCTTGCGCCGACCTGACACGCGAGGTCGCCGCAAGTGGCGACCCTACATGAATGCCGGCCCCTTTGTCGGCTCCTCTGATTGCCTGGCCCTACTTTCCCACCGCTGGCCACCCCTCGGCATCCCACACCAACTTCTCGATCCGCAGCTTGGACCGGCCCTTCGGGTCCGAGGCATCGTAACCGTGGAAGACCAGGTAATCCGTCCCGTCGAAGTTGTAGGTGGAATTGTGGCCGACACCGTACCATTTGGCGTCGCCGGTGAGCAGGATCGTGCCGCCGCCGCGCGCCAGCGGCTGGCCGGTGCGGTCGACATACGGCCCGGTGACGGATTTGGCGCGGCCGACGATCATCTTGTAAGTACTCTTCTCGCCGCGGCAGCAGTAGTCGATGGATGCAAAAAGATAGTACAGTCCGCCGTGTTTGAAAATGAAGGGTGCCTCGATCGCGTTGCCGCCCGCGTCCACCGGATTGCCCGACGGCGCCGGTGGATTCGGCGCAGCGGGGTCGGTCTTGCGACTGGCGATCGTCGGCAGGTGGTCGATCGGTTCCGCAGGCGCGAGTCGATCGGGCGTGAGGCGCACGAGCTTCAATCCCTCCCAGAACGACCCAAAGGCCAGCCACGGCGTGCCGTCGTCGCCCGTCACCAGGTTGGGATCGATGGCGTTCCAGTTGGTCACGCCCGGCACCGACTGGATCACCTTGCCGTGATCCTCCCACTTGAACCGCGGGTCGCGCGGGTCGAGCGTGACGTTGGTCGCCACGCCGATGCACGAGGTGTTTTTGCCGAAGGCCGAGACCGAATAGTAGAGATAGTACCGGCCGTCATGAAAACTGATGTCCGGCGCCCAGATGTGGCCCTTGAAGGTCGGCACGGCCGCAACCGCCCATGTCGGCGGCGCCGCGAAGACGGGCTTTTCCCGCGTCCAGTGCATCCGATCCGGCGACGACCACACGGCGATGCCCAAACCGGTGTGGAAAAGGTAGTACACGCCGCGCTCGCGGATCATCACCGGATCGTGCGCCGGCACGTCGATGAGCGGCCCCGCCGGTTGCTCCGGGAACGGTGCGGCGGGTGTCTGCGCGTGCAACGCCAGGGCGGGGAGCAGGCACGCGATCAGAAGCGAAGCAGGAGCTTTCACGGGAAAATGTCAGCAATTGTGTCCACTTGCGCGCCTTTGGCGCGCGGATTCAAATTTCACGATTATCAGTTTTCAAGATTCCCCGTCCGCTCGTCATCGCTCTCTTCGCCTCGGTCTCAGCCGTCCGCAACGACAAGACCACGTTACCGTCATGCGCTCGGGGATTTGAAGCTCGCCGGCTCCATTTGCATTTTCCCGCCACCCAACCCCACCCCACCCATGCAGCAGAACAGCCGTCGGCAGTTCCTGAAGCAGCTCGTTTCCTCCGGACTGGTCCTCAGCGCCGGCTCCTGGCTGGCCAGCCTGGGCTACGCGCAAAGCACCCGCAAGGTCGCGCAGGTCGCCATCCACCAGGGTCGTTACCGCGCGATGCTGGACCGCCGGGTGCTGGGCGCCTTCCTCGAACACCTGGGCCGCGCCGTCTACACCGGTGTGTATGAGCCGGGTTCGCCGCTCGCCGACGAGAAGGGTTTCCGGCGCGATGTCATCGCCGTCATCAAGGAAATGGGCGTGCCGATCATGCGCTACCCCGGGGGCAATTTCGTCTCGGGCTATCACTGGCAGGATGGCGTCGGCCCCAAGGACAAGCGCCCGACCGTCCTCGAGCGCGCCTGGAATTCGCTCGAGACGAACCAGTTTGGCACGAACGATTTCATCGACTGGTGCAAACTCGTGAACACCGAGCCGCTGCTCGGCTTCAACTTGGGCACCGCCTCCACCGAGGAGGCCGTCGCCTACGTGGAATATTGCAACTACACCTCGGGCACCAAGTGGAGCGAACTGCGCCGCTCGCACGGCTACGCCGAACCGCACCGTGTCAAATACTGGTGCATGGGCAACGAGATGGACGGTCCCTGGCAGATGGGCCGACTCACCGCCCGCGAATACGGCCGCAAGGCCCGCGACGCTGCCCGCCAGATCCGCGTGATCGACCCCGGCACCCAGCTGATCGCCTGCGGTTCGAGCAACACCATCCTGCCGACCTACCTCGAGTGGGACCGCGAGGTCCTTGAGGAGTGCTATGACCAGGTCGACGGCATCTCGCTGCACAACTACTACGGCAACACCCCGGCCCTGACCGGCAACGACTCGGCGCGGTTCCTCGCCATGAACCTCGACATGGAGCGCCAGATCCACGAGATCGGCGCGGTATGCGACTACGTGCAGGCCCTGCAGCGCTCGCCGAAGCGCCTGTGGTTGTCGTTCGACGAGTGGAACGTCTGGTACCGCGCCCGCGGCGGCCGCTTCGCGAACGGCCAGGGCACCTTCGCCCCGCATCTCCTCGAGGAAGTCTACAACCTGGAGGACGCGCTGCTGGTCGGCGGTTTCATCAACAGCCTGCTCCGCCAGTCCGAGCGCGTCCGGGTCGGCTGCCTGGCCCAGATCGTCAACGTCATCGCCCCGCTCGTCACCAACGAGAAATCCGTGCTGCGCCAAAGCACCTATTTTCCGTACGCGTGGGCGCTCAAGTACGCCCACGGCAAGGTCCTCGACCTGCCGATCGAGAGCGAAACCTACCCGATCAAGGCGGAAGGCCTGCGCGCCGATTTCGCCCGCAACGAACAGGTGCCTTTCCTCGATATCGCGGCCACCTTCAATGCCGCGGACGGCCGCGCGAGCCTGTTCATCCTCAACCGCGACCTCGCCGCGGAGCGCGAGCTGGTGGTCGACTGGCGCGACCCGGTGCCGGCCAGGGTGCTGGCCTGCGAAACGCTGACCGGTCCGGACCTCAAGGCTTTCAACACCTTCGAACAGCCGGACGTTGTGGCGCCGCGCCCCCTCCCGGCACCGGCCGCGGGGACGAGCATGACCTTCAAGCTGCCCGCCCGGTCCTACACCGTGGTGCACCTCGCCACCTGACGGTCCGGCAGGATCCGACCGGCAAAGCCATTGACCCCGCATTTTCGATTAACACCCTGCCAGTTGCCGGCTCCAGCTCCTACCTCCACGCCTTACCCCATGTCGTGCCGGACCATCGGATTGCCCCCGCATTTCCCCGCCCATGAGTGAGATCACCCAAGTCTTGCAGGAAGTCGGTCGGGGCGAGACGCAAGCCTCCGAAAAGCTGCTGCCCTTGGTTTACCAGGACTTGCGCCGGCAAGCCGCGGCGCAGATGTCGCGCGAGGCGGCGGGCCAGACGCTCCAACCGACCGCCCTGCTGCACGAGGCCTGGCTGCGGGTCACGGGCGACGGCAACCGGCAGTGGCAAAACCGCGCGCATTTCTTCGGCGCGGCCGCCGAGGCCATGCGGCGCATCCTGATCGAAAATGCCCGCCGCAAGTCCCGCCTGAAACGCGGCGGTGATCAGATCCGCGTCGATGCCGACTACATTGAGCTGGCGGCCACCACGCCGGACGAAAAGGTCCTGCTGATCAACGATGCCCTGGAACAGTTGCAGGTTCGCGACCCGGAAAAGGCAAAGGTGGTTGTCCTGAAATTCTTCGGCGGGCGGACCAACCAGGAGGTGGCCGAAAGCCTTGCCGTCACCGAACGCACCGTCGAACGCCATTGGGCCTACGCCAAGGCCTGGCTTTTCCAACACATCCGCGCGCAAACCTGATTACCGGCGCGCGCGCCGCCCCGCCGTGTCGGGTTTCGCCGGCAAAACGCGCATGACTGAAACGAGGAACGCATGAATTTGGAAACCGCAGAGGATGTGACACGAATTGCACCAATTGTCTCGAATCAGGGCGGGATGGAGGCGACCCGTTTTCCACCCAGATTGGACACAGTTTTGGGGGCAATCCGCTCCCCTTGGTGGAGCTTCGTGTAATTCGTGTCTCCACTGCCTTTCCGACGATGAACTCCACCGCCCAGCGCGAAGAGGATCTTTTCGACGAGGCCCGCCGCCTCCGCGATTCCGCCGCGCGGCGCGAATTCCTCGCCCGGGCCTGCGCCGGCGATGACGCCATGCGCACCCGGATCGAAGGTTTGCTCGAAGCCGAGTTGGAGGCGGAACTGTTTTTCACGGAGAGCCGGCCGGCGCTAAGCCTTCCCCTGGTCACGCTCACTGCCACCCGCGGCGGCACGACGTCCCTGGGCGCGCCCTCGACGACAGTGCCCGGCGAAGAGCCGGTCGGCACGCGCATCGGGCGGTACAAGCTCCTGGAAAAAATCGGCGAAGGCGGCTGGGGGGTCGTTTACCTCGCGGGCCAGGAGGAACCGGTGCAGCGCCGCGTGGCGCTGAAGATCATCAAGCTCGGCATGGAGACGCGCAGTGTCATTGCCCGCTTCGAAGCCGAGCGGCAGGCCCTCGCCATGATGGACCACCCCAACATCGCGCGCGTCTACGACGCCGGCGCGACCGACCGGGGCCCGCCCTATTTCGTCATGGAGCTCGTGCGCGGGGTGAAGATCACCACGTATTGCGACCAGCACCGCCTCGGGCTCCGCGCGCGCCTCGACCTGTTCATCCAGGTGTGCCACGCGATCCAACACGCGCACCAGAAGGGCATCATCCACGGCGACATCAAGCCGTCGAACATCATGGTCGCGCAACAGGACGGCGTCGCGGTACCCAAGGTGATCGACTTCGGCATTTCCAAGGCCACGGAGGCGCGCCTGACCGACCGCCTGTTGTTCACGTCTTACGCGCAGTTGATCGGCACGCCGGCGTACATGAGTCCGGAGCAGGCCGACATCAACGGCCTGGATACCGACACCCGCAGCGACATCTACAGCCTGGGCGTCCTGCTCTACGAATTGCTGACCGGCACGACGCCGTTCGACGCGAAACAGCTCCTCGAATCCGGCCTGGACGAGATGCGCCGGACCTTGCGCGAAAAAGAACCGGCGCGCCCTTCCACCCGGCTGACCACGCTCGAAGGCGCCGAATTGGCGCGGACCGCCGGCGAACGCCAGGTCGAACCGCACCGGCTTTGCGCGGAGCTGCATGGCGACCTCGACTGGATCGTCATGAAGGCGTTGGAGAAGGACCGCGGCCGGCGCTATGAGACCGCCAACGGTCTCGCCCTCGACATCCAGCGTCACCTGAACAACGAACCGGTCATGGCCCGCCCGCCCAGCCGGCTTTATCGCTTTCGGAAACTCGTGCGGCGCAACCGCGGCGTGTTTGCGGCCGGCGGGGCCGTCGCCGCCGCGCTGGTCATCGGCCTGGGCACCTCCACCTGGCTTTTCCTCAAGGAACGCGAGGCCCACCAGCGGGCGGTGGCGGCCGAGCAGCAACAAGTCCGGCTGCGCCACGAGGCCGAAGGTCGCGAAAAGACGTCCCAAGCCGCGCTCCTGGTCAGCCAGGAAAGGTTTGAGGAAGCGGACAAGCTCGTGATGGAAATTCCCCTCGGTCATCCGACCCTCGAAGGCGCCACCGTGCTCCGGTCCGTGGCCGAATGGCACGCGTTGCGCCTCCAGTGGAAGCCCGCGGCGGACCGCATGGCGCTGCTGTTGCAGGTTGACCAGCTCGACGGTTCCGACGTCTCGGCGCTGGACCACCTGCGCGCGGGCCCCGTGTTCATCGAACTCGGCGACACCAACAGCTACGAACGATTCCGCCAGGGCGCGATCGCCCGTTTTTCCTCCGCGCCTTGCCCCTTTGCCGACCGCATCGTCAAGATCAGCCTGCTCCTGCCCGCCAACGACCGCCTCCTCGATTCGCTCAAGCCGCTGGCAGAACAAACGACCCGGGCCCTGGCGGAGGCGGACCGCGGCGGAGACGTCTTCACCGCCGCCTGGCGATCGGTTTCACTCGGCCTGCTGGAATATCGCCGCGGCAATTTCCAAAAGGCCGCGGATTGGTGCCAGCGATGCCTGGACTATCCGGGAACCAATGCCCCGCGGACCGCCACGGCGCAGGTCATCCTGGCCATGTCCTATCACCGGCTGGGCCGCGCCGCGGAGGCGCGGGCCGAGCTCGCGGCCGGCCGTGAAATCATCGAACACAAGTTCCAGACCCGCCTGAATGGCGGCGGCCCCGTCCAGGGATTCTGGTTCGACTGGCTCTTCGCCCGCATCCTTCTCCGCGAAAGCATCGCGCTGCTGGAGAGCTCGCCGCGGGTTTAGCCTTGTGGCTCGGTGAATCCATGTAGGGTCGCCGCTTGCGGCGACCTCGTGCGCAGAGTCAGCGCAAGCGCCGACCCTACAAAAAGGTCACCCGCCCTGTCGGGATTTCGCCCCAAATGGCGCATATAGCGCAAGGAACGCACCGGCCAGCACCTCTGCGCCCCTGCAAACCCCTAACCCCGCCTACCTAGACCATGATCCCGAAAACCCGCCCTCAATCGCGCAAGTTGTTCTCCGCCAATGGCGGCATCCGACGTGCGCTCGGCCCCACCGCCGCCCTTACCCTCGTGCTCGGACTCACCTCCGCCGTGGCCCAGGAAAAGAAGGAAGAGCCAGTGGTCCTTGAAAAGTTCGTCGTGAACGGCGTGCGCGCCAGCCTTATCTCCGCCCAGGAGATCAAGCAGAACTCGGTCCAGCTGGTGGATTCCATCGTCGCGGAAGACATCGGCAAACTGCCCGACAACACCGTGGCCGATGCCCTCCAGCGCGTGCCCGGCATCCAGGTCGGCCGCAACATCGGCGAGGTCAACACGGTCGTCATTCGCGGCCTGCCCAACCTGGGCACCACGCTCAACGGCAATGAAATCTTCACCGGCACCGGGCGCGGCCTCGCGCTGCAGGACATTCCCGCCGAACTCGTCGCCGGCGTCGACGTCTACAAATCGACGTCCCCCGACAAGGTCGAGGGCGGCATCGCCGGCTTGATCGACATCCGGCTGCGCAAGCCGCTCGATTTCGACAAGCCCCAGCTCGCCGGCAGCGCCCGCCTGATCCATGGCGAGGACGCCGAGAAAAACGGCTACATTGCGAGCGTTCTCCTCAGCAATCGCTGGAAAACCTCCGCCGGTGACCTCGGTATCCTCTACTCCGCTGCCTACCAGCGGCGCTATTCGGTCGACCAAATCGCCTTTAACTTCCTGTTCGAGCCGCAAAGCGTGCCGAACAGCATCAGCCCGAGCGGCACGTTGGAACTCCCCTTCACGCAGGGCGGACAGGTCATCCCCGCCGATCGCACCCGCACCGCCCAAAACCTTTCGCTGCAGCTCAAGGTGAATTCCGAGTGGGAGTTCTACGACGACTTCCTGAAGACAACGTACGACGACAAGCATCAGGTGCACTTCCTCATCGGCTTCCCGCGTTTCGGCACCTACCAGTCCGCCAAGATCAATAGCGGCAACGTCCCCTTCCAGACGGTATCGACGGGCAACTTCCACCTCACCAGCATGCAGGCCTTCATCCAGGACACCGACGGCTATCAAAATGTCCTCGGGACAAAATGGACGCGCGACGACTTCAAGTTGGTCGCCGAGTATCTCTACAACTGGAATCGCTTCCGCAACCAGGCGCTGATCGTGGACACGCGTTACGCCGCGCTCTCCAGCGACACCTTCACGTTCACCTACAATGATGGCGGCAAGGCCAACCTCACCATCCCGGGAACGGGCATCACCGATACCGCCAACTATTTCCTCTGGGGCCTGTTCGACAATCACGACACCTCCGTCTCCGAGCAGAATGGCTTGAAAGTCGAGCTGGAGAAGAGCCTGAAGGAGGGCGTGTTTCAGAAAATCTCCGGCGGCATCCGCTGGAGCGACCGCGACGTGCGCTTCCGCGGCACGAGTCGCAACGACATCGCCCCGGCCGGGGCTACCGGTGGCGACCGTTTCGCGGCCACCGTCCCGCGCATCTCGACCATTGCGGGTTTTGGCGCCGTCAATCCCGACGGTCCTCTTTCCTACTACGGTACGCAGCACTGGATCGACGCCGATCCGGCCTACCTCTACTCTCACGGCGACCAGGTCCGCACGCTGTTCGGCCTGCCGGCCGGGCCGGCCCCCTACAACCCCACGCTCGGCTTCACGGATGATGAATCCGTGCTCGCGGGTTTCTTCAATGCCACTTTCGCCTCCATGGTCGACAACAAGGCGTTCGACGGCTCGATCGGCGTGCGCGTCGCCCGCACGAAGCAGGATCTCACGGGCTACAACTCGACCGGCATGCCCATCGACGGCAGCAAGAGCCAGACGGACATTCTCCCGGTGCTCAATTCCCGGCTGAAGCTCACCGACCAGTGGCAACTGCGCTTCGCCGCCGGCCGCACGATCACGCGGCCCAACTTCAATGACCTCAATCCCGCCGTGACGCTCAACGCGCCCACCACCACCGGCGGCGCTGGCGGCACCGGCAGCGGCGGTAATCCCGACCTCGATACGGTCCAGTCCGACAACTACGACCTCTCGCTCGAGTATTACTTCGCGAAGGACGGCCACGTTTCCGCGACGCTCTTCCACCGCGACATCGAAGGTTACGTCCAGAGCTTCGCCGCCTCCGAAACCATTGGGGGCACCACCTACACGGTCGTTCGCCCGCGCAACTCCGGCAAGGGCAAGCTCGACGGCTTTGAGGTCAGCTACCAGCACTTCCCTGAAGCGCTCCGGGGCCTCGGCTGGATGGCCAATTACACCTACATCGATGGCGATACCGACGCTGCCGATGCCCGGCCCGGTGCCGCGGTTGGCGCGCGCATCCGCCAGCCCTACGCGCAGGTCGCGAAACAAAATTACAACGTGATCCTCGTTTACGAGAAAGGGAAGTTCTCGTCCCGCCTGGCCTACAACCGCCGCGGTGAGTTCACCGACACGTTCAACGGGCCGAATGCGGCCGGCAGCCCGCTGCGCCAGATCATCGTCAAGCCGCGCGGCACTCTGGACTTCTCGGCCAGCTACGCGATCAACGACCACTTCACGGTGTCGCTCGACGCGACCAACCTGACCAAGACGAACTACCAGGATTACTTCTATCGGGCCGACCTGTACCCGCGCGACACTCGCGCGTACGACCGGACCATCGAAGTCGGCGTGCGCTACCGGTACTGATCCGGTCCAAAGGTGGGCGGCGGTTTCCATACCGCCGCCTTTCCGGGGGCGTACGCGGCAATTCGTCGATATGGAAATCGACGACCATCCACGGCGCCACCACCCCGACTTCCGCGTCTTTCTCTTTTCAGGCCTAGCCGCAATATTTCACCCTTGGAAACGAACCCACACACCCCGCCCTGTCGGGAACCCCTCTTCCTAGAGGGGACTTCGGCCGCGCAGGATTGGATTCCCCTCTATGAAGCCGGAACCATTCAATAGGTGGACGTCGGTTTCCACACCGACGCCAGGTTCGCCCGCCTCGAGAGTCCTTGTCAGCGGTATGTCCTGTTGTTCGCTTCCTGATGTGGCGTGCTCGCCACCAAGGATCAGTCGCGCAGCCTGCGCTGCGGCTGAGCTGCGAACCCGGGACCAGTCGCGCAGCCTGCGCTGCGGCTGGGAAATCGCCGATCACCAAAAGGTGGCACGCGCTGACCTCAGCGCGTTGCAGCGAAGCCGCTCCGAGCCGGCGCCTTGGGGTCAAGTCGCCCCACCTTCTATTGCATGGTTCCGGATGAAGAGGGGTGACGCGCAGCGCCGGGAGGTGTCGGTTGCGCGGGAAATACTCTGCTACTGTCTGCTAGGTGATGCCTGCTCCAATCCGCTCCCGTGCCCATGAAATTACCTGGACTCCTCGCCCCGTCGCTCCTGCTGCTCGCCGCCCCATTGCCCGCCGCCACGGTCGCGGTCAACGTCGGCCAACCGGGCCCCTCGATCAACTCCGCCATGTGGGGCGTGTTCTTCGAAGATATTAATTTCGGCGCCGACGGCGGCCTGTACGCCGAACTGGTCAAGAACCGCGGCTTCGAGTTTCCCGAGGCCCTCATGGGCTGGTCGACGCTCAGCCCGTCCAAGGCCAGGGGCGAGGTGACGGTCCGCAACGACGGCCCCTTTAACGCGAAGAACCCGCACTATGTCCGGCTTCATTCGGAAAACACGGAGCCCTTCGGCTTGTCCAATGGGGGCTTTCGCGGCATGGGCCTGCGCGCGGGGGAAAGCTACGATTTCTCGGTGCAGGTGCGGAATGTCTCCGGCAACCCCAAACTCACCGTGCGCCTTTATGGCGGCGACGGCACCGTGCTGGACTCGGTGGAACTGAAGGGGATCGCGAACGACTGGCACAAGGTCACCGCCACGCTCCAACCGAAGGAAACGTCCTCCAAGTCATGGCTGGCCGTGTTTCTCGAAGGGGCCGGCACCGTCGACGTCGACTTCATCTCGCTCTTTCCCCGCAACACCTGGAAGAACCGGCCCGGCGGGCTCCGGTCTGACATGGTGCAGGCCCTCGCGGACATGAAGCCTGGCTTCCTGCGCTTCCCGGGCGGCTGCATTGTCGAAGGCAGCGTCCTCGACCGCCGCTACCAGTGGAAAAACACCCTTGGGCCGGTCGAGGAACGTCCGCTGCTCATCAACCGCTGGAACTACGAGTTCCTGCACCGCCCCACCCCTGACTACTACCAGTCCTTTGGCCTGGGCTTCCTCGAATACTTCCAGCTCTGCGAAGACATCGGCGCTTCACCGCTGCCGATCCTCAATTGCGGCATGGCGTGCCAGTTCAATTCCGGCGAACTCTGCCCGATTGACCAGCTCGAACCGTTTATCCAGGACGCCCTCGATCTCATCGAATTCGCCAACGGTCCCGTCTCCAGCCCGTGGGGCGCCAGGCGCGCCGCACTCGGCCATCCCGCGCCCTTCAACCTGAAGATGATGGGCATCGGCAACGAGCAGTGGGGACAAGACTACATCGACCGCTACGCGAAATTCTCCGCGGCCCTGAAGGCAAAGCACCCCGAGATCTCCCTCGTGTCAGCCGCCGGCCCGTCACCGGATGACGACCGCTTCAAGTTTCTCTGGCCGAAACTGCGCGAGCTCAAAGCCGACATCATCGACGAGCATTGCTATGCCAAGCCGGCGTGGTTCCTGGACAACGCCCACCGCTACGACAACTACGACCGGAACGGGCCCAAGGTCTTCATGGGCGAATACGCCGCGCAGAGCGACGCCGTGGTCAGCGTGAAGAATCGCAACAACTTCGAATGCGCCCTCGCCGAGGCCGCCTATCTCACCGGCCTCGAGCGCAACGCCGACGTCGTGCGCATGGCCTCGTACGCCCCGCTGTTTGCCCACACCGACGCCTGGCAATGGACGCCAAACCTGATCTGGACCGACAACCTGCACGCCATCCGCACGCCAAACTACCACGTGCAAAGCCTCTTCGCCCGGAATCGCGGTGATCGCATTTTACCGGTGACACTCGGCGGCCTCAGTGCGGCCCAAGAAAAGCGCCTCTATGCCTCGGCCACGCTCGATGCGGCCAGCGGCGAAGCCATCGTCAAACTCGTCAACGTGACGGGCAGCGATTCGTCCGTCACCGTCGACCTTTCGGGCGCCGCCACGCCCAAGGCGGGCACGCTCACCGTCTTGCGGGCCGACAACCTCGCCGAAAACACCTTCGATGCTCCCGACCAGGTCGCGCCGCGCACCTCACCCTTCACCCCCGCCGCCGCGAAGTTCGAACTGACCCTTCCCGCCAACTCGCTGACGATCGTCCGCGTAGGCGTGGGAAAGTAAATGGAGGGCCCAGCTCCAGCTGGGCCGGATTGACGTCTGTCGCCGGTTTCCATCCCGGCGACAGGCGTCGGTGTGGAAACCGACGCCCACCGCTGGAGTCCCACCCGTTTACTTGACGGTTAGGTAAACTTGGGTCCAATGGCGGAACCCCGCCATGCCCCCTGTCACGATGCGCGTCATCGCCGACCACGTCGGCTATTCCAAGAACACCGTCTCGCTGGCGTTGCGCGGCCATCGCTCCATCCCCGAGCCGACCCGCGAACTGATCCGCAAAGCGGCGGACAAGCTCGGCTACCGGCCCAATGCCGTCGTTTCCCATCTCATCGCCCAATTGCGGGCGGGCCGCACCGCGCAATTCCAGGCGAAGCTCGCCCTCGTCAATGGCAATCGCGATCCGAAGGCCTTCCGGCAGCATCCGACCATCCCCGCCTACGTCCGCGGCTGCGAGCGCCACGGCCTGCAACTCGGCTACACCTTCGATACGTTCTGGCTGCACGATCCCAAGCTGAAGGCGGAAAGCTGGATCCGCATCCTGCGCACGCGCGGGATCAAGGGCATCATTATCGTCGGCCTGATGGACGACAACCACCTCCCGTCTCACCTGCAGCCGGTCTGGGCGGCCTTCCCCACGGTGGTCACAGGCGTCCGGACGCGCGACCCGGCGCTGTCCTTCAGTTGTGTCGACCACCACGACTTGGTCATCCAAGCCTTCGAGCGCTCGCTCGCGCTCGGTTACGAGCGGCCGGCTCTCGTCGTGGATGATCGCATCGACCGCCTCGTCGAGGGGCGTTTCTCCGGGGCGATGCTCACGGCCCAGCAGGGACTGCCCGCGTCCCGCCGGGTACCTTCTTTCCTGCAAATCGATCCGGCCCGAGCGGAGCCGAAACTGTTCACGCGCTGGCTCGACCGCCACCGGCCGGACGTCCTCCTTTCGCTCTACAATGTCGTCTTCCCGTGGCTGAAAGACCATGGCCTGCGCGTCCCCCAGGACATTGGCGTCATCCAGCTCGAGTGGCGGGAAAGCCATGCGGAGATTTCCGGCATGAACCAGCACAACGACGCCGTCGGTGAGGCCGCCGTCGACATGGTCGTCGGCCAGATCCACCGCAACGAATCAGGCATCCCGGATTTCCCGCGCGCGACGCTCATCGGCGCGAGCTGGGTCGACGGCGAGTCGGTTCGCGCGCAGGAGGCGGTCGAGGCTGTAGGGCGGGATCGCTGATTCCGCCAAGGCGGTCGCCGGTTTCCATCCCGGCGACCGGCGGACGGCATGGCGTCGGGGTGGAAGCCGACGCCCACCCGTCAGAACAGCCGCCGCACCGCCTTCGCGGTCGGCTCTGCCTTCACCTCCTGGAGGACCCACGTCTCCGTGTGCTTCAGCATCTGCTGAGGCTTGAGCGTCGCGAACGGGCTCATCGTTTCCATCTCGACCATGAAGTTCCTCGGTCCGACGTAGAATGCGAGGTTGGTGCCGAGGGGATAGTTGGCCTCCGCCTGGTAGGGAGCATGGATTGCAAACAACAGCTTCCGGGCCGGGTCGTGCATCGCGATGATGCCGGGATCGGCCTTGGCCATGCGCTTGTTCTCGCGGCCGGCCGGCGTGAGGACGAGGGCGTCGGCGGTGAGCTTGAACTGGTCGTCGCCGAAGCCCTCGCCGCCATGCCCGCCGCCCCAGGTGCGAAACGTGACCACCGTGGCATAGTCCCAGCGGCTGCCGTCGCCCAGCGGCATCAGGTAGGTCGTGCCGGCACCCGGCAGCGTGCAGGTCAGGCCCCATAGTCCGCCGCTCCAAAGCATGTCGCTGCAATTCGTGACGAAGTGCTCGATCGCCAGCCGATCCGCCGCGAGCGCCGTGACCTTGATGCCGCGTTGCGTGTGATGAATCGGGTCCTCCGGCGCGGTCACCGTGAAGCCCTCCGCGAACGTCTCAACCGCGCACGGCTGGTTGTCGACCGCGTAGGTCTCCTCGGCCTCGTCCGCGCCGGGCCGCGCAATCCAGAGCCGGTGCCCACCCATCAGGTCCCACTTGCCGCGCCGGTACTTGCCCGGCTGCCACATCAGGAGGTTGTCGTCGCCCGGCCGCCCCCAGAACGCGATGCGCGGGCCCATCGAGGCAATGACCACCAGCCGCAGGGCCGGAGTGCGCAATTCGATGGCGGGCAGCCCGCCGAACTTGATTCGTCTCAGGGTTGGTTTGAATTTCATGGGGGAGAAGCGGATAGCTAACCGAACACCTGTCCCATGCAAAGCGGGATTCGAGCCGGCTTTTCCGCCAAAAAACCCTTTGACACGGCATGGTACGCTGAGCACTTAATAACCCTCCCTTGATGCAGGGTGGAGCAGCCTGGTAGCTCGTCAGGCTCATAACCTGAAGGTCGCTGGTTCAAATCCAGCCCCTGCACCCAATTTAAAGTCCGACGGCCAACCCCGTCGGACTTTTTGTTTTCCTATGAACGCCAAGGTCTACCGCGTCTATCTACTCAAGAATCCCGACGGGCGATTCTACATCGGCGTGAGCGAGAATGTGTCGCTCCGCCTGGATCAACATAATGCCGGTCAGAGCAAGTGGACGGCCAAATATCGCCCGTGGACTCTGGTTTGGGAAAGTTCCGGGCTATCATTGGGCGAAGCCAGAAAACTGGAAAATCATCTCAAGCGCCAGAAGGGCGGTAACGGCCTCCGCCAGTTTCTCGCCAATCACCCCTCAGGCCGCGGCGGGATCGTTGGTTCGAATCCAGCCCCTGCACCCAATTTAAAGTCCGACGGCCAACCCCGTCGGACTTTTTGATTTTCATGTACCACGTCTACGTTCTCCGCAACTCGCTGGGCCGCATTTACCTCGGCGTCACCGGCAACGTCACGAGTCGGGTGGCCCACCCGCAAGCAACTCACCGCTGTCGGCCCTCAGCTGCGGGAATGTTTCGTCAGCTTTCCGTCGCTTTTACGGACGGCTGAGTACGCCCGATGGAAAGCGCATCGTTTCTTCAATCACCCAGAGAGCCTTTGGGCTGCGGCACGCTCAGGATGCTCGAATGCGTCCGCGAAATCTTCCAGGTCGCGGGCCGACATTCCCAAGGCCTGACCAGCGTCGCGCCATCCTGCTACGGCGTGTTCGACTTTGCGCAGGATTGCTTTCGCTCGAGCCAGAGGCAGACGGAAGTAGGCGGTCACCGACATCAACGCTTCGATCGTTGCTTCTGGGCCCACGTCCGCCGAAAGCCAGGTCTTCAATTCGCGCGCCCGGTCAGGGAAAGGATTGAGGTCGAAAGCCGGCGCCAACCGCCAGAGGCCGCGCTCCGCGTGGAGGAAGCCATGGTTGTGGAGATGATCGTCCACGTTGGTGATGAGGATCGAAAACGCCATTCGGCGCCAAAGTTCCTCGATGTCGGTTTGAGCTGCGGCGCCATTCACCCGCAGCGCATCCACGATCTCGGTGTAGCTGTGCTCCCGTGCGCCACCGGCCTCGGCGGCCAGCAGCGTCGCGGCTGAAACATACATCAGGCGCCGGCCATCAAGCGTTCGGTCAAAGCGGCGAATCAACGCAACGGGCACCCCGTCGCTGTCCACGATTCGCGCTGCGGCGACGTTCAAACCCGCTTCCTTCGCCAAGGTCATGGCGAGCACCTCGCCTTTCGTGACTGCGCGTTCATCCTGCACACTCGGGAACTTTCCAATCGCGAGCATGCCGTCGTCATCGACCACGGAGCACTTCGGCCGCAGCCCCCCGAGCGAGGTGCCGCGCCCGCGCAGATACTCCAGATCGGCCGCCGTCTCCGTTTCGGTTTCCACCGCCCGGGAGGCGCTCACCAAGTGCTGCAATTCCAAAAGGGGCGGTGCAGTGCGACGCCCCGGCTCCGCGGCGCGCTGGAACACTCCCGCCTCATCACGAAAGCGCAGCGCCCCGACGCGATTGCTGTCGTCCACGGCGAGAAGGAAATCCACGGCGCCGAGTTGGATCGATCCCGCTTCTTTGCCCGCGCGTTTCGCCGCCTGGCGTCGCTTCGCATGATCGCGCAGGATCACCCGGCGGCCCCAGCCGTCCGGCTCGGTGTCGGCAATCGCTGCGTGAAAGACGGAGCCATCGGCCACCTTGCGATGAAACTGGGAGCCCGTGACGAGCGGTAGGTTTGGCTCCAGCGCGAAGCTATCCGCGGCGGCCAGCCAGGCGCCACCGTAGACGAAAGCGGCATGCTCGCGCGCTCCGACTTGATCGTAGTGCAGCGTTCCGACGAACCGCTCGTCGTTGCCGACGTAAACTTGGAGCGTGCGGTTCACAGCGAGGAGGGCGATTGCTTGACACGGACCCGCTTCGGCAGGCGGGCTTCATCGAGTTGGAGGCCGACGTCATCGCGCTTGGGATCGATCAAATCGCCGAGCGCGGTCCCGAAGCCCAAAACAAAGAGCGCCATCGCATAGGCGCCCATGGTCACCGTGGGATCGCCGCGTTCGACTCCACGGTAGGTGTTGGTGGACACGCCCATTCTCTCCACCATCATCGCAACGGTGAAGTGACGTTTACGGCGCGCCGTCGCCACGTCCTGCCCCAACTTGGCGAGGGCGCGGCGAGTTTGCAGCGGCAGGAGGTCATGGACGGAAGAACGCATGGATCAATGAATCGACTTTTATATGACTTAAATATCAATACATTGACCTTTATCTACTTCGCTGTCCAGCCTTCAGATCAAGCCGCGAACGTGCGTTTGGTTGAGCAGTTTGCGTCGACGTGACGGTCACCTCTCGCGGCAATCGAGAATGCAACCCGTCGCCAAGAGCCGCCACGTCAGGCCGGTCCCGGTATGCTTGAAGATGAAGCGCTCGGCCTTGGCCTTTTTCCCGACGATCGCGCGATCCTCCACGGTGAAAGGCTGTCGGAACACCGGGTTGGACTCCCGCAGCGGCACATCCCCAAACGGATTTTCGGCGGCACCTCCTTTCTCTGTGCAGCCGGCCTTCCCATCGCGCCGGCAGATTGTTGTACCAGTCCACAGCGAACCTGCTTTGATCAGACGCCCATGAAACCGCTCCGGTTTTCATCTCCTCTCCTATCCGCGGGGTGCCTGGGGATGGCGATCATGGTCACCAACCACCTTATCGCCGGTGAACTTGCGGAGCCGCCCCGCGGCGGGCGCGTGGGCTGGGCCCGGCTGATCACCTCCGAGGCCCGGTGGAACCTGCACAGCGACCAGGACCCCAAACTGGCTGCCTTCATCCGCAGCGAGACCAGCCTCAACATCGACCCAACCTGGTATTCGGTGGACCCCGTGGACCTGGAAAAGCTCTGCGCTTATCCCTTCGTCTACGTCAAGGACCTCACCCGCGTCCGCGGCCCCAAGGCCGTCGACAATCTGGCGGAGTACCTGCGCCGCGGGGGATTCATTTTCGTCGACCCCTGCACCACTTCTTTTTCTGCCAGTGACTTGGCGAGATTCAAGCGCCAGCACACGGAATTGTTCGCCCGCCTGTCACCCGGTTGCAACGTGCGGGAACTCCCCGACACGCACGAACTCTACCGCTGCTATTTCACCGTGACCGTCGACGATATCTTCAGCGCCGACATGATCCGCGCTGGCGCGACGAAACCACCCTCGCTCGGGACGCTCGGGGTGTTCGCCGGCGAGCGGCTGATGGCGGTGATCAGCACCAGCGGCCTGGAATGCGGCTGGCCCCAGACCCCGGGCCGCACCGCCGGCTGCATGAAGTTCATCGTGAACAGTTATATCTACGCGATGACCCGGTAGCCGCCGCGACTTTGTTCCAATCCGCCGGCGCGACCGCCCGCGACCTGGGCGGAGCCCCCGGTGAGCGCAGGCTCCGCCGTGAACCGGTTCCGGCCAAGACACACTCGCGCAGTTGAGGGTGGAGCGACGTGCTCCCCTGGACGCTTTCTTCGCAGCGGACGTCCTCAGGCTTAGCGCCATTCGGCCCTGAGCTCGTCGAACGGGCAGCGCGTTCCACCTTTTGGTGGTCGGCGATTTCCCAGCCGCAGCGCAGGCTGCGCGACTGATCCTTGGTGGCGAGCACGCCACATCAGGACGCGAACCACCGGACCTATCGCCGACCAGGACTCACGAGGCGGGCGAACCTGGCGTCGGTGTGGAAACCGACGTCCACCCATTGCATAGTTTGGCTTAGCCGGAACTATGCAATAGAAGTCCATTTTCAGATAGGGACCGGTTGCACCAAATGGTGGAGCGCGTTGCTCCCCAACGCGCTGAGGACGTCCGCTGCGAAGAAAGCGCCCTGAGGAGCAGGTCGCTCCACCTCGAATTGCATAGTTCCGGCTTAGAGGATCAGCATCGCGTCGCCGTAGCTGAAAAACCGGTATTCGCGCGCGACGGCCTCCGCATAGATCTCTTTCAGCCAGGCGATGCCGTCGGTGGAGCCGGGCGTGAGGAACGCTGAGACGAGGCAGAGCAGCGT
>DASZPS010000046.1:0-35207 GCA_035549955.1 Lacunisphaera sp. | reverse complement strand
GGTAGCGAACCGACCGAAAGGTGGTCGTCGATTTCCATATCGACGACAAGGACTCACGAGGCGTGCGAACCTGGCGTCGGTGTGGAAACCGACGCCCACCAACTGCATGAGTCCGTATCGGTGAGTGATCCCGTGCCTGCGGAGCGAGGGAGACAAAACCTAGTTTAGCCGGATAAAACTCTTTTACTAATGATAAGACCCTTGATATTTGAATCGGACGTGCCATTGGACAAGCCCGCCCCGCCGCCCATGCCCGACCTGTGCGCCCTTTTTTGCGTTCACCCGGGCCATGGCCGCGGACCTGCCATCTCTGACCGCCCGCCTCCGTCCGCCGCATGAATTCCGTCGCCCCCACCACCCGCGCAACGCGGCCCGAGGACAGGGTCGGTTTCGGCGAAAAGCTGGCGTTCGGCGTCGGCACCCTGCCGGTTTTCTACGCCATCGCGGGCGTCGGCAGCTTCGCCGTCCCGGTGTACCAGATGACCCTCAAGGTGCCACTGCTCTACTTCGGCATCGCCCTGTCGATCCCCCGCTTCCTCGACGCCTTTTTCGATACCTGGATGGGGCGGATTTCCGACAACACGCATTCGCGCTGGGGCCGGCGCAAGCCGTACATCATTGCCGGCGCCTTTCTCCAAGCCCTGTTTTTCGGACTGATCTGGATGGTGCCGACCGATTGGAGCCCGCCGGCGATCGTCGTCTATCTGATCTGCTCCCAGATCCTGTTCTACGTCGCCTATTCGATCTACTCGGTTCCGTACAGCAGCCTGGGCTACGAGCTGACGCCGGACTACAACGAGCGCACGAGCGTCTGGTCGTTCGCGACTTTCTTCAACAAGGTCGGCGAGTCCGGCTACAACTGGATCTTTCCGCTGACCACGCTGGCGGTCTTCAGTTCAACGATGCAAGGCGTGCACGTGATCGGCTGGACGGTCGCCATTTTGATCTTCTGCGGCCTGGGCGTCATTCCCGGGCTGGTCGTGAAGGAGCGGTTCTTCAAACAGGCCGCGAAACAGGAAAAAGTCCGTATCCTGCCCGCGATGAAGGCCGCCGCCTCCAACCGCTCCTTCATGCTCTTGCTCGGGCTGACCGCGCTGCAAATCGGGGCCGGCATGCTCGCCAGCAACATCGACTACTACCTCATCGTTTACTACATGTTCGACGGCGACATCGCCCATGGCTCGTACTGGAAAGGCTGGCTGTCCACGAGCTACGCCATCCTCGGGATCGTTTGGGTTTTCCCGATCAACTGGCTGGCGAACCGCTACGGCAAGCACATCGCCCTGGGCATCAGCTTCGTCCTGGTGCTGCTCGGGGCGGCGGGCAAGTGGTATCTCTACACGCCCGGACACCCGTGGAAAATCCTGTTCGATTGCCTCCTCTGCGGACCCGTTTGGGTGGCCATCTACACCCTGACGCCCTCGATGCTGGCGGACGTATGTGACGAGGACGAACTCAAGACCGGCCTGCGTCGCGAGGGCATCTTCGGCGCCCTGCTTTTCTGGATCCAGAAAACCGGCTATTCCTTCGGCTTTCTTGGGGCGATGCTGACCATCGCGCTGACGGGATTCGACAACACCACCCCCGGGGCCGTCCCCACCGCCGCTTCCATCCTGTCGATGCGGCTGGTCCTCACGATCTCCACCGCCGTCTGGGCCGTCGCTGCGCTCGTGTTGTTGTCTTTCTATCCCCTCAGCCGGCAGCGCGCCTATGAAATCCGCGATGCGTTGGAGGCGCGCCGCGGCAAAGTATGAGAGCCCCGCCGTCCGTTTGGCTCAACGCGCCGCGCCATTCCGATCGCGGTGTCATTCCGTTCCCGGCCTCATGACCTTGATCCTTCCTCTCGACCGCGATTGGAACTTCCGCCGCCTGCCTTCGACCGGCGGCTGGGAGCGGGTTGAATTGCCGCACACGCCGTTCGTGGCGGACCTGGACGGGACCGAACACTGGTTCGGGGAATGCGAGTACCAACGCACGGTCCAGCTGCCCGCCGGCGTCCCGCTCGGACGCTGCGCACTCCATGTCGGGGCGGCGATGCACAGCGCCGTGGTCCTGGTGGACGGGGCGATCGTCGGCCGGCACGAGGGAGGCTACCTGCCCTTCGAGGTTGATCTCACCGCGGCCCTCCGCGACGGACTCCCGCATGCGCTGATGCTGCGCCTGGACAACCGGGACAATGGCGACGTGCCGCCCGGCAAGCCGTACCTGGATTTGGATTTCTGCTGGTACGGGGGACTCTACCGGGAGGCGGAGCTGCGCTGCCACCCGCCGCTGCACATCACCGATCCGGTGAGCGCTGCCGTCACGGCGGGAGGTGGCGTGTTTGTGCGCACGCTCACCGCTTCGCCCGAATCGGCCCGCCTCAACATCAAGACCCACGTCCGCAACGTGGCGCCGGCCGACCAGCGGTTCGACCTGGTCGCGGAGGTACTGTCCGGCCCGCGCTCTGTCGCCAAGGTCACGCGGCGGGACGTGGTGGTAGCCGCCGGCGCCAGCCTCTCGGTCGAAACCGAGCTGGACATTGCGCGGCCCGCCCTGTGGCAGCCCGATTCGCCCGCCCTGCACGACGTCCGCGTCACGCTGCGTTCCCGTGATGACATCCCGTTGGATGAGCGGACCGTTCGTTTTGGCATTCGCCGGATTCACTTCAGCCGTTCGGGCGGCTTCGTCCTGAACGGCCGCCGGCTGCGGCTGCGCGGCACGAACCGCCACCAGGAATATCCGCGCGTCGGCTATGCCGTGCCGGCTGCGGCCCAGCGGCGTGACGCCCGCCGGATCAAGGAGGCCGGCTTTGACTACGTTCGCCTCTCCCACTATCCCCAATCGCCCGACTTCCTGGATGCCTGCGACGAGCTGGGCCTGGTGGTGATGAACTGCATCCCCGGCTGGCAGTTCATCGGCGGGGAACGTTTCCGGGAAAACAGCTTCCAGAATGCCCGCGACATGATCCGGCGCGATCGCAACCACCCCTGCGTCGTGCTGTGGGAGCTATCGCTCAACGAAACGGACATGGACGAGGCGTTCATGGACCGGATGCATGCCATCGGCCACGAGGAATACCCCGGGGACCAGATGTTCACGTGCGGCTGGATGGATCGCTACGACGTGTTCATCCATTCGCGCCAGCACGGGAAAATCCATACCTGGCAGAACGGCGACAAGGCCCTGGTGATCGCCGAATATGGCGATTGGGAATTCTACGCGGCCAACGAAGGATTCGACCAGAAGACGGGCGCGGGCATCTACGACGCCTCCGTTCACGGTCGCCAGCTCCGCCGGGCGGGGGAACGCGGCCTGTTGCGGCAGGCGTTAAACCACATCATCGCCCTGAACGACACCCTCAGCTCACCGGCCGCGTTCGACGGACAATGGTCGATGTTCGATTACGCCCGGGGATACGACCCAAACCGGGCCGCCTGCGGCATCATGGACATCTTCCGCCTGCCGAAATTCTCCTGGTGGTTTTACCGCAGCCAGCGGGATGCCGGCGAGAGTGGCGCGGGTTGGACCGGCGGCCCGGTGGTATTCATCGCCTCGCACTGGAGCCCGGCGTCCGACCTGCGCGTCAGGGTCTTCACCAATTGTGACGAAGTCGCCTTGAGCCTTAACGGCGTGCTGATCGACCGCCAGCGGGCCACGCGGCCGGCCGCCACCGCCAGTCTGCCGCATTCCCCGATGGAGTTCCAAATCCCCGCCTTTACCCGCGGCACGCTCGAGGCAACCGGCTACCTCGGCGGCGCGGCGGTGTGCTCGCACCAAGTGACGACCCCGAACCTGCCGGCGCATCTCATGTTGGAAATCGATACTGCGGGAGTGATCGCTCCAGCCACCGAACCCGATGTGCTGATTGCCCATGCACGCATCGTCGATGCCGGCGGCAACCTTTGCGTCGGCGATTCCTCGGACGTCGCGTTCACGGTCGAGGGCGATGCCGAAATCGTCGGTCCCGCCTCCGGTCCTGCTGAGGCGGGCATTGCCTCCATTGTTCTCCGGCTGCCGCCCGCCGCGGGCGAATTCAGGTTGCACGCGACGCGTCCCGACGGCGCCTTCGTGGCCACGTATGAATGGTCGCATCCTTCCGTGGTGACCCAAGCGAACCAAGCACCCGCCAATGGTGTCATGTCTCCGTCGTTCAAATAGCCCGCTCGCGAACCCAAAACCGGCGCCTCGCCCGTGAAACCGCTCCAAGTCCTTAGCATCGCCAGCTTGGTCGCCTGGGGACTGGCCGCCCACGCCCAGATCAACACCGTGCAAGAGGTTTCCCCGGGGGTGTACTTTCACCAAGGCGACCCGCGCCGGGGCCACAGCAACAATGGCTGGGTGGTGTTGGATGACTATGTGGTGGTGATCGACGCCAACTACCCGTCCGGCGCGCAGGAGGTCATGCCCAAGGTGAAGGCCAGTTCGCCCAAGCCGGTCCGCTTTGTCATCGATACCCACCACCATCCGGACCACGCGTTCGGCAACCAGCTTTGGGCCGACGCCGGGGCGGTGCAGATCGCCCAGACCAATGCCATCGCAGACCTGGAGCGCTCCACCGCGATCTGGCAGCAGGCGGCCAAGGACCGGCCCGATGTCGCGGCCACCCGCCTGAAACTGCCCACCCTCGCGTTTCCGGAGCTGCTTTATTTCAAGGACAGCGCCCATCCGATGGAACTGCACTGGTTCGGCATCGCCCACACCCGCGGCGATACCTTCGTCTGGCTGCCGAATGAAAAAGTCCTTTTCACCGGCGATGCCTGCGTCAATGGCGCGCAAAACTTCGTGCGCGACGCCGACATCGCCAGCTGGATCAAGACGCTCGACGCCGCAATCAAGCTGGGCGCGAAAGTCGTCTGTCCGGGGCATGGCCCGATGGGCGGCCCCGAGATCGTGGTCGACCAGCAGCGCTACTTCATCGAACTGCAGAAAGGCGTGCAGGCGCTGCGAACCGCCGGGAAATCGCCCGCGGAGGTCAAGGCCGCGGTGCCCGCCCTCGGCACCGAATTGCGCAAGCTCGCGTCAATCGCGCGCTATGTGCCCGAGGACCGCTGGTTCGTGGCCCATGTCGACAAGGTCTGGCGCGAACTGGGCGGCGAAGCGTTGCCGCCCTGAGTCCCACCTTCCGCCCCGCTGCCATGTTGCCGCATCGCATTGCCGCCTGGGTTGCCTTGCTGCTGGCCCTGCGCGTCTTCGCCGCCGAGCCCGGACGACAGCGCGAGTCCTTTGACTTCGGCTGGCGCTTTCATGCCGGTGACGCCGCCGGCGCGCAGGAGCCCGCCTTTGCGGACGCGACCTGGCGCGTTTTGGACCTGCCGCATGACTGGAGCATCGAGGGACCTTACGACGAAAAGGCGGCCACCGGGGGGTCGGGCGGGTACCTGCCGACCGGATTCGGCTGGTACCGCAAGGCCTTCACGCTGCCGGAAACCGCGCGCGGCCGGCGGATCATGATCTCGTTCGACGGCGTTTACCAGCACAGCACCGTTTGGATCAACGGCCACGAGCTCGGCACCCGGCCGTATGGCTACGCGGCGTTTCACTACGACCTGACGCCCCACCTGAACTTTGGCGCGAAACCCAATGTAGTCGCGGTGCGCGTCGACAACTCCCCGCAGCCCAACAGCCGCTGGTACTCCGGTTCCGGCATCTATCGCCACACCTGGCTGACCGTCACCGATCCCGTGCACATTGCGCCATGGGGCGTGTATTTCACGACACCGGAAGTCACCGCGGAAAAGGCCGTGGCTCGCGTGCGGACGCGGGTGCAAAACGACGGCGCCGCCCCGCAGCGGTTTGAACTGCGCACCCAACTTCACGGCGTGCTTGCCGTTGAACAGGTCGAACTCGCCGCCGGCGCCGAACGGGAAGTGGAAACCACCCTCGCCATTCCTTCGCCCGCGCTTTGGTCGCCGGCATCGCCAGAGCTCCATGCCTTGCGCTCGGAAATCTGGCGCGAAGGGAAGCTGGTTGACGCGACCGAGACGACCGTCGGCATCCGGAGCGTCGAATACGACCTCAACCGCGGGCTCCTCCTCAACGGTTCCCCGGTCAAGCTGCGGGGCATGTGCGCGCACCACGATGGCGGCGCGGTGGGCGCGGCGGTCCCGGAGGCCGTGTGGGAGCGCCGTTTGCGCCTCCTGCAGGAGATGGGCTGCAACGCGATTCGCTGCAGCCACAACCCGATGGCGCCGGAATTCTACGACCTCTGCGATCGCCTCGGCCTGCTGGTCATGGACGAGGCATTTGACGAATGGACCGTCCGCAAACCCCAGATCAAATTCGGCTACTCCGACGTCTTCGCCGACTGGTTCGAGCGCGACGTGGTGGACCTCGTCCGGCGCAACCGGAATCATCCCTCCATCGTGATGTGGAGCGCGGGCAACGAGATCGGCGACCAATGGGCGCCGCAGGGCCCGGACGTGCTCCGCCAGCTCCTCGCGGTTTTCCACCGCGAAGATCCGACCCGCCCCGTGACCGCCGCCATGGACAACATTTTCAACGAGAAAGGGCACGCGCCCGTCGCGTTCTCCGGCCAGTTGGACATTGTCGGCTACAACTATGTCGATCGTTGGGGCAGCCGTCGCGAGACGCAGTATGGCGACGATCGGGTGCTTTTTCCCCAGCGAAAATTCGTGGGCACGGAAAACGTGAGTGTTCGGGGAGTTCGCGGCCTATATGAGTTCGGCCCGCTGCTCGGCGGCGGATTCCAGGACGGGCGGATCCTCCCCCGCAATGGGCCGGAAGGTGCGCTGTACGTCGCGAACGCCATGCGCGCGGCCGCCTTGTGGAAGTTCGTGGCGACGCACGACTATGTCATCGGGGATTTCGCCTGGACCGGTTTCGACTATCTCGGCGAGGCGCGCTGGCCGCGCAAGCTGGCCACGTCGGGTTCGCTCGACACCTGCGGTTTCAGGAAGGACGCGTTCTATTTCTACCAAAGCATCTGGACGACAAAACCCATGGTCCACCTCCTGCCCCACTGGAACTGGCCGGAACGCGCCGGCCAGGTCGTGCCTGTCGTCGCCTATTCCAATTGCGCCGCGGTGGAACTCTTCCTGAACGGCCGGAGCCTCGGCGCGAAAGCCCGGGAGTTTCCCACGCAGGGCACCGAGGGCGGCTGGAACACCTACATCCTGCCGCAGATCCAAGCCACCACGTCCGACCTCCAGCTGGTCTGGGACGTGCCCTATGAGCCCGGCGAACTGAAGGCGGTCGCCTATGATCGCGCCGGCAAGGTGGCCGCGGAAACCGTGGTGCAGACCGCCGGCAAAATCGCCCGCCTCGAGCTGGGCGTCGACCGGCCAACTTTGACCGCCGATGCCCGCGACGTCGCCCACGTCACCGTCCGCGCGCTGGACGCGAAGGGCAATTTCGTCCCGCTGGCGAACGCGTCGGTTCGTTTCGAACTTTCCGGTCAGGCCCGACTGCTCGGCGTCGACAACGGCGATCCCACGAGCCACGAAAGCTACCAAGGCAACAGCCGCGCCCTGTTCAACGGGATGGCGCTGGCCTTGCTCCAAGCCACCGGCCAGCCGGGAACCATTCGACTCGTGGCCCGCGCAGACGGGCTGCCGGATGCCGTGGTCGAACTTGCGGCTCGCTCCTCGCCGTGACCAGGTTCCTCGCCCTCACCCTCGCCTTCGTCGCCGCGATCACGGCAGAGACGCGCGCCGAGGGTCCCGTTCCGGGCGAAGCGTGGAAGCTGCCGTTGCCGGACCGCTCCCGCCTTGAGTTGCGCTGGATCCCGCCCGGGACGTTCACGATGGGGAGTCCGGCAACTGAACCTGGACGCAGGGCGGACGAGGGGCCCCAGACCCAGGTCACACTTACTCGGGGCTTCTGGCTCGGCCGGACCCTGGTCACGGTGGGTCAGTGGAAACAGGTCATGGGACTCGATCTGCGCGCCCAACTCAAAAAACGAATCCGTGACGACACCCTCTGGGAACTGGGTGGAAAGCAACAGCGGCTGCGCGATCTCATGCATTGGTCGCTCGACGCGGATCCTGTCACCTACCTCGCCAACGAGGACGACGACCTGCCGATGTATTTCGTTAGTTGGAACGACGCGATGGAGTTTGCGGCAAAACTGACTGCACAGGAGCGCACTGCCGGGCGCCTGCCGGATGGCTACGAATTTAACCTCCCGACCGAAGCGCAGTGGGAGTACGCGTGCCGAGCCGGCACCACGACACCGACCTACGCGGGAACGAACGAACCGGCGGTGCTTTCGCAGCTCGCGTGGTTCGACCAGAACAGCGCCGAGGGTTATGCCGGCCGCCGGATCGGGCCCACGAAGTCAGGCCCCCGCGTCGTCGGCCTCAAGGAGGCCAATGGGTGGGGCCTCCACGACATGTACGGCAACATCTGGCAGTGGTGCCGTGACTGGTACGGCCCGTACGTCGGGGGCAGCGTCACGGACCCGACAGGCCCCGCCACCGGCACCGGCCGCGTCAATCGCGGCGGTAGTTTTGGCAGCGGGATCAACTCCCTTCGCTCGGCGACGCGTGCGAGCAATCCGCAACCCGAGGCAAGTGCCTATCGGGGGTTCCGCATTGCACTGGTGCCGGTGGTTGCGCCCCCCAACCCACCCCGCCCTGTCGGGCACCCCTCCTCCTAGAGGGGAGCTTGTTTCCGTAGTCTGGGTCCCCTCTCGAGCCGGAACTATGCATTAGAAGGTGGAGCGACCTGCTCCCCAGGGCGCTTTCTTCGCAGCGGGCATCCTCAACGCGCTGAGGTCAGCGCGTTCCACCTTTTGGTGGTCGGCGATTTCCATATCGCCGACAAGGACTCACGAGGCGAGCGAACCTGGCGTCGGTGTGGAAACCGACGCCCACCTATTGAATCGTTCCGGCTCGAGAGGGGTGGCACGCAGCGCCGGGGTGTGTCGGATATTGTCTGCTGTCGCCGGGGTCGCTGACGCCGGTCAGGAGTGATGAGGCGTCCGCCCGGGGTCAGCGACCCCGGCTACATCGGATCCTCACACCAAATCGCACGCCTCGGCGGGCATCCAGTGGGCGTCCTTGCCGTCCCACTTCACGTTGCAACCGATGGGATTTGTCTTGGGCACGCGCACCGGCCGTCCGGCGAGATGGTCCTCCAGCGCGTTGGCGAGGTCGTTGACCGTGATCTTCTTCGCGTCGCGAGGGCTGTCGACGCCCCGGCCGGTGTACACGAGGCGGCGCTGCGCGTCGAAAACATAGAAATGCGGCGTCCGCAAGGCGCCGTAGGCCCGGGCCACATCCTGGCTTTCGTCGTGCAGGTAGACCCACGGAAATTTTTGCTGTTTCATGCGCTCCACCATGTGCGGGAACGAATCCTCCGCATAGGTGTTCACGCTATTGGCATTGATGCCGACGAAACGTACGCCTTGCCCGGCGAACCGGGCCGCGACCTGGCGAGTGACTTCGTCCGAGCCGGTCACGTACGGGCAGTGGTTGCAGGTGAAGAACACGACCAGCACCTTCGCGTCGGCAAAGTCGGCGAGCGTATAGGTTTTTCCATCCGTGGCGGGCAGGCGGAAGTCCGGGGCCGCAGCGCCGAGTTCGAGGGTAAAGGTGTTTTTCATGGCGACGAAACCGATGGCGACAATAGCGTGGTTGTCAAAGTGGGCGGGCCGGCCAGCCATGCGTCGGCACGATCCCATGTAGGGTCGGCGCTTGCGCCGACCTCGTGGGCGAGGTCGGACCGAGGTCCGACCCTACGTCAAGATTGATGAGTTCTGAATGCTCACTTGACTGACGGGTCGTCCGGCAGCCCGAGCTTCTTGTAGAGATCCCGGCGGCCCGCCTTGTCGGCGTCGAGGATCTTGTGGGCAAATTCCGCGACGGTCAGCGCCGCGTCGCGCGGCACCACCAACACGCCCTCGCCATCGGCGACGATGACGTCGCCCGGGTTGACCAGCACGCCGCCGACCACCACCGGGCGGTTCACCGATTCGACCTCATTGCGCCACGGCCGGATGCCGCGCCCCACCTTCCGCAGGTAGAGCGGCATTTGCTCGGCGGCGACTTCATCGGTGTCGCGCGCCGTCGCGTCCGTCACCACGCCGACCGCGCCCTTGAGTTTCCAGGACATGATGTTGTTGGAGCCAATCGAGCCGACGTCGGCGAGCGGGGCCTCGTCGATCACGACGGCGGTGCCGGGCCGGATGATTTCACCGAAGGGCTCGAACGAGAGCTCGCTGTACCATTTGCCTTCGCGGGCGCGGAATTCCTCGTAGGTCAGCCCGGCCGGCGGGGCACCGCGCTGCGTCGGCACGTAGCGCACGGTGACCGCAATGCCGATGAACCGATGTTTGAATTCCTTCACGTCCTTCCAGACCGGGTGGATCTCGGGATCCATCAGGCCGATGTTCTTCAGGCCGGCGAAATCCATGCCATCGGTGACATCCGCCACCCGCAGGCCCTCAAAGGCCTTCAGGACCTTCTGGTCTTCCTCGGCGGTGAAAACCCGTGTGGCGATGAAGTTCTTGCCCGCGCGGTATTCGGCCGCCTTGGGCGACTCGGCGGTGCGGGCCGTGCTGGCGCCCAGCACGGCGAGAAGGGAAGCGAAGGTTGCGGCGAGGAATGAATTGATTCGAGGTTTCATGGGGTGGGGAAAAGTTTGGATTGTCGGAAATACTTCAGGGTTCCAGCCCGGCCGCCAGCTGGCGCAACCCGTCGAGGTTTCGTTTGAGTATGACCTCCACATCCGCGTCGTCGACATGTCCCAGGATTCCGATGGGGCCGGCATAGCCCGAGGCCTTCACCAAGCGAAGCATCTCGCGCTCCTGGTTGCCCTGGCCGATGGGGAGGATCTTGGGCCCGCCGGCGTTCATGCCGTTGATGTTGATGGCCGTCAGGTAGGGCAGCATGTGCTCCAGCAGCGCGGGGAACCGGTCGAGCATGTCATGGGCGTGATGGAAGTTGAACACGATGCCGACCGCCGGGCCTTTCATGGCCTTGATGACCTTGATCTGGTTGTCGGGTTCGCCGATCCAGTCACCGTGGTTGTAAAATGCCACGGTGCTGTGCGCGACCGCCGCCTGGTCGCGGAGGTAGGTCATCATCGCCGCAGCCCGGCTTACGCGCGCGGGTTCGTCGAGGCCGGCAAAGAAATCCGGGTGGAACCCCACCCAATATTCCACCGCCAATCCCGCCTGGGAAATTGTGTCCATCACCTCGCGGTTGCCCGCGCCCAAATGCCCCACTTCGTCCGCGCCGCCTCCTTCGATCCACAACCAGACCGCACGCAGCCGGATGCCGTTTTCCCGGGCCAGGCGGATTTCGTCGGGCAGGTCTTTCAGGTGATTGGCCCGCCAGTCCCAGGCATATTGCGTGAAACCCAATCGCCGGAGCATGGCCACGCGCTCCGCAGGGGTGCGTTGGTTTTTGTCGAACGGGACAATGCACCAGGCGAGGAGATTGGACGGCGCGAAAAGCGCCGGCCGGGTGGCAGGGGGTTTCATGGGTTCGGTGCCGGCGGGACCCGCCCGCAGGCCGACGACGGCCAGCGCAACCAGGGCGGCAGATCCGAAGCAACGAAGGACGGCCATGTGGATAGCGTGGCGCCCCGGGAGCGGGTCTTCAAACCAATATGTTAAACTGTTTCACAGTTCTCGGAACTGTTGACATCTGCGCTGGCACCGGGATTCATCGGCGCCGTCCCTCTTACCCCATGAGCGATTCCCACCCGGCAACCTCCGGCGCAGTCCTTGGCACCCGGCGGGTCTGCCAGATCGCCGTCGTGGTCCGCGACATCGAGCAATCCGCCCGGGCGTACGCGGAGTTCTTCGGCCTGCCCGTTCCGCCCATCATCACGACCGAGCCCGGCCTCAAGGTGAACCAGACCTATCGCGGGCAGCCGAGCGACGCCCGGTGCAAGCTGGCATTCTTCCAACTCGACAACACTGAGATCGAGCTCACGCAGCCGTTGGGCGGACCATCGTCCTGGCAGGACATCCTCGACGAAAAGGGCGAGTGCATCCACCACATCGCGTTTCAGGTAACAGGCACGGCGGAGAAGACCCGGTTGCTGCAGGCGCGCGGAATTTCGCTGCTGCACCAAGGTGGCGACCCCAAGACCGGCCAGTTTTCGTATTTCGATACGCGGGAACAGCTGGGCCTCATCGTGGAAACGCTCGAAGGCTATCGGTGATGGTCGCGCCGCTGACCGCGCTGCCCCCATGCGATTTGAGAAATGGCGTCTTCGTGCGCGGGCGCGATCCATCCCGGTGGCATGCCTGGGGATCTTGTTCCCGACCCTCTGCCTCGGCGGGAATCCAGGCCGGGACTACGTCGGTGACGCCGCCTGCGCCCGCTGCCACGAGGCCAAGGCCGCCACCTATCCCCAAACCGCCCATGCGGCCACCTCGGGCCTTCCGTCAGCCGCGACAATCCGCGGCAGTTTCGCGGCCGGGCGCAATATCCTCACGACAGCCAATCCCGACCTGCATTTCGAGATGGAGGCCAGGGAAAACGGCTTTTTCCAAACCGCGAAAATCAAGCTTCCCGACGGCCGGACGCTCTATCGATCGGAACGCATCGACGTCGTGATCGGTTCGGGGCGCAAGGGACAGACCTACCTGTTCTGGGATGGCGACCAGCTTTTCGAGCTTCCGGTCTCGTACTGGACCGAGGGAGAAAAATGGGTGAACAGCCCCTCCTACCCCGATGGCAGCGCTTCCTTCGAACGGCCGGTTCACCCGCGCTGCCTCGAGTGCCATCTCGGCAATTTCACGTCCCGCCCCGCCGCCATCAATTCCTACGAGCCTTCCAGCCTGGCGATGGGACTGTCCTGCGAGAAATGCCATGGTCCGGGGCGTGCGCACTCCGAATTATTTGGCGCGATTCCCCCGCCGGTGAAGCCGGCGGCCACCGCGATCATCAATCCCGCCAAGCTCCCTCGCACCCGACAGATCGAAGTCTGCGCCCTGTGCCATGCCGGCATCGGTCATTCCCTGACGCCGCCGTTGTCCTTTGTGCCGGGTGAAAGCCTGGCCCAGCACCTCGTCTTCGACCCGCCCCCGCCCGGTGCCCGCATCGACGCCCATTCCGGCCAGGTCCAGCTCCTGGAACGCAGCAAATGTTACCAAGCCAGCCCGACGATGACCTGCGCGACCTGCCATGATGTCCACCAGCCCCAGCGCGATCTCACCGCCCTGGCAACGCGCTGCGTCAACTGTCACGCGGTTGATCGCTGCGGCAAATTCCCTGAACTCGGCCATCGGATCGACCAACAGTGCATCACCTGCCACCTGCCGGCGGAAACCACGGAGCAGATCATTTCCACCGCCAACGGCCGGTCGATGCAGCCCAAGGTGCGCAACCACCGCATCGCAGTCTATCCGGCGATCAGCTTGCCTTGAGGGCCGGTTGTGCCAGGTTTCCCCACCGCTTGGCGCGAGCATCGACATGGAGACCCTGGTCAATTCACGATCCGAAGTGCTGGAGCGAATCTTCAGCCTCCCGCTGGAATTGCACCTGCGCTCCCAGGTGTCCCTGCTGCAGCTCGTGAAGAACACGGGCTATCCCGCTCTTTCCGGCCAGATCGACGTCGGCTCCATCAAGGACGCGATCCGCGGCCGGCAGGGTTTGATCGACGCCTGGCTCGACTACTCCCGCGAAAAGCCGGCGAACTGGGGCTGGTTCATCGAGGGCCCGGACGACGGCATCTATCTCGTCGGATCGAGGACCCGTTCCCTGGAAATGCCCTGGCAAATCCGAGAGGTGGAGGAGGCGTGCGCCTGCTTCATCAAGGCGGAGCTCGATGCCGTATTGGGCCGGGGACCGTGATGACTCGCTATCGACGTCCGGTCGGCCCGCCGTCTTAGCCAAAACTATGCAATGGAAGGTGGAGCGACTTGACCCCAAGGCGCTGGTTCGGAGCGGCTTCGCCGCAACGCGCTGAGGTCAACGCGCTCCACCTCTTGGTGGTCGTCGATTTCCATATCGACGACATGGACTCACGAGGCGTGCGCACGCCGCGTCGGTGTGGAAACCGACGCCCACCAACTGCATGATCCCGGCTTAGTTGGGATAATATCCCAGGAATCCCTGGTCCTGCATCCATTCCCGGAAACGCTCCGGCCAGGTGTGCGACGGCGTGCGATTGCGCTCGCGCACGCCGAAGCCATGGCCGATGCCCGTGTAGATGTGCAGCTCCGCAGGCACGCCCACCGCGCGGAATTTCAGGTACACCTTGGCGATCCCCTCGGCGATGTCCTGGCGGTCCCCGTAACCGCACAACAGAAAGGCGGGCGGGGAGTCCTTGGTCGGGAGAATCGTTTCCGAGTTGCCGGGATAGATCAGCGCTTGGAATGCCGGCTTGCAGCCCTGTTGCTCCACCGGATCCGCCGCATCGGCCTTGCCCTCGTCGTATCTCATGCCGGCCAGCGACGCCACCTCGCCTCCGGCGGAAAATCCCATGACCCCAACCCGCTTCGGGTCCAGGTTCCAGCTGCCGGCACGGGACCGCACCAGCCGGATGGCCCGCTGGATGTCGGCCAGGGAATGGACATCGACCTGGTAGGTGGAGCCCTCCTCGCGCGCGAGACGGTATTTCAACACGAAGGCTGCCACGCCATGCTCGGAGAGCCAGCGGGCGATGTTGTGTCCCTCGTGGTCCGACCAGAGTTCGCGATGCCCGCCGCCCGGGCAAACTACCACGGCGGCGCCCGTCGCCTTGTCCGGCGCGGGCAGGTACACCGTCAGCGACGGCCGGTGGACATTCGAAACGATCCGCTCGCCGTCCTCGGCCGTCAGGCGGACTTTCTCTTCGCCGCTTTTGCCCTCGGAGCCCGGGACCACGCCGGTCCACAGCGGCACGACCGGCGGCTCGGTACCGGCGAGGCACGAGGTCGCAAGAATGGCTACAAAGGCCAGCGTTTGCAGGGTGGGGACTTTTTTCATGGGGCGGCTTGGGGAAATTCCAGACAATCGGCGATCGACGCGGCGATGCGAACCGGAGCTCACCGCCCTACGGTCACTTCATACCACGTGGTGACAATTGCCCCGACGGCCAGCTCCCAGCCTGCGGCTGTCTTCTGCGCGACGATGGGTTCGCCCAAACGATGGCCGGATCCATCGAGGGCTTGCGCCGTGACCTTCGTCGCACGGTTGAGATTCCGCAGCGTGATCGTGCCCGTCATCGGCTCGATCATCGTGGGCGAATGGCCTTGCTCGGTGACGCGGGCGCGCGCGGCATCCCATTTCATGCCCTCGTTTTCGACCCGCGTGCCGGTGGTGAGCAGCAGGCGGCTGGCATCCGCAATCGGTTCATCTCCGAGGGAATTCAGCACGATCGCGCCGAAGTTGTTCTGGATCTTCGCCGCGAGATTCGTGCACGCGGCATCACCCTGGCGGATGAATCCCACCAGCCCTTGCGAACGCGGGCTGTCGATCGTCACCACGCCCTGTGTCGGGTAGCCGGCCCAGCTGAGCTGGCCGGTATCGCTCACCAGCGCGCCCGATGTCGCCGCCGATACGGGGGCCGTGGGTTCCCCGTCGAGCGATTTGACGCGCAAGCCGTGCAGGAACGGAACCGAGGGCGGGAGTTCCGGCGTGAAAAATGGCCGCGCCAATCCCGCCGCGCGCCGGCTGTCCCACACCTGCTGGCGGGTGTACGATCGTTCCACGGAGACCTTGGCCCGCGCGAGGTCGCCCCGGCGATACATCAAGGCTCCCGCCGCCAGTTGGGGCATCTTCACCGGGTCGAGCGAAAGGTCGAAGGGATCGCCGACGTAAGGCGCCCAAGCGGCGTCTTTCTTCGGCTCGAAGGTGTACCAGACCACGGCGTCCCAATCGAGGAAGCCCGCATAGGCGGCGAGAATCGGGATTCCTTCGCTGCCAAACTGGTTTGGATACGGATTGTTCACCTCGCTCACGGTGTAGGGCTGGCCGGCCATCGCGGTGCGCGAGAGTTCCGCCACCGTGGAGTTGAACGGATCGTTGACCATCGGTGCGTGGTGATAAAGGCGGTCGCCGGGATGCTGCCAGTAGGTGTGGCCATCAACCACGTCCAGCTGCGACGTGTCGGCCACCAGCACGTATCCGGAGCCGGAATGGGAATGATCCGCCGTCGCGACGATCGGCACCTTCACTCCCAATGTCTTCTTCAGGTAGCTGCGCATCTCCTGGAAATAGCCCAGCTCGAGATCCCGGTAGAACCGGCACTCGGTGTAATATTGCTCGGCGGGCGCCGCCTTGATCGCCGGGCCCTTCAGCCTCGGCATCGGATCGTTGCCCTTCACCCCCGCGGCGGCCCGCAGCCGGTCGAGCTCCGCCGTGGAAAGCGTGCGCCGCAGCCAGTCGTTGTAGATGCCGGTGAGTTCCTCGTCGTAGGGACTGTCCGCCGACCAGCCCAGGTAGATGGCGTCCTCATTGACGATTTCGACGATCGCCACGCCGGGTTCGGCGGCGTACGCGCGCTGGGTGTAGGGATTGACGTGGGTGAGGATTTGCCGGGCGTAGTCCTTCTGCAGCTCGATCAGGCGACGGTTGAAGAGCAACGGGCCCTTGCCGACCTTCGTGGACAATACGCCGTCGCCGTCCTTGAAGCGACGGCCGACGTTGAGGTTCCAGTTGACGTAGATCCCGCGCTGCAGGAGCTCCGCGATGAAGAAATCCTCGCGGTCGAGCTGGCCGGCGTCGAAGTGCTGGCTGTCGTCGCGGGTGCTGTCGATCATCCCGCGCGGCGCCGGCAGGTCGAGGAAGTGGAGGCGGACGAGGTTGATGCCGTGCCGCGCCAGGGCGTCGGCCCACATGGGGGCGTCCTCCTTGCTGGGGATGGAAGCGGAACCGCGGGTCCACTCGGTGAGGTTCACGCCCCAGAAGCGGATGGGTTCGCCATTCGGTTTCACCACGTGCCCGTTTTCCACGCGCACAAAGCCGGTCCGGCCCGCCGGAGCCTCCGACAGAAAGGACAGGTCAATCACCGAGCCGGCCGCCTTCCGATGGTCGACGACATACGGCTGGAGTTTGATGCCGGGCGTGCCGAATTCGACCGGCCCGACCGGCGGCGCAGCTTCCTCGCCCATGACCGGGGCCAGGAGGCAACAAACACCGAGCGCCGTGACGACGTGAGATCGCAGTTTCATTGGGGGTAAGGGGATAAACCGCGGGAGCCGACCGCGGGGCGGGCCGCCATCAATTCAATGTGTTTTGGTTTTAGTCAAACTGTTTGATTGAGTCGACGGCGCGCCCTTCCCCTGTTCTTGTTTAGCGTTCGGATATAGGATTCATCTTCCTCGCATGCCCTCCCGCCTGACCTTCCATGCCGTTGCCAAGGAGTTCCCGGGAGTGCGCGCGCTCGACGACGTGTCGTTTGCCGCCGAGGGCGGCCAGGTGCACGCGTTGATGGGGGAAAATGGCGCCGGCAAATCCACGCTGCTGAAGATCCTCAGCGGCGCCTACGCGCCCACGCGGGGGACCGTGGAGATCGATGGGCACCCGCAGGCGTTTCGCGGCACGGCCGACGCCATCGCCGCGGGCGTGGCCGTGATCTACCAGGAACTCTTCCTCGTCCCCGGGATGAGCGTCGCGGAAAACCTGTTCCTGGGCCACCTGCCCGCCCGCCACGGTGTCATCAACCGCTCCCGCCTGCTGGCCGATGCGCGGCGCCACCTCGCGTGGATCGGCGAGGAGATCGATCCCGATCTCCCCGTCGGCCACCTGCCGATCGCCCAGCGCCAGCTGGTGGAAATCGCCAAGGCCCTGTCGCGCGGCGCCCGCGTCATCGCCTTCGACGAACCCACCAGCAGCCTTTCCGCCCGCGAGGTGGAGCGGCTGTTCGCCGTCATTCGCGAACTGCGGGCGCGGGGCCACGTGATCCTCTACGTCACGCACCGGATGGACGAGGTATTCGCGATCTGCGATGCCGTGACCGTGCTGCGCGACGGACGGCACATCCGCACTTTCGCAACCCTGGCCGGTCTGACCGTCGATGAAATCGTGCGCCAGATGGTCGGGCGCGACCTCAAGAACGTCTTTAACCACACGCCGCGGCCATTGGGCCCGCCGGCGCTCGAGGTGGGCGCAATCACGGGTCCGGGGCTCTCCGCGCCCGTCACGCTCCAGGTGGCTGCGGGCGAGATCGTGGGGATGTTTGGGCTCGTCGGCGCGGGACGCAGCGAGCTGTTGCGGCTCATCTATGGCGCCGTGCCCCCCACGGGGGGTACGATCCGCCTCGACGGCCGCGACGCCAGCCTGGCCACGCCGCGCGACGCAATCAATCGCGGGCTCGTGTTCTGCCCGGAGGATCGGAAGCGCGACGGCATCGTGTCGGTCGCCTCCGTCGCGGAAAACATCAACCTCTCCGCCCGCCGCCACCAGGCCGCCGGCGGCCTGGTTCTCAACCGCCGCTGGGAGCGCACCAACGCGGAGCAGCAGGTCGCCGCGCTCGCCATCAAGACCGCGTCGCTCGACACCGCCATCGGGTATTTGTCCGGGGGCAACCAGCAGAAGGCCATCCTCGCCCGGTGGCTGTCGGAGCAGGTCCGCGTGATCCTGCTCGACGAGCCGACCCGCGGGATCGACGTCGGGGCGCGCAGCGAAATCTACACGATCATCCAGCGGCTGGCCGCGTCGGGGGTCGGCGTGCTGTTTGTCTCCAGCGAACTGCCGGAGGTCCTCGGCCTCGCCGACCGCGTGCTCGTGATGCGCGGCGGCGCCTTGTCCGCCGAATTCGCCCGCACGGAGGCCACCGAGGAACGCGTGCTCAAGGCCGCGCTGCCGGCAACCACCTGACTCCCTCCATGTCCACCCGTCCACACCGCTTTCAAATATTCTGGGACCGCGCCGGAATGCTCGTCGTCTTTGCGCTGCTCTTTGCCGGCTGCTCGGTGTTCGTCAAAGGCTTCTTCCAGCCGGTCAACATGGAGAGCATTCTGCTCTCGGTTTCCACGATCGGGATCATCTCGTGCACGATGCTTTTCTGCCTCGCGGCGGGCGCATTCGATCTGTCCGTCGGCTCGACCGTCGCCTGCACGGGGGTGATCACCGCCGTGGTGATCAACCACACCGGCAGCGTGCCGGCCGGCATTGCGGCCGGCCTCGGCGCCGGCGCACTTGTCGGCCTGGTCAATGGCCTGCTCATCGCCCGGGCCGGGATCAATGCCCTGATCGCCACTCTCGCCACCATGCAGGTCGTCCGCGGCCTGGGTTACAAGGTCACTGGCGGGAAATCCGTGGGTGTAATCAACGAAAGCTTCTTCCAGCTCGGCAACGCGTACTTCCTCCGGCTGCCGGTCCCGATCTGGATCTGCCTCGGGTGCTTCCTGCTTTTCGGCTTTCTCATCTCCCGGACCACCTTCGGGCGCAACACGCTGGCCCTGGGCGGCAACCCCGAGGCGGCGCGCCTCGCGGGCATCGCCACGGTTCGACTGCAGGTCATCATCTTCACCTTGCAGGGCGCCATCGCCGCCCTCGCCGGCATCGTGCTTTGCTCGCGCATGACGAGCGGGCAGCCGATGGTGGCCCAGGGCCTCGAACTCGATGTCATTTCCGCGTGCGTCCTGGGCGGCGTTTCCCTCACCGGCGGCGTCGGCCAGATGAGCCATGTCATCGCCGGCGTGCTGATCATGGGTACTGTTCGCAACGCGATGAACCTCCTCAACCTCCAGACCTTCGACCAGATGGTGGCCAGCGGTCTCATCCTGCTCGCGGCCGTGGCCTTCGACCGCCTCAAGCAGCGCGGCGCTGGACGGTGAAATTGTAGCCGGGGTCGCTGACCCCGGTCGAAACTGATGCCGCGCTCATCCGGGGTCAGCGACCCCGGCTACAAAAACTACACCAGCGCGTTTTGCTTCATCACCTGCGTGTACCAGCGGGCGCTGAGCTTCGGCGTGCGCTGTTGGGTGGCGAAATCGTTGTACACGATCCCGAATCGCCGCTGGTAGCCGTCCTCCCACTCGTAATTATCCATGAACGACCAGAGGAAGTAACCCTTCACGGGCACGCGCTCCGCCATGGCGGCCCGCAGGTGGGTGAGGTGCTGGCGCACCGTTTCGCGGCGGTGCAGGTCGTCGATGCCGTGGCCGTTGACCGGCGCGACCTCGTCGTAGCCCGCGCCATTCTCCGTGATGTAGAGGGGCAGCGGCCCGTAAAGGTCGGTCACATGCTTCGGGCCCCAATACAGCACCTGGGGCATCAGGTAGTGCCACGCGCAATCGGTCCGCGGGTAATTGGGAGGAAACTCGATCTTCTCCGGCCGCCCTCCCTTGCCCGCCCGGACGAAGAGGCCCGTGTAGATGTTGAGCCCGAGGAAATCCATTTTCTGCGCGAGGTGTGCCAGGTCGCCGCGTCGCACCGTCGCCGCGTCCGCCCCGGTGATCCGGTGGTAGGTGGGGCTGTAGCGGCCCGTGAAGACCGGGTCGAGCACCCGGATGTTCTCCTCCACGAACGCCCGGCGCGCCGCGGTGATGTTCGCGGCCGAAAGGTCGACCGGCACGGTCACGATCGCGTTGTCGGTCAGACCGACCCGCGCGCCCCGACCGCCGTGCTCGCGCACCGCGCGGACGCCATGGCCATGCGCGAGCAGCGCGTGGTGGTAGGTCTGGTTGACGACCTGCTCCGGCTCGCGGTGGCCGGGCGCCTTCTGGCCCGTGCCGTAGCCGAGCCGCGTGAAGCAGAAGATCTCGTTGAGCGTGATCCAGTTTTTCACGCGGTCGCCGTAGGCCGACACGATCGTGTCGGCGTATTGGGCGAACGCGTCGGTGACCCCGCGCGCGCGCCAGCCGCCCTCGTCCTCCAGCGCCTGCGGCAGGTCCCAGTGAAACATCGTCACCCACGGCGTGATGCCGTGGCGGGCGAGCGAATCAAACAGCCGGTGGTAGAAATCCACGCCCTTCCGGTTCACCGCGCCGCGGCCGGCCGGCAGGATGCGCGGCCAGGCGAGCGACATCCGGTAATGCCGGACCCCCAGCCGCCGCATCAGCGCGAAATCCTCGTCGAATTTCCGGTAGTGGTCACAACCGGCATCGGGCGTGTCGCCATTCAAGACGGCACCCGGCCGTCGGCTGAAGGTGTCCCAGACGGACGCGCTCTTGCCGTCCGCGAAGGCGGCGCCCTCGATCTGCGGGGCGGCAGTGGCCACACCCCAGGTGAAGCCGGCGGGAAATCGGAGGGGTTTCATCAACGCTTGTGTGCGCAAGCGCATGCCAACGTGCGGCCCGGCGCGCTTCGTTCAACCGGACGGCCACTCTAACACTTGCGTATGCGGCTCAGGGCGCCGGGACGATGTCGTGCATCTCCACGAAGAAAACCAGCGGCACGCCGGGCGGCAGCTGCGGCGGCCAGTCCGCGGGCTTGAAGGACAGCGACGCGGGCACGTAGATCAGGCCCTTGCCGCCGACCTTCAGCAGCTGGACGCCCTCCGCCAAACCGGGCAGGAGATCGCGCACCACCACCTTGGCCCGGGTGCGCGACAGCGCCGGCAGCGTCTTGCCCTCCGGCAGCCCGGCGGCGTAGCTGATCACCACGGTGTCGTCCGGCTTCGGCAGGGCGCCGGTGCCCTCCTCGGTGATGCGGTAATGCAGGCCGGACGGCAGTTCCTTCACGCCTTCTTTTTCCTTCAGGAAGCGGAAATAATCCTTCACGGGATCGGGGCGTTCCGCCTCGGTCATCGCCTGCACCCGGCGGTTGATTTCGTCCCGCAAGCGGGACGCCGGCTCGTCGAGCGGCAGGCCCCGGCCCTCATAGCTGGAACGAAAGCCGTCCTGGAAGGCGTCGAATTGCGCGGGAGTCCACTTGAGGTCGGGGATGCGGTTGTTTTCCGCCATGAACGAACCCAGTGCGGCGTAGGGCATGAGTTCGCGACTCCAGTTCGTCGGCGACGCCGGGGCGGCCACCGGCACCGTGGCCGACTGCACCGGCCCGACTTTCCGCCAGGCGGAAAGCGCCTGCCAGCCCAGCAGGGCCGCGTTCAACGTGATCGACGCCAGGGCGATCACCATCCAGACCGATTTCTCGGACGCGGGTGGAATGGCGGCGGGTTTCCTTTTCATGGCGTGGTGATCGTCAAGATCTTGGCGGGCGGACGGGTGAAGGTCTGTTCGGAAACCCGCCCGTCAGGCCAGCGAATTTTCAACGAGGCGGGCGGATTCCCTTCCGGCCAGCCGAAAAACACCGGCCCCGGACCCGCCTCGACCGCCTGGCTGGCACCATTGCCCAGCGTGAGCGTCAGCCGGGCGCCGAGGGTGACCGCGCCGCGAAGCATGACCGCGAAGCTGTGTCCGCCTGCCCGCCCGCCGTTGCGGAAGAAAAGCGATCGGTCGTCGTGCTGGGTCACGAGGAAATCCGGCCAGCCGTCCTGGTCGTAGTCCGTCGTCAAAAGCGCCCGCGCTTCGCCGGGGACCACGAAGCCGCTTTCCGCCACCGCTACCGGTTCCAACCTGCCATGGCCGTCGCCGCGCAACAGCCAGCCCAGCGCCCCGTCGAACCGGCCCGTTTCGACCGTAGCGGTGAAGCTATTGCCCACCGCCAGGAGATCCGTGTGCCCGTCACCGTCGAAATCGCCCGTCGCCAATGCCGTCATCGGCGCGAGTTGCGCTCGCCGGGGCAGCGCCGTGAACTTCCAGGTGCCGTCCGGCTGCGAAAGGAAAATGCCGTTGCGCAGTTCCGTCACCGCGAGCCTGGTGGTCCCGGCCAGGGTCGCGTCCGGGAAAATGTCCGCCAGTTTCGCGCGGGCGTAGGCTTCGGCGCTCGCAAAGGGCCGCAGCGCCGCCGGGAACAGTTTCGCCAGCGTGTCGCGATCGCGCAGCGGATAATAGATGCCCTTTTCCGCCTGGGCTTCGAGCAGCAGTGGCGTGGAATTACCCCCACCCACGGTGCCGTTCGGGCGCGAGGTCGGACCAAGGTCCGACCCTGCATTCGATTCAGCCGCCACCGATCGTCCGGCATAAAGCAGCGCCGGCTCCGCCGGGCTCGCGCGGTACCGCGTGTTCAGGCCCGTGTTGCCGGCCGCATAATCGAGCCGGCCGTCGCCGTTGAAATCGGCGGCCGCGAGCGAGCGCCACCAACCGGTGCCGCCCGAGGCGAACCCGAGGCTTTCCGTCACGTCCTCGAACTGCCGGCCCTCGCGATTGCGGAAGACCGCAACCCGGCCCCATTCGCAGGCGACCAGCAAGTCGGGCCAGCCATCCTCGTCGACGTCGGACCAGAGCGCGGCGGTGACCAGGCCGATGCGCTCAAGGCCGGGCGCCACCTCCGCGGTCACATCCGCGTAGCGATCGCCGCGCCACGCGACCAACATGCTGCGCGGAACCTCCGGGTACGCGCCGGGCACGCAACGGCCGCCCAAAAATATTCCCGGGCGGCCGCTGTGCTCGAAATCGGCGGCGACCGCCGCTCCCGCACTGACCGGCCACGACGGGAGCGTGCCAGCCGCGGCGAGCGTGAAACGGCCGCGCCCGTTGTTGAGTGCGAGGCGCGGTTCATAAGCCCGCGACCCCGCCGCGGCGGCGGTGCCGGCCTTCGTCGCCAGCAAATCCAAGTCCCCATCGCCATCGGCATCGAACACCAGCAACGGCCCGTCGGGTACGCTGCTGTCGGGAAAGACATTGGCGCCATACGCCATGAACTCGCCGTCCCCGAGATTCGACATCACCCGGCCGGATTCGCCCGTGCCGCCGCCAAGGATGAAATCGTCCTGTCCGTCCCGATCGAGGTCGGCCACGGCCGCAGCAGGCGCCACGGTGTTGAGGCGGAACGGCAGCAACGGCTCGCGGGCCCACTCATTCACCGCCTGCCCGGGCGTCGGATCGCCAAGTTTCAGCCGTGCTCCCATCTCGGTGAACAAGGGTGGCCGCGGACGTGGCGGTGGCACAGCGCCCGTTTCGGCAGGTTCCGTGATGGAATAACGCCTGTCCGCCGCGAGATTTTCGAATTCCTGCGTCGCGCCGGATGGCCACTCAATCGCCAAGCGCCGGATCGTCGCCTCCCCGCCCAAGCCAAAGTGCACGACGGGCTCGCTCGTGGACAAATAGCCCCGCGCCAGCACGAGGGTCCGCATCTGCCGGCCCTGGCTGGTTTCGATGCGCACCACCGCGCCGACGCCGAACCGATTGGAAACGGTGCCGTGCAAATCGATGACCACCGCATGGCCGCTGGCGGAATCGTTGCGGAGAACGGTGACCGGGGCGTCCATGCTGGCATAGACCAGGTCGAGATCGCCGTCACCATCGAGGTCGCCAAAGGCGGCGCCGAAGCCCACGCCGACCTGGTCGAGCCCCCATGCCTTGCCGACCTCCTCGAATTGCAGGTCGCCGAGGTTGCGGAACGCGAGGTGCCGCTCGGCCAGCACCGGGGTCGCCTGCATGATGCGCCGCCGCTCGGCCATGCTCTCGCGCCCCATCATGCGCTGGATGACGTCCTGCGCGTGCAGTTCCCGCACCATGCCGTTGGTGAAATAGGCGTCGAGCCGGCCGTCGAGGTCCAGGTCCTCCAGCCGGACCGTCCAGGTCCAGTCCGTGGCGGCCAACCCGGCGAGCAGTGAACCCTCAAGGGTCCGGGGCGTGCCCGTGCCGAGCAGCAGGGCATTCCGCATGACTTGCGGCGCCGCGCCCGGCACGGCGTCCTTCTCATCGAGCCCGGCGCGGATCTTGGCCATCCCGCGATGGTCCTTTTCCCGCGTCGTGGCGGCCATGTCGGCGATCAGCAGGTCGGTGTGCCCGTCGTTGTCGACGTCGCCGAGGTCCGCCCCCATCGATGAATAAGGGGTGTGGGGCACGGCCTGGTCGAGGACGTTGGTGAACGTGCCGTCGCGGTGGTTGCGGTACAGCCGGTCGGCGTCCTTGAAATCATTGTCCACGTATAAATCCGGCCAACCGTCCTCGTCGTAATCCCACCAAGTGGCCGCATGGCCTTGCGATTCGCCGGCGATTCCCGCCTGGTCGGTGACCTCCGTGAACGTGCCGTCGCGGTGGTTGCGGTAGAGGTGGTCGCGCTGGCCGTTGGGACGCCGTTCGCCGTCGAGCAGGTTGGTCTGCACGTAGACGTCCAGCCAGCCGTCACGATCATAGTCGCAGAACGCCGCCATGTTGCTCGCGTCCTGCAGGGCGAGGCCACGCGCGGCAGCTTCTTCCGCAAAGGTACCGTCGCCGCGATTGACAAAGAGGAGATTGGGCGCGCCGAAGCGGCAGACGTACAGGTCGGGCCGGCCGTCATTGTTCACGTCGGCAAAGGCCGCGCCCTGCTTCCAAGGCCCGGCCGGCCCCGCGACGCCGGCGCGGTCGGTCACGTCCTCGAACTTGAAGCCGCCCAGGTTGCGGTAGAGGCGATTGGGTCCGGTCTTGTTGACCACGAAAACATCGGGCCGGCCGTCGCCATCGTAATCGGCGATCGCCACGCCCGTCCCAATCGCGCCCAGGGAGAACTCGCGGTAACGCACGCCCCACATCAGGGGGTCGTCATAGGCGTTAATCATGGTGATCCCGGTCTGATCCCCCGGCAACGGGGTGAAGAGCGTGCTGCCTGTTCCGGTCGACCGGGTTTGGAGGGGCTGGGCGGCCAAACCGGCAGGATCCGCCGCCGCCACCGGACTGGCCGCCCATCCAACCGTGAGCCCCGCCGCGAGCCACAGGCACCGGAACAGCCGGAAATCAACGGGATGGGAAGGCGCAGCCATGGGGGGTGAGGGGCAAAAAGGTCTTTGAGCCGCCAGATTGGTCTTGGCCAGCCGAAGGTTTGTGCTCCAACACTAAACGTTAGAGTAATGCCCCCCTTGCCCCGGGGTTCCGTTGAGTGGTCAATCCGCCCGACAGGAGCCTAACCCCGGTTCGTGTGAATGAATCGCCCCGTCAAAACCCTCCTTAGTTCCCTTTTGGCCCTGGCCGCCGTCGCTGGCGCGGGCTGGCTGGCTTGGAATCGGGGCGCCGCCGCCCGCGAATGGGCGCGGCTGCGTCCAGTCGCGCCGGCGCCGATCGGATCATCGGCCCCGGGATTGGACGCCCGTCTCGCCGCCTGCGTCGCGCGACTGGCCAACACCCCCGTCGACCAGCCGGCTCTCGTCGAATTCACCCTGCTGTGCCACGCCAACGGACTCCAATCAGATGCGATGCGGGGTTATCAGGCGCTCATCGCCGTCGATCCGGCCGAGCCGCGCTGGCCCCACGCCCTCGCGAGCCTGCTCACGGGCTTTGGTCGGTTGGAGGAGGCCCTGCCGCTGTTGGAAAAGGCCGCCGCTCTTGCCCCCACCCAGGCAATCGTCTGGCTGCGGCTCGGCGAGGCGCGCCTGAAGAGCAACCGCACGGCAGAAGCCGCCGCGGCGTTTCAAGCGGCGCTGCAACGCAACCCCGCCGATATCCACGCCCTCTTCGGCCTGGCGCGCTGCGACCTGCAGGCCGGTCGCCTGACCGCGGCCCGCGGCCGGTTGCAGGAAGCCGTGGCCGCCGACCCGGACTTTCCGGGCGCGCAATCGTTGCTCGCCACCGTGTTTGAGCGCCTGGGCAACCCGGAGGCGGCGCACACCGCCCGGCTGCGGGTGCGCGGCGACGGCCATTATACCGAGGCGCCAGACCCGTGGGCGGTCGACTTGCTCGCCTATTGTCACCAGCCCTACACGCTCCTGGTCGCCGCTTCCGCGTTGTCCTCGGACGGCAAACACCGCGCCGCGCTGCCCTTGCTCGAGCGCGCCATCGCCCTCGACCCGCGCGATGCGCGACTCCACCGCCAGCTGGGCAACATCCTCGCCCGGCTCGGCGATCTCCCCGCGTGCCGGCCGCACCTCGAACATGCCCTCTCCCTCGAACCGGCGAACGAGAAAATTCGTTCCGACCTCATCAACGTCCTGAAGACACTGAAGGATTTCGCGGCCGTCGACACGGTCGTGCGCGCCGGCCTCGTTGCCAACCCGCGGAGCGCGGCCTTCCATTTCGAAGCCGGCCTCGGCGCGGCGCGCCTGGGCCACGGCAACGAGGCGGCGGCGTTTTTCCAGGAGGCCTGGGACCTTGCGCCCAACCAGGCGGCCGCGCCTTGCGAGCTGGCGGCGATCCATTTTGCCAGCGGCCGGCCCGAGGCGGGCGAGGCGGTGTTGGAAAAAGTCCTCGCCATGCACCCCGAGGAACCGGATGCCCTGACGATGCTCGTGCGCCATGGGATCGAGGCGCGCGACCCGCGCACGGCCGGCTGGTTGCGGCGCGCCCAGGCCACCGGCAAATCGCTCCCCACCGTCGCCGAGCTGCGGCAGGCCTACTTCGACCGTTTCGGCTCCATGCCATGAGCACCACGCCCGAGCCTCCCACCCCGGCCGCCCGCCGGCCCACCCTCAAGGATGTGGCCCGCGAAACCGGCTACCACATCACCACCATCTCGCTCGCGTTGCGCAGCCACCCGAGCATCCCGGCCGAGACGCGCCAGCGCATCGAGGAAACCGCCCGGCGCATCGGCTACGAGCGCAACCCCGTGTTCCATGCCCTCAGCCGGTTTCGCCAGCAGGGCTGCGTGCGCGCCCCGGCGCCCCGCATCGCCTACCTCGAGAACGTCGGCGCCGGCGGAAACCGCGAGCCGCACCGCCAGGTGATGTACGAGGGCGCGCTGCAACAGGCCGAGCTGCTCGGCTACCAGCTGGAAGTGCTTTCCGTGGGCGAGGACGCCCATGATGCCCGCAGCCTCAGCCATCATCTGCGCGACAACCACATCACCGGCGTGGTGCTCGCGGCCTTCCAACCGGGCTTCGCGGAAATCGCGCTCAACTGGGACGACTACGCCGTGGCCAAGATCCACTCGCGCCACACCGAACCCAACGCGACCGTCGTGGCCAACGACCAGTTGCGCGAGGTGCGCATGGCCTACCGCCACCTCGCCGCGCTCGGCTACCATCGCATCGGCCTGGCCGTGGGCCGGGCCGACGAGGACGCCTGCGGTCACCGCCACACGGCCGGCTACCTCATGGAGCTGGCTTCCATCCCGCTCGACCGGCAGGTGCCGCCGTTGATTTTTCCCTACAACACCAACGGCCACATCCTCGGCGACATGGTCGCCCGCTGGGTGAAGCGCCACCAGGTCGACGTCGTCCTCTGCAACTGGATCAGCATCCGCGAGACGATCGAGCAGGCGGGCCTGCGCGTGCCGGAGGACGTCGCCTGCGCCTGCCTGTGCCTCTGCGATCCTGCGTCCAACGGGCTCGCCGGCGTCAGCCCGCACCTCCACCTCGTGGGCGAGCGCGCCGTGTCGATTGTCGTCACCCAGCTCAAGTCCGGCCAGCTCGGCCCGCCCGAAGTCCCCTCCTCCATTTATGTCCAAAGCACCTGGCAAGACGGCGCGTCCGCGCCGCCCCGCCGTTGACGCGCCCGACGCGCCCAAGAAGTACCACACCCTGGCCGACATCGCGGCCCGGGCGGAAGTGCACGTCACCACCGTTTCCCTCGCGCTCCGCGACCACCCGAGCATCCCGCCCGCCACCCGCGCCCGCATCCGCGCCGTCGCAAAGGAATTCGGCTACCAGCGCGATCCGCTGCTCGACGCCCTGAACTTTCACCGCGCCCGGCAACACGCCCCCGCCCGGCGGGCCAGCACCGCCTTTGTCGTGCACGCCGGCACCACCCGCCTGTTCAGCGGCAACCATTACCAGCCGCTCGTCTACGCCGGCGCCAAGGCCGCCGCGGAGGCCCATGGCCATTCGCTCGAAATCTTCGTCGTGGGACAGGGGCATCTCGCCCCGGCCCGGCTCAACACCATCCTCACGGCCCGCGGCGTGACCGGCATCCTGCTGTCGACCTTCGAGATCGACATCGAGCAACTCGACCTCGACTGGAGCCAGTTCTGCGCGGTGAAGATCGAGTGCCTGCACCTCGCGCCCAACCTGGACGCAATTTCCAACGACCAGTTGCAGGTTGCCCGCCTCGCCATGCGCCGGCTGCGCACGCTCGGCTATCGCCGCATCGGGCTGGCCACCGCGCGCGAAGACCAAACCCGGCTCGGCGAGTCCTTCGGCATGGGCGTGCTCGTCGAGCAAGCCTCGCTGCCCGAAAACGAGTGCGTCCCGCCGCTCATCTTCAGCCTCGCCGAGGTGCCGATGCTTCCCCGCCTCATCCCCGAGTGGATGCAGACCCACCAGGTGGACGTGGTCATCTCCAACTGGAACGAACTCTTCGATGTTTTCGCCACGGCGCGCGTCAAGCTGCCGGAGGATGTCGCGTTCGCTTCCCTCGATGTGCCGCCCAGCATGCCGCACATCGCCGGCGTCGTGCAAAACCACCGCCTCGTCGGCCAGCGCGCGATGGAACAACTCGCCATCATGACCGACGCCTACCAGCGCGGCGTGCCCGAAGCGCAATCGATCACCTTCATCCCCGGCTACTGGCAGGACGGCGTCACCGCGCCCCGCAAGCCCCGCCGCGTCGTCACCGCACTCGAGCCGCTCTGACGCGGCGACGCCGGGCGGGAGTTCCGTCGCGATCGACACGCCCTTGAGCTGGAACGATGCAGTTCGAGGGGGAGCGACCTGCTCCTCAGGGCGCTTTCTTCGCAGCGGGCGTCCTCAGCGCGTTGAGGAGCAACGCGCTCCACCTTTTGGTGGTCGTTGATTTCCCTCTGGAAGTCGGCCCCAACTCCTAGGAAACAGCGGCGCTGTAGCCGGCCTCGCTGAGGCCGGTCCGGGGTCACCGACCCCGGCTACAACCACACCGTTTCTTCCTGGCCGGAGCAAAACGTGTTTTGCGGCTTGGGGCTGAATCGTTCCGGCTTGAGAGGGGTGGCCGAAGGCCGGGGGGTGCCGGTTCGGCGTGAGCAAGCTTCCCGCTCATCCTGCCACCGCCCCCGTTCTACTCTACCGATAGAACGTCTACTCTACCGTTTGAGGGGCCAACGCTTTTGCGGCCCTCGCGTGGCTGCGCGGAAATGGGACAACCCCGGCGAACGCGACCCCGCGCCCGCACCCTTTTCCCACCCCTTTTGCTCCCTACGGGCGCCTTCCGGCGCCCAGCAAAAACCCAACATGAACCTAGCAACGCAGACATGTCATTCACTTGGCCGATCGCGGCTCGCCGCCTCGACCCTGTGCATCGCACTGGCCGCATCGGGTGGCCTGACCGCCCGCGCCCAGACTGCTCCCGCCACACCCGCGGCCGGTGGTGAAGAGATCGTGAAGCTCCCCACGTTCTCCGTCTCCACCGAACGCGACTACGGCTACCGGGCATCCAACTCGATCGCCGGCTCCCGCACCAACACACCCATCAAGGACCTGCCCGTGAACATCCAGGTGTTCACCAAGGACCTGATGGACGACCTCGGCCTGATGACCCAGGTCGACCTCGAGTCCTACAACGGTTCGTTGGTGAACGGCGGCTCGGACCGCAATTCCAACAACGCCATCCAGCAGGCCTACAACGCGTTTCTCTTCCGCGGCTTCCAGCAGAACTGGGGCCTGCGCGACGGCCTGCGCGAATACGATCCCGTCGACCTCCAGGGCATCGCCCGCGTCGAGGTCGTCAAGGGACCCGTGGCCGCGCTGTACGGACTCACCTATCCCGGCGGCGTGATGCAGAACATCACGAAGGCCGTGGATTTCGCCCATAGCTTCGCGCGGGCGGGGGTGAGCATCGACAGCGAGGGCGAGTATCGCGTCTCGCTCGATGCGAACACCAACGGCGCCCTCAACGGCGGCAAGTTCGGCGTCCGCCTCAACTCGGCGTATACCCGCTCCAAGGACCAGCGCGCCCATTCCGAGGGCAAGATCGAGTACAACTCCGTCAACGCCGCCTGGCAGCCCATGCCCGGCACGACGGTCGAGGTGCTGGCTGAGAAAGGTTACCGCGAGAAGCCGAACGGCCTGGGCTATTTCAGCACCGGTGAAGCCGGCGGCCTGTCCGACATCAACAAGTCGAACATTCCGCTCCAGATCGTTCACCCGGAAATCCCGTGGGAATGGAACTGGGCCGATGGCGTGAACATGCGCAACCTCGATACCAAGCTGTATCGCGGCAAGATCACGCAGTCGGTGGGCGACCTGGATCTCCAGGCCCACTGGCAGTACTCCGCGCGCCAGCAAAAGGACGGCAACGGTTGGGAGGCCAACGGCAACACCCAGAGCGGCGACGGCTGGGAAGCCGGCGGCGGCTGGACCACCTATGCCGGCCAGGAAGTCATCGAAATGGGCTATTCCTATCGCGACTGGTCCAACCAGATGCACACCTACGGCTTCACCGGCGTCTATAAATTCGAGACCGCCGAGACCAAGCATACCTTCGCCTTCGGCGCCAACGCCTGGGCCGAGAAGTTCGTTTCGCGCGCCGGCAACCAGAGCCAGTCGGCCAGCCCGATTCACCTGCGCTTCCCGGTGAAGGCCAACATCGACACCTCCACGAGCTATGCCCCGCCGCCGGACTTCCAGCCGATGACCGACGGGAATGGCTACACCCACGAGAACAACTCGAACGACTACTACTTCGCCAATTGGCAGATGTCGGCGTTCAACAACCGCCTCAACACCAACGTCAGCATCAATCGCACCAACGTGAAGTTGCTGCAGTGGGCCAATGGCCGCGCCACGACGCCCGGTGCGACCGAACAGTCGAAGACTTCGCCCATGGTCGGCGGCATCTACAAGGTCACGGATGACGTGTCGGTGTTTGCGCTCTATTCGACCTCACTGTTCCCCGACTCGGGGAAGGACAGCCGCGGCGCGCAGTTCACCCCGCAGGTTGGCAAGGGTTTCGAAGGCGGTGTGAAGTTTGAGACCGCCGACGGCATGCTGAGCGGCACCGTCTCCTACTTCAGCATCCTCCGCGAGGGCGGTTCGCAGAACGACCCGAACAAGAACAACGTCAACACGGACCTGTACGATTCCATGACCCCCGCCCAGCGGGCGGTGGCGTTCCCCAGCGGACGCCCCCTCGGCGACCTGATCCAGGGCGGCGAGCAGGAATCCAAGGGCTTCGAGGTCGACGTCGTCTACCAGCCGACCAAGAACTGGCAGCTGGTCGGCAGCTTCGCGAACGTGGACCACGAGTTCACGAAATCCGCGGTGGCGGCCACGATCGGCGAAACCTATCCGCAGGCCATCAAGACCCGCTACTCGCTGCTCACCCGCTACACCTTCTCCGAAGGCGAAGCCAAGGGCGCGTTCGTGGGCCTCGGCATCAGCGGCGGTTCGAAGGCCCTCATCGACTACCAGAACTTCGGCGGCAAGGACGTGGCCCGCTATGAGCCCGCCCGCATGAACGTCGACCTGTTCACGGGCTACAAACTCAAGCTGTTCAACCGGGATGCCAACATCCAGCTGAACGTCAGGAACCTCACCGGCGAGGACGACTACCAGGGCTGGAAGGCCACGGGGTCGGCCACCATCCTGGCGACGGAGCGCTATTCGGTACCGTTGCCCCGGATCTATCGCTTGAGCCTCAGCATCGATCTCTGAGTCAGGTTAAATTAGGCAGGTAGGTGTAGGCAGGAGGGCGGGTGTCACCCCGCCCTCCTTTTTTTGCGCCGTTGAATTTGCTGTAGCCGGGGTCGCTGACCCCGGTCTTCCCCGGTTCACGACCTACCGGGCTCAGTGACCGTCATCGACCCCGGCCACCTCTGCACATGCCGACGTTCGCGCGGGTCCATATTTCGCGTCTCCCGTGCCTTTTTGTGGCCATTCACCCGGCCCGTTATCACATTCTAGCCATGCCTTTCGCCCCCGCTTCCCGCGCCCGCCTCCAAGCCACCTGCGCCAGCGCCGGCACGTTGGTTTTGTGGTATTGGCGCGGTGGCATCGTGCCGGCGGCCCTTGCGGGCGTGATGGCCGCGCTGGCGCTGGTGGCGTGGACGAGCCCCGCCCGTTACGCACCGATCCAGCGGGTCCTCGACCGCGGCGTCCACCTGCTGCTGGCTGGGCTCACTTGGGTGCTGCTGGGTGTTATTTGGCTGGTGGTTTTCACCCCGTGGCGGTTTCTGCGCAGCCTGACGGGAACGGATCCGTTGCGGCGCAAATTCGACCAATCCGCCGACACGTACCTGTCGACGCCACCGCCTGGCGTTTCCGGCCGGTTCGACCGGCAGTTCTGATGAGGAGGGCGACCATCTTCTGCTGGAGGCGGGGTGCCCCCACCCCGCGTTTCGGGCATTGCGCTTGTGATATCCCGCGGGGTGAGGGCACCCCGCCTCCATCGCCGAACGGGATTGAATCCTGATGCGCATTCTCGGTCTCAGCGCGTTCTATCACGACTCCGCGGCGGTTTTGCTGGAGGATGGGGCGATTGTTGCCGCCGCCCAGGAGGAACGTTTTTCCCGGCGCAAGCACGATGCCGGCTTCCCGCGCCACGCGGCCGCCTGGTGCCTGACGCAGGCCGGCGGGCCGGTCGACGCGGTGGTTTATTATGAGAAGCCCCTGTTGAAGTTCGAACGCATCCTGGCCACGGCGCTAACCACAGCGCCCCTTGGGTTCCGCGCCTTCGCCGCGGCGATGCCTGACTGGCTGAATTCGAAGCTCTGGCTGCCGGGCGTCATCGAGGACGAGCTAATGGCCGTCGGCTGTGGCCCGGTGCCGATCCATTTTTCCGGTCATCACGAAGCGCATGCGGCCAGCGCCTTTTTCCCCTCGCCCTTTTCGTCCGCCGCGATCCTGACGCTCGACGGCGTCGGGGAATGGACGACCACGACCCTCGGCCGCGGCGAGGACCACCGGCTGGAATTGCTGCGCGAGCTGCGCTTCCCCCATTCGCTCGGACTGCTCTACTCCGCCTTCACGCATCACGCGGGTTTCCGGGTCAACTCGGGCGAGTACAAGCTCATGGGACTTGCGCCGTATGGCACGCCGCGCTTCGCGGACCGGATCCGGGAGCACTTGCTCGACCTCAAGGCCGACGGTTCCTTCCGCCTCAATCTCGATTACTTCGGCTTCCTGGAGGGGCAGGCGATGACCAACCCGCGGTTTGCCACGCTGTTCGGCGCCCCGCGCAAGCCCGACGATCCGATGACGCAGGAACACTGTGACCTCGCCGCCTCCATCCAGCAGGTGACCGAGGAGATTGTCCTGCGCCTTGCCCGCACCCTGCACGCGCTGGTAGGCGGGGAGAATCTCTGCCTCGCCGGCGGCGTCGCGCTCAACTGCGTGGCCAATGCCCGGCTGCTCCGCGAGGGCCCCTTCAAAAACATCTGGGTCCAGCCCGCCGCCGGCGATGCCGGCGGCGCCCTCGGCGCCGCCCTCGCCCTCCACCATCATTCCCTGCCGCCTGCCGCGAGTGTTCGCAATACGAACCTCGGGGCGCAGGGCGAGGATGCCATGCGCGGCGCGTTCCTCGGGCCGGAATATTCGGAGGCCGAAATCGAGGCGGCGCTGGCGGCGCGCGGGCTGCAGGCGGAGAAACTCGGCCCGGCGGAGCTCAATGCCCGGCTCACCGACCGGCTGGTCGCGGGCGAGGTCGTCGGCTTTTGCCAGGGCCGGGCGGAATTCGGGCCGCGCGCGCTCGGCGGCCGATCCATCCTGGCGGACGCACGCTCGCCGGAGATGCAGCGCCGGCTGAACCTGGCGATCAAGTTTCGCGAGTCGTTCCGGCCCTTCGCGCCCGTCGTGCTTGCGGAACGCGCAGGCGAGTGGTTCGACCTGCCGGCCCCGTCGCCCTACATGCTCTTCACCGCCCCGGTCGCCGCCGCGCGGCGCCTGCCGGTCACCACCGCGGGCGACTGGCAGGCGCGGCTAAACACCGTGCGTTCCACGATTCCCGCGGTCACGCACGTCGACTGGTCGGCGCGGGTCCAGACCGTGGCCGCCACCAATCCCGCGCTGCATGCGCTGCTGGCCGCCTTCGCCGAACGGACGGGCTGCCCGGTGCTCGTGAACACGTCCTTCAATGTGCGCGGCGAGCCGCCGGTCTGCCACCCGCGCGAAGCGATCGAGGGTTTCCTGGCTACGGGCATGGACTGCCTTGCCCTCGGCCCGTATTTTCTGGAGAAGCGCAACCTCCCCGCCAGCCTCGTGGCAACCCCGCCCACCCGCACCTTCGCGCCGGATTGAGGCAATCCCTTGGCCACGAAAAACACGAAGAACACAAAAACATGACCCCAACCGTCCCCCTGGAAAGCATGCTTCATTCAACCGGCTCCTATCCTCCGGTCCTGTTTCGTGTTTTTTGTGTTTTTCGTGGCCAATCCGTTTGCTGATTCTCCATGCGTGCCATCAAGAACCTCGGCCGGCTGCTTCGCGAACTCTGGGCCTTTGCCCGCGAGAACAAGGCCTGGTGGATCGTCCCGATCGTCGTGCTGCTGCTCCTGATCGCGCTTTTCCTCGTCGGCGTGTCCGGGATCTCGCCGTTCATCTATTCGCTGTTCTGA
>DASZPS010000045.1:0-18775 GCA_035549955.1 Lacunisphaera sp. | reverse complement strand
CACTACCAGTAGGTGGAGCGACTTGACCCCAAGGCGCTTTCTTCGCAGCGGACGTCCTCAGCGCGTTGGGGAGCAACGCGCTCCACCATTTGGTGGTCGTTGATTTCCCTCTGGAAGTCGGCCCCAACTGAATCGTTCCGGGTTAGCGCCATTCGGTCCTGAGCTTGTCGAATGGAGAAACCGACGCCCACCCATGGCATTGTTCCAGCCGGGCCTCGACGTCCTGTGTTCCCGTCGGACCGCCGTCCCCGTAAGTTCCGTTCGCGTCCGGCGAAAAGGGCAAGAATATCCATCAAATACTCACTATCTCCATGGGAAAGTGATGGTGAGGCTGTCTGAGATCGTCATCCTGCGCATAGGACCTCGGAGGTTTCCCCTCTCACCCCATGAACTCCGGAATCGAGCCCACGCGCGTCATCTCCGCCATGCCCCTGCGGCCGGTTACCATGAAAACCATTGCGACCCACGCCGGCGTCACGCAGGCCACGGTTTCAATGTGCCTGGCCAACAACCCCCGGATCTCGACCACAACGCGGGAGCGCATCCAGGCGCTCGTCAACCAGTTCGGCTACCGTCCCAATCCCTACGTCTCGGCGCTCATGAGCGTTCGGCGGCAGGGTCGGAAGCGCCGGGATCATCCCGTGCTCGCGCTGGTCAACGGCCTCGACTCCGAAAAGGGTTGGCGCGAGACGAGCAGCCTCACCGTGCGACAGATGCGTGAAGGCGCCATCGCCCGCGCGGAGGAACTCGGCTACCGCGCCGAGGAATTCTGGCTCCATCGCGACGCGATGTCACCCAAGCGGTTCGGTAGCATGCTGCACCATCGCGGCATCCAGGGGCTGTTGCTGGGACCGCTTGTCGTCGGCACCCCACCGCCCGCCCTGGCCTGGGAGAATTTCTCCGCGGTGCGTCTGGGCATCCCCCTGCCTTCGCTGACCATCGCTTCGGTTTGCAACGACCATTTCTTCTCCAGCCTGCAGGTGGCGCGCGAATGCTACCGCCGGGGCTACCGGCGGCCGGGCCTGGTGCTGCTGCGTTCGCACCGGCAACACTTTCACGCGCGCTGGGATGGCGGACTCCTCGCGGGCCGGCACCTGATGCCGAAATTTCGCGAGACCAAGACCCTGCTCCTCGACGATTGGGACCAGCTCGAGCCCGTGGCCGGGTGGCTCGAGAAGGAAAGGCCTGACGTCGTGGTCTCGCCCGGCTCCACCGTTCTGCTGGCCTGCCTCCAGCAGCTTGGGTTGCGCGTGCCGCGCGACCTCGGCCTGGCCAGCTTGGCGCTGCCGGAGCGAAACCACGAGTGCAGCGGCATCTGGCAGAACGGCCGGTTGCTGGGCGCGACCGCCGTGGAGACGATCGTGGGCATGCTGGAACGCAACGAGCGCGGCTTGCCCGAGCAGACGCGGGTCATCATGGTCGAGGGCGTCTGGAACGAGGGCCAGACGCTGCTTTCGGCGGAAAGCGAACTTGTCTGAGCCGGATCCATTCAGCCCCCAGCCACAAAGCACGTTTTGCCCCGGTCCGGAAGAAACGGTGTGGTTGTAGCCGGGGTCGGTGACCCCGGACCGGCCTCAGCGAGGCCGGCTACAGCGCCGCTGTTTCCTGGGAGGAGGTGGAGCCCGCGCTCCGCGCGGGCTGAACCTGCGCGGAGCGCAGGTTCCACCTCAAGACCAATGCGAGGCGGGCGAGATCGCCGCTTGGAAACCTGATTTGGCTCCTCGTCGGCGATTGGCCGACCCCCGGAGAGATAAACACAGACTAACGAAGCATGCCGCGGATCATTTGACCTTGAGCACGATCGTGCTGGAGCTGCGGTCGGGCGGCACGGCCGGCACGGCGAGTACGATGCCGTCGGCCCCGTCGGCTCGCCAGGTCAGGGGTTGGCCGCCGGCCAGAAGGGATGCCGAGATGACGGCGCCGCTCAAGCCGGACACCGTGAGGCGTCCGTCGGCCGGCCACGCGAAAACATGCAGGAATAGCGTGGTGCCATCCGCACCGGCCTTCTGGGTGAGGCGGCCCCAGGCGGGTTGCTTGAGCGGGCTGGCGGAGGTGCCGTGGATGGCCTCGCCATTGATGGCCAGCCACGCGCCGATCTCCTTCAACCGCTGGACCGAACCGGCGGGAATGACGCCCTCGCCGGTCGGTCCGACGTTGAGCAGGAGGTTGCCGCCCTTGCTGGCGATGTCCACGAGGTTGCGAATCACCGTCTCCAGGGGCTTCCAGTCCTCGTCGCCGAGATAGTAGCCCCAGTGGCGGTTGAGGGTCATGCAGGTTTCCCATGGGTCGCTCCAGCCGCCGTCAGGAATCTGCTGCTCGGCCACGCGGTAGTCGCCATGGCGGTTGCCCACTCGCTGGTTGATGATGCAATCAGGCTGGGCCTCGCGGATGAGCTTCACCAGCTCGGCGCTTTGCCCGGGCTTGATCTGCTCGGGGGTGTCGAACCACAGGACGTCAATCCGGCCGTATTGCGTGAGCAGCTCATGCAGTTGGGGCTTCACCTTCCGCTCAAAATACTTGTCGAAGTCCTTCTTCGTCTCGTCGGGCCAGTCCCAGTCGTTGCTGCGGCGGTTGCCGTCGGCTTTCACCGTGGTGGGCACGTCGGGGTCCGCCCAATCGCGGCCGAGCGAGTAATAGACGCCGAAGCGCAGGCCGCCGCGCCGGCACGCCTCGGCCAGCTCCCGGATGGGATCGCGCTTCCACGGCGTCTGCTCGACGACGTTGTAGCGGTGCGACGGGCTCCGGAACATCGCGAAGCCGTCGTGGTGCTTCGCGGTGATGACCAGGTATTTCATCCCCGCCGTCCGGGCGAGCCGCACCCATTCGTCGGCGTCGAACCGCGTCGGGTTGAACACCGCCGGGATCGTGGCATAGAGCGCGAGCGGCAACCGCAGGTGCCGCATCATGTGCTCGCTCTTGCTGTCCAGCAGCCGCCCGTCGGCGCCCGGATAATGGCAGCCCCACTGGGCGTAGAGGCCCCAGTGGATGAACAGGCCGAAGCGCGCCTCGCTCCACCACCGGAGCCGGGCCGCGGCGGTCTCGGGCGGGTCGAGCCGGAGCAGGGAATCATGCGCATGGGCATCGCCCGGATCGACGGGTGCGCTTGCTGGCACCGGCTGCGCGGCGACGACGGCCGCGGGGAGGATGAGCAAGCTGACGAGGCGGGGCAGGGTCATCGCGGGGTCGGAGTTGGGGGAAATGTTGGCGTTACCGAAGGAGATCGCCATTCTCCGCCGTGCCGGGTTCGTCGAGCAGCTGCATGAGCGAACCTGGGCCGAGATCCGGATCGCTCCATTGGTGGAGGGCCCAAACGACCTGCTTGGCCGGCGTGACTTCGATGTATTGCACGACTTTCTCCCAGTCGGACTTCTGGAGCGAGCCGCCCCAGTTGCAGATCAGGGTATTGCCGTTGGCCAGCCGGGAAACCTCCTGCACGGTGTAGAGCGGGATGCCGGGCAGGTCGTCCCGGTTGAGTTCCCAGACAATTTCGCCCCGGGGGTTCACTTCGCGCACATAGCCGTGCTGGTTGCCCCCGATGAGGGTGTTGCCATTCGGCAGACGCACCGCGGTCCAGGCGGAGGGCGCGGCGACCTCGAAGATTTTATTCCAGTCCCGGTCATATTCGACGACCTTGCCCAGGTTGAGATGCGCCACCAGATAGGTGCCGGCCTTGGTCATGCGGATGTGCCGAAACTGGCCGTGGATGCTACCGCCGACCCGCGCGGGATCCGCGGGTTTCGGTGCCGTCTCCAGTTCGTGGGCCATTTCGATCGCCCCGGTGCGCTTGTTGACCAGCATCGCCCGGGCCGGGAAGCCGTTCTGGCAAAGAAAAACCCGGTCCGCCCCGATGGGTTGGGCCGAATGGATCTCGGTCCCTGGCGGAGCGATGTAGGACCACACGAGCCTGCGCTGGGACGTCACCTCGGCGGCACCGGTCTTGTGCGCGTAGAGCAGGTTGCCGTTGGCGAGCAGGTGGATGTCGCTGAATTCGACGGTCTCGTTGCGCTCGTTCTTGTCGGGGATGGCGAAGCTCCAGACGATCCGGCCGTCGCGGACCATATAGACCGTTTCGAACGGGTTGCGGGTGTCCCACTGGCCGGCGCAGATGAAATCGTGGTGCGCCAGGCCGCGACCCGGCAGCGTGCCGGGAGCCGGCGCCGGCGCCCGCGCGGCCCGGGGGGAGGGCGGCGGCGTGGCGGCAACCGGGACGGCTGGGCTCTGGGCCAGCGCGACCGGGAGGAGCGTGGCGGCCACCAGGACGAGGGTGATGGGACGCAGGGGCACGAAGACTCGGGCGGAGCGGTCCGCCCGTCGGGATGACGCAACGGGAGCGTTGCTTCGGTCAGCGTTGCACACTCTCGCCCTCGATTTCGACAACATACACCGTGCCCATGGAGTCGTTCACCCAGCGCTCCGGGTTGATGAAGCGCCGGCCGTCGGCCGCGGTTTTGACCTCAAGCGGTGTGCGCTTGGGGTCCGTCAGGGCGTAAACGGCCGTGATCTGGTTTTTGAAATTCGGGAAGGTGAAGACTCCGAGCTGGCCGTCGCGTTCAACCCGGAAGAGCGTGAAGTAGAGTTTCCCCGGCCGGGTGGTGCACCGCCAGTCGTTGTAACCCAGGAAGACGGGCTGGCCGGCGCGGTCCTTGAGGTTGCCGGCGTAGTCGCCGAACTCCTCGCCGAACGGCGAACGGCCCGTTCCGTAGATTGCCTCCCCGTTGAGCTTCAACCAGGCGCCGACCTCCCGCAGGTTGTCCTGGCTGGGCTGGGGAATGACGCCCTCGGCGGTCGGGCCGACGTTGAGCAGGTAGTTGCCACCCTTGGAAACGATGTCGACGAGCTTGAAGATCAGTTCGCCGGGGGATTTCCAGTTGTGGTCATCGGTGCGGTAGCCCCAGGTGTGATTGAGCGTGGCGGGCACTTCCCAGGCGTTGTCGTTGGCCTTCGGGGGAATGACGTTGTCCCCCGTGCTCTGGTAGTCGCCGACCGTGCCGAGGCGGCCGTCGATCAGTGTGGCGGGCTGCAGCGCGCGGACGATGTCGGTCAGCCGCTTGCCGCGGTGTTCCTGGCCCTCGCCGTTCATGAGCTGGGGCGTGTCAAACCAGATGAGGCACAGCGGGCCGTAGTTGGTCAGCAATTCCTTGAGCTGGGGCTCGACCTTCTGCTGGAGATACCGGTCAAAGGAGCCGTCCTTGTCCTTCACCTCGTTTTCCGGGAAATCCCAGTTGTTGCCGGCGCCGCCGCGCTCGTGCCAGTCCTGTGATTGCGAGTAATAGACGCCGAAGCGCAGGCCGCGCTTCGCGCAGGCGGCGGCGAGTTCCTTGACGATGTCGCGCTTGAACGGCGTGGCATCCACGACGTTGAACGGGCTGGCGGCGGACTTGAAGAGCGCGAAGCCGTCGTGATGCTTCGACGTGATGACCACGTATTTCATGCCGGCGTCCTGCGCCAGCTGGGCCCAGGCCTCGGCATCGAAGCGGACGGGATTGAACCATTCGGCGAGATTCCCGTATTCGGAGTTGGGAATCCGCAGGCGGTGCTGCACCCACTCGCCGATGCCCGCCGAGCGCTGGCCCTTCCAGTAGCCGGCGGGGATGGAATAAAGGCCCCAATGGATGAAGAGACCGAACTTGTCGTGTCGGAACCACTCGAGGCGCCTGGCCTTGGCCGCGGGGCTTTCCGGGTCGGAGGGAGCGGGTGAATCTGCCGCCGGTAGGAGCGGACTCAGCAGGGCGGTGAGGAGGAGCAAGAGGAGGAAGGTGGGGTGGAATTTTGGTTTCATGCCGGAGAATGGAGCCGCAGGGTGACGTGAGCCAATCCTGGGCGGTCCAGGCGGGAAGCTGCTGGATGCTTATATGGTTAAGTCCATCGGATCGCCGGCCGGCTGGGGCCGGACCCACTTGCATCACTGGCGGCTCACCTGGCGGCGGGGCGATTGATGAACACGAGATACATCAGGGCCGCCTCAGTGGCGCCTTCCCGCTGGTTTGCACCCAGCGTCAAGCTGGCATCCTCCTTCACCTGCCGTTCAAAGAGGGTCAGGCGATGGCCGTCGATCACGAGGAACCGCGGGGTCGGCTGAAACTGCTGGGTGAGCCAGGAAGGGCGCACGAGCCTGTCGTCATGGGCGACGGAGACCACCGTCCCGACCGGTACGGTGATTTCCATCAGATCCTCGGCGTTGTAGTGCGCATCCGCCGCGGCGGGCTGCAAGTAGTCGGCCCCTTTGAGGACGGTGGGCAGCTCGTCGTAGAAACCATCGCGGTCGACATAGATCCGTTTGGCGTCCTGCGCGTCAGACTCGAGATGCACGCTGCGCGTGGGGCCGGAATAGGAGAAGGCCTTGACGAAGCGTCGGCCGGCCGGTGCGGCGACGCGCGACGGCGCCAGCCCAGCCAGAGGGTCCACGACCGGAGCCGGCCGCGCCGGGGGCAGCTGAACTTCCGGCAGCTGGGGCAGTTCGGGCGAACCGCCATCCATGGCGACGATGGCGCGCGATTCGAAGGTGACCGAGCCCGGCGCCAGGCCGGGGCTGCGTGCCACCACAGTGATGGGGCCGGCCTGCCGGGTGGCCCGCACCGCAACGCGGTTCACGCCGGCTTCCAGATCGAGGTACGGGTGGTTGATGGAATCGAGCTTGCCGCTGTTGTAGCCTCCGCGCCAAACCGCCGGGCCGGTGCAGTCGAAATCCACCCGTTGCTGAAACGTCGGGCAGCGCAGGCCGCTGGCATCCAACGCTTCCACGTCGATCAAGGCCACATCGGAACCATCCGCCCTCAGTCCTCCCGGTCCGGTGATCGTCGTGAGACGCAGCGTGGCCGGCGCGCCGGCGGTGCGAAGGCTGTCGGTCGCGGCCGTCTTGCCCGGGAATGAGGCGACGGCCCGGAGTTCTCCCGGCTCCCAGGCAAGGTCCGGGAAGGTAAAGAGAAAATGATCGGACTTTTGGCCAAAGCCGAGCGATCGCCCATTCAGCAGCAACTCGACCTCGGGGCAGTTCGATACGACATACACCGTTTTTTTCGTCCCCGCCGGGTAGGTCCAGTGCCCGATGATATGGACCTGTGGGTCGGAGCGGAACATCGTGCGGCAAACATAATAGGCCTCCTTGGGCAGGCGCACGCCGTCGACCTCGCCACTGGCCCGGGCCACTTCGACGGCGACGCGACCTCCGCTCGTCGAGTCCGAGAAGATCCAGTTGGCCCCGCCGGAATGATGGGGTGCCCCCAGCTTTTTGACATAGTGACCGACCTGGTTGACGGCGAACTGCTCGGAAGTGAGCTGATAGGTCTGGCCGGCGGCTTCCGGGTAGCCGAAGTTTGGCGGGGAGAAAGCATCCCAGACGCGGCGGGGTGACTCTTCGCGATCATACTCGCCTTCGACCACCGGCAGGCGGGCGATTTCCCGTCCGCCTTCGGTGCCGATGCCGAGATCCATGAACTCCGCGGTGGTCTCATCGGCGCGGCGGTGCGCATAGGCGCGGCCACCGTGAGGATCGAAGCGATCCATGATGCCCCGCATTTCCTGCGCATGCTCCCGGCTCACCTTTTGGTTGCCGCCTTCCCAAATCAGGATCGAGGGATGATTGCGAAAATAGACGATCGTGTCCCGAAACGCCGCCGTCCGGAGGGCCCAGGCCTCGCCCGCGGTGTCGCCCTCGCCATCCACGCCGGGCTGATCCGCGACCAGTCCCAGCCGGTCGCCGGCCGCGATCATCGCCGGTCCCCCGGCACAGTGCCCCCAGCGGATGAAGTTGCCGCCGGCTTCGCGCATCAGCCTGAGGGTGTAGAAGTGCAGCCAGTCCGGCTGGGCCGCTCCGAGCCCCGGCCATTCGTTCGTGGGCTTTTGCCCCCAGCCGTGGAGTTTGAGCGGCCGGCCGTTGAGGTGCAGGCCGGCCTGCGCGTCCCAGCGCGCCTGGCGCAGGCCAAAGGGCAGGCCCACCGTGTCCATCGTTTCTCCCTGCACCTGGAGCCGGCATTGGATGCGATAGAGGTGGGGATACTCCGGTTCCCACCAGCGCGGGGCGTCGAGCACCCCCTCGAGCTTGAACAGGTGCCGGGCGCCCGCGGCGATGAGTTGGGTCGCGCGGAGCCTCAGGACCACCCGTTCGTCGGCATCGCTGATCTCGGCGAGCATCTCCACCGCAGCGTCGGTCGCGCGGGCATTTTCGACCGGGACTTCAAGGTGCAGGCGGGCCGACTGTTCGGTGAAGTCGCTGGCATAGGCGTAGGGCCCGGCGGTTTGCAGGAAGCTGAAAAGCGGCAGCGATATGTGCACCGGCTCGGTGATGTGGAGAAAAACATTGCGGTAGATGCCACCATGGGCCGGGTGCCAGTGGGGACTGTTCCAGGGGATGCCGGTGCCGGTGAGTTTGCGCATGTCAGTTTCCGCCTCGAACCGGTTGTCGCACATCACCGCCAGGACATTCGGGGTTCCCGCGGGACGCAGGTGGGGAGTGAGGTCGAAGCCGAACGGCGTGAAGCCGGTTTTGCAGACTCCCAGCAGGCGCCCGTTCAGGTAGACCTCGGCGATCTGCCGGACCGCTTCAAATTCGATAAAGACCTTGCGGCCTTCGTAGGCTGGGGGGAGGGAGAAGGTCTTGCGATACCAGGTGCGCCCGGACCACTGGTTCATCTCCCCGACATGTCCGGGAGGTGACCAGTCGTCGAAGGTGTCGACGTCGTTGAAGGTGTGGGGGGTGGAAACCGTTTCCCAACCCGTATCGTCGTACCCGGGGGAGGCGGCGTTGTCCGGGTCCGCCTTGATGAATTTCCAGCCTGGATTGAAATTCAATGTCACCCGCTCGCCGGCGGGGGCGGGACTCAGGCTTGCTGCGCACAGGGCGAAGCCCAGAAACAGCTGACGGTTAAATCTACGCATGGTGGATCGCGGCCCGGTGGCGCCAAGCCCAGCACGGCGTTCAGATCGCCGGGGGGCAACTCGTTGGCTGTTTATGCAGTTAAGCAACAGGGATGAGACTTCGGCCATTGCCGGCGGTTAATGATAGAAGCAGTTCCGGGCTGGACAGGGCGGGGGAGGGGAGAATCTCATGAGGGCGCGTCACCCCGCATGTCCACGCCCGATCCCCAACAATCCCGTTGGTTTGCCGAGGAAGTGCAGCCCCACGAGTCCACCCTGCGTTCCTGGCTGCGGGGGCTGTTTCCGTCCCTGCCTGACGTGGACGACCTCGTGCAGGAGTCCTATGTGCGGTTGATCCGCGCCAAGCGCGCCGGCAAGGTCGATCACGCCAAGGCGTACCTCTTCACGACCGCTCGCAACGCCGCCCTGGATTTCTTCCGCCGGCGCAAGATTGTTTCCATCGAAGCCGTAGGCGACATGGCCGACTCAACCGTCTTGGATGAGAGGCCCGGTGTCGCCGACGCCGTCAGCAAACAGCAGGAACTCGACCTTCTCGCGGAGGCCGTGCGGGGCCTGCCGGATCGCTGCCGGCAGACGCTGACTCTTCGCCTCCTCTATGGACTGTCCCACAAGGAAATCGCCGCCGAACTCAAGGTCTCGGAGCACACCGTCAAGGCGCAGCTCGCCAAGGGCATGCGCCGCTGTGCCGCCCACTTCGCGGAACGCGGCCTGCTGAGTTCCTCCCTTCCGTCCCGGAATCCCGACCTGTGAAATCCCGCACTCCACCGCTTGCGCCCGAGCAGGAGGCCATCGAGGCCATGGCCGCGGCCTGGCTGGCCCAGCGCGACGAGGGCCTGTCTGCCGAGGAGCAGGCCGATTTCGCCCGCTGGCAGCAGGCGGATCCACGTCACGCCGCCGCGGTGGCGCGGTTGGAACAGGTTTGGACGGCGCTGCAACAGCTCCGCGAGTTTCGACCGGCCGCCCGCACCCATCCGGATCGAGACCTGCTGGCCGGGGCCCGGGCGCCGGCCCGGATCATTTCCTTCCCCGCGATGGCCGCTCTCGCCGCGCTGGCGGCCGCCGTGGCGGTCGGCGTTTTTCTCTGGCGGTCGGCGCCGACGGCCGCGACGCCCGCCCCGGGGCATCCCACGATCGCCGCCACCACTTACGCGACCACAACCGACGGGTACCAGCGCGTGGTGCTGGATGATGGCTCGGTGTTGGAACTCAACGCCAGCAGCGAGGCGCGCGTCAATTTCCTGCCGGCGGAGCGCCAGGTGCGGCTCCTGCGCGGCGAGGCCCACTTCACCGTCGCGAAGAACCCGCGGCGCCCGTTCATCGTCCAGGCCGGCGATGTTTCCGTCCGGGCCGTCGGCACGGCGTTCAATGTCCGCCTCGCCGAGCATGAAGTCGAGGTGCTGGTGACCGAAGGACGGGTGCAGGTCGAAAACCGCGCGGCCGGCGCCGGCCCGGCGGGTTCACCGTCCGAGCTCTCCGCCCGGCAGCGGTTGGTGGTGGCGATGCCGGCCGCCGCCCCCGCGGTGGCCGCGAGTGTGGAGACCCTTCCGCCCGAAACCGTGCAGGCCGCCCTGGCCTGGCAGGGGCCGCGGTTGAGCTTCGCCGACACGCCCCTGGCCAGCGTCGTGGCCCAGTTCAACCGGCAAAATCGCATCCAAATCGAGCTGGGCGACGCCAGCCTCGCCTCGGTCCCCGTGGATGGCAGTTTCCGCGCCGAAAATGTGGAGGCCTTCATCCGGCTGCTGGAGTCGAATGGCTCCGTCCAAGTTGAGCGCATCGGCCCGGACCGCATCATTCTTCGACGGGCTCCCTGACCCGCCCGTTTTTGTCCCACCCCGAACCGTTCCTGCCACCCCGCCCGCCGTTTCCCGACCGTTCTGTTTGCGCGGGTCGACGCCCCTGACCAGGGCGCCGGCTCATCCCCAAAATGATCCTTTTTGCATCGCCTCGCCGGCTGGCCGGCGTGCTTTTGCTTGGCGCCGCGCTTTTGTCCCTCGGGGCCGCGGGCCCGCCGGTGCACCGGAAATTCCAGCTGCCCGGGGGCGATGCGGCGGTGACGTTGAAGCGGTTTGTCCGCCAGTCCGGCGAACAGGTGGTGTACTTGGTGGACTCGGTCCGGGGCGTCACCACGCAGGCGGTTCAGGGTGAATTCACCCCGCGCGACGCCCTGCAGCGCATGCTCGAGGGCACGCCGCTGGCGGCGCTGGAGGACGCGCGGACCGGGGCGCTCACGATCAACCGTACCGGTCCGTTCAAACCGCCCGCGCGGCCGGCGGCGGCCCTCGCCCCCGAGGTCCTGCAGCTCAGCCCATTCGAGGTGAATGTCAGCCAGGACCGGGGCTACGGCGCCCTGCGGTCGAACTCGCTCACCGCCTTCAGCATGGACTTGGAAAAGATGCCCGCCACGGCGCAGGTTTTCACCTCGACCTTTATCGACGACGTCGCGGCCACGTCGGTGCAGGATGTGCTCGTCAACTACACCGGCCTCGTGGGCGCCGATCCGAACAACGGCGGCGCGGCCCTCAATAATTTTCCCGGCGATCGCGACGGCAGCGGGGGCAATCTCGGCATCCGCGGCCTCGCCTCGGCGCCGCCGAAACGCGACGGGTTGGTCGGCCCGCGCACCACCTCGCGCACGGCGATCGGCTACAACGACACCTTCTCCGTGGAGCGCATCGAACTGGTCGAGGGACCGCAGTCGCTGCTCTACGGGGCGGTCGGCGGCGGCGGCGTGGTCAACGTCGTTTCCAAGCGCCCGATCTTCAACTGGCGGCAGACCACGCTCTCCTTTCGCGCCGACCAGTACGGCAGCCGGCGGGCGGTGCTCGACACCAACCAGGGCACGGACCGGGTGGCCGTGCGCGTGGCCGCACTGGCCGCGGCCAGCCGTACGGTGCGGGAGAACATCGGTAACGACGACTACGGCCTCTACGTCGCGCTCGGATTTCGTCCCGGCCGGAATGTCACGGTGCGCCTTTTCCATGAACTCACCGACTCCCGCGGCAACGTCAACTTTACCCCGGGCAGCGGGGATCTGGGGAATTTTTTCTACCTGCGGGATGCCGCGGGCAAACCGGTGCGCGATGCCGCCGGACTCCCGGTGCTCAATCCCGCCGACCCGCGCCGCGGCCAGGACGTGCGCTACCTGGCCCTGACCGGCCAGCTGGCCGATCTGCAAGGCGTGCTCTGGGACGGGCCGGTGGATTACAACCACATCGGCTCGGCGGGTGCCTGGTGGTCGTCGGAATACATTCGCAACGACTACAACGGCCTGACGATCGAAGGGAACCTGCCCGGCGGCTTGGCGGCCCAGCTCACGGCGATCTACAGCGAGACCGCGGACCAGCGCGCGACCGTCGGGAAGAACCTGGTGCCGGCGGCGGGCTTTCCGGGTGCCGGTGCCAATCCGCTGCCAGAGACCGCCGTGCGGTTGACGCCCGGCTTGAACTACCAGGGTGACCGCACCCGCGGCGTCCGGCTCAACCTCCTGCACACGGCGAACTTCAAGGTCTGGCGCCTTGAGGGCCGGTCACAGACGGTCTTCGGCGGCGAGTGGGGGCGGCAATGGCCGGCGTTCGCCAGCGGCGGCATCGACGAACTCTACTACCAGGCCGATGCGAACTGGAACGTCCTCACCAACCCCGCGATCGCCTCCGACTACGGGCGAATTCCGCTCGGCGCCCTCTATTTTGGCGTGCAACACGCCGTCCCGGCGCAGCCGCTGTTCCGTCCCGGGACCGCGCGCATCACCCTCGGCGGGCAGAACTATGTGTTGCAGCCGCGCATCCGGCGGGATCCCGCGCGCGTGAGCGCTACCAATCCCCTTGGGTTTGTCCCGAACAACCCGACGGCCGCGAATCCCGAGGGATTTGCCGGCAACTGGAACCTCGGCGGCGACACGCATTCCCAGTTGCTCAGCCTGGCGAACTACACCGAATGGTGGGATGGCCGGCTCACCACGCTCGTCGGGGCCAGCGTCAACCGGTTCGATACCACGAACGCGGGGCCGGGCTTCCTGGTCCGACTGGAACCGCGTGACTACTGGGGCTACCAGTATGGAGCCAACTACGCCCTCCGCCCGGGCTTGCGCCTCTATGCGGCGGTCAGCACCTCCGCGCTGGCGGCGGGCACGACCCGCGACCTGTACGGCGTCCCCTTGCGGGTGCCGAAAGCCGTGTCGCCCGCGCCCGAGGTCGGCCTGAAGTTCAAGTCGGCGGACGACCGGTATTCCGTCCTGCTCTCCTGCAACCTGACGACCAAGGTGGAGAACGAGACGCGCAACGTGGGCCTCGATTTCTTCAACGCCGTCAACCCCGACGGCATCAACGGCCGCTACAACGCCGGCGACCAGTGGATCAACCTCGACCGCAAGTCCGCCTCCACCGAACTCGTCGTGACCGCCCGGCCGACGGCGGACTGGCGGTTGCGGCTCAGCGCCGTGAGGCTCGACGGCGAGGTCACGAGCACGGTCAGCTACCGGCAGCTCTACAACGACCAGTTTCGCACCAATGGAAGCAACGTGGTTTACGCGGATGGCACGCCCGTGTTGGTCGACGCGGTCACCGGCGCGCCGGTCGCCTCCGGGGGAACGCCGCTCACGCTGGCGATGATCAACGACCCCGCCAGCGTCCTTTATGCCGCGCCCAACGCGGACTCGGGCTCCATCACCGGCGTGGCCCTCCGGACCGCCCTCGGACCCCACCCGCTCGCCCTTGCGCATGGCGGGGCCGCCGCCACGGGTGTCGCCGGCCTGCCGTTTGGCGCCCGGCAATACCAGTGGGCCAACGCCGGCGACGGCGTGATCACGGTCGTGCGCGCCGGCGACAGGAACACCGGGATCAACGAGTACGCCTGCAATTTCCAGAGCAACTACGCGTTCAGCACCGGCCGGCTGAAGGGCTTTGGGGTTTTCACCAGCGTGCGCGCCTTCGCCCGCAACCGCGCCTACTATGCGCTCGTCTTCCCGGCGACGGGCGGGGGCACGTCCGTCCGGGCGGAGCGCGTCCTCTATCGCCTGCCCGGTTCGACCGTCGTCGACCTCAACTTCAGCTACCGGCGCACGTTCCACGATCGCTACGAGTGGTCCACGCAGCTCAACATCAACAACGTGTTCGACCGCGCGGAGGTGACGGTGGCCCCCAATCCCGCCAACGCCGCGCAGCCGCGGGCCCGCCTCTCCGCCCTGCCCCGGCAGTTCATCTGGACGAACAGTCTCCGGTTCTAGAGACGGATGGCTGCAGTGGGTGGAGCGCGTTGCTCCCCAACGCGCTAAGGACGTCCGTCACGCGGCAAGCGCCCTGAGGAGCAGGTCGCTCCACCTCAATTGAACAAATGCTGGTCATCACCCCAGCGGTAGGGGCGCAGTCTTGCTGCGCCCATTCCGCGCGAAGCGCGGAATCCGGATTGTTCGTATCGATGAAGGAATCCCGGCGTGCCGGGATTGGGCGCAGCAAGCCTGCGCCCCTACGGCGGAAATCCGGGAGGCCGGAAAATATTCTTCGCGGTCGTAGCCCCTTTTCCCGTGCGGTCCGTCTGGCATGTGACGGCCGCCTCTCACCACCCGGGTGTCCGTCGCACCCCACCATGACAAACCCCGTGTATTTGCGCCGGCTTGCCGGCCTCTGCTCGCTCACGCTCGGCGTCCTTTCCCTGGGCACCGCCGAAGCTCTGGCCCAGCAAAAGGACAAGAAGAACCAGCCGGCCGACAAGGAAGTGCTCACCCTCAGTCCGTTTGAGGTCAACGTCAGCAAGGACACCGGCTATGGCGCCCTGCAGTCGAGTTCCCTCACCAACTTCAGCATGGACCTGCACAAGATGCCCGCGACCGCGCAGGTGTTCACGCAGGCGTTCATCGACGACACCGCCTCCACCTCGATCGAGGGCATGCTCGTCAACTACGCCGGCACCGTGGGCTACAATCCCAACAACGCTGCCGCCGCGCTCGACATGACCGGCGACCGCAACGGCAGCCAGGGCCTCGGCATCCGCGGCCTGCAGGCGAGCGGCATCAAGCGCGACGGGTTCATCGGGATGAAGAACAGCGCCCGCACCGCCACCGGCAACACCGACAATTTCGACATCGAGCGCGTCGAGCTCATCGAGGGACCGCAGTCGATCCTCTATGGCGCGGTCGGCGGCGGTGGCGTGGTCAACACCGTCTCGAAGCGCGCGGCCTTCCGGGAAAGGAAGGGTTCGGTCCAGTACACGTTCGACGACAATTCCGACCGGCGCGCCACCTTCGACTACAACTACGGGCTGGAGAAGGTGGCCGTGCGCGTGGCCGGCGTCCGGGGCGATGGCGCCACCGAGCGCTTCAACCTCAGCAACCAGCACGATCTCGACGGACTCTATGTGCAGGTCGCCTATCGCCCGATCCAGCGGGTCACCGTCCGCGTGCTCGGCGAACGCATCAACAACCTCGCCGTCTTCAACAACGAGCCCAACTTCGACAGCTTCCTGCCCGTCGGCGATCCGCGCCGCGGCGTGGACCGCCGCTATCTCGCCCTGACGGGCCAGCTGGCCAATGTGACGAACGTCCTCAAGAACGAGCCCCTGACCTACGAGAATTACAGTTCGCTGTCCGGCTGGTGGACCTCGGAGAAAATCAGCAACCGGTATCTCAATGCGGTCGTGGAGATGGAACTCGGCGCCGGCTTTTCGGCCAAGGTCACCGGCATGTACAGCGAGACGCTTGACCAACGGTCGAACGCGGTGAACAGCAAGACACTGCTGCTGCCGAACGCCGGCGGCAATCCCTTCAACGAGGCCGCCTACTCGCTCACCAATGCGGGCTTTAACGAGCAACAGGACCGCACCAAGGGCGTCCAGTTCACCCTCCTGCACCAGCGCGACTTCAAGTTCTGGCGTCTCGAGGGGCGCTCGAACACGGCCTTCGGGGTGGAGTTCAGCCACCAGGGCCCGTCCTTCGGCAGCAGCGGCTACGACACCAAGTACTACCAGGCCGACGCCAACTGGAACCCCGTCATCAACTCCGCCCTGACCCAGGATTACGGCCGCATTCCGATGCCCGCCCAGTACTGGGCCATCGGCAGCGGCATCCAGACCAAGCCGCTGTTCGATCCCTATGCCGGCCGGGTCACCCTCAACGGCGTCAACTACGTCGCCCAGCACCGCATCCTCTACGACCCGGCCCGGATCACGACGAGCAATCCGTTCGGCATCATCCCGAACGCCCCGACGGCCGCGAATCCCAATGCCTTCAGCGGCAACTGGAACCCGGGTGGCGACACCAACAACCGCCTGCTCTACCTCGCGAACGTCACCGACTGGTTCGACGGCAAGCTCACGACCGTCGCCGGGGCGAGCGTCAACACCTTCGATACGGTCAATTTCGGCCCCACGTCCACCGGCGTTCAGTTCACCATCCTGCCGAAGCGCGACTACTGGGGCTACATGGTCGGCGGCAATATCGAGGTGCCGCGCGTCCCGGGCCTCCGGTTCTATGCGACGCTCAGCACGGCCGGGCTCTCCGCCGGCACGACCGTGGACTACTACGGCCAGCCGTTGAAGGTCCCCGAGGCCAAATCGCCCCAGCCCGAGATCGGCTTCAAGTGGATTTCCCCGGAGCAGCGCTTCATCGCCGCCCTCTCCTACAACCCGACGACCGAGGTGAAAAACGAGACGCAGAACGCGGGCACGGACCCTTTCAATGCCGTCAACCCGGACGGGATCAACGGGCGCTTCAACAGCGGGAACCAGTGGATCAACCTCGACCGCAAGGCGAGCGCCGCCGGCCTGGTCATCACCGCCACGCCCACCCGCAACTGGACCATGCGTTTTTCCGCCACCAAGCTCGACGGCGAGGTCACCAGCACCGTGAAGTACGCCCAGCTCTACAACGACCAGTTCTACGTGAACGGCGGCACGGTGACCTACAAGGACGGCACCGCGGTGATGGTCAACGCGACGAACACCACCGGCGGCCCGAAGGACACGCCGCTGACCCTCGCGATGATCAACAATCCGGCGAGCCCGTTCTACGCCAATCCCGACCCCAACTCCGGCTCCATCCGGTCGGGTTCGGTGCTGCGCACGGTTCTCACCACCGTCGACCCGGTGCACGGGACCGCGGCCACGGGTGTCACCGGCCTGCCCATCTCGTCCATCCAGTATAATTACTCCAACCCGAACAACGGCGTGATCACCGTCGTGGCGGCGGGCGACAGGAACACCGGTATCAACGAATACTCGTTCAATTTCCAAAACAGCTATTCCTTCAACGAGGGCCCGCTCAAGGGCCTGTCCGTCTTCTTCGATGTCCAGCGCACCATCGACAACCGCGCCTACTACACGATCACGTTTCCGGCCGGCTCGACCAACACCCTCCAGGGCGTGCGTTCGCTGTACCAGATGCCCGACCTGACCGTTTGCGGGCTTGGCCTGAGCTACACCCACCCGCTGCCCGGCCGGTTCGACCGGCTGTCCTGGTCAACCCGGCTGAACATCAAGAACCTGTTCGACCAGTCCGACGTGATCGTCATGCCGAACGTGACCAATTCCGCCCAGCTGCGCGCGCGCCTCGACGCCCAGCCCCGGCTCTTCATCTGGTCCAACACCATCAGTTTCTAGGTTTCCTGGCGGGAACGGACTTTTATCTTCCGCGCGCGCAATGGGGATTGCGGGTGCGAGGGTAGGGTCGATTCGCAAGTGCCGGCGCGGGTCGCGCCGGCACTTGCCTGCTCGCGACCCGGATGACGCCGATCGGGTTTGCGGCGGCGGCTATTTTGACCGCAGGCTCGCTTCGCCGATAATGACCAGCGGGGCAATGGTCACGGTGCCTCCCCGCCCGGCCGGGCGGACATTCTGGAGGCCATCGATCGAGCGGCCGGCAAAATCACCCGCCACTTCACTGATCCGGGTCAAGGCAGTGTCGAAGTTGTTGCCGGGCGAACTGATGTTGAGATGGAGGGACCAGACCGGGCGCCGGCGGCGGTAGGATTCGCGGAGCTCCTTCATGTCATAGGCCATCAGCGTGATGAAGTAGCGCTCGTTCGACAGGTGATAGTTGATGATGTCGTTGGTCGCATCCGCGTAGGCGCGTTTGCCGAGCCGGTGGATTTCGTCCTGGTAACCGAGCAGCCGGGCCGCGTTGCCTTCGCTGATATTGCCCATGAGCCGAAGCGTGACACTCTCCAGGTCATTGGCTTCCGGGGTCTGCGTGGTATCGGGTGGGGGCGGCAGGCCTTCATACTGGCCCGAGGGGTTGGCTTTGAGGAAGGTCGCGACTTCGGCCGCCCCGGGGGACGGCGTGGTGACATTGGTTCCGCCAAACATTTCCTGGTGACTCAGGCGCGGCGCGGTGGTGCCCCAGTGCACGACGATCAGCAGCTTGGCATTGCGCGGGGAAATCGCCGGCAGGAAGTTCTGTCGGGCGAGCTGGCCGCCGAGGTACTCCGCAATTTTCCGGAAGGGCATCCGTTCGATCGACCGGTCGACGGTGTGGCCATCGAAATAGTGGCCCTGCATGATAACATACGTTTCCACCGCCTTGCCGTTGGCCAGTTTTGCCGCGGCGTATTCCTCGTCCGCGTTGGCGACGACCGTAACGCGGGCGTCGGCCCGGACGGAGGTTGCCGCGCCGGCCAGAAAACCGGCGAGCGAGAGCGCGCGCAGAATTTGAGCCGGGGCAGGGGGCACGGGGGTCAGGCGAAGCTGGGGGCGGACGTCCGGGAGTCAAAGGCAAACCCCGGCCAATCAAACTGTCAGCGGGTCAGAAATAGCTGCCCGCCGGCGGCGAGGAATCGCGCCAAGCCTTTCATAACCACGGATTATACGGATAACGGCGGATCAGATCCCTAAACAGGAGGTAATGGAGGAAACTGAACTCCAATCCATGATCTACCCAACGGAAGCGAAGGACTTGAAGCTTGGCATACCTCTCCTC
>DASZPS010000044.1:0-1814 GCA_035549955.1 Lacunisphaera sp. | reverse complement strand
GGGGTCCAGTAGGCGTCCCATTGGTCGGGATGGCTGAGGAGGAGGGCGCGGAGGTGGCACATCGTGGTGGTGCCGCGGGCCTTCCACCGCATTCCCGCCCCTTTGAGTCGTTGGGTGACAAGGCGTTTGCAACCGGATTCGACGGGGCCGGAGCCGATCTGCCAGCCGCTGGTGAGATAGCGCGGGTAGTCCATCCGGTGTTGATGGTTGCGAAAGTACTGCACTTGTTCGCGATAGGTTTCACTGCGCCAACCCCGCCAGCGGTGAACGTCGAGTTGTTCCCAGGCGGCGAGCAGTGCGGCGCCGCCTTCATGTTTCAGCTGATGACACCACTGCGTGGTGAGTGCCGCGGCAGCCGTGGCGTCATCCGGATGATAAGCTCCCGCGAGCGCGGTCACATGCTCGCTGGCGTGAAAGAAGTCGAGGATCGACGTCGCCTGGGGAAACGCCTTGCGAAGGAAATCCTCGAGGCCGTTGCCGGCATCGCTGATCGCAATCTGCTGATCCGCCGCGTCCCAATGGGTGTGAGCCGCTTGTCGCCGCAGCTCCACGCAAAGTGGATTCAACTCATATAAACCGGCCAAAAACCGCACCGGACAGCCGCCCCGCGGATGTTGCCGCTCATCGTATTCAGACTGCGGATTGTAGATCATCGTCACCGCGGCCATCCGGCTCTCGGCCTTCGCGCCCTTGGGACCTTGCTGCGGCACGCTGACATGATCGATGCTCGCATACGCGCAGGTATTTCCCGCGGCATCGCGCTGCCAGTCCCACGACTCTTCAGGACCAAACGTTTCTTTGGCAGCCAATCGCTTCGCCAGTTCTTCACCGGCATCTTCGGTCACGCGCCGCACCGTTGATTCCGAAACGCGAATTCCGGTGAGCTTCACGAGCGTGGTCTCCGCAGCCTGGCCGAAACTCGTGAGCAGCCCCGCGAGCGCAATCACCTCTTCCGCGCCCGCGGTCACACGCCGATTACCCAATCGCAGCGCTGCATCCCACGGCATCTGACTCGCGCCGCAACACGCGCAGTGATAATAAGAATGCTTCAGCCGAATGTCGCCGAACACACTCTCCACCGTCTTCTCCCGCCAGTTGACGAACTTGGCGCTCGCGCCGCAAGCGCAAGCACAGCTACTACCCCGGTACCCCTTTTTTAGCCCGCTCATTGGCGGACTCGGCGACGATGGTCGCCCCCACTTCGTTCAGCCGGTCACGCAACTCGAACTCGCCGGGCCCAAAGATCTCATGATCGGCCTTCGAAGCCATGAGCCGCGCCATGTCCAACAATTCAGTATCCACCTTCTCGCGCAACTTCCCATAAATCCGCTGCGCCAGCGCTTCCTGTTCCGCCGACAACTCCACCGCCACCCGCTGCTTGTGACCAGCCATCGCCCAGCCTCCGTGAAAAAGTGACCGCCAAACTTACCCCCCTTTTGCGAACCACTCTCCAGCAGAGCCGATTTCCCACCTACTTTCGAGCCTCCTGCCCGCAATAGCCACCGTCTGCTTCGCGACGAATCGCATTGGACGCGGGCCGGCGGGGCGCGGTATATTCACATCCGCGGCAGCATCTGGGGCGCTGCCGGGGAGGCTGATGACATGTTGTCGCTCTTTGCTCTTTGTCTGGCGGTGTGTGGCGCCGGTGAAGGAACGCCGCTCAAGGAAACTGCGGCTGCGTCCAGCGCGCCGGCCGTGCAGCGGCCGTTTCACGAGATTCAAAATGAGCTCAGCGATCTGCTGAAGCGCGAAGCTCTCACCAAGGATGCCGCGGAACGGGCGGCGCTCGTCCGGCGGATGTGTGCGCTGCATCA
>DASZPS010000043.1:0-53930 GCA_035549955.1 Lacunisphaera sp. | reverse complement strand
ATGGCGGCATGATCGTCGCCGTGTTTCAACTCACCCAGCAACGAGCCGCCCTTGCCGCCGGTCGCCTGGTCACCATGGCAATTGGCGCAGAGCTGGTCGAATTTGTCCTGGGCGGTCGCCGGGCAAAGCGCGCGACCCAGGACAACGAGCAGCAGCACGGCGTGGCTGATTGAAGTTTTCACCGGCTATTGAGCCGGGATGCGTGTGGGAGGTTCCCGACAGTTTCGCCGTTGCGGCTGTTGTCCGGCTCGCTGCTGGAGGGCCCGCGTCCCCGCGGGCTGTTCAGGTGGAGCGTGCTGCTCCCCAGTACGCTGGTTTGGGACTGTGGCGGAAATGAAACCGCGCGTTGAGGAGCAACGCGCTCCACTGCCAGCCGAGAGGCTGGAGGGACGGGCGGAAGCCCGATCCTCCTTTGCCGAAGCCCGGCCCGCAGGGACGCGGGCCCTCCAGCGATTCACGCGGGTGCTCGCTCCTTGCTCCCGACCCCTCGCCGCACAGACTATCGCCATGCAAAATACCTCCACTTCAACCTACCACGGCCTGCCGCTGACCCCGGCGCAGACCCGGGCTTCGCGGGAACATGAAAGCGAACGCCGGCCGCATCCGTTGCGGGATGCGCTCCTGATCATCGCCGGATGTATCATTGCGGCGCTCAGTTTCACCTTTTTCCTCCGTCCCAACAGCATTGCGCCCAGCGGCGTGGTCGGCGTGTCGCTGGTGCTGGGCAAGGTGGCCGGGATCGAACCCGCGTACACGCAATGGACGCTGAATCTCATCGCGCTGGCGCTCGGTACCTGGTGGTTTGGCCGGGATTTCATGGTGCGCAGCCTGGCGGCCACGTTTCTGCTGCCGCTGGTGGTTTTCCTGACGCGGGGCATGCCGGCGCTCACCCTCAATCCGCTGCTGGCGGCCATCTGCGGCGGTGTCGGCGTCGGGCTCGGCGTGGGACTCGTTTTCCGCGCCCATGGCTCCATCGGCGGCTTCAGCACGCTCGCGCTGGCGCTGCAGAAATCCACCGGCCTCACGATGGACAAGATCTTCATCTTCCTCGACGGCTTGGTCGTATTGCTGGCCGTGCTGGCTTTCTCCGCCGAACAGGTCCTCTGCGCGCTCGTCTGCATCGTCCTCGCCGGGCGCACCATCCGCGGCGTGCTGACCGGCTTCGGCACGTCAAAGGTGGCGATGATCGTTTCGACCCACGCCGAGGAAATCTGCGGCGCCGTGCTGCGCGACATCCCGCTGGGCGTGACCAAGCTTGCGGGGCAGGGAGGCTACACCGGTGAACCCAAACAGGTGCTAATGACGGTCATGCGTCCCATGGAAATCGTCCGGCTCAAGCAGGCAGTCCGCGCCATCGATCCCGCGGCCTTCATGATCCTTTGCGATGCGTCCGAGGTCCTCGGCTACGGCTTCAAGCCGCATGAGTGAGCCAGCGGGCGGACAACCAAGGCAGTTTTGGCCACAAAAAACACAAAATTAGAAGGATGAGGCAATTGAGCTTGGTGGGCGCCCATAGGCGCACGTTGACTTCCTTCCCTGTTGGCGAGCCTGCTCGAGGGTCTGCTCCACTTTGCGTTTTGTGCTTTTTGTGGCCAATCCGCCTGGATCTCAGTGATTGGTCCTGGCTGCACTTTTCTGTCATATGATTTTGGGGTGGTCCCGTCTCGCGCTGGCTATTCCAGGGTACTTTGCTGACCGCTGATATCTGTCTTCAGCCCTCGGCTTTTATCCCCGCCCCCATGAAATCATTCGTTTCTCCCCTGCTTTGTGTTGTCCTTTGCCTTGCTCCCGGCGCGCTGCGTGCCGGCACGCTCGAGGTGAAGCTGGACGCGGCCAAGACCGGCGCGCCGATCAGCCCGTACATCTACGGGCAGTTCATCGAGCACCTGGGCCGCTGCATCTATGGCGGGATCTGGGCCGAGATGCTCGAAGACCGGAAATTCTATTTTCCGATCACGGCGGACTATGCGCCTTATCGCGACCTCAAGGACAGCGACTTCCCGGTCGTCGGGGCCTCGCCCTGGCAGATCATCGGCGACCCGGGCGCGGTGACGATGGTGAAGGAAGGCGCGTTTGTCGGCCGGCACTCGCCGCGCGTCAACGCGGGCGCCGGCCTGCGGCAGCGCGACCTGGGCGTCATCGCAAACCTGCGGTACGATGGTTACGTCTGGGCCCGGCCGCTCGGGGGCAGGGCCGAGATCGAAGTGACGCTGGTCTGGGGCGAGGGCGCGAACGACCGCGTTTCCACCAAGCTCGCTTTCGCCGGCGGCGAATTCACCAAGAAGGCATTTTCGCTCACGCCGCAGGCCGGGCTTGAGAAAGGGGCAATTCTGGAGCTCCGCGTGAGTGGCGGTGACGTGTTGCTCGGGCCGCCGTCGCTGATGCCGTCGGACAACGTCAACGGCCTGCGCCGCGACACGCTGGCGCTCCTGAAGCAGCTCAATGGCACCGTTTATCGCTGGCCGGGCGGCAATTTTGCCAGCGGCTACGATTGGCGCGACGGCATTGGCGACCGCGACCGGCGGCCGCCACGGAAGAACCCGGCGTGGACCGGGGTGGAACACAACGATTTTGGCACCGACGAATTCATCGCCTTCTGCCGGGCGATCGGGACCGAGCCCATGATCGCCGCGAATACCGGATTCGGCGACGACTATTCGGCAGCCCAGTGGGTCGAGTACTGCAACCGGGGAGCCGACACCATCGGCGGCGGCTGGCGCACCAAGAACGGCCACGCGCAGCCCTATAGCGTGAAGTTCTGGTGCGTCGGCAACGAGATGTTCGGCCCGTGGCAGCTCGGCTTCATGCAGATGGAGCATTACACGCTGAAACATAACCGCTTTGCCGAGGCCATGTGGAAGGTGGATCCGTCGCTCTCGCTGACGGCGGTCGGGGACCTCGAGACGATCAACAAGGACCACGATCCCAACCAGGCGAAATCCGGCAAGACCTGCACCCGGATCATGCTGGAGGAGTGCGCCGACCACATGAGCATCCTCTCGGAACATTTTTATCGCGGCCGCGTGCCGTGGACGAAAGAAGGCCGCACCGATCTCCTCACGCATGTCGGCATGTTGCGCGAGTCCATCCGCAAGAAAGCCGACGGCCATCGGGCGCTACAGGCGAGCCTGCCCAACCTCAAGGGCAAGTTGATGCCGATCACGATGGACGAATGGAATTACTGGCACCGCGAATCGGCCTTCGGCGAGCTCGGTTGCGTCTACGAGCTGCAGGATGGCCTGGGTGTGGCCATCGGCCTGCACGAGTACTACCGGCAGAGCGACCTCATCAAGATGGCCCACTACGCTCAGACCGTGAATGTCATTGGCGCGATCAAGACCACGCGCACCGCCGCCGAGATGGAGACCACCGGCCTCGTGTTGCAGCTCTATCGGGAAAAGTTCGGCGAGAAGCCGTTTGTCGTCAGCTGGAACGACGGCAGCCCATGCGAAGTCGCGGCGGCACTGACCAAGGACGGCAAGACCCTCACGCTCAGCGTGGTCAATCCCACCGTCGAGGAAATGAACGTGAACCTGACGGCCGCGGGCCTCGCCCCGGCGGGACCGGCCGTGCGCTGGTCCATCGCCGGGTCCAGTGCCGAAGCGCACAACACCCCGGGCAAGGCCCGGGTGGTGGACATCCAGCGCACGGATGCCTCCGTGGCCGCCCTCAAGGTCCCGCCACTCAGCGCGACGCTGTTTGAGGTGCCGCTGAAGTAGTGTAGGAGGGGCTTTACGCCCCGACCGGCATCAGCATCGCAGCGGTCGGGGCGTAAAGCCCCTCCTGCATCCGAAACAGTCGCCTGCCGCTTACTCCAACACAAACCGCGGCTCGATGTCGACCGGCACGTCCTTGAGGCGGTCGAGCATCGATTGCACCTGCGGGCGGATCACGACGAGACGCTGCATGAGCGCCTTCGCGCGGGCGTAGTCGCCCGTGGCCTGTGTCGTCATGATTTCCGTCACCAAGCTGGCGACCGCCGCCTTCACCTTGGTGAAATCCACGCCGAAGCGGCCATCGTTGCCGATGGTGACGCCGCCGGCGTCGAGCAGCCAGTTAAGCTGGAGCGCCATGCCTTTCGAGTGGGCCTCGGTGATGCCGAAGCGCAGGGTGCGGAACGTCGAGGCGAGGAAAGTCACGTACATCGCCTGCTCCTGCCGCCGGTCGAGCACGCCCTTGTCCATGAGCTGCTGCAGGGCCCAGAGTCCCGAAATGTCGGCCTTGGCCTCCTCGAGAGCGCTGTTCAGTTCCTTGAGCTCCATGCGCACCGTGGTGGCGCGGCCGCCGACGTTGATCTCCTGCGGCCCGAGGCCGTGCATGAGCTCGTGCATCAGGATGTGGGTGAAGAAGGGATCGAAGGCGACGAGCGGCTGGTCCGAGGCGGTGAGCGCCTGTTTCGATATGGGCACGAGACATTGGGCGAATTTGGCCTCCTGGTAGTTTTTCAGCATCACCCGCTTCGAGCCCTTGGCGGCGACCACGCGCTCGTCGTTGGGCAGGTTGAAGGCGGCGGTCTGCACGCCCCGATTGCCATCGCCCGAGGTGAAGACCGCGTTGACGACGCGGATCGGCGAATAGCCGCCGAGTTTTGCGCGGCGATACTTTGGGTCGATGGGCAGCTTGTCCTCGAGGCCCTGCAGCTCGGCGCTGAAGCGGGCAAGCTTGGCGGTCTCGGCCGCGTCGGTCACGGCGATGTAGGCCTCAAAGGCGGCCTTGTAGTTGAACCACTCATCCTCGTAAGTCTCGTAGGGCCCGATCGTCGGCTCGATGGTGGCGTCGAGCTCCATCCAAGCCATGTCGCTGTCGTAGTAGTCGTTGGTCAGAAATGCCCGGGCGCGCTTCGTCAGGAAGTTCTTCAAGGACGGCTGGGTCGTGGCGGCCGCGGCTTCGTCGAGCAGTTTGGCCATGGCGGCGAGTTCCGGTTGGTACTCGACGCTGTAGGGCACCGTCATGAATTTGCCGGCTGCATCGCGGCGGATGGTCGTGAAGAAGCCGGTCGCCTCCGCCTGCTGCGCGGCGGGGAGGGATTTGATCCAGGCTTCGACGGCTTCGCGCGTGGTGTCCATCGGGTAGAAATTGGCGCCGTGCGGCTTGGGGCCCACGCCAGGGATGAACGACTGGTTTTCGTCGGGTCGGGACCAGGGGCCGGCGTTCAGGCTGAAGTAGTGGAGGCGCGCGCGGCCGAGCGGGGATGTATCGCGCACGAGTTGGGACAGCAGCGTTTCATTCAGCGGTCCCACCTGCCGGAGGAACAGGGCGTCGATGATTTTCGCCGCTTCGACCATCTTCGCCAGGGCGAGCTTTTCGTTCGCGGGCAGGGCGGAGGTATCGACTTTGATTTCGACCGGCGCGAATCGCGCCGTCATGGCCTTCAACCGGGCCTCATCGGGCAGGGGGGCGGCGGCAGGAGCCGCAGCGGTGGCACCGCAACCGAGCAGGGGTGCGGCCAGCAGGAGGACGGAGAGCAGGGTATTTCGCATGGCTCGAATCTGGCGCGCTCCGACTCCGTTTCAAGGATGGGTTGGTTCGGGGAGGGTCTTCTCGGGTCGGGCCGCGGCTCAGCGGGAGCTGAGCCCTCCATTTGCCTTCAGGCAACCAGCGAGGGTCGGACCTTGGTCCGACCTGGTGCGCGAGGTCGTCGCGAGCGACGACCCTACATAGGGCTGAAGACTTGAAACACCTACCGTTTCAGGTCTCATATTTCAGGTCTCTCTTATGGCCGCACCTGGCCCGAGCCCCGGACGATGTACTTGTAGGAGGTCAGTTCCTCGAGGCCCATCGGACCGCGGGCATGGAGCTTGTCGGTGCTGATGCCGATCTCGGCGCCGAAGCCGAACTGGTGGCCGTCGTTGAAGCGGGTTGAGGCGTTCCAGAGCACGACGGAGCTGTCCACGCCGGCAATGAACTGTTCCGCCGTGGCCACTTCCTTGGTCACGATGGTGTCGGTATGGTGCGAACCGTGGGTCTCGATGTGGTCGATCGCAGCGGTGACGTCGTCCACCACCTTCACGGCGAGGATCAGATCGAGGAACTCGGTGCGGAAATCGGCCTCCTGGGCAGGCGTCGCGGCGATGCCGGCCTTTTGCAGGGCGGCGAGGGCGCGCGGCTCGGCGCGGAGCTGGACCTTGGCCGCGGCCAGCGCCGCGCCGGCCAGGGCCAGGAATGCATCGGCCACCTCGCGGTGAACCAGGAGAGTTTCGATGGCGTTGCAAACGCCCGGGCGGGACACCTTGCCGTTGAGCGCGAGGTCCACGCCCATGCCGAGGTCGGCGGCCCGGTCGACGTAGAGCGCGCAGATGCCGTCGTAGTGCTTGATGACGGGGATCCGGGCGGTCTTGACGACGGTCTCGATGAGGCCGCGGCCGCCGCGGGGGATGAGGAGGTCGATCACGCCCACGCTCTCGCCGAGCAGGCGCACGGTGTCGCGATCCGCCACGGGCACGAGCTGGATGGCGTTGGTGGGGAGGGCGGCGCCGGACAGGCCATTCGTGAGGGCCTTGGCGATGGCGGTGTTGGAACGCAGGGCCTCGGATCCGCCGCGCAGGATGACAGCATTGCCACTTTTCAGGCAGAGCCCGGCGGCGTCGACCGTCACGTTGGGCCGCGATTCGTAGATGAAACCGATGACGCCGAGCGGTACGCGGACCTTGGCGAACTTGAGACCGTTGGGCTGGGTCCACTCGCGCAGGGTCTGGCCGACCGGATGGGGCAGGGCGGCGATCTGCCGCAGGCCTTCGGCGCAGGCGGCAATCCGCTTGGTGTCGAGCGTGAGGCGGTCAATGAGCGCCGCGGTCTGGCCGCGCGCCCGGGCGTCGGCGACGTCGAGCGCGTTGGCGGCGAGGATCTCCTCCCGGGCGGCAAGGAGTTCATGCGCCATGCACCGCAAGGCGGCGTCAATGCCGCCGGCCTTGGTCGTGGCGAGCGCCCGGGCAGCGGTCCGGGCCTTGAGGCCCATATCGGAGATCAATGCAGCGAGGTCAGACATTTAAGTGGTCTCAGTGTGGGAAGGGCTTTACGCCCCGACAAAGATTTTCGCAAGCCGTCGGAGCGTAAGGCTCCTCCCGCGTGCCCGCAAAGCCAGGTTCATTTCGCGGGAAAAAAGGTTCCCACGCGCTTGCCGGCGACGATTTGGTAGACCAGACCCGCCTTGCGGCCGCTCGCGATGTTGACCGGGATGCCCGCCTTTACGGCCAGTTGGGCGGCTTGCAGCTTGGTGACCATGCCACCGGTGGAGGTATGCCCCTTGTCGGAGCGTACCAATCCGGACACCTCATTGAAGTCGCGCACCACCGGCACAACCCTGCCCTTGGCATCCTGCAGGCCGTCGACGCTGGTGAGGATGATGAGGAGGTCGGCATCGATCAGGATGGAAACCTCGGCTGACAGGCGGTCGTTGTCCCCGAAGTTGATTTCCTCGACGGCAACGGAGTCGTTCTCGTTGATGATTGGAACGACATCCCCCCGGGAAAGGAGGTGGGCGAGGGTGTTGCGGGCGTTTTGGTGGCGGACGCGGCTGTCGAGGTCGTTGTGCGTGAGCAGCAGCTGGGCGACGGCGATGTCCTGTTTGGCGAACTCGCTCGCGTACGCATGCATGAGCTGCGACTGCCCGACGGCGGCGCAGGCCTGTTTGGCGGCGAGTTCCTTCGGCTTGGCCGAGAGATCCAGGGTGGCCAGGCCGGCGGCGATGGCGCCGCTCGAGACGATGATGCACTCGTGGCCCGCCCGGACCAGGGCGCCGACCTCGCGGGCCAGCCGCGCGATCTGCCGGCGGCTCAAGCCGATGCCTTGGTCCGAGGCGAGGATGCCGGACCCGAACTTGAGGACGATGCGCTGGGGACGTTTGGACATGGATCGCGCAGCGTAGCCGGGCCGCACCGCGCAACAAGCCGGAATCATGGCGATTCGTCGCTTTTCGCTGAAGGCTAATGAGCTATGACACGTTTTGGAGTGACTCACTTAGGTATGACACGTCACTCCCTTGTCTCGACACGCCTTGTGCCGTCCCCTATCTCCAATACAAAAATCAACCATTCCTCTGACATGAATACGTTAACCGACCGGCTGGCATCCAATCGCTGCTCCAGGCAATGGAGACTTCGGGCGATGCCGGGCATGGCGGGTGGGCAGCAATCGACGGCCGGGGTGAACCCGGCAGCCTGAGATGCAAGCAGCCCGCCCGACATCATCATGCCGACTGTTGCCGCTTCGCCGCGTATCTTTGAATTGGCTTTGCCCGACCTCGCGCTCGCGCGCGGCGGGATAGTCCGTTCGCATCGCGCCCGTGGATGGTGGTGGAGCCGAGAAGGCGACACCCCTGACGCCCCCCGCCCGGAGATTCCCACCGTGCTGCTGGTGCACGCCCTGACGGGCAGCGCCCAGGCCGGCGGCGAAGGTGGCTGGTGGGAGCCCATGATCGGTCCCGACCGCCCTCTGGATCCGGCGGACTATCGCATTGTTTGTTTCAACAACCTGGGCTCCTGCTACGGCAGCAGCGGACCGGGCGTCGAGGGGTTCCCGTCGGACAAGAGCGTGGACTTGACCAGCCTCGACATTTCGCGGGCTCTGCTCCTCGCCTTGGACGAGGTTGGAATCGACCGGGTCCACCTGACCACCGGGGGGTCGCTGGGCGGAATGGTGACGCTCACGCTGGGCGCGCTCGCGCCGGAACGTTTTGAGCGCCTGCTGCCCTTGGCAACGAGCGTCACGGCCAGCGCCTGGGTCGTGGGTTGGAACCACGTCGCGCGCCAGATCCTGCGCCTCGATCCGGGCTATCCGGACAACATCGGCCGGGGCCTCGAGATCGCCCGCCAGCTGGCCATCCTCACATACCGCGCCGAGCCCGGGCTCGATGCGCGCCAGCCGCGTCCGTCGCTCGCCAGTTCGCTGGCCTCCGGTTATCCCGTGCAGAGTTATCTGGAGCACCAGGGCGCGAAGCTGCGGAACCGATTTGCCGCCCAGGCATATGAAATGCAGCTCGCCGCGATGGATCATCACGACCTCCTGCTCCCGCTGCCGGGCGATACGCGGCCGGCGATCAGCCGCGTGCGCGCCGCCACCCTCGTGGTCGATATCGACACGGACCAGCTTTTCACTCCCGCGCAGGCGGAAGCGCTGGCAAAATGCCTCCGCGATGCCGGCGCCCGCGTCGAGCGCGCCACCGTCCGGAGCATCCATGGCCATGATGCGTTTTTGATGGAGTGGGAGACGCTCGGTCCTATCCTTACCCGCGCCCTCCATTTGCAGGCACCGACATTATGAGCGCAGGCTGGCAGGTCTATAAATTCGGCGGCACGTCGCTCGGCACCTCGGGGCGGCTGCCCAAGGTGCTGGAACTGGTCGCAGCCGCGCCCCGCCCGCTGGCGCTCGTCGTGTCGGCGCTCGGGGACAGCACCGATTGGCTCATCCTGTCGGCCCGCTCGGCCGAGGACGGCAACATCAGCCAGGCCCGCCGGCAGCTCACCCAGGTCCGGGAACTGGCCACGGCTACCGCCCGCACGGTCCTCAACAGCCAGGGTCAGAAGGGATTCAAGCACGACCTCGACGAGATCCTGACTCCGGTCGAGCGTTTGCTCTCGGGCATTGAACTCACGCGGGAATGTTCGCCGCGGACGCTCGATTCGATCATCTGCGTCGGCGAACGCATTTCGATCGCGATCGTGTCGCGCGCGCTGGTGGAACGCGGCGTGCCCGCCATCCCCGTCGATGCGCGGAATTTTGTCGTCACCGATGCCACTTACGGTTCGGCCACCGTGGACAAGGCGGAAACCGCGGCGAAGTTCGCGCCCTTGCTGGCGCAATGGACTGGCAGCGTGCCGATCATCACCGGTTTTCTCGGTCGCACCCGCGAAGGCCAGACGACCACGCTGGGACGCAACGGCTCGGACTACACCGCGACGCTCGTCGCCGGGCTGCTTAAGGCGTCAGCCGTCACGGTCTGGACGGACGTCCTGGGCGTCATGACGGCCGACCCGGCGCTGGTGAAGCAAGCTTCGCCGGTCGACCGCCTCTCCTACGACGAGGCCCTGGAGCTGGCCTATTTCGGCACGCGGATGTTCCACCCGCGCACAATCATCCCATTGCGGGAGTGCGGCGCGGCGCTGGTCATTCGCAGCACCACGCAGCCCGAGGCGCCCGGCACGCGCATCGATGCGACCGGCAATCCCGACCCGAACCGTCCCACCTGCGTGACGAGCCTGGAACGGCTTTCCCTCGTCGGCGTGCAGTCCCGGCGCACCGGCCTCGGCAAGCCGATCGGTGGCCGCATCGTGGCCGCGCTGGGGGAGGGCGGCGTGCGGGTGTGGATGACCACCGAGTCGACCCTCGGCCAGTCATTTTCGGTCGTAATCCCGGAGGTGGACGAGCCGCGTGCACGCACGAGCATTGCGGAGACGCTGGCCCCGGAGATCCAGACGGGCGATCTCCGGATCGAACCCGTCATCTCGCCGGTGACACTCGTCACCCTCGTGGGCGAAAACATGGGCAAGCGGCCCAACGTCGCCGGAAAATTCCTCAACGCCATCGGCGAGGCGGGCATTTCTGTCCGGGCCGTGGCGCAGGGCGCTTCATCGCGCAGTATTTCGTGCGTGGTGGACGCCGACCAGACCGCCACGGCCGTGCGGACCGTGCATGGCGCCTTCAACCTTTCGCACACGGTCATCAGCGTGTTGCTGCTCGGCAAAGGCGTGGTGGGCAGCTCGTTGATCAAACAGATCGACCAGCAGAACAAGGCGCTCGACCGCGAGCACGACGTACAGGTTCGGCTCGTCGGGGTCGGCTCGAGTGGCGGCGTGTTGTTTGATCCGGAAGGCATCCCGACCGACAAGGCGATCGAGCTCCAAAAGCAGGCGATTGAGGAGAAGAAGGCCGTGGCCGATGTCGCCGCCCTCCTGGAAAAACTCTCGCGGCTCCCCAACCCCGTGCTCGTGGACTGCTCGGCAGCCCCCGGGATGGAGAAGCTCTATCGTGCGGCATTCAAACACGGCATCAACGTCGTTTCCGCCAACAAGCAGCCCCTGGCCCTGCCGCGGGCGGAGCGGGACGGGCTGCTGGCCGAGGCACGGCGGCATTTCCGGGCGTACCATTACGAGACGACGGTTGGGGCGGCATTGCCCGTGATTGAGACACTCAAGAACCTCGTGCGCACCGGCGATCATGTGATCAACATCGAGGGGGCATTTTCCGGCACGCTCGGCTATCTCTGCGACCAACTCGCGCAAGGCAGGCAGCTGTCCGTCGCCGTGCGCACCGCCCGGGAGCTCGGCTACACCGAGCCGCATCCGCGCGACGACCTGTCGGGCCTGGACGTGGCGCGCAAGGCGGTCATTCTCGCGCGCGAGCTGGGTCTCCAGGTTGACCTCACCGACGTCGAGCTGAAACCCTTTGTCCCGGAAAAGTTCCTCAAGGAAAACGATCCGGAGAAGTTCATGCAGTCGTTGACCAAGCTTGACGCCGAGGTCTCGGACCGGGTCACGGCCAGCAAGGCGCAGGGCCGCCTGCCGCGCTATCTGGCCCGCATCACGCCCGGTGCGGCCGGGGCGAAGGTGACCGTGGGACCGGTCGATGTCGAGGCCGCCCATCCGGCGGCGACACTGCGCGGCGCCGAGGCATTCGTGGCTTTCCACACCGAGCGCTACAAGGAGTATCCGATGGTCGTCCGCGGCGCCGGGGCGGGCGGGGCGGTGACCGCGGCTGGTGTATTGGCCGACATCCTCCGCTTGGCGCAAAACATCCGCGGCCGACGCTGAGGCCTCTCGGGGGCCCGGTGCCGGGGGTCACTTCGGTTCGGCAAAGTACTTGCGAAGGAAGGAGGCGCAGATGCCCTTGACGTCTTCGGGCAAAGGACGGCCGTTCGCGGTTACAAGGTTATAAGTATGTCCGACCTGGGGGAGCAGGACGAGCCGATGCGGCACCCCATGGGTGGCCAGCAGTTTCCTCAGGTTTATCGCGTGGTCTTGCGGGAGGGACTTGTCGTTCGTTCCATGAAAGATCAGGATGGGAGGCGAATCGGCCGTGACGTATGTCACGGGTGACAGCACCCTGAGCTCTTCCATCGCCTCGGCTGACCACCCCTTCAGGTTGGCGGGTGGCTTGCGCCAGTCGGTCATGGCACTCAGGGTCACCACCGCGCTCACCCGGTCCGACACGCCGGGGTAGGCACCCTTCACGGCAAATCGCGGCTCGTTTCGGGTAAAGCCAACCAGCAACGCGAAGCCGCCGGCCATCGACGATCCGGCAATCGCAATCCGGCGCCCGTCGATGTGGAATTTGGCAGCGGAAGCTCGCAGGAAGCGCACCGCGCACTTGCCGATCACGACTGGCCGGTCGCTCGGCGTGTCGTCCGGTTCGAAGTCGATCCTGGCGGTGACAAAACCGGCGCCAGCCAAGTCCCCGCAGACCGAATCGTCGCGGGCACTCGGTCTGCTCAGGCCCATCCAAACGAGACAAGGAACTGGCTCGGCTGGCTCCGGCAGATTGGGCAAATAGATATCCATCATCCGCGTTCCGGTCGGCGTCTCATAGCGGACGCCCTTCAGCACGGAGACTTTGTAGATACTTGCTCCGGACATGCCGGCTTGTCCGACTCCCACCGGCGCCGCGAGCAGGATCAAACAGAGGAGGGAAAGGGACCGGGTCAAACTGAGGGCGAAAGGAGTTTGGGTTGATGGAACCAGGGTCTCGCGGGGACGGAGCGAATTCAGGGGCCTGCCGGCGTTTTGGCGGCCGGCTCGCGCACGGCTTCCTGCACTTTTTTTGACCCCGATCCGTCGGTCCGCTCGACATACATTTCAACGAGCACGGCCATTTGCGCCGGCGACAGGAATTCGCTGGCTGCCAGGAGTGTGGCGGGATCGTTCGGTTTGCGGCCGGGCTCGACAAGCAAGGCAAGGAACTGGCGGCTCTGTTCCGAACTCAAGGGTGCCGAGGCTTGGTCGAGCTTCCTTTCCAATCCCGAGGTCCATGACTCCGCCTGCAGGCCCTGCCTGACCTTGAGATATTCAGCATAGCCCTCTTCGCCCAACAGCGTCCTGATCTCATTCCAGATGTTCTCCCGCAATCTCCGCACGGAGAGGTCAAACGACCGGGGGTTGGCGGTGGGGTCCACGCCGGTCGCGCGGGCCGCGGCAGCATAGTCAGCGGCGATTTCGAATTCGTCGACGAGCAGCGTGACCAGTTGTTCGCGCTGGGTTGGGGTGAGGGCGAGGCGACTGAACAAGGGAGCGTAGTTGCGCAGCATCTTCGCGCGCTGGAGCCCGGCGATCTGCGCCCGGACGGGATCCATCCGGATGTCGGCTCGGTTGGCCGGAGGGGAGGAAGCTGCGGGATCCAATTGGTGAAGCGTGGCGAGGGTTGCGTCGGCGGGTGGAACACCCGATCGCGGCGCTGGAACGATGGGAACAGCCGGATTCGAAGGCGTGGGGGGATTCTCCACCGCGACGGAGAAGGGCGAAGTCTCCGGCTTCGGTGCTCGCTCGCCCGTGGCGAATGTTACGATCCCTGCGGCGGCGAGCACGACCACGGCCGTCGTTCCCATTGCCAGTTTGGTACCGGTCAGCGCCGCCCAGAACGTGGCGATCGCACTCGCACTTCCTGCCGGGACTGCCTGGAGGAGGGCCGCGCTGGTGACGGTTGCCGCCAGGCCGGCAGGGGCGGCCATCGCCGTGGAGCCCGGCAGTGCCAGGGAGAGTGCGGTGACGGTCGAAGTGACGCCGTGCCGCGCCAGCAATTGGCGCAATTTTTCCAGCGCCCGGTCCACCCGCATTCTCGCGGCGTCTTCCGAAACCTGCAGCGCCCGGCCGATTTCCGCGAAGGAACGTTCCTCCAGGAAGCGCAGCACGACCGCATCGTGGTCGAGTTGCGCCAGGTCGTCGATGACTTCGTCGAGCACGGGCCGCAGGCGGGCCCATTCGGCATCGTGCGCCGGGGAGGAAAGGGTTTCGTTCATGAGGGAGGATTCCTTTTCGTAAAATCGCCGGCGGCGCTCGGCGCGGGAGGCGTTGGCCGCCGCGTTGCGCGTCGCGGTGTGGAGCCATCCGGCAACAGTGGGGTGCCGGGCGACCGCCTCCGCTTTCCTGGCCAGGTCGTTGAAGACGAGTTGTGTGATGTCCTGGGCTTGGTGTGGGTCGCCATCCATGCGCCGCATCGCCGCGGAATAGACCAGGTCGAGATGTCGGCGGACCAGTTCGGCAAAGGCGCTCTCGGTGCGGTTTGCCGCATAGTCCCGAAGGAGGGCGGAGTCTTCGATCATGGCTTTGATATCCTCGTAAACAACCGGCCGAACCCAAAGCGAACAAACTATCGCAGGCTAACCATTAGTTGGCGGCTCCCGGGCGGGGGTTAGGCTTTGGTGTTACAGCACCATTTCCACCGCTTGCCGACCTCGGTCGCGCCTGTTAGTTTTATAGGTGCAATTGTCGATGCCCCCCGACTTTTCGTCCCCTGCTGGCGCCCCCGCCGCCCCCGCCACCGGATCCGAAGCCCTTTGGTCGGCCGAAGTGCTGCGGGCCATATTTAACCAGGCCCCTTTTCTGACGGGCATCCTGTCGCCGGAAGGCCGGATCCTCGAAGCGGGGCGGCTGGCGTTGGGCGAGCGGGGTTACACGCCGGAGGAGGTCCGGGGACTTTTCTTCTGGGACGCGCCCACCTGGCGAGGGTTGGACGAGGTCCAGGCCCGGCTCCGCGCGGCGTTTGCGGACGTCAAAAACGGTCGGAGCTTTCAGGCGGTGCTGCCGTTTCGGGCCGCGGATGGCTCGGCGCACTGGACCGAGCTCACCCTCAGCCCGCTGACCGGCGCCGACGGCCGGTTGCTCCAAATCATCGCCCTCGGGCATGATGTCACGGCGCGGGTCCGGGCCGAACAAAACCTGTCCGTCGTGCAAGGCCGGCTGGATTCCGCGCTCATGGCCGCGGACATCGCGACCTATGACTGGGACGTCCTGGCCGACCGGCTGTTCGCGGACCGCAACCTGGCCCGACTCTTCGGCATCACCCTGGATGCCGAAGGGGCGGCACCGCTTGCGGACTTCATGGCGGTCATCGATGCCGGCGACCGCGAGCGCGTGCTCGCCGAGGTGCGGCGCTCGATCGAAACCGGCTGTGCCTTTGAACAGGATTATCGCATCAATCCGTCGGGGGGAACGCCGCATTGGGTCAACAGTCGCGGGCGGATGATAACCGACGCGGCCGGCCGGGTCATCCGGTTCGTGGGCGTCGTGACGGACATCACCCGCTACAAGCAGGCCGAGCGCGAACGCGAGGAGATCGCCGACCGGTTGCGCCGGCTGACCGCCATTCACGAGACCGTCCTGTCGAGCATCAACGACTTTGCCTATGTCTGGGACCTCGACGGACGTTTCCTCTATGCCAACCGACCGCTGCTCAAACTCTACGGCCGCACGCTCGACCAGGTCGTGGGCAAGACCTTCAGCGAACTGGGTTATCCGGCGTGGCATGCGCAAATGCACCTGCGCGAAATTGCGCAGGTGGTCGCCACCCGGCAACCGTACCAGGGTGAGGTCTTTTTCCGGGGTGAAAGCGGCGAGTCCGGCGTGTTCGATTACATCTTTGTTCCCGTCTTTGGCACCGACGGCCGGGTAGAGGCCGTCGCCGGCACGACCCGGGATGTCACGGCGCACAAGCGCACCGAGGCGCGCGACCGCTTGTTGGTCGCGCTCGACGACGCCATGCGCCCGTTGACCGACCCGGCCGAAATCACGCAGGCTGGCGCCCGGTTGCTGGGCGAGCACCTCTCGGTCAACCGCTGCGCCTATGCCGACGTGGAGGACGACCAGAACACCTTCAACCTGACGGGGGATTTCAACCGCGAGGTCCCCAGCATCGTCGGCCGCTACCGCTTCGACCAGTTCGGGGAGGATTGCCTGCGGCTCATGCGCGAGGGCCGGCCCTACGTAGTCTCCGATACGGAAACCGACCCGCGCGTCGGCAACGTCCGGCAGGCTTACCGGGATACCCTCATTCGTTCCGTGATTTGCGTGCCGTTGCACAAGGCCGGGCGATTCGTCGCGGCGATGGCCGTGCATCAAACCACCGTTCGCGAATGGCAGCCCTCGGATGTGGAGGTCGTCCTCGCCGTTGCCAATCGTTGCTGGGAATCGATCGAGCGCGCGCGCATCGTTCGCGTGCTTGCCGCCAGCGAGCAGCGGCTCACCCAGGCGGTCGCAGAATTGGGCCGGGCATCCCGCGCGAAGGACGATTTCCTCGCGACCCTCTCCCACGAGCTCCGCACCCCGCTCAATCCGGTCCTGCTGCTCGCCAGCGAATTGGCCCGCGACGCGTCGCTCGCGCCCGAAGTGCGGGCCTCCTTCGAAATGATCCGCAAGAACGTGGAATTGGAGGCCCGGCTCATCGACGATTTGCTCGATCTCACCTCGATCGTTCGGGGTAAGCTCACTGTCCGGAAGGAAGTGCGCGAACTGGATGCCATCCTGGCGGACGCCATCGCCGCAGTGCGCCCCGAGTTCGAGCTCCGTGGGGTTATCCTCACCGAGCCGATGGCACCTTCGGGCGTCCGGGTCTTTGCCGACGAGGTGCGGCTGGCGCAGGTTTTCATCAACCTGCTCAAGAATGCGGCAAAATTCACGCCCCGCGGCGGCACCGTCACCGTGGTTACGGTGGCGGAAGGGTCGTCGGTGGCGGTTCGGATCACGGATTCGGGCATTGGCATGACTTCCGCCGAACTGGCCCGGGTATTTGATGCGTTTGAACAGGGGGACCATGCCGGCGACGTCACGCAGCAGAGATTTGGCGGTTTGGGGCTGGGCCTGGCCATCGCCCAAAGGCTGGTCCAGGCGCATGGAGGGGAGATCACGGGAATGAGCGGCGGGCGGGGCCGGGGGTCTTCCTTTACCGTTAAGCTGCCGGTCCACGTTGGCGCGACCGCGGCCACCGCAGGCGTGGCGAGCGGGTTTGCCGCCCCGAAGTCGGCGTGCCATCGCGGGCGCCGGATACTGTTGGTGGAGGACCATGAGGCCACGCGGCAAGCGCTCGAAAAAATCCTCCGCCAGCGGCAGTTCGAGGTGGTATCGGCAGGTTCCGTGGGCGAGGCAAGGCAACTGGCCGCCGAGGGGAAGTTCGACCTGGTCCTTTCGGACATAGGTTTGGCGGATGGAGATGGCGCGGTGCTCATGCGCGAACTTCGCGATGTGCATGGTCTGAAGGGAATCGCCCTGACCGGCTACGGCATGGAAGAGGACATCGAGCGCTACCGGGTGTCCGGCTTTGTTTCGCATCTCACCAAGCCGATCCGAACGGAGGCCTTGGATGCGCTCCTGGCCGAGGCATTGAGCTAGAAACTCCCCTGCGAGCCATGCCGGGGCGCGTTTTTACATTTAGGGCTCACGGTCCCCCAAAAAATGCCGAAACTGAAGGTTGACAGGGAGTGTGCCGATTAACAGCGTCTCCCGCGTTCGTCCCATGATTCTCAACCTCGCCCTTGTTGCACTGATTACCGTCGTCCTGGCCGTACTGGCCGTGGACACGAATTCACATGGGCGGCTCGCCGAAGCCACTAGTTCCTAAGAGGACCGAGACTCAAAGAGGAAGCCGCCCAAAAAAGGGGCGGCTTTTTTGTTCTCCACCCATTTCCCGTATGACACAGTGCCACCCAACCCATTTCTCGCCCTCCCGAACCTGTTTCGGTAGAGTGGCTTGACCTTTACCCTTATGACTCCCGGTAAACGCCACAGCCACCTCGTAACAGAAGGCCCCAATCGGGCCCCCGCACGTGCCATGATGAAGGCCATCGGGTTTACCGACGAAGACTTGAGCAAGCCGTTGATCGGCATTGCCAATACTTGGACGGAGATCGGGCCCTGTAACTACCATCTCCGTGACCTGGCCGAACATGTGAAGGCAGGGGTCCGCGCCGCCGGCGGCACGCCGCTTGAGTTCAATACGGTGTCCATCTCCGACGGCATTACGATGGGGACCGAAGGCATGAAGACGTCGTTGATCAGCCGCGAACTGATCGCCGATTCGATCGAGCTTGTGGCGCGCGGGAACAGCCTCGATGGCCTCGTTTGCCTCTCGGCCTGCGACAAGACCAATCCCGGCGTCATGATGGCGCTGGCGCGTTGCGACATCCCCGGCCTGGCCCTTTACGGCGGCTCGATCGACCACGGCATGCACAATGGCAAGGCGCTGACGGTGCAGGACGTCTTCGAGGCGGTCGGCGCATTTTCGGCGGGCAAGATCGATGCCAAGGAGTTCAAGTGCGTGGAAAACGCCGCCTGTCCGACGGCGGGCGCCTGCGGCGGACAGTTCACCGCCAACACCATGGCGACAATCATGGAGGCGATTGGCATTTCCCCGGTCGGCCTCAACGGCATCCCCGCGGTGGACGAGGCGAAGAACAAAGCCGCGTTTCGCTGCGGCGAGATCGTGATGGATCTCGTGCGGAAGGACCTGAAGCCACTGCAGATCATGACACGCCAGGCTTTCGAGAATGCGATCGCGTCGGTTGCCGCCTCGGGGGGTTCGACCAACGCCGTGTTGCATTTGTTGGCGCTGGCCAAGGAAGCCGGGGTGAAACTCTCCATCGACGAATTCGACGCCATCTGCGCCAAGACGCCCACGATTGCCACGCTTAAGCCCGGTGGTCTCTACACCGCGGTCGAGATGCACAAGGCCGGCGGCATCTCCCTGCTGTTGCGCCGCCTGCTCGAGGGCGGTTTCCTGCACAAGGATTGTGTGACCGTCACGGGACGCCCGCTTGGCGAGGAAATCAAGGACGCTCCGGAAACCGCCGGGCAGCAAGTCATCCGGCCAACGAGCAGGGCATTCAAGCCGACCGGTGGCCTCGTGATTCTTCGGGGTAATCTCGCCGAGGAAGGCTGCGTGCTGAAGGTGGCGGGCAGCTCGCGCGAGAAGATCAAGGGCCCGGCCCGCGTCTTCGAAAACGAGGAATCCGCCATGGCGGCCGCCAATGCCCAGCAGATCAAGGCGGGCGATGTCGTCGTCATACGCTACGAAGGACCGAAAGGCGGTCCTGGGATGCGCGAAATGCTCGGCGTGACCGCCGCGCTGGCGGGGCAGGGTCTGGCCGACTCGGTCGCCTTGCTGACCGACGGGCGTTTTTCGGGCGCCACCCGCGGCTTTTCCATCGGCCACGTGGCTCCCGAGGCCTTCGTGGGCGGCATGATCGCCTTCGTCCAGGAAGGCGACACGATCGAAATCGATGTTCCCGGGCGCAAGCTGGCCGTGGACATCGCGCCCGAGGAGCTGGCCCGGCGCAGGTCTGCCTGGCAACCGCCGGCCCCGCGTTACGCGCGTGGCGTCATGGCCAAGTATGCCAACACTGTCTCTTCCGCCTCGCTGGGCGCAGTGACCACCTGAACTTTCAATCAAACACCCAACCTAGGGAATTTTATGAAACTCACCGGAGCAGAAATCGTTTGGGAATGCCTTCAGAAGGAAGGCGTCGATGTCGTGTTCGGTTATCCGGGCGGCGCCATCCTGCCGACCTACGACGCGATGACCAAATACCCGAAGATCCACCACGTGCTGGTGCGCCATGAACAGGGCGCCACGCACATGGCGGACGGCTATGCGCGGGCGAGCGGCAAGGTCGGCGTCGCCATCGCGACCTCCGGTCCCGGCGCCACCAACATGGTCACCGGCATCGCCACGGCGATGATGGACTCCTCGCCGATCGTGTGCATCACCGGCCAGGTCGGCTCCAAGGCGATCGGCACGGATGCGTTCCAGGAGACGGACGTGACCGGTGTCACGCTGCCAATCACCAAGCACAATTACCTCGTCACGAAGCCCGGCGACGTCGCCCGCGCCATCCGCGAGGCGTTCTACATCGCCAAAAGCGGCCGCCCGGGACCGGTGCTGGTCGACATCACCAAGGACGCGCAGCAGCTCACCGCCGAGTTCGATTGGGAGGCCGCCGCGCCCAAGCTGCCGGGTTACCGACCGAACCATCGCGCCCCGGCGTCCGAGTTCGCCCGCGCGGCGGAATTGATCAATGCCGCGAAGCGCCCGCTGATCCTCGCCGGCCAGGGCATCATCAAATCGGGCACGACCGAAGAGGTGCTTAAGCTGGCCAAGCAGGCCAACATCCCGATCACGACCACGCTCCTCGGCATCGGCGCCATTCCCGCGTCGTCCGACATGAATCTCGGCATGATGGGCATGCACGGCGAAGCCTGGGTCAACCAGGCGATCCAGCAGGCCGACTTGCTGATCGCCCTCGGCATGCGCTTCGACGACCGCGTGACCGGCAACCTCAAGACCTATGCGCTGGGCGCGAAAAAGATCCACGTCGAGATCGACCCGACGGAAGTGAACAAGAACGTCCCGGTGGACGTCGCCCTCATCGGCGATCTCAAAGAGGTCCTGGGCGAACTCATCCCGCAGGTGAAAAAGGCTGACCACGCCGAATGGTGGTCGGCGATCAGCGTCAACCGCGGCGATTCCGCCGTGCGCGACATCAAGAACCTTCCGGATAGCGGCCATCTCTACGCCGCCCATGTGATCAATGACATCTGGCGCCTGACGCAAAAGCGCGACACCATCGTCGTGACGGACGTCGGTCAGCACCAAATGTGGGAAGCGCAGTATTTCCACCACGACAAGCCCCGCTCGCTCATCACGTCGGGCGGCCTCGGCACGATGGGTTTTGCCCTCCCCGCGGCCATCGGGGCCAAGTTTGCGTGTCCCGACAAGGACGTGTGGGTGGTCGTGGGCGACGGCGGCTTCCAGATGACTTCCTGCGAACTGGCTACCGCCGAGCAGGAAGGTATCAAGGTCAACGTTGCCATCATCAACAATGCCTTCCTCGGCATGGTGCGCCAATGGCAGGAGTTCTTTTACGACAAACGCTACGCCGCCACGCCGATGACCGGTCCCGACTTCGTGAAGCTCGCCGAAGCCTATCGTCTCACCGGCCTGCGGTGCAACAAGCGCGGCGAAGTGAAGGCCACCGTGGACAAAACCCTGGGCGACGAGAAGACCGTCGTGATCGATTTCGTCGTCGAGAAGGAGGACACGGTGTTCCCGATGGTTCCCGCGGGCGCCGACCTCGACAAGATGATCCGTCGTCCGAAACAGGACGTCATGCTCGAATCCGGCTCCGACAAGGAGTGGGAGATGCCGGCCTCCACGTTGCCCAATGTCTTTGCCGAGGCAAAAGCCGAGGCCAAGGCCCTCAACGGTCGCAGCAAGGCTGCCCGCACCTCGGCGCGCGCCCGCAAGGCCCCGAAAGCCGCCAAGCCCAGCCGCCGCTAACCCTTACCCGCCATGGCCAAACATACCCTCATCGCCTATGTCGAAGACGTGCCCGGTGTCCTCAACCGCGTCGCCTCGCTCTTTCGCCGTCGCAACTTCAACATCGACTCGCTCACGGTGGGCGGCACCGACCAGCCGGGGGTTTCCCGCCTGACGGTCGTCGTCGACGCCACGGAGGCCGGTGCCCGCATCGTGGAGGCCAACCTCTACAAGCTGGTCAACGTGCTCCGCGTGGACGACCTCACGCACAAGGCTTCGCTCACCCGCGAACTCGGCCTCGTGAAGATCAAGGTCTCGCCCGACACCCGCGCCCAGGTGCTCCAGTTGATCGACGTCTTCCGCGCCCGCGTGGTCGATGTCGACGAAAAGACCCTGACCGCCGAGGTCACCGGCACGCCGGAGAAGATCGCGAAGTTCGAGCTGATCATGCGCCCGTACGGCATCAGCGAGATGGTCCGCACCGGCGCCGTCTCCATGGCTCGCGGCCATGAACCGGTCTCGGCTGCGCCACCCCTCGTCCGCACGGCCAAGAACGCCGACCACCACGACCATGCCGGTGTCTCGATGTCCGTCTAAATTCTTCCAGAACCCAGACCCTAGAACCCAGAACCGTTTTATTCATCATGGCTAAAATCTACTACGACAAGGACGCGAACCTCTCGCTCATCCGCGGCAAGAAAGTTGCGATCATCGGCTATGGCTCCCAGGGCCACGCCCATGCGCTTAACCTCAAGGACAGCGGCGTAAAGGTCCGCGTTGGCCTTGCGAAGACCAGCAAATCGGTCGCCAAGGCCAAGAAGGCCGGGCTGACGGTCGGCGAGGTCGCGGATGTCGCCGCCTGGGCCGATGTCATCATGGTCCTCGTGCCGGACCACGTGCAGGCCCGTCTCTACCAGTCGGAGATCGCCCCGCATCTCACCGCCGGCAAAATGCTGATGTTCGCCCACGGCTTCAATATCCGCTTCAAGGGCATCGTGCCTCCGAAGAACGTCGACGTCACCATGATCGCCCCGAAATCCCCCGGCCACCGGGTGCGCGAGGTGTTCCAGGAGGGCGGCGGCGTCCCGGGCCTCATCGCCGTTTACCAGAACGCCACCGGCAACGCCAAGAAGCTCGCACTGTCCTATGGTCGCGGCATCGGCTGCACCCGCGCCGGGGTGCTGGAGACCACGTTCAGCGAGGAAACCGAGACCGATTTGTTCGGCGAGCAGGCCGTTTTGTGCGGCGGCTGCGCCGAGCTGGTGAAGGCGGGCTTCAAGACGCTCGTCGACGCCGGTTACCAGCCCGAGATCGCCTACTTCGAGTGCATGCACGAGTTGAAGCTCATCGTGGACCTGATGTACCGCGGCGGCCTCAATTATATGCGCTATTCCGTTTCCGACACCGCGGAGTGGGGCGACTACCAGTCCGGGCCGCGCGTCATCACCAAGCGGACGCAGCAGGAGATGAAGCGCATCCTGAAGGACATCACCACCGGCAAGTTCGCCAAACGCTTCATCGACGAGAACAACAAGTATGGTCGCAAGACCATGAACAAGTTCCGCAACAAGGAGCGCGGCCAGCAGATCGAGGTCGTCGGCGCCAAACTGCGCGCGATGATGCCGTTCCTGAACCCGGTCGTCATCTCCAAGTAAACGGAAACAGGCAATTTCATGACTGATCGCCATTCATGCCAGCTGCTGGCCGCCCCCTCCGGGGCGCGGCCGCGGCTGTTTTTGGGTGCGATGGGTCTTCGACTGCGACTTAGCGAGGCGCTTTCGGCTGGTTGCGTGGCTCCATGCCACGAGGCCTCCGGCAAGCTCCTGCGTTTTGTCGCCCGTTAACCTCCCAGCTAACAATCGAAAACTCTCCCTTCATGAATTCCTCTTCCAACTACGTTCGCATCTTCGACACCAGCCTCCGCGACGGTGAGCAGGCTCCCGGCGCTTCCATGACCTCGGCCGAAAAGCTCGAGGTGGCCCGCGCCCTGGCGCGCCTCGGCGTGGATGTCATCGAGGCCGGCTTCCCGGCCGCTTCCCCTGACGATCTCGCCGCCGTCCAGTCCATTGCCGCGGAGATCGGCCAGACGCCCATCGCCGGGCGCCCGCAAGCCGAACCGCCCATCATCTGCGGCCTCGCGCGCTGCACCAGGAACGACATCGACGCCGCCTGGCAGGGGGTGAAGGGCGCGAAACATCCGCGCATCCACACCTTCCTCGCGACGAGCGACCTGCATTTGAAGCACAAGCTCCGCATGACACGGGAGGAAATGAAGGCCAAGGCGGCCGAGATGGTGGCTTACGCCCGCTCGATGTGCGCGGACGTGGAGTTTTCACCGGAAGACGCCGGCCGCAGCGATCCGGCGTTCCTCTACGAAGTGCTGGAGGCGGTCATCAAGGCCGGCGCCACCACGCTCAACATCCCCGACACGGTTGGCTACACGATGCCCGATGAGTTCGGTGCCTTGATTGCCGGCATCATCAATAATACGCCGGGAGCAAAAGATGTGGTCATTTCCGTGCATTGCCATGACGACCTTGGCCTGGCCGTGGCCAATTCCGTCGCCGGTTTGCGCGCGGGCGCCCGCCAGGCGGAGTGCACCATCAACGGCATCGGCGAGCGGGCGGGCAACGCCTCGCTCGAGGAAATCGTCATGGCCTTGAAAACCCGCGCCGACAAAATCGGCCTGCAGGTTGGCATCGACACGACCCAGCTCTGCCGGGTCTCCAAGCTCGTTTCCCGCAGCACCAGCTATCCGGTCCCACCCAACAAGGCGATCGTGGGCGGCAACGCCTTTGCCCACGAATCGGGCATCCATCAGGACGGGATGATCAAGAACGCCCAGACGTACGAAATCATGCGACCAGAGGACGTCGGCGCCACGCAGACGGCGCTGGTCTTGGGCAAGCATTCCGGCCGCGCGGCATTCTCCAAGCGCCTGGCCGAATTGGGCTATCCGCTTGATGGCGACGCCTTGCTCAAGGCCTTCAACGAATTCAAGAAGCTCGCCGACCGCAAGAAATCGGTCCATGACGCCGACCTCATCACGCTGGCCTCCGATGAACGGGCCACCGTGCCCGAGCTCTGGGCGCTCGAGAATCTCCAAGTGGTGTGTGGCACGACCGGCCTGCCGACGGCGACGGTCCGCCTGCGCGACCCGGATGGGAAATCGCACGTGCAGGCTTGCGTCGGCACCGGCCCGGTGGATGCGACCTACAAGGCGATCGACGCCATCGTGAAGGTGCCCGTCAAGCTGCTCGAATTCGGCATCAGCGCCGTGACCGAAGGCATCGATGCCCTCGCCGAGGCGAGCGTGCGCGTGCGCCACGAGGAACAGCGCTCGAGCCACGGACATGGCGCCGACACCGACATCGTCGTGGCCAGCGCGAAGGCCTATATCGCTTCCATCAACCACGTCCTTTCCCGGCACGCCTCCGGGCCCGTGCAGCATCCGCAGCGGGCCGAAACACCGGAGGTCGGCCGCAAATAAGCCATGCCCGCCAACCTGCCCACGGCCGTAGAATCCTTCGATACCACGCTGCGTGACGGCACGCAGCGCGAGGGGATCTCGTTTTCCCTCGATGACAAGCTGCGCATCGCCCGCAAGCTGGACGAATTGGGCGTGGCGTTCATTGAGGGCGGCTGGCCGGGCTCCAATCCCAAGGACGTCGCTTTCTTCGAGGCGGCGCGCCACGAGACCTGGCGGAACGCAAAGATCGTGGCCTTTGGCGCGACCCGCCGGGCCAAGCTCAAACCGCAGGACGACCCGAGCGTCCGGGCGCTGGTTGCCGCCGGGACGGAGGTCTGCTGCATCTTTGGCAAGTCTTCCGTCCTGCAAGTGGAGGAAGTCCTGCGGACGACGCGCGAGGAAAACCTCGCGATGATCGAGGACACCGTGGCCCACCTGCGCGCGCAGGGAAAACGCGTCATCTATGACGGCGAACACTTCTTCGACGGCTACGACAATAATGCGGCCTATGCGCTCCAGACGCTCGAGGCGGCCCGGCGCGGCGGTGCCGAAACCCTGACGCTCTGCGACACGAACGGCGGGCACCTGCCCTGGCAGGTGGAGGAAATCGTTCGCGCGGTCCGTGCCCATTTTGGCTCCGGCCAGCGGATCGGCATTCACGCTCACGACGACACGGGTTGCGGAGTTGCCAACAGCATTGCCGCCGTGCGGGCCGGCGCGGCCCACGTGCAGGGCACGATCAACGGTTATGGCGAGCGCTGCGGCAACGCCAACATGTGTGTCATCATCCCGAACCTTGAGCTCAAACTTGGGGTGAAGGCCTTGCCGGCCGGCGCGCTGCCGCACCTCCACGAGGTCGCCCGTTTTGTGGCCGAGGTGGCGAACCTCGCGCCGGACGACCACATGGCCTACGTGGGCAACAGCGCGTTTGCGCACAAGGCGGGCGTCCATGTCTCGGCCATGCAGCGGCACCCCGATGCCTATCAGCACATCGACCCCAAGAAGGTCGGCAATGCCATGCGGGTGGTCGTGAGCGAGCTTTCCGGCCGGTCCAACATCGTCGAGAAAGCCACGGAGCTCGGCCTGACCGGGCTCGACGACCAGCTCGGGGCGCGCGTCGTCGAGGTGATCAAGGCGAAGGAGCACGAGGGCTATTCCTTCGAGGCGGCCGAGGCGAGTGTGGCGTTGCTGGTGCGGCGGCTTTCCCCCGGTTACCAGCCGCTGTTCACCCTGCTGGATTATCGCGGCATGGTCAGCCGCCATGCAGAGCGCCAGGCAGCGGAGGCCACGATCAAGCTGACCGTCCAAGGCCGCGAGGTCCACATGGTGGCCGAAGGCAACGGGCCGGTGAATGCCTTTGATACCGCCCTGCGCAAGGCCCTTCACCCTTTCTTCCCCGAAGTCGACCAGATCCAACTGGCCGACTACAAGGTCCGCATCCTGAATGGCAACACCGGCACCGGCGCAGTCACGCGCGTATTGATCGACTGGCACGACGGCGACACTCGCCGCTGGAGCACGGTGGGCGCGGGCACCAACATCCTCGACGCCACCTGGCTCGCGCTGGCCGACGGTTACGAATATGCGCTGACTGGCGCGCCCACGCAGGCCGCCAAAGCCGCGGAGCCGGCCAAGAAGAAGGAAAAGATTCTCGCATGAACGCCAACATTGTCTTGTTGCCGGGTGACGGCATCGGTCCCGAAGTCGTCAATGAAGCCCGCCTCGTCCTGGACGCGGTGGCCAGGCTCTTTGGGCATGATTTCCGGTATTCAACGCACCTGCTGGGCGGTTGCGCCATTGACGCGACGGGCACCGCGATGCCCGAAGCGACGCTCAAGGCGTGCCAGTCGGCCGACGCGGTCCTGCTCGGCGCCGTCGGTGGCCCGAAATGGGATGATCCTTCGGCCGAGGTGCGGCCGGAACAGGGGCTGCTTGCCATCCGCAAGGGGCTTGGCCTCTACGCAAACCTCCGTCCGGTAAAGGCCATTCCGTCGCTGGCCCGGCTTTCACCCCTGAAGCCGGAGAAGGTTGCCGGGGTGGACTTCATCGTCATCCGCGAACTTACGGGTGGGCTCTACTTCGGCCAGCCGAAGGGGCGGACGAAGACCGCCACAGGCGAACAGGCCGTGGACACGCTCTTCTATACGGACGGCGAGATTCGCCGCATCGTGCGCCTCGCGTTCCAGCTGGCACGCGGCCGCCGCAAGCTGGTGACCTCAATCGACAAGGCCAACGTGCTCGAATCGTCGCGCCTGTGGCGCTCCATCGCGATCGAGGTTGGGAAGGAGTTTCCGGACGTGAAACTGGAGCACCAACTGGTTGATTCCGCGGCCATGCGCCTGATCACCCATGCGGCCCAGTTCGACGTGATTGTCACCGAGAACATGTTTGGCGACATCCTCACCGACGAGGCGGCTGTGCTTGCCGGCTCGCTCGGGTTGCTGCCGAGCGCGTCGCTGGGCGAAGGCATGCTCGGCCTGTACGAGCCGATCCACGGCTCGGCCCCTGACATTGCCGGCAAGGGCATCGCCAACCCCACCGGCACCATCCTTTCCGCCGCCATGCTGCTGCGGCACTCCCTCGGCATGGAGGCCGAGGCGCGAGCTATTGAGGCGGCCGTGAGCGCCGCCATTGACGAAGGCATCCACACCGGCGACCTCGGTGCGGCGAAGCCAGTCAACACGACCCAAATGGGCGAAGCAGTCCGCGCTCGCCTCAAACGTTAGGGCCTTCGGGCCGACCTGAAACAGAATCCTCCAATGACTTTACCCTCCACGAAACCAACCTTGGACACGACGCGCTTCATTGCGCGGCACGTGGCCGGTTTGCGCCGTTCCGGCATTCGCGATTTTTTCGAATTGGTCGCGAAAACCGATGGCGTCATCTCGCTCGGCATCGGGGAACCCGATTTCGACACCCCGCAGCCCATTCGCGACGCCGTCAAAGCCGCCATGGACACGGGCAAGACCCATTACACCTCAAATCTTGGCCTGCCCGAACTCCGCAAGGAGATCAGCCGCTATGTTGAAGGCTATTTCCACGTCGGATACAGCTGGGAGGACGAAATCCTGGTGACTGTCGGCGTTTCCGAGGCCCTCGACCTCGCCCTGCGCTCGCTGCTTAATCCGGGCGACAAGGTGCTCTACCATCAGCCCTGCTATGTTTCCTACGCCCCCTCGGTTGAACTGGTGCATGCGGTCGGCGTGCCCGTGGCGACCAGTGCGGCTGAGCAATTCTCGCTCGACGAGTCCGCCCTGCGGGCCGCCTGGCAGCCAGGCTGCAAGCTCTTGCTCCTCAACCTGCCCTGCAATCCGACGGGCGGTGTATGTTCCAAGGAGCAACTGGAACGCATCGCGAGGTTCGCGATTGAAAAGGACCTGATCGTCATCAGCGACGAGATCTATTCCGAGCTGATTTTCGAAGGCACCCATACCAGCATCGCCAGCCTGCCGGGCATGCGCGAGCGCACGCTGCTGCTGCACGGCTTCTCGAAGGCATTTGCCATGACCGGATTCCGGCTGGGTTACGCCTGCGGCCCGGCGCCGCTGATCGAGGCCATGATGAAGGTGCACCAATATTCCATGCTGTGTGCGCCGAGCATCAGCCAGGAAGGTGCGCTGGCCGCGCTCCGTTGCGGGGATGATGCGACGAAATACATGCGCGACCGGTATCGGGAGCGCCGCGACCTCTTCGTGCGCCGGGTCAACGCGGCGGGTATCAAGTGCCACCTGCCGCGCGGGTCCTTCTACGCCTTTCCTTCCGTCGCCTCGACGGGGCTGGATGAGGGCGATTTTGCCCGGCGCCTGCTCCTAGAGCACAAGGTGGCCGTGGTCCCGGGCACCGCCTTTGGTGACGCCGGCAAAGGGCATGTGCGCGCCTGTTTCACTGCCAACGAGGAGAAGCTGAACGCCGCGTGCGACCGGATTGAGCGACTGCTGGCGTCCCTCGCCAGCAATTCGCTCGCCTGAGCCAGCGGTAGCTTTGACAAGAAAAAGCCCGTCCCCGCGCGAGCAGGGACGGGCTTTGAATTGTTGGCGGCGGGAGCGTGACTTAGAACGTCACCGTCAGGCCGGCATTGACCCAGAGGTGATTGTCATCGAGGCCGCTGATATCATGCGAGGCCCAGTTGGCTCCGACGGTGAACGTGACCGTGTCGGAGAACTTGTACGGGACCGAGGCGCCGAAGCTGTAGTAGGTGTAGCCGCTGCCGCTATCGGGCGAGGCATGGCCGACTGAAGCCGCGAGGTTCAGCGAGGCCTTGTCGTCGATCGGAATGCTGTAGCCGAGATTTCCCTGGAGGGTGAACACATCGAGCGTGAAGTCATTGTAGGCATAGAGGCCCAGGTTGACGCCTTCGATGCTGCCGTTCAGGCCGGCGTAGGCTTCGAATGTGGTCTTGTCCGCGCCGGGCGTGTTCAGGCCGGGGTAGCTGTAGAGCGTGCCGCCGACGTCAAGCGTGACCTTGTCGGAGAGCTTGAAATTATAGCCACCATAATAGTCGATTTCGAGCTCATAGCCCTTGTCGACCGGGGCGCTCGCCCAGATGCCGGCATAGAAGTCGCCCATCGTGAGCTTCACCGAGGGCTGGAAAGCCCCCTCGGCGTACTGGACGCCGCGGAACACGTACTTGCTCACGTACGGAAAGTCCGCGGTGATGGAGTAAGTCGAGGCCGGCGCGGGGTCGGCAGCGAAGAGCGAAGCGCTCAAGGGAAGGAGCGCCGCGAGGATAAGGGCAGTTTTCTTCATGGTTGGTAGGTTTGGATTTTATTTGTCAGGTCCTTGGACAGGTTGTTCCCGCCACGAGTGCGGGAGCCGGCCGACCATCGGACCTATGAACCAAATAGCAAGCCACGGGCCAATTGCATGAGTATTATTAAGAACCTCTTGTCCCGCCATTAGCCGTGGCTAAATGGCTGTTGGCCACGGAACAAAGAAAAACCTCGCTGCCGTCGGGGCAGCGGGGTTTGAGTGGGGACAGGGGTTCGTGTCCTAGACGGCGGCGTCGCCGTGTTCGTCCGTACGGATACGCAGGACATCCTCCAGCGGGACCACGAAGATCTTGCCGTCGCCGATCTTGCCGGTCTTGGCGCCGGCGGCGATGGCGCCGATGGCGGGTTTGAGCAGTTCGTCGGTGACAGCGATCTCGAGCTTCACCTTGGGCAGGAAGTCCACGGTGTATTCGCTGCCACGATAGATTTCGGTGTGGCCTTTTTGGCGGCCGAAACCCTTGACCTCGGTCACGGTCATTCCGTCGACCCCGACCTTGTTGAGGGCTTCCTTAACCTCGTCCAACTTGAACGGCTTGATGATGGCGATGATGAGTTTCATGTGGGTAAGGAGTGGAGGTTAGAGGATGTAGCCTTCCTCGCTGTGGTCAGTGATATCAAGACCCTGCTGTTCGGCCTCGGGAGTGGGCCGCAGGCCGACGATCGCCTTGACGATGTAGGCGATGATGATCGTGCCAACGATCGAGAGAGCCAGCGTGAGGCCGATGGCCTTTAATTGGGCCAGCCAAAGGCCTCCGTCCGTGACGAGCTTGGCGAGACCGTTCTTGGTGGCCGCAGCGCCCGTCAGGTTGGCGTTCACCGAGGCCGTGGCCAGGATGCCGGTCACGAGGGCGCCGAGCGTTCCGCCCACGGCGTGCACGCCGAAGGTGTCGAGGGCGTCGTCATATTTGAACATCGCCTTGAGCTTGGTGCAGGCGATGAAGGGCACGACGCCCGCCAGCACGCCGATGATCACGGATCCCGTGGCATTGACGAAGCCCGTGGCGGGGGTGATGACGACCAGGCCGGCCACGATGCCGGAGCAAAAGCCGAGGACCGAGGCGTGGCCGCGGGTGATCTTCTCGATCATCGCCCAGACAAACCCGGCGATGGCGGCCGCGAGGGTCGTGGTCATGAAGGCATTGGCGGCGACGCCGTCGGCTGCCACCGCGGAACCGGCATTGAAACCGTACCAGCCGACGTAAAGCATGCCGGTGCCGACCATGCAGAGCACCATGGAGTGAGGCGCCATCTTTTCCTTACCGAAGCCCAAACGGGGCCCGATGATGAGGCACAACACGAGGGCTGACCAGCCCGAGGACATGTGCACCACGGTGCCGCCGGCGAAGTCAATGGCGGGAATCGCAGCATCGCCGTTCCATACGCCATTCATGTAGCCCGTGGCACCCCAGACCATGTGCGCCAGCGGAAAGTAGACGACGAACATCCAGACGGTCACGAAGAGCAGGATGGCCGAGAATTTCATGCGTTCGGCGATGGCGCCCACGATCAGTGCCGGGGTAATGATGGCGAACATGAGCTGGTACATCGAAAAGACGTTCTGGGAAACCCAGTAGGCGTAGTCGGTGTTGGGCGCCGAGGTGACACCATTCAGGAAGAAGAAGTCCTTGCCGCCGAGGAACGGACTGCCGAAGTCCTTGGCGAAAACAAAGCTGTATCCGAAAGCCCACCACAGGATGGTGACCAGGCCCGTGATCCCGAGACATTGGGCCAGGACGGAGAGCACGTTCTTCTTGCGCACCAAGCCACCGTAGAAGAGGGCAAGGCCCGGTAGCGTCATGAAGAGCACCAGGGCGGCGCAAATCATCATGAAGGCGTTGTGGCCGGGTCCCGCGACGCCAGCCAGTCCGGCGCCGGGGTCGCCGTTGTTGGCATAGGCCGCGAAGGCAGCATCAACCGGCGGAGCGGCGGGTGCTGGCGCATCAGCGCCGCGGACCAAGGTGGACATACCCAGAAGCGCGAGGAGGCCTGCCATCCTCAGGCTGCGGGTCAGATGCTGGAACTTTATCTTCATAGTCGGTTGGGGTGCAGTGTGGTTATTGTGGAAGGGCAGCGCTCGTCGCACGACCCAGGCTGGGTTTGCCTTTAGCACGGCTGATGCCAAGCGGACCAAATAGTAAACGGAAAATATATTTCCTGGCCCACATGCCTTTCTCCTTCGCCCAACCATATGCCGGATAGCTTGGTACATTTACTGCACATGTATACGGCTGATGCCGCCACCCGCCCCACATTTGTCGCCGCCGGTGTCTTGGTTCGGCTCTTTCCTGCGAACGACCGCAGCCGGAGCGGGAGGTCGCGCAGGACATCACCGACGCCCGGAACCCGGGGCGAACTCTGATTTGTCCTTGCGCCGGGAATTGCTGGAAACGGCATCCGCAGTCATGGCGGTTACGATTGGTGGGTGGCTGGCGCGCTTCCATTATGACGTATTGGGTCACCTTTACCTCCTGACGGTAATTGTGCTCAGCCTGCGCGTGAGTCGTTGGCCGGCGCTGATCTCGGCTTTGGTCAGCGCGCTGGCTTGGAACTATTTTTTCGTTCCTCCGCGGATGTCATTTGTAAAACCCGATTTGGACGAGGCTTTGCTGGTCAGCAGCTATTTTGTCGTGGCCCTTGTTGCGGGTCAGCTAACCAGCCACATTCGCGAACAACAGCGCTCTGAGCGGCAGCGCGAACAACGGGCCACCGCCTTGTTTAACCTGACGCGGGCTCTTGCCGGTACTCACACATTGGCCGAAGGAATCACCGCGGCGCTGCGACAAACGGATATGCTGTTTGAGGCGCGTTCCGCCCTGATGTTGGTTACGGAAGAAGGTTGCCTGGCACCCCATCACGGCGGTTCGCTTGAATTGGATGCCGCCGCGCTTTCGCTCGCCGACGAAGTCCGGCGCGAACAATGCGCTGGTGGACGTTTCACTGAGATTTTCCCCGACGCCGTGAGCCTGCACCTGCCGCTTGTGCGCGAAGGACAGGTCCTTGGAGTGCTGGCGGTATGTCTCCCGCAGCGCGTCATTCGCATCAACTCCCAGCAGCGCGATCTGCTCGAAGCGTTTGCAGCACAGGTTGCCTTGTTGATCGAGCGGGAGAGACTCCGGAGTGCCGATGAACGCGCCCGGTTGCTTGCGGAGTCGGATCGCCTGCACCGCACCTTGCTCGATAGTGTGTCCCATGAGATGAGAACTCCGCTCGCGGTCTTGCGTGCCGCGGCCGACAACCTGAAGAACGACGGTGCAAGACACCGTGCCGGTTTGCCGGCTGAGATCGTGGAGGCCACCAACCGCCTGAACCGCCTGGTGGCCAACCTGCTGGGCCAGACGCGCTTGGAAGCCGGGGTCGTCAGGCCCAACCTGGATTGGTGCGATGCCCGCGATCTGATTTCCGCTGCCCGTCGGAGTTTGGGGGACGCTTTGTCCGGCCGGCCCTTCAAGCTGGATATCCCGGCCGATATGCCGCTCCTTCGTGCCGACGCCGTGCTCATGGAGCAGGTCATCACCAACTTGCTGCTGAACGCGGTCCACTATAGCCCGGCCGGCAGCCCGATTTCGATTTTGGCCGGCTGGAATGAGGCGAAGGCGCAAGTGTATCTGACCATCGCCGACGAGGGCCGGGGGATACCTGCCGAATTGCGTCCGCAGCTTTTCCAAAAGTTCTGCCGCGGACACAGGCCCACTGGGAATGGGCTGGGTTTGGGGTTGTCCATTGCCCGCGGCTTCATGCAGGCGCAGGGAGGAGACATCGCGGTCACCGATCATCCGGGTCCGGGAGCATGGCTTACCCTCCACCTGCCGTTTGCCAAACATGCCGTGGTGCCTCACGAATGACCATGAGTGCCGCAAAGCCCGAGGTGTTGGTGATTGACGATGAAATCCAACTTCGCCGCTTGTTGCGGTTCACCTTGGCCGATGCTGGATACGAGGTGCGCGAGGCGGACAGCGGGCATGCCGGGTTGGTCGCAGTCGCCCACCACCAGCCCGAGATGATCGTGCTTGATCTCGGCCTGCCCGACCTGCCGGGGTTGGATGTCCTCCGGCGGCTGCGCGAATGGACGACAATTCCGGTGTTGATTTTGTCGGTCTTTGGACGGGAGGAGGGCAAAGTTGCGGCCCTCGACGCGGGTGCGGACGATTACCTCACCAAGCCTTTTGGCGGAGCCGAACTGCTTGCGCGACTGCGAGCCTTGCAGCGGCGGACCAAGCAGGTCGAACCCGCAAACATCGTGAGTTTTGGATCGATCGAGGTGGATTTGGTGCGACGCATCGTCAAGAAAGCCGGCCACCCGGTGAAGCTCACCGCCAGGGAATATGCCTTGTTCCGGCTGCTGGTGACCCACCGGGGCCGGGTGCTTACGCACCGCCATATTCTGCGGGAAATCTGGGGACCCGCCTTGGAAACCCAAACACATTACCTGCGGGTTTTCATGATGCGACTGCGTCAGAAGATCGAGGACGACGCAGATTCCCCCAAGTACCTTCAAACGGAGTCGGGGATTGGATATAGATTGATGGGCGAGGGTTCCTAGTGAATTTCGCGCATTAGCCTTACAGCCCCCCGTCGCTTGGTGCCACCCCTCTCGAGCCGGAACGATTCAGTTCGCGGTGGAGCGACCTGCTCCTCAGGGCGCTTTCTTCGCAGCGGGCGTCCTCAGCGCGTTGGGGAGCAACGCGCTCCACCATTTGGTGGTCGGCGATTTCCATATCGCCGACAGAACTCACGAGGCGTGCGTACCTGGCATCGGTATGGAAACCGAAGCCCACCTACTGAATCGTTCCGGCTCGAGAGGGGTGCCGAACCTCCGGAATCGATGATCCCCTCTTGAGAGGGGTGCCCGGAGGGCGGGGTGTATATAGGGTCCGAAGAGGCGGCGAAGGTTTCGCCGTCAGCCCAATCGGCGAAACTTAATAATGGTTTGATCGCCCGGCTCGTGGCGCTTGGTCTGGCAAAAACAAAACCCCGCCACCGTGAGGATGGCGGGGTCGAATTTACGGTCGCGACCGCCCGGTTCAGACGGCGGCGTCTCCGTGCTCGTCGGTCCGGATGCGCAGCACATCCTCCAGTGGAAGAACGAAGATCTTGCCATCGCCGATCTTGCCGGTCTTGGCGCCGGCCGAAATGGCACCGATGGCAGGTTTGACGAGTTCGTCGGTGACCGCGATTTCGAGTTTAACCTTGGGAAGGAAGTCGACCGTATATTCACTGCCGCGATAGATTTCGGTGTGACCTTTCTGACGGCCAAAGCCTTTGACTTCGGATACAGTCATGCCGTCGACCCCGACCTTGTTTAGGGCTTCCTTAACCTCGTCCAGCTTGAAGGGCTTGATGATGGCGATGATGAGTTTCATGGGAATTTATTGGGTCGAGGATTATTTGTGGGCGATGGTGAAGTCTGGGTAGGCCTCGTTGCCGTGTTCTCCGATGTCCAGACCCTCTCTTTCCTCGTCAGGGCTGACGCGGATGCCCATCACAACCTTGAGCAGATACCACAGGATCAGGGATGCGACGAAGACAAAGCCTCCGACCATGACCACCCCCTTGAGCTGAACCAGGAACTGCTGGCCGCGGGTGAGACCGGTGTCGAGCGCGGCAACGGTATTGGCGATGGCGCCGTCGCCGTTCTCCGCCTTGCCGTTGTAGAACAGACCGAGCGCCAGCGTTCCCCAGATACCATTGACCAGGTGCACGGAGAGAGCTCCGACCGGGTCATCGATCTTCACTTTGTCGAAGAAGATTACCGCCGGGACCACGATGATTCCGGCAATGACACCGATGATCGCGCCTGACTGGATCGTGACAAAAGCGCACGGAGCGGTGATGGCCACAAGTCCGGCCAAACAACCATTGAGCGTCATCGAGAAATCCGGCTTCTTCAACAAGGCCCAGGCGGTGAGAAGCGCGGCAACTGAAGCGGTTGCGGCGGCAATGTTGGTGTTCACCAGGATATGGGAAATGGCGGTCCCATCCATGGCGGCCATGGTTGAACCAGGATTAAATCCGAACCAACCCAGCCAGAGAATCAGGACACCCAACGCGGCGGAAGTCATGTTGTGGCCGGGAATGGGATTGATCTTTCCATCCTTGAATTTCTTCAATCGGGGCCCGAGTACAATCACGCCGGCGAGCGCCGCCCAACCGCCGACGGAATGGACCACCGTGGAACCGGCGAAATCGCGGAAATTGTTCGATCCTAGATAACCGCCGCCCCAAATCCAGTGTCCCGTCACCGGGTACACCAAGGCGACGAGGAGGAAACTGAAGAGGATGAACGAACCGACTTTGATGCGTTCAGCCACGGCACCGGAAACGATCGTCGCGGCCGTTCCGGCAAACACGAGTTGGAAGAAGAACTTCGCCCAGAGCGGCGTGGGCGTCCAGTTGATGGAACTGTACACACCCTCATACTTGGCGGTCGAAAAGGGATTCATTGCCGCGTAGGCTTCGCCCAGCGCAGGTGAATTATCCGTGCCGCTGACGAACCATAGTCCACTGGTGCCAATCCAGGGATTGCCATCTCCGAACATCAATCCCCAGCCCAGGACCCAGAAGGAGATCGTGGAGATGGCGAAGACGATGAAGTTCTTGCAGAGGATGTTGACGCAATTCTTGGATTGGCAGAGCCCTGATTCCACCAGGGCGAAGCCCGCGTTCATCCAGAACACCAGCATCGCGGTAACCAGAACCCAGACCGTGTCTAGTCCGACACGCATGCTGCTGAGGGTGGCAGGGTCGATGGCGGCTTTCGCGGCGTCTTCCGCGAAAACCGGGGTGGCAACTGCCAGTATGGCCAAGAGGCCGGCTATCTTCATTGGAGGGGAAACGGGCCTGGAACTTTGCTTCATATGTAGGGTGGTGGGTTGTTACTTGATGACTCGTCGTTCTTAACCAGCGCCTCCATCAAAAGCAGAGGCAATGCCACGAAGCGTTTCATTGTCGGGGCGAAAAAATGAACAGATAGTAAACGGGACCGGTTCACCGGTCCGGTAGCGGCATGCGGTGCACGTTCACTGGTTCGGCGGCATGCTCCGTGCGTCAGCACCTTCCATGATGCCCGGTCCTACCGAAGTTAGCGCCACTCCTGTCCCGGCGTGGCTGATCGTTCCATTCGTTCTGCTGCTGTTGCTGATCGCCACGATGCCCATTTCGCCTGATCGGGTGAAAGCCTGGTGGGAGCGCTCGTATCATTGGGTGGCCTTGGGTCTCTCTGCATTCGTCGCCGGGTACTATCTGTGGTGGACGGATGGCGGGTCGGACCGCTTGCTTCATTCCGGCCATGAATACGTGTCGTTCATGGCCCTCATTGGGGCCCTTTTCGTGGTTGCGGGCGGCATCCATATCACCGTGAGGGGCGAGGCCACTCCCCTGGAAAACGTTGTCTTCCTATTCGTCGGTTCGGTGATGGCCAATGTCATTGGCACGACCGGAGCCTCAATGGTGCTCATCCGGCCTTTCCTCCGTATGAACAAGATCCGGGTCAGCACGCACCATGTCGTCTTTTTCATTTTCCTGATTTCGAATGTGGGCGGTGCGTTGACTCCTATTGGGGATCCACCGCTATTTCTAGGTTACCTGCGAGGCGTCCCTTTCTTTTGGCTGACCGAGCACGTACTCCCCGCCTGGCTTTTCACCGTGGGCGCGCTGCTGGTTGCCTTCTACTTTTTCGACCAGCGGTCCTTTCGGCACGCGCCGGCCCGGATTCAGCATCAGATCGAGCAAACGCGGGAGACCTGGCGTTTTGAGGGGGGCGTCAATGTCCTCCTGCTCGGCCTCATCATCGGGGCGGTGTTCCTGCCGGACCACTATTTCCTGCGTGAATTGTGCATGGGCTCTGCGGCGATTGCCTCGTACCTTTTGACGCCGGCGGCTGTCCACAAACACAACTGCTTTTCGCTCGGTCCGATCAAGGAGGTTGCCTGGCTGTTTTTCGGGATTTTTTGCACCATGCTGCCGGCCCTGGACTTCCTTGAAGTGCATGGCCGCGAATTGGCGCTCCAGCGGCCTGCGCATTTCTATTTCGCTGCGGGTAGTCTCTCGGCTGTGCTGGACAATGCGCCAACTTATCTGAATTTCCTCAAATTGGCGGAGGTTCGTTCGCTCGCTGCGGCTTCCGTGGCGGCGGATGAGCAGGGGCAGGTGTTGGGGTTGATCGCGCAGGCGCCCCTCACCCTTGTGGCGGTCAGCCTTGGCGCGGTGTTTTTCGGCGCCATGACGTACATTGGCAATGGCCCCAATTTCATGGTCAAGGCCATCGCGGTGGAGTGTGGCGTGCGAACCCCGTCATTTTTTCGCTATATCGTTCAGTACAGCCTTCCGGTGTTGCTGCCAATACTCTCGATGATGGCGTGGCTGTTTCTCTGACTTTACCGCAGTGAAAAGTCCACGGGGACGTGACGCAAAAAAGCCGCACCATTGCGGGTGCGGCTGAATGGCTTGGCTCGCCATGCGCTTACTTCGGTGCGCTCGGGAACGGGGGTGGGGGAGCAATGGCCACGGTGGTGTCTGCCATCTTCCGGTTCGCCATCTCGACCAGGCGCAGGACCTCCATTTCGGCGCTCCGGCGCTTGATCTTGGCCAGCTCGACCTCCTTCGCGAGTTCGAAGGTTTCGCGGCTGAGCTTCTCCCGATTCGTCCGCGCCTGCGAAATGTTGATTTCCAAGGTGCCGACTTCCTTGGCCAGCTTGTCGGACTGGGCGGTAAGATCGGCGGTCTCGTTCTTCAGCTGCGTCATGACGGCCTGGTAGTCCGCTTCCCGTTTGGCGATCTTGGCGGCCTCCTCGGCGTCACGCTTCTTCTGGCGCTCTTCCGCGTCCTTGATCGCGCGATCTTCGATCTCCTTCTTGCGGGCGGCTTCCGCCGCGTCCTTTTCCTTTTTCTTCTGCTCGAGCTGAGCATGCTTTGCCTCCATGTCCCTTATGGCGCCGGCGTAAAAGAAAATGAAGGTCCCGAGCAGGATACCCGGGATGAGAAGGTAGGTGATTAAGGTCTTCTTCATGATTGGTCGGAGGGCGTGCTGTTAGCTCTTCTTCGCGGCGGCAGCGGCAGCGGCGGCGGCATCGGCGCGGGCTTTTTCCGCCAGCGCAATCTTTTCCAGGAGATCGGTGTAATACTTCTGGTTGTCCTCGGCTTTCTTGACGTATTCGCGGAGGAATCCCTGCTCTTCCTGAAGGTTCTTTTTCTCCAGTTCCAACTTCTTGATCTCCTCCTGGACTTCCTCGAGATCCTTCTTGTAACGGCGGGCTTGGTCGGTGAGCCGGTTCTTGTCGCTGTTGGCGCGCAAGCGCTTGTCCTCAGCCACTTCGCGGGCGGTTTTCTTGTCTTCCTCGATTTGCTTCTTCTTGGCGGCTTCCTCGGCCCGGAGTTTGGATGACGCGAGGGCCGCTTCCACGGCTTTCTTGCGATCCTCCTCCTGCTTCCGAAGCTTTTCCTTCCTGTCGTTCTCGGCCTTGACCTTGGCCGCTTCGACCTTCTGGTCGTGGACCTTGGTAAATTGGATATAGAATCCCCCAAAAATCAGGACGCCGATCAGGGGAACGATGAAGTAGATTTTGTTCATGGTACTGCGAAATTTTGGGGTCAGGATTTGTTCTTCTTCGCTTCGCGGTCCTTCAGCAGGGACGTCAGGGCATCGGCCATGTTTTGCCCGTCCTTGGCGCCTTCGGGGTATTCCGCGGCTTTCTTGGCGGCTTCGAGCGCGATTTCATACTTCTGCAGGCTGTAGGCGGTATATGCGAGCGAAAGGTAAGCCTGGTAAGGTTTCGTGAGATTACCCTTGGAGATGGCCAGCTGGATGTGTTTCAGCGAATCTTCGGGCTTGTCCATCGCGGTATAACCCTGGGCGATCTGGAACTCCAGCTGGCCGGACTTCGGGAAGGCAATGGTACCTTCCTTCAGGGCATCGATCGCCTTCATTGGGCGTTGCAGCTGCTGCCAGCAAAGCGCCAGCAGTTCCCAATTCTTGGGTTCATTCTCGATGGAACCGCTCTTGAGGCCTGCGGACAGGATTTCGGCGGCCTTTTCAAACTGGGCGATGTTGAAATAGATTCCCACCAGGTTGTAGTTGTCCTTGGGGGTGTTCATGAACCCGTTGGCTTGGGCCCGCTCGATCGTCAGGATCGAGCGAATGTTGAATTCCCGGGCCTTCTGCGGCTGCTTCATCTCGTCATACTTGGCCGCAATCGACAGGTAGGTGGCGGCCAGCTGCTGCCAGTACGTTGTCGTGTCCGGCTTGAGCTTGACCAAGGTTTCCAAGAGTTCGCTGGACTCCTCATAGCGGTCGAGCTGGTTCAATGCCACGAGCTTGAGGATGTAGAAGGTGTCCTTCGGGCGGATGGCGAGCTTCAGGCCGATGTCGACCTGTTCAATGGCGCGCTTGAGTAGTTCCTTGTCGGGATTGGAGGCATTGAGCATTGCCTTGCTGAAGAGCAATTGGGCGTAAATCAGTTGGGATTCCGCGTTGATCTTGTCGGGCGGGGTGATCTTGAGCCAGTGAACCATGGCTTTCTCCGCCTTGTCGAAGTAGGCGGCGGCCAAGGTGGTGTTTTTCGTCTGCTGGGCCGCTTCCTGGAAATAAAGCTGCACGAGGAAGAAATACAGCTCGCGGGTCACGCGCTCGTCGAAATAGGTGGGGGTGTGGGATTCGGAAAGCGCGAGGCTCTTCTCCATCGGCTCGATGGCCTTGGCATATTCACCCTGTTGGAGGTAGATCTGCAGCTTCAGCTGCATGACATACGCGGCGTCATAGCTGTCCGGCGCAGCCTTCGCCTGAATACCGTTCAAGACCGCCATCGCGGCGGCAAAATTCGGCGGCTTGGCGTCCATGGCCTCCTTGTACTTGGGCAAAGCCTCCGAGGTGGCGTCGCTCGGACTATAGTTCCGTTCCGGCGTGGACGACTGTGCAACCGCGGAGATCGCCAGGGCGAGACCGGCGACCAAGCCGAGCATCCGGCGCGAAAGGGAGTGGAATGAAGTCGACATGGCGGGATTACTCGGTCGCATTGAACTCCAGCAGTTGCGAAGCACGCACGTTCACCACCTGGCCCCGGCGGCGGCCGGGCTTGAATTTCCATTTCTGCACGGCCTGCAGGGCGGGCATTTCAAATTCGCGGTGCGAAGATTTTACGACTTGGGTTTGGATGACGTCGCCCTCGGTGCTGATGATGAACTCCACCACGACGGAGCCATTGATGCCCGCCCGACGCATATCGTAAGGGTAGGAGGGAGCTTGGCGGACGCGCGCCACCGGTTGTTGGTCAAGGTCGCCGATGTTAAAGAGGTTGCTGATGCCCCGGCCGAAGTTGGCGCCCGGCTTGACGACCGGGATGGTCACGGCGTTTTTCGAAGAGGTCAGCCCCGGGGGCGGGGGCGGAGTCAGCGGCTGAACGAAGGCGTCGACCGGCACAACCGAGGGAACGTCCACCAAGCTGGGAGGGGCCATGACGGTTTCAATCGGCTCGTCCTGCAATTGCTCAACTTCCTCGATTTTTTCCTCTTCAATCGGGGGCATTTCAAACTGCATCACCTCTTCCTTGACGGCGACCGCCTTTTTGGGCGGCGCGTTCTTGTGGCTGAAAACCCAAATAGAGGAATGGAGCGCCAGCGAAACCACGATGCCGATGATAAGATCTTTGTTCATGGTTATTTGCCCGTGGCGCGGGGCCGGGTTTCGACGGAGAATTTCTGGACTCCAGCCTGGCGGACGATGTCAAGGATCGCCACGGTGAAGCCGAAACGGGCCTTTTCGTCGCCGGCGATCAGGACGCGCGGGTCGTCAGTTTGAGTCAGGTAGTGATCCAGCCGCGGTCGCACTTCGCTCATTTCGATGAGCTCCTTGTTCATGAAGATGGCACCGTCGCCTGACACTTGGATGGTCATGACCTCCGGTGGAACGGAATTGCTGGCCGGCGGAGCGGCCACTGGCAGGTCGACCGGCACCGACTTGAGGGCGTTCAGCGAGAGCGTGAAAAGGACGAAGGTGGCCAGCAGGAAGAAGATAACGTCGATGAGCGGGATGATCTCAATGCGCGCTTTCTTGCGGACCGGGACTTTGATTTTGGTGCTGCCTTCCATGTTCGTTGCGGCTGTTGGTACAGTATACTTACACCATACGCATAAGCAGCCGTTTTCTTAGGTTCGGGCGGTTATCGCGCGCGGGTTTCGATGAAGACCCTCTTGAAGCCTGCTTTACGTGCTTCGTCGAAGACGTAAATCGCCTGGGCAAAAAACGCGCGTTCGTCACCGTTGATCAAAATACGGCCGTCGGGATTTTCCTTCGCGTACTGCAGCAGGCGCTGTTGAAATTCGTCGAGGGTGATCATGTCCTGGTTCCAGGCGATGGCGCCTTCGTCCGTGACGCTGATCGTGACACCCTCGGGGTTCCGAGTTTCGCCCGTTTTGGCGACAGGCACCGTAACTTTGACGCCGTTGGACTTGTTGAGCGAAAGAGTGAAGAGAACGAATGTGGCCAGCAGAAAGAAAATCACGTCGATCAGGGGAATGATCTCAATGCGTGCTCTCTTGACGCCACCCGGTCCGGTTCCGCCGCCACCGCCGTGCATACAGTGATTTGGTAGAGGTTGATCTCAGCAAACCGCGCCTCAGCGCGCTTGGTTGCTGGCGGACTTGTTGATGATGATCTCGAGGGAGTTGGAAGCATCCTCAACCTCATGACGGGCTTCCTCGACCCGGGCGTTCATGTAGTTGAAGGGGAGCAGGCCGGTGATGGCGATGCCGAGACCGCACATGGTGGCGATAAGCGCCTCAGCGACACCACCGGTGATCTTCGAGCTGGCGTCGGCGATGTCGCCGGAACCCGTGTTAAGGGCCGCGAACGTACCCATCATACCCGTGACCGTGCCAAGCAGACCGAGGAGCGGAGCAGCCGTGATGCAGGTGTCGAGAGTGGGAAGTCCCTGGCTGAACCGCTGCATTTCCTGGTTGGCCGCGCGGGTGAAGGCGTTGGCGAGCGAGTGCTCCTTGTGCGACAGGGCGTAAACGAGGATGCGGGCGACGAAGTCATCGCTCTTCTTGCCGAGTTCGACGGCCCCGTTCACGTCATTGGCCTCGACGCGTTCCAGCATCTTGTCGACCAGCTCCGGCTGGCGGCGGCTGTTTTCCCGGATGATGAAGATAACCCGCTCGACGGCGACCGTGATCATGAGGAACGACACGATGAGAATCGGCCACATGATGACCTTGCCGGCGTGGAACAGCTCCATCGGAGACATCGGGCTGCCGTCGGGATTGGTCAGGAGGAAAGCAAGAGGCAATTGCACGGAGATCATATACATTTGTTGGTTTTTCTGAGTCGGGTGTGTGATTTATTCCTTGGGAAAGCGAGGGGTGAACAGCCGGGTGGCAACGGGACAAACACCCGATTGCTGCAAACTACTTCAGTGACTAAAAGACATCAGAATGCAAATGTGCTGAGAATCGCTTCGCACTGTCAATGCGGTTTCTATACCAGTAGCGGGAAAACTTCGCGTCAGCAACTGAAGTCATGGCTCGGGGTGTCGCGGGGTTGGAAAAATTGGCTGCCCGACTAGGACTCGAACCTAGACAGAACGAGTCAGAGTCGTTCGTGCTACCATTACACCATCGGGCAGTGAATTACTTATCGGGGCCGGCAAGCGGGGTGGATGTTAAATGGAGCCGGCGATGGGATTCGAACCCGCAACCGCCTGTTTACAAAACAGGTGCTCTACCATTGAGCTACACCGGCGTGGTGTGTGCAGGGCACGATAAGTCGGGGGAATTGGCAAACAACCCGAAATTTGGTGGCTCCCCGGGGACTCGAACCCCGAACCAATTGATTAAGAGTCAACTGCTCTACCATTGAGCTAGGAAGCCGGCAAAAATGGAGTGCCCAAAGTTAATATCGCGGGGTGCAAGTCAACCCCTTTTCCGAAATTCGTCCGCCGGCTGTTTTCCCTCTGAAAATCACGGTGAGCGGCCCCTTTTTGCGCCACCATTGGATCGCAAAACTTTCCCCTTGCCATGCGTCCCGCCCCCCTCTGTTTTGTGCAACTCCATCCATGCAAAAGACCAAAAAGTCCGTTGCCAAGCGCTTCAAGTTGTCTGCCAAGGGCAAGTTGATCCGGCGCACGCCCGGCTTCCGTCACCTGCTGGCCTCGAAGAGCACGAAGTCCAAACGCCGTGCCTCCCGGGACAAGCTGGTGGCCGATGGCCATGCCGAGCCGCTCAAGCGCTGTCTGCCCTTTGGGCTCTAAGACGACAGCCGCGCAGAACCAATAAATTGCCTGGCGGGTGAATCCTAACGAGACGACCTGCCGGCACTAAAACCAACCCAATAACATGGCTCGTGCTACAAACTCCCCCGCGTCGCGCAAGCGCCGCAAGAAAGTGCTGAAATACGCCAAGGGCTACTTCGGCAACAAATCCAAGCTGTTCCGCTATGCCAAGGAAGCGGTCCAGCATGCCTGGCAATACGCCTACATCGACCGCAAGAAGAAGAAGGCCAACATGCGCGGCCTTTGGATCGTGCGCCTGAACGCCGCCTGCCGTGAGGCCGGCATCAGCTACAGCCGCTTCATCGAGGGCCTCAAGGCCGCGAAGATCGAGCTTGATCGTCGCGCGCTCTCCGAGATCGCCATCGCCGACGCCGTCGCCTTCAAGGCCCTGGTCGCCAAAGCCCAGGACGCGTTGAAAGCAAAGGCCGCCAAGGCCTGATCCAACGCGAGCCGCTGGAGGCTCGCCTTCCGGTCGAAAAGACCAATTCTCCGAAGGACGGGCCGCCACCCTGGCGCCCGTCCTTTTTTTTCTTCCTGCCCGATGCAAGAGACCATCAACGCGATCCTGGCCAAGGCCGATTCCGAACTGGCCACCCTGCGGACGCGCGCCGACTTTGAGGCCGCCAAAGCCCGCTACGTCGGCCCGCACGGCGAATTTACCGCCCTCATGAAACAGATGGGCACCGTGCCGAAGGAGCAGCGGCCCGCCATGGGCAGGCTCGTCAACGAGGCCAAGGTCCGGCTGCAGGCGCAACTGGATGCCACCCTCGAACGCATCGGCGCCGCGGAAATCGCCGCGCAGCTGGGACCGGCCGTGGATCCGACGCTGCCGTCACCCGACGCCGGCCCTGGCACGCGGCACCCACTCACCCTGGTCCGCGAGGAAATGTGCCGCATCCTGCGCAAGGCGGGCTTCACCGTCGCCGACGGGCCGGAGGTCGAGACAGAGTATTACTGCTTCGATGCCCTCAACACGCCGCCCGATCACCCGGCGCGGGCTGAGCAGGACACCTTCTATTTTCCCGAATCCGCGCGCTTCGCCAACGTCGACCGCAAGGTCCCCGGCGAGAAATACCTGCTGCGCACGCACACGTCATCGGTGCAGATCCGCACCATGCTGAAGGGTGAGCCGCCCATTCGGATCGTTTCGCCGGGCCGGGTGTACCGGCGCGATACGTCGGATGCGACCCACAGCGCCAACTTCCACCAGCTGGAGTGCCTGTACGTCGACCGGAACGTCACGGTGCGCGACCTGAAGGCGTTGCTCGACTATATCTTCGCCTCGCTCCTCGGCAAGGACACCAAAACGCGCTTCCGTCCGCACTACTTCGGCTATACCGAACCATCCTTCGAGGTCGACCTCTCCGCGAAGCACCTGCCAAAGGTGAGGAAGGAATGGATCGAGATCGGCGGCTGCGGGATGGTCGATCCTTCCGTGTTCGAGGCCGTCGGCTACGATCCCGAGGTTTGGACCGGCTATGCCTTCGGCATGGGCCTCGAACGCCTCGCCATGCTGGTCTACGGCATCGATGACATCCGTTATTTCTACCAGAACGACATCCGATTCCTGAAACAATTTGGCTGATTACTTCCTGAAGGGTGCGCCTCTTGTGCGCCCCCCAGCGGCCGTGGCGTCCCCCGCCTCCCCCCAAGACCTCTTCGCAGTGAAAATTTCCCTCAACTGGCTCAAGCAGTACGTCAACCTTGACGGTGTCACCACCGACGAACTCCAGCGCGCGATCACTTTCCTCGGTTTCGAGGTCGAGGGCGTTGCCAGCACGGGCTTGCCGCCGCTGGAAAATGTCGTGGTGGGCGAGATCCTCACCCGCGCCAAAATCCCGAACCTCAAGAAGGAGATTTCCCTTTGCACCGTGGACGTGGGCACGGCCCAGGGTGGAGTCCGCACCATCGTCTGTGGTGCGCCCAATTGCGACCCGGGCAATCGCGTGCCGGTGGCATTGCCCGGCGCATTGCTGCCGAGCGGGTTCCAGATCGCCCAACGAAAAACCTACGGGCACGAATCGCAGGGCATGATGTGTGCGCCAGACGAACTCGGCCTGGCCGGCGATCATTCGGGATTGCTGATTTTGCCGGCGACCGCGCCGATCGGCCAGAAGATCAATGACGCCGTCCCCGGCGGGGACACCGTTTTTGACCTGGAAATCACTCCGAACCGGCCCGACGCGCTCTGCCACATCGGCATTGCGCGCGAACTGGCCGCGTGGTTCCGCAAGGACGTCACGTATCCCGCGATCAATTTTCGCGGCGAAGTGCACGGTTCGCGCCCCGACATCCTGGCCGAAATCAAGGTCGAGGCCCCCAAGGATTGCCCGCTCTATGTTGGCATCGCCATCGCCGGGGTGAAGGTCGGGCCGAGCCCGCAATGGATGCAGGAACGCCTCAAGGCCGTGGGTCTCCGCCCGATCAACAACCTCGTGGACGTGGGCAACTATGTCATGCTCGAACTCGGCCAGCCACTGCACGTGTTCGATTCGAAGAAAATTGCCGGGCGTCGCATCATTGTCCGCCACGCCGCCGACGGGGAGAAGCTGATCACCCTCGACGAGAAGGAACGCGTGCTGAACAGCCGCATGCTCGTCATCGCCGACGAATCCAAGCCCCTCGTCGTGGCCGGGATCATGGGTGGTGCCGATGCGGGCGTCGACAACGCCACGACCGACGTCGTGCTCGAAGCGGCCTATTTTCGTCCGCAGTCGGTTCGCGCGACTTCCAAGCGGCTGGGGCTGGCATCGGATTCGTCCTACCGCTTTGAGCGCGGCGTGGATCCCCACAGTACGATGGAGGCCGCGCAACGCGCGGTGGATCTTTTGCTGGAGACGGCCGGTGGTACCGTGGTGGGCCCCTCGTTCCAGGTGGGCGGAGATGTGCCATGGGAGCGCGAGATCGTCGTCACGCCGGCATACGTCAACGAAAAGCTCGGGTTTGAAATCCCGGCGGACGAACAGCGGGCCGCCCTCGAGGCGCTCGACCTGGCCATCCGCCACGAGGAACCTACGGATCATCGCGGTCCGGCCTGGACCGTCACCATTCCCAGCTACCGGGCCGATCTCGACCGGCCCATCGACTTGGTGGAGGAAATTTTGCGGGTATGCGGCACCGAGAAGGTCCCGCCTGCGCCCGCCGTCGGGCCGGCCCTGGTGGATGGCGATGACGCGCCCGCAGCCGTCTTCAACCGCAAGGCGACCGACTATCTGGTCGGCCAGCATTTCCACGAATGCGTCAACTACACGCTGCGGTCGGCGAAGGAACTCAAGACCTGGATCTCCGATGCGGCGGTGCAGGAACTCGGGCTGCTCAATCCTTTCGTCGAGGAGCAATCGCATCTCCGGCCCACGCTCCTGCTGGGACTGCTCGAATCGCTCAAGCTGAACCAGTCCCGGGGCAATGAGGTCTCCCGCCTGTGTGAGACCGGCCGGGTGTTCATCGAGCTCAATGGTTCGGTCCTGGAGTGCGCCGGCGTCGGATTCATCATGGCGGAAAACCCGAAGTCCCGCGCCTGGTTGGCCCGGCCCGCGCCGGACTTCCATGCGGTGAAGCGCCATGTCGAGATCCTTGCGGCCCAGGCTGGCGTCGAACTCGCGACGCAACCCTTGGTGCCGGTCACCGGGGCTTATTGGGGCTGGCAGGAAGGCCAGGCCGCCGCCGCCGGCGAGCTGAAGGCCGGTTGGACCGCGCGCTTTGGCCTGCTCAACCTGGCCATGGTCCGCGCCGCCGGCATCGAGGGCAAAGTCTGGGCCGGCATGTTTGCGATCCTGCCGGAGAATATCCCGGGTTCCTCGTCCCGCCGGCGGTTCGAGAACTTCAGCCTTTTTCCCGCCGCGTTGCGCGACTTGGCCCTGGTGGTGGATGCAGCGCGGCACGCCGAGGAGGTTCGCCAGCATCTCCTCACCACGGCCCGGGCGGCGGTCACCGGCGCCGCCTTTGCGATCGAGGCCGTCGAGATTTTCGACGTCTACCGCGGTGCAGGCTTGCCGGAGGGCAGGAAGAGCCTGGCCTTCGCGCTCTCATTCCGCTCGCCGGAACGCACGCTCACCGACGACGAGGTCAATGCGGCCTTCGCCAAGATCCAGCAGGGCATCGCGGCTGACGGCACGATGACGGTCCGTGCGTGAGCGAAGGTGGGCGTCGGTTTCCACACCGACGCGTGCGGCGCTGCGGTCCTCGTTGCCGGTGTGGAATCCGGCGATCACCGATTTACCCGGCGAACAATTCCAAGAAACGCTTCAGCTCGCTGGGGATGCCCTTGCCGAGGTTTTGGACGATGAACTGGAAGAGCTGTCTGACCTCGGCCTGGTGCTCAGGGCTGATCGGGATGGTCACAGCCGGGCGGGAAGTGCGCTTGCCGAGTTTGGTGCTGTCGCAGGAGCTGATATTAAGCCCGGGCATCTCGGTGCTGCCGCGGACGCAGTAGTCGTGTACGACCAGTTCAAAGAGCTTCGGATTCTTGCCTGAACTGTCGCGCCACACACTCAGCAGGCTGTCAGACTCGCCCTGGTACTGTTCCTTGATGAGCCCGGGCAGGTCCTGCCTTACCTTGCCGGAAATCGGCGCCAGTGTGGAGCCCACGACCACGGGTTCCATCAACTGGAGGTAGGCCTTCGTGGTGTAGGAGTCCGGGAACTTGATGGCCAGGCCGCAGGCAACATATTGCGGACCGACGCGGAAGTGCGCGACCGTGGTTTCGAGCTCAAAGATCTTGTTGTCGAGTTCGAGTTTCAGGCCGCAGTTTTCACCGCTATGCGCCACCGCGGCGGGATGGAGGCGGATGCTGACGCCGGTGCCGGACAGATTTCCCAGCTGGCCTCCCCAATCAATGGATGAGCCCGGCTTCGCGTTGCCCTCGCCGTCGCGGGCCGTGAGCGTGATCTTGGCCTTGATGGGAAACTTGCCTCCGACCGGGTAGCGCTTGGCGCCTCGTTTGTCGAGGACGCCGCCCTCGGTCTTTTGGAAATCCAGGATGCGTTTGAAAAGCAGCACAAAGCCAAGCGGATGACGATTGGCGGTTTGGGTCAAGCTAGCAGCGGGAGCGAGGGCGCGCCCGGCGCTTTTTGTCGATTGCCAAGGCGCCTTTCCACCGCCTGCTTGGTGCCGACATTCACGTCCATGAGCGCCGATTCAGACCTCAACATCGACTACCTGGCCAACCTGGCCCGGCTCGCGTTGACCGACGCGGAGAAACAGAAGTTTTCCCGCCAGTTGGGTGACATCCTGCACTATGTCGAAAAACTGAAACAGGTGGACGTGACCGGGGTTGAGCCGATGGCGCACGCTTCACCGGTTTTCAATGTCTGGCAGGAGGATGCCGCCCGGCCCGGCCTGCCGGTGGATGAGGCATTGCGCAACGCGCCCGCGCAGCGGCAACACATGGTCGTGGTGCCCAAGGTCGTGGAGTAGACATGGCGGACGATCTTACCTGCCTTGCCGCCGTGCAGCTGGCGGAAATGCTCGGCACGGGGAAACTATCCTCGGTGGAGCTCCTGCAAGCCTGCCTCGCGCGAAAGCAGGCGGTGGACGGGCGCGTGAAAGCATTCAATTCCTGCGATGGGGCTGGCGCGCTGGCGCTGGCGCGGGCCGCGGACGAACGCCGGGCGGCGGGGCAGGCGAGGGGACCGCTCGACGGCATCCCCATCGGCTTCAAGGACGTCATCGCGGTCAAGGGCCAGCCGCTGACGTGCTCGAGCCGCATGCTCGCCAACTTTGTTTCGCCCTACGATGCCACGGTGACGGAGAAACTCACGGCCGCCGGCGCGATTCCGTTCGGCCGGCTCAACATGGATGAGTTTGCCATGGGCTCCTCGACCGAAAACTCCGCGTTCCACCCCACAGCCAATCCCTGGGATTTGTCGCGCGTACCCGGCGGAAGTTCGGGCGGATCTGCCGCGGCCGTGGCGGCAGGCGAGATGCCCGTTGCCTTGGGCTCGGACACCGGCGGATCAATCCGCCAGCCTGCGGCATTGTGTGGAGTCGTGGGGTTGAAGCCCACTTACGGGCTGGTTTCCCGCTATGGGCTGGCGGCCTACGCTTCCTCGCTCGACCAGATTGGCCCGTTTGCGCGCACGGTGGAGGATGCGGCACTCGTGCTGGGCGCAATTGCCGGGCACGACCCGCGTGACTCGACCTCGTTCAAGGCGGAGGTGCCGGACTACCGCGCCGAACTCGGCCGGCGCCAGGGCCCATGGCGGCTGGGCGTCCCGAAGGAATTCTTCGGGGAGGGCCTCGACCCCGAGGTGGCGGCGGCGGTGCGGGCGGCCATCGAGTACTACCGCAAAGCCGGATGCGAAATCAGGGAGGTTTCGCTGCCGCTCGCCGCGGAATACGCGGTCGCCGTTTACTACCTGATCGCCACCGCGGAAGCTTCTTCAAATCTCGCGCGCTACGACGGGGTGCGCTACGGCCACCGTTCGGCCAAGGCCAGGGACGCGGTCGATCTCTACTTCCATTCGCGCGCCGAGGGCTTCGGTGACGAGGTGAAGCGCCGCATCATCCTCGGCACCCATGTGCTGAGCAGCGGCTACTACGATGCCTATTACCTGCGCGCGCAGAAGGTCCGCACCCTCATCCGCAACGAGTTCGCCGCCGTGCTCAAGGACTGCGACGGGCTGCTGTCACCCACTTCTCCCACCGCCGCCTTCAAGCTCGGGGAAAAATCCTCCGACCCCCTGGCGATGTACCTCACCGACATCTACACGATCAGCGTGAATCTCGCCGGCCTGCCGGGCATTTCCGTGCCCTGCGGTTTCACCGGCGCCGGCTTGCCCATTGGCCTGCAAATCATCGGCCGGCCCTTCGATGAAGCCAACCTGCTGGCGATCGCCCGCCACTACGAGCAGGCGCACGACTGGCTTAACCGCCACCCCTCACTCTGATGAACTACGAAGCTGTCATCGGGCTGGAGGTTCACGTGCAGCTGCGCACGGTGTCGAAGATGTTCACCCGCGTCGCGGCGGGCTATGGCCAGCCGGAGAACACCCTCGTCGATCCCGTCGTGCTGGCGCTTCCCGGCGCGCTGCCGGTGATGAACAAGGAGGCCCTGGACAAGATCATCAAGGCGGGCCTGATCCTCGGCTGCGAGATCGCCGCCGTCTGCAAATGGGACCGGAAAAACTATTTCTATCCCGACTCGCCCAAGAACTACCAGATTTCCCAATACGACCAGCCCATCTGCGTTGGCGGAGCGGTGGAAATCGAACTGCCCGGCGCGGCTCGCAACATCATGGGCGAGCACAAGAAGATCCCGCTGACGCGCATCCACCTCGAGGAGGATGTCGGCAAGCTGAACCACGGCGCCAGCGACTCGCTGGTGGATTACAACCGGGCCGGCACGCCGCTGATGGAGATCGTGACCGAGCCCGCGCTGGCGAGCGCAGACGAGGCCTATGCGTTGCTGACCTCGCTGCGCCTGGCGCTCGTGCAGGGTGGTGTTTCCGACTGTGACATGGAGAAGGGCCAGATGCGTTGCGACGCCAACATCTCGATCCGGCCGGTCGGCGAAACGAAGCTGGGCACCAAGGTGGAGCTGAAGAATCTCAATTCCATCTCATTCGTCCGCGACGGCATTGCCCACGAAATCCGCCGGCAAATCGCGGTGAAGGAGGCGGGTGGCACGATCGTGCAGGAAACCCGCGATTTCGACGGCCAGACTGGCACCTCGCAGTCGCTGCGTTCCAAGGAAATGGCGCACGACTATCGCTATTTCCCCGATCCGGACCTCATGCCGGTGAAGGTGGACGAGGCGTGGAAAGCCTCGATCCGCGCCACAATCCCGGAGCACCACTTCGACCGCCAGCGGCGGTACCAGCAGGATTACCAGCTCCCTTACACGCAAACGTCCGTTCTCGTCCCGGATTTTCCCTTGTGTGCGTTCTTTGAGGAAGCGGCGAAGCTCAGCGGAAAGCCGCAGGCGGGGGCGAACTTTATCGTCAACAACCTCGCCGCCGAGATTGCCGCCGCCGGCATCGAACTGCACCAAAGCAAGGTGCGTCCCGCCCATATCGCCGGGCTGGTCAAACTCGTGGAAGGCGGGGTCATTTCGAGCAACATCGCGAAGGAAGTTTTCGTGACGATGTTCCAAACCGGCGACCTGCCGGACGCGATTGTTGAGCGCCAGGGATTGAAGCAATCCACCGACTCCGGCGAACTCGAGAAATGGGTGGCGGATGCCATCGCCGCCGACCCGAAGGCCGCCGCCGGCTTCAAGGCAGGCAACGAAAAGGCGCTCAATGCCATCAAGGGCGCCGTGATGAAGGCGTCCAAGGGCAAGGCCAACCCCAAGCTGGTCGACGAGATCGTCCGGAAGCAACTCGCTTGACGCTGCCGGTGTCGCCTACCCGGCTACAAAGAATCATTCTAGGCAAGGGGGCCGCCGACGGGGTGGGGCCGGCCCATCCAAACCTCGAAGACACCGGGCGAGTAGTGAGCGCCGGCGAGGCGGGCATTCGCGAACCAAGGCAGATTCTTTCTCAGGAGAGAGTCATCGGTCACTCGGACCGTCGCCGCGGCTTTGGGCCATGGCGGATGCCAGACGCGGAACAAGAGCGGGCAACCGTGTCGCACCGTGAATGCGGTGTAACGCTCCATCAGCCATTCGGTGAGGGAGCCGGCGGTCGCCGGCATAAGGACGTCTTCATCGAGCGTCGCATGGTAGGCGAAAGCCGCTGAGCCGGGAATTTCGTGGACCAGGCCTGCAATCCGCCCCGCGGCAGGGTCATGGTCGTAGTTCAACCGCGCAAATCGATAGGGCAGCCCGAAAAGCGCCGGCCCGAGTTTCAGGCTGAGCCACTTGTTCAGGAATTCCGCGATGAAGTAGATGCCCGCTTCGCCATTCGACCGCACATAGGTGCGCACATTCAGGAAACCGTGCGTGGCGATGGGGCGCATCAGCCATTTTCCCAGCCAGCCGCCCCGGCGGGGCCGCATGCCGCGCAGGGTGAAGGCAACGAGGCTCACGAAGGCACGGCCCTCATGCAGGTCGAGGGGAAAGGGGACATGCGCGGCCAGTTCCACGGGATCCACCTCGTAGTGGATCATCAGGGTGCGTTCCCAATCGGCGTAGAGCAGCGGTTCGTTTGGCACCGACAACATCCGGCTGAGGGCCGCATGGCCGATTTCTCCCGTGAGGGCGGGGGACCCGGGTGCGGCGCGGGGCGGAAGGTTGTCGGTGTTGCACATGGCCGTTCGCTCGCGGTCAACGGGCGCCTCCCTTCCATGCGACCCACGCGTAGACGACCACCAGCAGGCTGAACACGACGTTGGTGGCGTGGTAACCAACGTGGTAGAGCCAGCTCGTGAGGTAGGGACGAACATCGAAGACAAAGGCCGCGGCCACCATCCGCAGCGCCCAGAAGGCGGTCAGAAACCAGCAAAACCCGCGGGCGACGGGATCGCCCGCGGCCATCTCGGGCGCGAACACCCACGTCATGAAGCCGAAGCTGAAGAGCATCAGCCCGATGAAGGAGTAGTACACCCAGAAAAGGCTGCGGATGAAGGGCGGAAGTCCGGTGAGGTGGGCGCGCAGGCCGACGGTGCGCGGCATGGTGGCGCCTGCCCAGATCAGGCCGAGATGGAGCAGGCCGGCGACTTTGAGAATGAGGACGGTGATCATGGCAGGGATCTCCTAGGTTGCGCCGATCGCATGGAGGAACGGCAGGATGACGTGGTGGACAAAGGGCGGGTGACAGAGCAGGCCGACCGGGGCGGCCACCGTCACGAGGGCAAACGCCCGGCCGCGCCACCCGGCGCCCAGACCCCAGCGACGGCCGGTGCGGCTGTGCTCGAGCAGCAGGCCCGCACCGTTGACCAGGAAGTAAGCGGTCGGCCCGCCGAAGCCGCCCCGCGCCGGGACGGAAATCACCAATTCGTGGATCAGCCCGGAGACGAGGAACACCAGCAGCGTCGCGCCCCGCGTGCCCCAGGCACGCACGAGGGGGCGGAAGGTGTAGCGATGCACCAGTTCGTGAAACGCCGCGTTCCAGCGTCGACCCCAGAACTCGGCGAGGGAAGTCGCGAGCACGGGGGCGCGCATGAGCGGTTCGGCGCGGACGCCCAGCCGCCGCCAGGCGAGGGAAAGCAGATGGAAGGCGCCGAAATGGAGGACGAAGATCAGCCCGACCATTCCGACCCAACCGGCGAGGAAGGGATGAGTCGGGGCGAGAAGAAGAGCCAGTCCCCAGGTCAGGACGACACCGA